>JAGASS010000051.1 GCA_017621655.1 Clostridia bacterium | reverse complement strand
TCTGACACCGAGAATATAACGGACAAGACAGAGGAAGTTTTATATTTCCTTGAAAAATATATGTATAAAGGCGGTAAACGATTGAGCGAAAATATCATTGACATAGCACGAAAAGCAAAGAACGGCACAAAGTTTATTGCTCTTTATGACAGGGGTGATATATCGGCGTATAACAACGATGAAAGCTCCGCAGATATAGCCCTTTGTAATATGCTTGCATTTTATTTACAAGGCGATATAAACGCCATTGACACAGCTTTTCGGGGTAGTGCTTTATACCGTCAGAAATGGGAGCGGACAGACTACCGAGAAGCCACAATTTCAAATGCTATTGCTTTGTGTGGGGGCGAGTATTACAAAGGCAGAGGCAGACCACGCAAAGAGCCTCAAAAAGACGATACAGACGATTTATTTACACCCGAAGTATTATCCGACTACCTGACCGAAAACGGCGTTACAGTAAGGCTGAACGATGTTACACAGAGCATTGATATTGAGGGTATGCAGGGCGAAAGTCAAGAGCGTTTGCACTCCAATATATCAGCCATTCTGTATAGTGAATTACAGGGCAATTTCAAACGGTGCAATATACAAATCATATCCGCATACCTTGATATAATTGCAAGCCGTAACAGATATAATCCTGTGATTGAACTGCTGAACTCATACGATTATGACGGCAGGGACTATCTTTCAGAATTGTATTCTATTCTGCATATTGCCGATAATGACGAATTAAGCCGTACACTCATTAAAAAATGGTTATGGCAAAGTATCTCCCTGTTACATAACGATGAAACAGAGCCATTCGGAGCAGACGGCGTTCTCGTAATCACAGGCAGACAAGGAATAGGCAAAACCTCTCTTTTCCGAAAGTTAGCACTAAAACCGCAATTTTTCAAAGAGGGCGTTTGTGTGGATTTTCGTGATAAAGATACGTACATTCGAGCCTTGTCCTGTTGGATAGCTGAAATGGGAGAAATCGAAAGCACGTTCAGAAGCGATATTGAACGCCTGAAAGCGTTTATCACAAATTCCGTTGACGAGTACCGCCGTCCATACGGCAGGGACAGTATCAGAGCGATACGTAGGACAAGCCTTTGCGGTACTTGTAATAGCGATGAATTTTTGATAGACAGCACAGGAAATCGCCGTTTCTTGACCGTTCAGATCGACAAAATAGACCTTGACCGTTTACGAGATTTTAACGCTGTTATGCTGTGGAAACAGATCGAGCAAATGGCGTTGAATGATATTCAGGGATTTAGATTGACACAGGCTGAACAAAAGCAACTTGCAGAGAGAAACGCCAATCACGAAAAGAAACTCAAAGGCGAAAACGAAATTGAGGACATTCTCAATCAATCCGATAATGCAAGGTATAAAATCGAATGGTTATATATGACCGTTACGGATTTTAAGCAGTTATACCCCGATGAACTCCGAGCCTATTCCTCTGCACAAATCGGAAAAGTGCTTGATAAAATGGGCTATAACGCAGAAATCCGAAAGATTGACGGCAAAACCCAAAGATTGAGAGTGTTACCGAAACGCAATTATAATTTTGTCCATCATATTTAATATACGGTTACAGGTTACAGGCGTTACAGTAAAATCCTATGGAGCATCTACAAAAAATAAAATAATATATTTATGTTTTTATCCTCTATGGAAAAATGCGTAACTCTTGTAACCTTTGTAACCGACAGAAAGGTGAAACGATGACTATTCTATCACAAGAGAAAATATGCACGCATAAGGGCTGTATAGTGTGGTTGCAAAGAATACAAGACTATTCACCGCCTGATTATGCTGAATGGTGCGTACAGTTTGCAGGAAACGGACATTATTTCCCTGAATACGATGAAGCCGTGAACTATATCCGCAAACGAAAATTTTTGAATAATAAACAAATTGAAATGTTAGCGAGGTGATAAAAAATGACCGATTATAATGCAATGTTGATTGATTTACTTAACGAAAAAATTCAGCGTTTGGAACATCAAAAGGACGAATATCGAAAGGAAGTCAATCGCCTGAAAAAGCAAATCAAAGAAATGAAGAAATCCGAAAGTGAGGGCGAATAAATGACCGATATTGACAAGATCGAAAAACGCAGAGCATATCAACGGCAGTATTATCAAAACTACCGCAAAGGCAAAAAAGCTCTTGATTATGTATGTAATCTTGAACAATCAAAAAAGGACAGAGCGGAAAAGCTGAAACGTCTGAAAGGTGTACAAACAGTTGCTTTTCTCTTGCTTGTTTCTGTCTGTTTGCTGTCCTTTGTGGGCTGTAATAATGAGCCAAAGACACTATATCAAAGTGATAGCGTTCTAATCGTCCGAGAGGGCGTAATAACTACCGTATATGACCTTGAAGCAGAACAGGAATACACTTTCCGATCTGTCCGTGTAAAGCGTTCAGAGGGCGTTTCAGAGCCTCATACAGCCATTGAAACGGACACAATCAAAATAGAGATTATTCCGTCAGGCTTGCGAGTGTATGACAAAACAGCAGGTAAAATCTTTACATATCAGCGAAAAATCGCACAAAATAAGGGGTGATTTAATGGAATTGAAACCGAAAGACGAACACATCTTGACCGCTCTGTTATCGTGTGGAAGCATAGCGGAAGCCGAGAAAATTTCAGGTGTAAGCCGTACCACGATTTACAACAGGCTTGCAGATGAAACATTCAAGGCAGAATATGACCGCAGGCGTTCACTTGTTTTGAATGAGGCTTGTAATTCATTACAGGCTACATTGACAAAGGCGGTTGACACAATCAGAGGCATTATGGAAGATACGGACACCGCTCCACAGGTGCGATTAAACGCCTCTGCTCTGATATTGCAAAATTGCCTGAAATACACCGAACAGGCAGACATAATTTCAAGAATTGAAGAACTTGAAAAAAGTATGAATAATTAAATTATAAGGAGATTTTGAACTATGGCACAGTATAGAAATGTTAAGGAATTTTTAGATAAAATCAATGATAAATACAAGGCACATAGAGCCGAGTATGAAAGACTAAACGAGCTTTTCAATCGTAATGCGGAAGAATGGAAAAAAGAAGTTGCAAGAGGTTGGAGCAATCAGCAAATGCAAAAGGAAGCAAGGGCAAAGCACGAAGCGGAACAAAGCGAAATCAAAAACGCTCTTGAAGAATTGAGAAGAACGGCAAGCACGGACTTTGAAAATATCCTTGCTGAAGCTGATGATGTATTCGGCAGATATAACAGAGCTACAGGCGATAAATTAGACCTTGCAACAGTCGAACTGTTAAAAAGTGGTATTTTATCCGATAATGAAATAAAGGCACTTGCAAAGGATTTTGAGGGAAATGTTGCAATGCTCCGTATTATTGGCAAATATGCAGACGAAAGAGCAAGTAAAGATAATATTGAGATGATAGCACTTGCACACAGTTTGAAAAATTCTGAAATTCCATACCGTGAGCCGTTGGAACGACTTGTATTTTGGAGTGAGAACGGTTTGAAAGATGATACCATAAAGGCAATGGCACATAATAACCATTATGAAAATACATATAATGAGTTGGTAGAACAGAGCGAGGGCGTTTATATCAAGGTGAGCGACTAATGAGAAAAGATATATTGAAACGCCTTGAAATATTGGAAAATGACGAGGTAATCGAAATCGAAGATATTTCAATGTATGAAAGAGAAATTTTCGGAGATGACGAGGGGGCAGACGATGAGGGGCATAATCGAAAGATTGAGAAAACTTGAACAGGTAGTACCTGATAAGCTTGTTATCCTTGCAGACTTTGACGGAGTGGAAAAGCAATGCACCGTTGACGAGCTTGAGGCAAGCCCAAATGCAAGCTTTATCCGTGTAATAAGTGGGAACAGCCTTGACGATGTGCAAAGGATATTGAACAGAATTGAGAGGATAGCTTATGAACAAGCCAATAATTAAAAGACTTACAGAACTTGAAAAAGAGTTTTTCCGTGATGTGTGGGCTGATATTACATACAATGACGGAAGAAAAGAGCGGTTAAAGATTATTGATGTTTTGAACTTTTACACCAACGGCAAGACACCGCCAAAGATAACCGATGTATCATTTATCGGTGATGTATCACGGCAGGGTATTTTGCCTGACCTTGTAAAATACTTTATTGAAACAAGTCAATAAGCAACAAAAAAGCGGTTGAGGATTTTACACCTTAACCGCTGATTTTTTATGTTTTTTGACCGTTCGGACATCAAACGGACATCAAAAAAGGCTTGCAACAAGGCAAAAACCTTGTAAACAAGCCATTTTTTCGATAAAATAATTATCTCTTCGAGAACTGAGGAGCACGACGAGCGCCCTTGAGTCCGTACTTCTTTCTTTCCTTCATACGAGGGTCACGAGTGAGAAGTCCTGCCTTCTTGAGCGCAGGTCTGTAAGCAGCGTCTGCAAGAAGAAGCGCCTTAGCAACTCCGTGGCGGATCGCGCCTGCCTGACCGGAGAAGCCACCGCCGTTTACGCGGCAGATGATGTCAAACTTGCCCATAGTGTCGGTAACAGTGAAGGGCTGGTTGATGATGAGCTTAAGGGTTTCGAGGCCGAAGTATTCGTCGATGTCCTGACCGTTGATATTGATAACGCCGGTTCCGGGCATGATGCGAACACGGGCAACCGACTTCTTTCTTCTACCGGTTCCGTAGAAATAAGGCTTTGCACTAGTATACATATTTCTTAGCATCCTTTCCGTAAATTAAGCGTTGAACTCAACGGGCTTCTGAGCCTCGTGGTTGTGGTTTGCGCCCTTGTAGATCTTAAGACGAGCCATGCTCTTTCTTCCGATGGTGTTAGCGGGAAGCATACGCTTAACAGCGAGCTCCATTGCCTTCTCGGGCTTGGTAGCCATAAGAGTCTTATACTGAACTGCCTTGAGACCGCCTACGTAACCGGAATGATGGTAGTAGTACTTCTGCTCAAGCTTCTTACCGGTAAGAACTGCCTTGTCAGCGTTTATGATGATTACAAACTCACCGCAGTCAACGTGGGGAGTGAACTCGGGGCGATGCTTGCCTCTGAGAATAGTAGCGGCAGCAACAGCGGTTTTTCCAAGAGGCTTGCCTGCAGCGTCGATGATGTACCATCTGCGGTCAAGAGTCTCTTTTTTTGCCATAAAAGTGGACATTTGATTTCTCCTTAAATTTAGATTCATTTTTTTACCTTGCAAATTATACCACGCAGAATATACTTTGTCAACCCTTTTTTCAAACTTTTTTTGAAAATTTTAATTTATAATTCTCAATCTCTCGTTTTCTCACTCAGACGCCTGTTTTCCTCCGTTTTTCTCGACCTCGAAATTTAAAAATATCAAAAAAATTTTTACCGCATAGACTGAAAATAAAAGAAAAGGCGGTAAAACAAATGACGTGTCTTATTACAATGCGCTCGGAGACCTATGCGCTTCGCGCCGAGCGCGTGCTTAAAAACAGGGGAATATCGGCTAAAAAAGTTAAGCTTGACGGTGAATATTCTTCACGGGGCTGTTCGTACGGAATACAGCTTGACTGCCGCAACCGCGCAGCTGCGTTATCGGTTCTCAATGAAATAAGCTTGCCGTATTCAGACGTGAGAAGCTTATGATCTATCTTGACAATGCCGCGACGACGTTTCCGAAGCCGAGAAGCGTTAGTGTCGCATATAATAACGCAGTCCGTCTTTACGGCGGCAATCCCGGTCGGTCGTCACATTATCTTTCGCGTCAGGCGGCGAGGATAGTGTATGAGACGCGAGAGGAAATTGCGTCGCTGTTTGACGGTCAACCCGAAAACGTTGTTTTTACGCTTAACGCGACGTATGCGCTTAACATTGCAATAAACGCGCTTCGCAGGAAAAACGGGCTTGTTCTTATATCGAATTTTGAGCATAACGCGGTACATCGTCCTGTGGCTTATGGCGGTGAATATGAGGTTTTTGACGCGTCGGGAAGCGATGACGAGGTTATAACGGTTTTTACGTCTGCCCTTGCTTTCAAGCCGTCGCTCGTTGTGTGCAACCATATATCGAATCTCTGCGGAAAGGTTCTTCCCGTAGAGAGAATAGGGAAGATCTGCCATGATAACGGTATACCGTTTATTATTGACGCGTCGCAGAGCGCAGGACGTAGAAGCTTATCACTTCGTGATACCTATGCTGATGCGATCTGTGCGCCCGGTCACAAGGGGCTTTACGGGACGCAGGGAAGCGGTTTTGCGATTTTTGCCGATAAGTATCGCGAGACCGCGTCGGAGCTTCTTCCGTTCGTTCACGGCGGGAACGGCGTTAATTCTCTTGAGCCGTTTATGCCCGATTTTCTTCCTGAGCGATTTGAGGGAGGAACGCTTCCGACGCCGGCTATCGCGGCTTTGTGCGCCGGAATAAAGGAAGTCAAGCGGATAACCGTCCCTAATATCGAGTACCTTGAAAATGCGCTCGGAAGGCGGCTGATCGAAGGACTTTCGGTTATAAAGGGCATAACCGTTTACGGTAATTACGGCGGCGGGACCGTGCTTTTTAACGTAGACGGTCGATCGTCGGAATCTGTTGCCTATCAGCTTGACGAAAACGGTATTTGCGTTCGCTCGGGTTATCACTGCTGTCCGCTTGGGCATCGGACACTCAATACGCCGCAGGGCGGTGCTGTACGTGCATCGGTTTCGGTCTTCAACACTAAATACGACATTGATCGGCTCCTGACCGTTTTAAGTAAAAAATAAAAGCCCCGATCTTGGGGCTTTTATTTTACCTAAAATTACTGTGGCTCTTTATTGCTGCCAACGTAGCGTTTACCTCTTTTCCGGTGAGAAAACGGTTCTTATTGATGTCGTTAAGCGTTTCGATCAGATTATCAGCTGTCGTCAGCTTTTCGGAGCGTATCTTGAAAGCCGTTCTCTTCTGTGAAAAGACTACAACGTTATGCTTCGGCACGTTATAGAGCTTTTCGCGCTTCAAAATCGCGTCTACGGCGCTGAGAGCGTATCTGTTCTGCTCAAACGGATTCGGAAATTCGCCGACGCCCTTTGAGTTTTCAACGGTCCAGACACTGCGATTCGAGTTATCGACCTTGCCGGGAAAATTCTTTACGCGTATGATAAAGACGCCGCCGCAGTCAACGAGTATTAGGTCTGCAACCGCTCTCTGTCCGTTATCAAGCGGAAGGACCGCCTGGCGCAGGATCTTTGAAGCGGGGAAGGTGGTTCTGAGGAGGCGATATATGAAGTCGTTGCCGCGCTCGTTTGATGAAAGCAGCTTTTCTATATTTGACTTTACCTTCTTTGACTTTATAATGATAACTATTATAGTCAAAATTACGAGTGCAAAACAAACAAGAGTCAAGCCAATAAGAAATCCGGCAAGTTTCTCCATATCGGACCTCCTTTCTTAAGATCGTTTTTAGTTATTACTTGTTTTCTTCGAGATATGCAACAACGTCGCCTACGGTGATGAACTTATGGATATCGTCATCCTTGATCTCGATGCCGTACTTTTCCTCGCAAAGAAGGATAAGGTCAGCAAGCTCAAGAGAGTTTATGCCGAGATCGTTTACAAGCTCTGCTTCGGGTTTGATGTCGTCAGGATTGATCTGAAGATCATTAACGAGAAGCTCTTTGATTTTTTCAAACATGGGTGTTTCCTCCATAATTATGTTTTTACAAGAAAGAGTTTTGATTTTTCTTGCAGTTATCATCCTATCGGGTAAGCTAATTTATTTTCCCGATAATCTTATGACATAACACATATATTATATAATATATGAACCGATTTGTCAACCGCAAAATTGTAATCGGGCATAATAATGAAAAAACTCCGCAGGCAACTGCCTGCGGAGTTTAGGGCTTTTATTAGTGAATGATGCACATTTCGGTGTTCTTATCGAAGATGTGGAGTCTCTGAACGTCGATCGCGAGCTTGATATCGTCTCCGGTTCTTGCAACTGCACGGGGAGATACGCGAGCGATGAGGTTCTGAGGAGTCTGAGGATCGATACCGTCGGTAGAAACGTAGAGGTAGATCTCAGCACCCATAAGCTCGGTAACGTCAACGTGTGCGTCGATAACGGAATCTGCCATAGTGCTGATAGCGAGGGGCTCATCCTTGAGGCACTCGGGACGAACGCCAACGATAACTTCCTTGCCGATGTAATCAGCGAGCGCGGGATCCTGTGCCTTCTCTGCGGGAAGCTTGATCTCGTTCTTGCCGAATACTACGTAAACATCGGAGCCGTCCTTCTTAAGGGTAGCGTCGATGAAGTTCATCTGAGGAGTTCCGATAAATCCTGCAACGAAGGTGTTAGCAGGGTAATCGTAAAGGTTCTGAGGAGTATCGACCTGCTGGATAAGACCGTCCTTCATAACAACGATACGGGTTGCCATCGTCATTGCCTCTACCTGGTCGTGAGTAACGTATACGAAGGTAGTACCGAGACGCTGATGGATCTTGGTAAGCTCGGTTCTCATCGCTGCACGAAGCTTAGCGTCGAGGTTGGAAAGCGGCTCGTCGAGAAGGAAGACCTTCGGCTCACGGACGATCGCACGTCCGAGCGCAACTCTCTGCTTCTGACCACCGGAAAGCGCCTTAGGACGTCTGTCGAGAAGGTGTGCGATGTCGAGGATTCTTGCAGCTTCCTCAACCTTTCTCTTGATGGTTTCCTTCGGAACCTTACGGAGCTTAAGACCGAATGCCATGTTATCGAAAACGGTCATATGAGGATAAAGAGCGTAGTTCTGGAAAACCATCGCGATATCTCTGTCCTTAGGAGCAACGTCGTTTATGAGACGGTCGCCGATGAAAAGCTCACCCTCGGTGATCTCTTCAAGACCTGCGATCATACGAAGAGTAGTAGACTTACCGCAACCGGAAGGACCGACGAAGATGATGAATTCCTTATCCTTGACTTCAAGGCAGAAATCCGAAACCGCGGTAACGCCGCCGGGATACTTTTTGTAAATGTGCTTAAAAGATAGACTTGCCATGATTTTCCTCCTGAAAATTGCGCCCTGAAGCGGGCGGCTTGTATACATAATTATTGACGGTAATATTCTATCAAAAATCGCTTAGAAATGGAAGAGTTTATTTCCCCAAATTTTAATGCTCCCTTTTGTGCAACTTGTCATATAAAAGCCGCAAAAGGGAGCATTTAGAGGTTTGAAAGAGCGCTGTTATTCTAATAAATTAGAAATCAGAGCTTCATCGTAAGCCCGATTCGCTGTTTCTTAACGTCGACTGTGAGAACCTTTACGGTAACTCTGTCACCGACAGAAAGCACCTCGGAGGGATGCTTGATATACTTATTTGAAATCTGCGAAATGTGAACGAGGCCGTCCTGGTGAACGCCTATATCGACGAACGCGCCGAAGTCAATAACGTTACGGACAGTACCCGTCAGCACCATGCCTTCCTTAAGATCGGACATATCAAGAATGTCGTCGCGGAATTCCTGCTCGGGCGCTTCGTCACGAACGTCACGTCCCGGTTTTTCAAGCTCGCCTATAATATCGTTGAGGGTCGGAACACCTATGCCAAGCTCCTCACTCAGCTTCTTTTCGCCGTATTCTTTCACAGATGCGCGGAGGGCGGTTAGCTTACCGTTCTTAATATCGTCGTTACCGTAACCGAAGGTCGAAACGAGTTTTCTTGCCGCATCGTATGACTCGGGGTGAACGCCTGTGCAGTCGAGGATCTCGCTCGATCCCGATACGCGTAAGAATCCTGCGCACTGCTCGTATGCCTTAGCACCGATTCTCGGAACCTTTAGTACCTCGGCACGAGAACGGAATTCTCCGTTTTCCTCGCGGTATTTTACGATGTTCTTTGCTGACGTTGCGTTGATACCCGCAACGTAGGAAAGCAGGGAATGAGACGCGGTGTTGAGGTCGACACCGACTGTATTAACGCAGTTTTCAACTACACCCTCAAGTGCTTCCGAAAGACGTGCCGGCTTCATATCGTGCTGATACTGACCGACTCCTATCGACTTCGGGTCGATCTTTACAAGCTCTGCAAGAGCGTCCTGCAAGCGGCGCGCAATTGAAACTGCGCTTCTTTGAGTAACGTCGAAATCGGGGAACTCCTCTGCCGCGAGCTTCGACGCGGAATAGACCGACGCGCCTGCCTCGCTTACCATTGCATAACGGAATTTTTCGGGAAGCTTCTTAATAAGGTTTGCGATGAATATTTCGCTCTCCTTTGAAGCGGTACCGTTACCGATAGCGACGACGTCAACTCCGTACTTCTTTATAAGTCCGCCGGTTATTCTTTCGGCGTCTGCGATTCTCTCGTGTGGCTTTGTAGGGTAGATAACTGCGGTGTCGAGTACCTTGCCTGTCTTATCGACGACTGCAAGTTTACAGCCGGTACGGTAACCGGGATCGAGGCCAAGGACGGTCTTGCCCTTAAGAGGGGGAGTCATAAGCAGATTTTTAAGGTTTTCGGAGAAGAGCTTTATCGCGCCCTCGCAGGCGTTATCAAACGCGTCGGAGCGAAGCTCACGCTCAATTGAGGGAGCGATAAGACGGTCGTACCCGTCAATTACAGCGCGTGCAACGTATTTGAAGGCAGGGCTTTTTGGGTTTTCAACTACCTTTGCGAAAAGGTCGTTGAGGATGAGGTCGGAGGGGACTGAGAAAGTAACCTTTATTACCTCTTCCTTTTCTGCACGGTTAATTGCAAGGATTCTGTGACCGGGAATATCGGACATTTTTTCTGTATATTCGTAGTACATCGAATAGGTGCCGTTTTCGTCCTCGCCGACCTTTTCGGTCTTAAGAGTTGCGAAGGAATGCGAAAGCTCTCTTATACGGCGGCGGTAATCTGCGTTATCGGAAATGTCTTCCGCGATAATATCGCAGGCGCCGTTAAGGGCGTCATCTGCCGAATTTACGCCAAGCTCTTCATTAATATATTCCTCTGCCATCTCGGTAAGGGGTTTATCGTAGGAATTCTTTTGAGCGATAAGCTCGGACGCGAGTCCCTCAAGTCCTCTTTCGCGTGCGAGGTCGGCTCTTGTCTTTCTTCTCGGCTTGAAGGGGCGGTATATATCCTCGATCTCGGCAAGAATCTCTGCTTTATCGAGTGCTTCGTTTATTTCGGGAGTGAGCTTGTCCTGCTCAAGGATCGATGCGCGCACCTCTTCGCGGCGTTTTTCGAGGTTGCGGAGGTACGTCAGGCGGTCGTTAAGCGTACGAAGCACGGTATCATCAAGAGATCCCGTTACTTCCTTACGGTAACGCGCGATGAAGGGAATCGTGTTTCCCTCGTCGATAAGCTTGACTGCGGCGTCGACTTGTTTTTGAGGAAGCTTAAGCTCCTCCGATAGCTTTAATAGAATGTCCATAATGCTGTTTCCGTTTCTGTAAAATTACCCTAATATTTTATCACATCAGTACTGAAAAATCAAGACAAATTGCACGTCGGGGACGTAATTAACGAATTAAATTTTTTATTTTGCTTTTACATCTTTACTTTGGTCAATAAATGTTGTATAATAGTTATTAACAAACTTTTTAGGAGTTACATTTTATGTGGGATTTTATATATAAGGTTGCATTTCGATTGGCGCTTACTGTTCTTATCGGTGTCGTTATCGGAAGCGAAAGAGCAAAGCATGGCAGAGCCGCAGGTATCCGTACTCACGTACTAGTTTGTATGGGTGCGGCGCTTACTTCTCTTATCGGTGTGTATGCACAGGAGTATCTCGGAAATAACGGAGATATGATGCGTATTGCCGCGCAGGTCATTTCCGGCATCGGTTTTCTCGGCGCAGGTATGATCATACTTAAGGATAATAACGTAATTATGGGTCTTACGACCGCGGCAGGTGTCTGGACTACCGCTATTATCGGTATTGCCGTCGGTTGCGGATTCTATGCAGGAGCAATTATTGCGACTGTGCTTCTCGTGCTTTCCCTTATCATCTTCGCGCGCCTTGAAAGAAGACGCAAGAGCGTCGAGGTAATTTACGTTGAGATCGACGATATGTATAAGGCGAATGATATTATAGAAAACATAAGCACACTTATAGATAAGGAATTTGCTCACAAGGTCGTTCCTCCAAAGAGCGGAAAGCAGGGCAACCTTGGAATCAATTTCGTTATCGCAAGACGCCTTTATAAGGATATTACGGGCGATATAAGAACTATGGAGAACGTAGTTTATACCGAAATTGAACAGTAATAAATTCTGCTTTTGCTTTTTATTAAAGTTTATATAATATAACTATTGACAAAGCAGTTTTAAGGTAGTATAATAACGCTTGAGATTTTGAGAAAGCAAAAGTACACCCCCAACATAGGGGTACTTTTGCTTTTCGCTTTTTTAGGAGATAATATGAAGGAAATAATGGCATTGCTTGAGGATTTTCCCGTTATTGCGGCAGTCAAGGACAAGAACGTTGCTGAAGCTGTCTCTTCTCCTGCATCGATAATATTCGATCTCGGAGCAAACATCAATACCGTTAAGGACGTTATCGATCTTGCGCATCAAAACGGTAAAAAGATCTTCGTTCATATCGATCTTGCCGAGGGAATCGGTAAGGATAAATACGGAATCGATTATCTTTGCTCGCTCGGTGTTGACGGAATAATCAGCACGAGAGGGAATCTTATAAAAGCGGCGAAGGACAAGTCACTTCTTACCGTTAAGCGTGTTTTCACGCTCGACAGTCAGGGTGTTGTCAGTGCGATGTCGGATATTGACGATCCGTCGGCTGATATCATCGAGATAATGCCGGGTGTTATCCCTAAGATAATCGAACGCTTCGCAGGAAGCGGAAAGCCGATAATTGCAGGCGGACTTATTGAAAGTAAATCGGAGATAACTGCGGCGCTGTCGCACGGTGCTATCGCGGTATCGACGGGTAAAAAGGAGCTTTGGTATTTATGAGTAATGAAAAGTATACCGTTGCCGTTATCGGCGGCGGAGTGATCGGCGGAATGATAAGCCGAGAGCTGACGCGCTACGGCATAAAGGCGGTCATTCTCGAAAAGGGAAACGACGTTGCACTCGGCGCATCAAAGGCAAACAGCGGAATCGTTCACGGCGGTTACGATCCCGAGCCGAATACCTTGAAGGCGAAGCTTAATGCTTTGGGCGTTGAGAAGCTTTTTAAAGCGGCGTCTGAGCTTAACGTTCCGATAAAGCGTAACGGCTCGCTCGTTTGTGCTTTCTCGGAGGAAGAAAAAGCGCATCTTGATCTTCTTTATAAAAGAGGCCTTGAAAATGGAATTACCGCGCTTGAGATCATCGATGGTGACAAGGCAAGAGAGCTTGAAGAGAATCTCTCCGAAAGCGTCGTTGCGGCTCTTTGGGTCAAGAATGCGGGAATCGTTTGTCCTTATGAATTAACTGTTGCTTCTATCGGAAACGCAATGGATAACGGTGCGGAGCTTATTACGGATTTTGAGGTCGTTGCTATCAATAAAAAAGACGCGTTTGAAATCCTATCGGCTGACGGAAAAACGGTCCTTGCTGACTACGTTATAAACTGTGCAGGCACTTATTCCGGCAAGATCGCGTCGCTTGTTGGTGATAATTCAATCGAAATAATCCCCCGTGCAGGCGAGTATCTGCTTCTTGACAAGGCAGAGGGCATGAGAGTCAAGCACACGATATTCCAGGTTCCGACAAAGGACGGAAAGGGAATACTCGTTTCCCCGACTGTAGACGGAAATCTTCTCACGGGACCGACGGCATCCGTCGTTGCTTCTCCCGCTAATAAGGAGACGACTGCCGACGGTATGAATAAGGTAAATACTCTTGCGCTCAAGAGCGTTCCGACGGTCAATTTCAGAAACGTAATTACGTCGTTTACGGGCGTTCGTGCTTCTAATAAGGGCGGAGACTTCGTCATCGGCGAAAGCGCGGCTTGCAAAAATTTCATCAACGTCGCGGCAATTGATTCTCCCGGACTTACCTGCTGTGTAAGTATTGCAGAATACGTGATGGACATTCTTAAGGGCGTCGGCTTGAAGCTTGAGCTTAGTAATGACTTCAACGGAAAGCGTAACGATCCTCATTTCTTCCGCAAAATGAACGACGAGGAGAAAAATGAGTTTATTAAGTCTAATCCCACTTACGGACGTATAGTTTGCCGCTGTGAGGGTATCAGCGAGGGCGAGATGCGCTATGCCGTGAAGACTAATCCTCCCGCATCCGACCTTGACGGTGTCAAGCGCCGTACTCGCGCAGGAATGGGAAGATGTCAGGGCGGATTCTGTTCGCCTACTGTAATGAAGCTGATCGCCGAGGAAAGAGGCATCGGAAAGGAGCAGGTAACGAAAAACGGCGGCGGCTCGTATATAGTTACCGAGAAGCTTTGATATGGAAAACCACGATATAGTAATAATCGGCGGAGGTCCTGCCGGAATGGCGGCGGCTGTTGCCGCATTTGACAGCGGAATAAAGGACGTTGTGATCATCGACCGCGAAAAAGAGGTCGGTGGAATACTCCGTCAGTGTATTCATAACGGCTTCGGTCTACATAAGCTCGGAAAGGAGCTTACTGGTCCCGAATATGCTAATCACTATAAGCTCGAGGTCGAAAAACGCGGTATTACAGTTTATGCTGATACGACGGTTCTCTCGGTAACACCCGATAAGGTCGTTACAGCGACCAACACAAGCGGAATCCTTAAGCTTCAGGCGAAGGCGGTCATTCTAGCTATGGGTTGCCGCGAAAGAAGCCGCGGCGCACTTAATATTCCCGGAACGCGTCCTTCGGGCGTTTTCAGTGCCGGATGTGCACAGAAGCTTATAAACTGTGAGGGTTATTCCGTCGGTAAGAGGGTTGTAATTCTCGGATCGGGTGACATTGGTCTTATCATGGCGAGAAGAATGTCGCTTGAGGGCGCAAAGGTCGAGGCGGTATGCGAGATCATGCCGTATTCGGGCGGTCTTACGAGAAACATAGTTCAGTGTCTTGAGGACTACGGTATTCCGCTTTACCTCAGCACGACGGTTGCGGAGATTCACGGAAACGAGCGTCTTACCGGCGTTACGATCGCCGAGGTTGACGAAAGACGTCAGGTCAAGCCCGAGACCAAGAGATACATTCCTTGCGATACGCTTCTTCTTTCCGTCGGTCTTATTCCGGAAAACGAGCTGACGATAGGCGCAGGAATCGGAATGGATCCGATAACGGGCGGCGCTGTTGTTGATGAAAACAGAATGACTGACGTAAGCGGTATATTTGCCTGCGGAAACGTGCTTCAGGTACATGATCTTGTAGACTACGTTTCCGACGAAGCCGAGATCGCGGGTAAGGGCGCGGCAAATTACGTTAAGGGACTCGGTAAAGCCGATAACAGAGTAAAGGCGGTAGCAGGTAACGGAGTTCGTTACGTTCTTCCTCAAAGAGTCAATACTCGCGGAGGAGACACCGATATTTTCCTGCGTGTAACTGCACCGTTCGGTAAGGTCAAGTTTACCGTAAAGAGCGGAGATACTGTTATTGCTACAGCAATTAAGCTTCGCGCGACGCCCGGTGAAATGGAAAAGATAACGCTGAAGGCAGATAAGCTTCGTACCGTTGACGGCGACATAAGAGTCGATCTGGAGGAAATGTGATGGAAAGAAATCTTACTTGCATACTTTGTCCGCGCGGATGTACGCTTAACGTTACCGTCGACGGAGACAATGTTTTTGTCACAGGAAATTCCTGCCCGAGAGGGCGCTATTACGGCGAGGAAGAGGTCATAGCA
The DNA here is from genome assembly GCA_017621655.1 of Clostridia bacterium. GTDB lineage: Bacteria > Bacillota > Clostridia > Oscillospirales > CAG-272 > Colimorpha_A. Next base: position 146,073 of record JAGASS010000051.1, on the reverse strand, counting down.
CCGAAGAGAACCGTTACCTCTATCGTTCGCGTTTCTAACCGCGAGGATACTATGGTCAGCGTCAAGACCGAAACTCCCGTTGCAAAAAGCGATATATTTACCGTTATGGAAGCAATCAGAAAAGCGTCGGTTACCGCACCTGTAAAGGTTGGCGACGTGATTCTTACCGACGTTTGCGGAAGTAACATTATAGCGACAAAGAATATAGATTAAGGGAGCAAGCGCTCCCTTTTCTTTTTTGACTAAATACTTGATTTTTCGTGAAAAGTGTTATAAAATGTTAATATCAAATAACGGGGAATTACTATGGAATTAAAAGGAAAGCTGATAAAGGGAATAGGCGGTCTTTATTTTATCCGTCTGAGTAGCGGCGAGACTATATCCTGCAAGGCAAAGGGCGCGTTTCGTCATGAAAGCGTCAAGCCGTGTATAGGTGACGACGTTACTGTTCTTGACGAGGGCGGATACGTTCTTCAGGAAATTGACGAGCGCAAGAATTGCCTTATCCGTCCGCCGATTTCCAATGTCGGTGTTATCTTCATAACCTTTGCCGCCGCAGAGCCGGAGCCGGCGCTTCTCTCTATAGACAAGCTGACCTGCATCGCCGAGCATTGCGGTATACGTCCCGTTATTACCGTAACTAAGGCAGATATTGCGCCCGAAAAGGCGCGTGAGCTTGCTGATATTTATCAGCGTTCGGGCTTCAAGACCTTTATTTCGGGCAAGGATAACAGTGCCGTGCCCGAAATAAGACAGTATATTCACGATGAATGTAAAGGACTTATCTCCTGCTTTGCAGGTGCATCGGGTGTCGGAAAATCTACGCTTATGACCGCGCTTTTCCCCGAGCTTGAGCTTGAGACTGGCGAGATTAGCGCGAAGATCGCGCGCGGTAAGCACACGACCCGACACGTTGAGCTTTATCCGCTATCGGAGCTATTCGGTGACGGCACCGACGGTTACGTGGCAGATACCCCGGGATTTTCGCTTCTCGACTTCGTTCGTTTTGATTTCTTTGATAAGGAAGATCTTTTATATACATTTCCCGAGTTTGACAAGTATATAGGCGGATGCCGATACACCCGTTGCACCCATCTCTGCGAGGACGGCTGTGCTATTTACGATGCCGTCAAGCGCGGTGAGATAGTTAAGAGCCGTCACGATAGCTTCGTTTCGATCTATAATGACCTCAAGGGCAAGAATAAGTGGGATAAATAAAATATTACTGTGACTTTCGGAGGCATGAAAATGGTAAAGAAGATTTTGAAACGCTATTTTATAGATGCTATGGGCGCAATGGCGCAGGGACTCTTTGCGTCACTTCTTATCGGTACTATATTCAAGGCGCTAGGTATGATACCGAAGCTTGAATTCCTTGTTGAAATAGGTGGCTATGCTCAGGCAATGGCAGGTCCTGCTATGGCGGCGGCAATTGCTTATTCGCTTAAGGCGCATCCTCTCGTTATCTTCTCGGCGGCGGCTGTCGGTTATGCGGCAAACGCTCTTGGAGGTGCGGGCGGACCTCTTGCGGTATTCTTTATTGCTATCGCGGCAGTTGAAGTTGGTATGCTCGTTTCAAAAAAGACCAAGGTCGATATTATCGTTACGCCTTTTACTACGATTCTAGTCGGATGCGGACTCGCTATTCTCGTTGCGCCTTATATCGGTAAGGGCGTGGGTTACATAAGCGACTTTATCGGATGGGCTTCGCTTCAGGCACCGTTCGTTGCTTCTCTTATTATTTCCGTCGTTATCGGTGTGGTGCTTACACTTCCGATCTCCAGCGCCGCTATTTGCGCAGGACTTTGCCTTACGGGTAGTGCTTTGGCGAACGGCAACGAAGGACTTGCAATAGCAGGTGCGGCGGCAGTTGCAGGATGCTGTGCGCAGATGGTCGGCTTTGCGATTATCAGCTTCAGAGAAAACAAGTGGGGCGGACTTCTTTCGCAGGGAATCGGTACGAGCATGCTTCAGATGCCTAACATTATCCGTCACCCGCAGATATGGATCGCACCTACGCTTGCTTCTGCAATTACGGGACCTCTTGCCGTATGTGTTTTCGGACTTCGTATGTACGGCGCGGCGATCAATTCAGGTATGGGTACCTGCGGTCTGCTCGGACCTATCGGTATGATCCTCGGTTGGTTCGATAAGACGAACGGTTATCCTGCGGACGTAACCGTTCTCAACTGGATAGGACTTATTCTCGTATGCTTCATTCTTCCCGCTATTCTTTCGTTTATCATCAACGAGATCCTTCGCAAGATCGGATTTGTCAAAGACGGATATATGAAGCTTGAAAATTAAGCGACAAAAAAGCACCCGTAAGGGTGCTTTTTTTATACATCAATTTCTATCCAGAATATGCTTCCGTTGCCGTTTGATGAGAGAACTCCGCAACGTCCGCCGATGAGCGTCATCAGCTTATTGACGATAGATAGACCGAGTCCGCTTCCTTGTGCCGAGCGCTTGTGCGGACTGTCGACCTTATAGTATCTGTCCCAGATAAGAGGAAGCTTATCTTCGGGAATTCCTTCGCCCGAGTCGATGACCGAATAGCGGAGAACGTCTTTTTCACCGTTGAAGTAGCGTTCCTGGCGAACGATTACCGTTTTGTCTGTTCCCGTGTAGGTCAATGCGTTGTTTACGAGGTTCAGAAGTGCACGAGTTATCTTTGTGCGGTCTGTCTTTACAACAACGCTCTCACTTGCTTCAAAGCGCAGAATATAGCCGTCCTTACGGCAGAATTCCTGATATTTTTCAATTTCGGCTGTGACAGCTTCCGTTAGGTTAAACTGTTCGATATTTGCCTTTGCAACGCCGTTTTCGAGCTTCGATATTTCGAGCATATCGTTGACGAGAGACGTCATTCTCTTTGCCTCGTCTGCGATAATAGCGGCATTTTCAGGTGTGTTTTCGCCCTCAAGGTCTCGCATTAGCTCGGCATAGCCGGTTATCATTGTAAGAGGCGTGCGAAGGTCGTGCGTTGTATTTGCTATCAGTTCAGAGCGAAGCTTTTCGACTCTTGAAAGCTCGGACGCGGCATAGGTGAGCGTTTCTGATAATTCTTCCGCCTCGCGGTAGGAGCCGCCTTCAAATGCGGCGTTGTAATTACCGTTGGCAAGCTCTTTTGCCGACGCGTTTATCTTCGTTATCGGCTTAGTAATTGACGACGAAAGAATCAAAGTAAGTATGACTGACAGGGTTATCATCGTTATGCTTATGATTATCAGGAGATAATTCAGCGTTCTTACAGTAGACGCTACGGGGGCAACGTATGCGTTTATGATGAACAGCATATCGTTTCCGCGTGCGTCCTTTACGATAAACGAATATACAATCGACTGCCCGTCGCTCACCTCACTTGTCAACTCATACTTGTTCTTTTCATTGTCGTACGAATAGTAGCAGAGCAGTTTTCCGCCGTTAGCTTTCGCCTTATCGTGCATAGAGATAAGCTCGCCTTTTTCAAGCGAGTGAATTACGCAGTTCTCGGCGGCGTCACAGGAAAACATCTCTGTTGCGCGATTTTTGTCGAATCTGTATGCAATTATGCAGACCGACTTGCTGTTCGCAAGCTTTTGCGCTTTGCTCTCAAGCGTGATCGGAGCTTCGGTGTATGAAGCGAGCCTTCTTGCTATATCTTTTACTTCTGAAATTCTGACGTTACGGTGAATGGTACCGAGAAAAACGACCTGAAGCAGCCACAAAAGCAGTATTACAATGCCTGTAAATCCCGCCATAAATGCAAAGAGCTTTAGGCGTATTTTGGGCTTGCGGGAATTACTCTGTGTCAAAACGGTATCCCACCCCTCGAAGCGTGACGATCATACTGCTGTAATCCTTCAAGCTTTTACGTAAAAGCTTTACGTGAGTATCGAGCGTTCTGTCGTCACCGTAGAAGTCGTAGCCCCATACCTCGGTGATCAGGCGTTCGCGAGTCAGTGCTATGTTTTTGTTTTTGCACATGTAAAAGAGAAGGTCGTATTCCTTCGGCGACAGATACGCACGCTCACCGTCCACTGTGACCGTTCTTGCAGAAAAGTCGATCTCAAGACCTCTGCATTTGAACAGATCCTTGTTTTCATCCTTTGCGGGTGAATTGACACGCTTCATGATTGCGTCTATGCGGAGCATAAGCTCCTTACCCGAAAACGGCTTTACGACGTAATCGTCAGCGCCCTGTCGGAATCCGCTGATCTTATCGTATTCCTCACCGCGCGCAGAAAGGATAAGTATCGGTGTGTCGGAGAAGCTGCGTATCATTCTGCTGGCGGAAAATCCGTCCAGCTCGGGCATCATAACGTCCATAATGATTATGTCGAAGCGCTTCCTTTCGCACAGGCGCACTGCCTCTGCGCCGTTTTCGGCTTCTGTTACGTCGTGACCCTCGTACTCCGCGTATTTTCTTATGAGCTTTCTGATCTGAATTTCGTCGTCTACAACGAGAATATTGTACATAAACGAACCATCCTTATAAAATAGGGGAACGGTAACGCTACCGTTCCCCTTAATTATACATTATCTCTTGTATAATTGCAACAATTACGGAATCTTTTCGGTCAAAGTGAGCTTGTAATCGAATATCTTGACTCTGTTTCCAACGTATCTCGAAACCGTTACAGTTACCGTCTGACCTACCTTAAACTCCTGAAGGAGTGCTTTTACGTCGGCAAGGGTAGTGATCTTATTGCCGTCGATAGCAACAAGAAGGTCGCCCTCCTGGAAGCTTGAGCTTTCAGCGGAAGCAATATATACACCGTAATCTGAGAAGTATCTGTAATACTTGAACCAGTATCTTATGTCTTCTTCCGTCTGAATCTCAAACAGCTCAAATCCGAGCTTGACTCTTCCCGAAACGTAGCCCTTTTCAATCAGATCGGTCATTATTGCGACTGCATCGGATACGGGAATTGCAAATCCGAGACCCTCAACGTTTTCGCCGACGGATTTAGCGTTGACGATGCCGATAAGCTCGCCCTTTGCGTTGAAGAGTCCGCCGCCCGAGTTACCGGGGTTGATCTCTGCGTTTGTCTGGAGAAGGTGATAGGTCGTTCCGTCAATGATAATATCGCGGTCAAGAGCGCTTACGATTCCGTTAGTTACGGAGCCGCCGAGAGTTCCGAGAGGGTTACCGATCGCAACTACGGTTTCACCGATGACGACCTCGTCGAAGTTGCCGACTGTAGCGATGGGAAGACCCTTGACGTTCAGCTTGATAACGCCAACGTCACTTTCCGCGTCGCAGACGTAAGAATCCGCCTCATATACCGTTCCGTCCTTGAGCTTGACGGTTATCTTTGCCGCACCGTCAATGACGTGCGCGCAGGTGAGAATGTAGCTTCCGTCTTCGGTCGAGGACACGATAACGCCGCTTCCTGCGCCTTCTGTGATATATTGACCGTAATATGTGTCTGTCTCAACGGTTTCCGTAGTTACCTCAACTACCGTATTTGCGGCAACCGATGCGACGTAAGCTGAGACGCCCTTATCGGTTATCGGCGTTGTGTTTTCGTTCTTGGGTGCGTACTGAATAATGACTTCACCGGGCGAGAAGATACTCATGCCGTCGGAGGGCATGTGCATAATAGAACAGCTGAATACGTTGAAAAGGAAGGATATAGCAAGTCCGATACCGACCATTCCTATTACAAATCCCTTGGAAGCGCGCTTCTTTTCGGGCTTCTGGATCTGTATCTGAGGTCTGTTTGGCTGAGAATAGGGAGTCTGAGTCGCTTGCTGACCGTAATATCCGGCGTTTCCGTAATATCCACTGTACTGCGGACGCTGATAGGTGTTCTGGTTGTTCTGCGCGTACTGCGGATTCTGTCTGTATTCGCCGTAGTTTTGCGTGTACTGCTGATTATATCCGTTCTGAGCATACGGCTGAGTCGGAGGTGTGTAGCCCTGATTTGTTGACTGCGTCTGTGTCTGAGTCGGCTCTGCTTTCGGCGGCTCGGGCTGATGGATCGGCTCGGCATTAACCGCATTTTGCTCGGTTATCGGCTCGTTGTTTCGAGAATTCTGATCGTAAGGATTGTTCATGATATCCTCCTTTTTTATCTTTATGCTTTGATTATAAACGTCGAATGTGACAGTAATGTGATTATTTGAAGAAATTTTATTGAAAATTGAACTCTTAAGTGCTATAATATCTTATGAACACTTTGCACCTTAAAGGAGAAACTATGGGGACTGCGATAATTACGGGCGCGTCACGAGGAATAGGACGTGCGACGGCAAAGCTTTTCGCCACGCGCGGATATAATACCGTTATTTGTTATAATAACTCGGTAGAGGCGGCAGACGCTCTTTGCGACGAGCTTAAAAGGGAAGGACTCTTAGCAATTACCTACAAGCTTGACGTGTCAAGGTCAAGCGAAGTCACAAAGCTTTTTAATGACGTTTATACGCAATTCGGAAGCATTGACGTGCTTGTAAATAACGCAGGCGTTTGTTCGTTTGGGCTTCTTACCGATATTACCGACGATGAATTTGACCGCGTTAACGGTATCAACTATAACGGAACGTTTTACTGCACAAGAGAAGCGGTAAAATATATGCTGAAGGAACATAAAGGCAGCATTGTCAATGTTTCATCAATGTGGGGCATCAGCGGCTCGTCGTGCGAGAGCGTTTATTCAGCTTCAAAGGCGGCTGTTATCGGACTTACAAAGTCGCTTGCTAAAGAGCTTGGGCCGTCAGGCATCAGAGTAAACTGCGTAGCACCGGGCGTAATTGCGACTGAAATGAACGCAACACTCAGCGATGATACTATGAACGAATTGTCCGAATCAACTCCTCTATGCCGTATTGGCACCCCTGACGAGGTTGCTGAGACGATATTCTTCTTAGCGTCTGACAGCGCTTCATTTGTGACGGGACAGGTGCTCTCGGTTGATGGTGGATTTGGGATATAAAATTGAAAAAAGCCATCGCTAAGCAGATGACCCTACTTCTTCACTATTACATTTTACTTATTACCTCAAAATCGACAAGGTACTTTTAGTGAAGAGTGAAGAAGTAAGAGGTAAGAAGTAAAAATCGACAAGGTTCTAAAGGACCTTGTCGATTTTTGGTGCTCCTGCGGAGAGTCGAACTCCGGACAACTTGATTAAAAGTCAAGTGCTCTACCAACTGAGCTACAGGGGCGTTTTCGGCACGAATGATATTATACCACAGTATTCCCTCAATGTCAAGAGAAAAATCAAAAAAATAAAGAAAAACGCGGCTCAACGAGCCGCGTTTAATTCATAAATCAGTTTCCTGCGTTTCTCTTCTTCTGAACGATGTCCCAAAGTGCGAGGAAATCGTCATCGGGAACGGAAGGATCAGCTGCTTCGGTGTTCTCTTCGTCGGTTGCTTCGGGTTTTTCTGCCTTTTCAGGTTTGTTAGCGAATGCTGCCTTAGCAGTGGTCTTGGTCTCCTTCTTGGGAGCATCGAAGCCGGTAGCAACAACGGTGATCGTCATGGTGTCCTCGAGACTGTCGTCGAACGCAACACCCCAGATGATCTCTGCGTCGGGATGTGCCTCGTCGGAGATGAGCTGCGATGCAGTCTCGATCTCTTCGAGTCCGATGTCGGGGGAAGCAGTGATGCTGATGAGGATACCCTTTGCACCTGCGATAGTGGTCTCGAGAAGGGGAGAGGAGATCGCAAGGCGAGGAGCTTCGGTTGCCTTATCCTTACCGCTAGCGGTACCGATACCCATGTGAGCAGGGCCGCCGTCCTTCATAACGGTAGTAACGTCAGCGAAGTCGAGGTTGATGAATCCGTCAATGTTGATAAGCTCGGAAATGCTCTGTACACCGTGGCGGAGGATGTTATCTGCCTCGGAGAAAGCGTTTGCGAGAGTGATTCTGGTTTCGGAGATCTGCTTAAGGCGCTCATTGGGGATGATGATGAGGGAGTCAACGCAGTCGCGGAGACGCTCGATACCGCCCTCTGCGGCTTCCATTCTCTTTCTTCCTTCAAATGCGAAGGGCTTGGTTACGATACCAACGGTAAGAATGCCCATATCGCGAGCGATCTTAGCAACTACGGGAGCAGCACCGGTTCCGGTTCCGCCGCCCATACCGGAGGTGATAAATACCATGTCAGCGCCCTTGATAGCGTTAGTAATTTCTTCCTGGCTCTCTTCAGCGGCTCTTGCACCGATGTCGGGGTTAGCGCCTGCGCCATGACCCTGGGTGATCTTGTTGCCAAGAGCGATCTTCTTGGTTGCGGTAGAACGCTTGAGTGCCTGTACGTCGGTATTTACAGCGATGAACTCAACGCCGCGAACGTTGCTCGAGATCATGCGGTTAACTGCGTTGTTTCCGCCGCCGCCGACGCCGACTACCTTTATATTTACTAAATTTTCATTTTCTGCGTAGTTTTCAAATTCCATGATATGTATCCTCCAAAAAACATTTATAATTCTATTATTTTGCACTTTGCGACATTATTTCGGAAAAAATAGGTCACACAACAATATGATACTTCTTTTTAGACTTTGATGCAAGGGGTTTTCACAAAGTTTACTTTTTGTTCATAATTTTGTTTGCCCCAAGACGTTTATCTGTACTCAAACTGTTCTTCCATTACTCTTGCAACAATTTGATTTACCTTCTCGACGTTAATTGATACTATCGCGTACGGATCGTAAGTCGCTATAACATTCTTTACAAATTTCAGTTTAGTATCAAGGTTGTCAAGCGTTCCTACGACGATCTTATATTTACCGCCGTCGGTATACAGGGCAATGTGGTATCTGTCTCTGGCGTCGATACAGTCGGTCCTGTTATATATCTCCTGCTCGCGCAGCTCGGAAAGAAACTCGATCAGATGATCGTAATTTGAATTTTTATCAAATACGATCCTTTCGCCCTGAACAGCTCGTTCTACCTGAGGTAGCTTAAGGTAGATGACCGGCATATCGAGGACCTCTATATCCTCGTAAATATCGTGCTTTGATATAATTCTCAGGTCCTCTGAAAGCAAGAAATAATCTCCGTAGATTTCGGCACAATAGCTTGGCGCGTCCTCTGTCACGCTTACTATGAGGGTAGAGGGAAGCACGCGCTTGAAGGTTACCTTACTTATATAAGGATATTTTTTTATTATGTTCCTTTCGGCTTTTTTCAGGTCAACGCCGAACAGGTTGTCCGACGGGGAAAAGCCACACGCGTCAAGAATCTGCTTTTCGGTATAGCGGCTGTTTCCTCTGATCTCAACCTTTTTAAGACCAAAGAAAACGACGATGCAAACAACTGCGATAAGCGCGGTAAGTGCTGCACCGATCACGACGTAGAATATCTTTCTGCCGACCTCTTTTCGCTTGTTCTTTGTACGAAGCTTCAAAAAAGAGTCGTTATTTACAAGCTCGGCGTTACTTAATTCTTCGTTGAATAAGTATTCGCTATCGTTACTATTCAATTTTCACGACTCCTTTCCGAAAAATGAGGGTAAAAGCAATTATATCACTTCTTCTTGGAATTTACAAGTGCCAAAATTTCATCATATATCAGCTCGTTTGCGTTGCTTATTGCAAATTTGCCGAAATTTTCGCCCATCTTCTGACGCTTTTCGCGGTCAAAGAGAAGCTCCTCTACGGTTTTAGAGAGAAGTCCCTCTGTGATCTTGCTTTCTTCTATCAGACAGATCGCGTCGGCATCGTAAAGCACCTTTGCGTTTTTATACTGATGGTTATCGGTTACGTTTGGTGAGGGAATAAGTATTGACGGCTTTTTCAGATGTGCAAGCTCGGATATTGTCATTGCACCCGCGCGGTTGATAACGAGATCAGCCGCGGCGAGACGGTCGGGCATATCATATATGTAATCAACAAGAACGAGGTTTTCGTACTTATTAAGACCGAGGCGCTCAAATTCCGCCTTCGTCTTTTCATAGTTGATAACGCCTGCCTGATGCAGATGATGCACCTCGGGGTGCTTAGAAGAAAATTCCGCCATCAGCTTTATTGCCTCGGTATTTATCCTGCCTGCGCCGTTGCTTCCGCCGCAGGTGAGAAGGGAATAGCGGTAGCGGTTTTCAAAGCCGAGCTTACGTCTTGCTTCCTCCCTAGTTATATCGGAAAAGCCCGATTTCAGCGGATTTCCGACGTGCATTATCTTTTTGCACTTCTTTATCTGTTCAGCTGTCGTCTCGAAATTCGTGAAGAGAACGTCGATGTGAGGCGCGAGCATTTTTACCGCAACGCCCGCAAGCGCATTTGACTCGTGCATTGCGGTCGGGATCTTCATCTTTGCCGCCGCCTTGATAAGCGGCCACGAGACGTAACCGCCCGTACCGATACAAATATCGGGCTTGAATTCCTTTATAAGCTTTTTCGCTTTTCCGACAGATGTTGCAGTAAGATACAGAGTTTTAAGGTTTGACAGCGAAAGCTTTCTCTTCAGTCCCTGCATCTCAATATGATATAGCTTGAAGCCCTCCTTCGGTACAAGGCGGTTTTCCATTCCGCGACTTGTTCCGACGAAGGCGATCTCGGCGTCGGGTTGATGTTTAAGTATCGTTTTAGCGATGGCGATCGCGGGATTGATATGTCCGCCCGTGCCTCCGCCTGTAAGCAGAACCTTCATTTTTAATCAAAAGCATCCTTTTTCTGATATGAGTATTTAGATATTGAAAGTATTACTCCCATCTCAGCAAGCTGTACGACCAGCGCCGTGCCTCCGTAGCTGAAGAACGGTAGAGAAATACCTGTGTTCGGGATCAGGTTAGTAACGACTGCAATATTAAGAAGAGTCTGTATTGCGACCTTACTAATTAGACCGATAACGACAAGAGAAGAGAATGTATCGGGCGCTTTAAGAGCTATGACGAAGCCGCGCCAGATGAGAAGCATAAACAGTATTATAACGAGCGCTGCTCCCGCAAAGCCAAGCTCCTCTGCAATTATCGAGAAGACGAAGTCGTTTTGCGGCTGAGAAACGTACATATGCTTCTGTCGGCTGTTACCGAGACCAACTCCAAACAGACCTCCCGATCCTATTGCATATAGGCCCTGAAGTGTCTGCCATATCTTACCCGTCGGGTCGTAGCTTTCGGGATTAAGTAGCATGCTCACTCGTTCCTTAGCATAAGGAACGAACATTATCGCCACAAGCAGTCCGCCGAGGACCGCGCCGACCGCACCTACGAACCACCTTATCTGCGCGCCAGCCGCGAATATGATCACCGCGCCGATCGCGAAGGTGATAATAGTACCCGAAAAGTGCTTTTCAAGGAAGATAAGACCGCAGGGGATTGCAACGATAAGGAACGGGATCACCATTCCGTAAAAGGTAGACTGCTTGAAATTTCGGTAGTTCGTAATTCTGTCCTGATTTCGTGCGACGTATAGTGCAAGCATACACACAAGACCCGGCTTCATAAACTCTGACGGCTGAAAGGTAATACCTATCGTTATCCATCTTTGCGCAACACCGCTTGCAATTCCTCGCACAAGTACCGCTATAAGCAGTACCGTCATTGCGATAAAATAGGGGACTGTGAATTTTCGCAGCCAACGGTAATCAACTCTCATTGCAAATACCATGAGTCCGATTCCGATACAGGCAAATATGATCTGCTGCTTTACGAAATAGAAGCTGTCGCTGTATTTGCTGTATGCGTAGGCATAGCTTGCCGAGAAGTCCATAATGATTCCGAAAAGCGTGAGAATTATGACTAGGATCAAAAACAGCTTATCGTAGCTACCCTTGATTCTCACAACGTCGGTCGGCTTTATAAAGTCGTTTTTCTGCGTACGGGGCGCCGGCTTATTTTGCGAACGCGTTGTTAGTGCCGTAGTCATGCGCTTGAACATACTCGGCTTTTTGCTTGCATTCTTTTGAGGTGTCGTTTGTCTGTCCTTGCGGGGCGCAACCTGCTTGCCATCGCCTTGAGGACGGCTTTGTTGACCCTGCTGAGGACGCTGAGCGGCACGCTGATCGTTGCGTGATGCGCCTTGTTTTGCGCGAGGATCACTATCAACTGCCTTTCTAACGGCATTCTGAGCGCCGTTAACCGTTCGTCTGTCAGCGTTATTATTGCCGTTTACAGTTTTTCTTTCGGTGTTTAAGGGACGGCTAACAGGTCTCTGCTGATTGCTCGGCTCGGGTCTATTGGGCTGCGGATTTGGTCGTGCAGTTGATCCCTGTGTTTGACGTCGAACAGAATTGCCCGACGGATTATATGACGGCCTACTACCGTTTTTGTCTTTTTCGTTAGGGGTTCTGTTCATGTTTATGATCCTTTTAAGCTATTCCGAAGAAATATGAGACGACGCAGAGGACGAGTGTCGTAAGCGAGAATACCGTTACGACCTTTATCTCGCTCCAGCCGCATTTTTCAAAGTGATGATGTATAGGTGCCATCTTAAAGAAGCGCTTGCCGTGTGTTATCTTGAAGTATCCGACCTGAATAATATCGGAGATCGCTTCCATTATGTACACGAAGCCGCAGATTAGAATTATGAGAGGATTTCCGATAAGGAATGCCATCGAGGTAACGAGACCTCCGAGGAAGAGCGATCCCGTGTCTCCCATAAATACTCTTGCAGGGTAGAAGTTATATACGAGGAAGCCGAGGCATCCGCCGAGAGTCGATCCCGAAAGGACGCCGAGTGCTTTGTTTTCACTCTTGAATGCAACCGCAGAGAAGAATGCGGCAACTACTGCAGTTTCGGACGCTGCAAGTCCGTCTATACCGTCAGCGAGGTTTACGCTGTTTACAACGCCCGTGATGAGTATTACGGCGATTATGTAATAGAAGAATCCAAGGTCGACTGCCTTATTAAAGAATGGCAGATAAATATGTGTATCTACAAAATCGAGGCAGCTTGCCGTTACCACGAAAAGTATCGCTACAATAAGCTGAAGGAGATACTTTTGCCAGGATAATAGACCCTCGTTCTTATTTTTTGCGAACTTCGTTCTGTCGTCGATCATACCGATGACGGAATTAAGGATCGCAAAAACAAGGCAAATGACGGGGAAGAGCATCTGCTTATCGTCCGTCTGTGCAAACAGCACCGTGAAGAGCGTAGCGCAAACGAGCGATATTGCGATGAGAAAGGATAATCCTCCCATCGTCGGTGTGCCTTCCTTTGATTTATGCCAGCGCGGTCCTATATCGAGTATCTTCTGTCCCATTTTCTTGCTTTTAAGATACGGGATAAGAAAACGCAAAATTACCGCGGTCATTACGAACGTTATAAGCAGTGAGATAATATAAAAGAGTATCATTTTTTAATTCCTCGGCTTTAGCCGCTCCTTTTAATTTTCGAGAAGTATCTTTGCGATTCTGCCCATGTCGATACCGTGGCTTGCTTTAATAAGCACACAGTCGTTTTCCTGAAGCTTTTCGGCAACGCATTCGGATATGGGCTTTTCGTCTTTTATGTCGGTGAAAACGAAGACATTATCACTATTGAAGCCGTTTTTAAGTGCTTCATCGGCGATGTATGAGGCATCGTTTCCAAACGTGAAGAGAAGATCAACTCCGATTTCCGAAACGTACTTTCCGACCGAACGGTGAAGCTCCTCGCTTCTTTCTCCAAGCTCCATTACGTTTCCGATGACCGCTATGGTTCTTCCGCCTGTGTCTTTGGAAAGTCCTTTTGTGACCGAAAGGGAAGCTTTGATAGATTCGGGGCTTGCGTTATAATAGTCGTTTATAAATGTTATGCCGTTATGCTTTACGATATTCTGTCTCATTCCTACGCCGACGAAGGATGATAGACCAAGCTTGATCTCGCTATCTGTAAGTCCCGCAAGCTTTCCGACTGTGACAGCATACATTGCGTCAAGGACTGTATGCTCGCCTAGTGTCGGAATGCGGCAATCGGTGATTACACCGTCGGGAGTGATCGCATCGAATACCATTCCGTCTTCGTCGTTACGTATATTCTCGGCGCGATAGGGACATTCCTTATTACGCAGTGAAACGTAGACTGCGTTTTCAATATCACTTAAAAGCGGCTCGTCGCCGTTAAGGACGAGTATTCCGTCCTCAGTCATTCCGTCTCTTATCTCGAGCTTTGCGTCGCGTATTCCCTCGCGTGAGCCGAGATGCTCGATGTGAGACGAGCCGATAACGGTAATTACGCCAATATCGGGGCGTGTAAGCTTTGTGAGAAACGATATCTCGCCTTTTGCGCTCATGCCCATTTCGATTACTGCCGCCTTATGTTCTTCTTTGATTCCGAGAAGGGTAAGGGGAAGCCCGAGGGCGTTATTGAAGTTGCTCTCGGTCTTGTGCGTCGGGAATTTAGCACCTAAAACAGCTGCTATAAACTGTCTTGTCGTCGTCTTACCGACACTGCCTGTAACACCGACTGTCAGAAGCTCGCATTCTTTTTTATGTTCAGCAGCTAAATATGCAAGAGACAGGGAGGTGTTTTCACAGAGAATAACCGAGCAGCCGCTATTTTCAAACGGTGTAAGGTCTTCCGGTATTCTTTCGGTTAAAACAGCGGAAGCACCCTTTTCTGCCGCAGACGTTAGATATAGATGTCCGTCTGTGCGCTCGCCGACAATTGCGACGAATAGATCGCCCTCTGATACCTTGCGCGAGTCTATCACAGCGCTTTTTACCTTTTTTGCGCCTTCATATATGAGCTTTCCTTTACAGGCATCGGCGACAGATGCGCCGCTTGCGCCGTGAAAAATGTCGAGCATTGCTTATTTCCTTTCGATCAGTATAGTCCGTGATCCTTAAGATACTGCTTTGATGCTTCAAGAGCAATATTTCTCTCCGAGAAGGGATGAGTGCCGTCGGGCATTATCTCATATTCCTCGTGTCCCTTACCTGCAAGCAGGATAACGTCACCGAGCTGTGCGGTCTTTACCGCGTATTCGATCGCTTCCTTGCGGTTTTCGATAACCGTATGAGGACAGCTTTCATCGAAGCCCTCAAGAATATTGCCTATAATATCTCTTGTGTTTTCGCTTCTGCTGTTATCGGCAGTAACGATTACGAAATCAGCCATTTTTGAGGCGATCCCACCCATTACGGGACGCTTTGTGCGGTCGCGGTCTCCACCGCAGCCGAAGAGAAGCACAAGACGCTGTTCATCCTTCATGAAACGGCGAACGGTTCTCAGTACGTTCTCAAGCGCGTCGGGTGTGTGCGCGAAATCTATGTAGAGAGAAAAGTCGTTCGTCGGCAGAGCGATGCGCTCCATTCTGCCCTTGACACCTGTAAAGCGGCTGAGAGCCGCCATTATCGTTCTGTGCGGAACACCGTCGGTATAAGCGGCGGTTGCGGCTTCAAGGGTGTTCATAACGGTGAACGAGCCGGGAATTGGGGAGGTGATCCTGAAAACGAGGTCCTTCGTAAAGACGTCGTAATCAATACCTTGGCTCTTGTTATCGGAAATGTTCTTAGCACAGAAATCAACAGCCGTACCCTTTGCAGAGCAGAGGATCGGGTTCTTTGACGCATTTATCATAACCGACGAATAGCTGTCGTCGGCATTGATTATCGCGCGTCTGACGCGCGGGAAAAGCTTTGCCTTTGCCTTTGCATATTCGTCAAGCGTTTTATGAAAATCAAGATGCTCGGGAGTGAGATTCGTAAACACGCCACAGTCGAATTCTATCGGCTCGAGCTTGCCGAGAGCAAGCGCGTGAGAGGAAGCTTCCATGATAACGTGCGAATACCCCTCGTCTCGATACTGCGCGAGAAGCGGGTAGAGTACCGACGGATCAGGGGTCGTCATCTTTCCTGTTATCGTTCCTATTGTCGCCGCCTTAACGCCTGCCGCGCGGTATATTTCGGTCAGCATCGTAACGGTACTCGTTTTACCGTTTGTACCCGTTACAGCCGTGATTTTGAGATCCTTCCACGGATCGTTATAAAAGCGCGACGTCAGATACGCTTCACCTGCACGCGTGTTTTCAAAAATAGCGTAGGGAAGAGAAAGCGCGTTCAGCTTTTCCTCAATTTCAGGGCGGTTTTCATCTATAGCAAAGGCAACTGCACCGTTTTCGATCGCCTTGTCGATAATAAGGTGTCCGTCACGCGTGAAGCCCTTGATGCAGACGAAGAGATAACCCTCCTTGCAAAGTGTAGGGTCGGGGGTGATTCCCTTTATTTCTATTTGCGGAATATCTGCCGAAAGACGGCAGGGTATGTTTTCGAGCATTTTGTTCAGTAACATAAATTTGCTCCAATCTGTTAGTAATTTACGCTGTTTCGTCAAGATAACGGACGGTTATCGTAACGACAGTTCCCTCGGTTACGAGAGTTCCGGGGGAAATGGACTGCGATACGACGTACGCCTCGGCAGAGGTGGTGTTAGCCGCGCCGTTAATGATGACGTTAAATCCGCGGTTGCTGAGCGTTCTGTTTGCCGCGGTTGCGGTCTGTCCGACTACGTCGGGAACCGTCTTGTTTGCGACGGGAGTTGCCGATCCTGTGTAGAAGATGACCTTTCCCGAATTCTTCATTATTTCCTGACCCTTTGCGGGAACCTGGTAGGTTATCACGTCACCGTCACCGCGGATCTCGTATTCGATGCCGCGATTGACGACGGCAGAGATCGTATCCGCCTTTGACCAGCCAACGTAGTTACTAAGAGTCGTTTTGATTTTCTTAAGCTCTGCGTCGGAATAGTTACGCTCGATTCCGATATAAGGAAGTATCTCGTCAAGAAGTCCCGCAATATAGGGCGCGGCGACGGTGCTTCCGTACTTGGAGGGGGAGGTAGGGGTGTCAACCACTATTATTGCGGCTATCTGCGGGTCGTCAGCAGGCGCGAATGCGGCACAAGAGCCGACACGGTAAGAGAAGTTACCGTCGGGGTCTGCAAGGTCGCGGATCTCGGATGTACCGGTTTTAGCGGCGATCTTGTATCCTGCAACGTATGCGTTCTTGGCACCGCCGTTTTTGCTGGAGACGCCGCCCTCAAGGATCGTTGCAAGTGTTTTGCATACGCTTTCGCTTACGACCTGACGCTTGATTATCGTCTCATGCTGCATAAGAATGTTTCCGTCGTCGTCAATGATCTTATCAACGACGTAGGGTGTAAGCAGATTACCGCCGTTTGCAACTGTATTGATGGCTGTGAGCTGTGTAAGAGGTGTGACCTTGAAGGTCTGACCGAACGAGTAGACGGCAAGAGAAACGTCGGTAAAATCAGTTTTTGTCGAATAGATACCCTTTGCCTCACCGGGTAGGTCTATACCCGTCCTTGAGGTTATTCCGAAGGACTCGAAATACTTATAGAAGGTGTCTTGACCGAGACGGCGAGACACGGTCATCATCAGAGGGTTACAAGACATTTGTAGACCGGTCGTGAAGGTTATAGAACGGTGACCCTTCGTTCTGTGACAGTGTATCGGATTCGGATACCCTGCAACCTTGTACGAGCCGCTGCAATAAAATCCCTCATTCGGGGAGACGACACCTTCTTCAAGCGCCATAGCACTCGTCATTATCTTGAAGGTCGATCCCGGCTCGTAAAGCTCTGATACTGCCTTGTTTCTCCAAAGCGTATATAGAAGCTCGGTGCGGTACTTTGAATATTCGGTCGATTCAGGGTCGAGACCGCTGTTTTCAAGCTTGCTTTGCGAGTTCTGATCCAGCTCATAGGGGGAGTTAAGATCGAAGGATGGATAGGTTGCCATTGCGAGAATTGCTCCCGTGTTACAGTCCATAACGATTCCCGTAACTCGGTTCAGCGGATTAGAATCGAGGTACGCCTGCTTAACTTGATTTTCGAGCGCGCGTTGGATGGTAACGTCAATTGTGGTGACGAGGTTTGCACCGTTTGACGCGTCGATATAGGTATCGTATTTGCCGGGCATCTGTCCGCCCTGCGCATCCTTTGAGGTTATGTATTTACCCGATTCGCCCTTTAGGAACGAGTTGTATTCAAGCTCAAGGCCGCTAAGACCCTGGTCTGTGCCGACGACACCTATAACGTTTGATGCAAGGGAAGAGAAGGGATAGTATCGCGACGATCCTGCCTCGAGATGCACCTGAAGCTTAAGGTCGTTTGCAAGTATAAAAGCTCTGACTGCGTCTGCCTGCTCCTCGGTGGCTTTTTTCAGTACCGTTTCATCGGCGCGGTGCGTCTTTTTCGTCAGCGCGAGTATCTTCTCGTAATCGACGTCGAGAATTTCGGAAAGTCCTTTTGAGATAAGCTCGGCTTTTCCGCTCTTTTCGATGTCACGAGGTGAAATGAATACACGGTAGACTGTGTGATTCGACGCAAGCTTAGTCATGTTTGTGTCGTATATCTCTCCTCGCTCCGCTTTAAGCGTGGTATAGCGCTGAATATTGTTTATTACCTTATTCTGATATTTATCGTACTCAATTATCTGTAACTGGAAAAGTCTAAAAATGAGAACGCACCAAAAAGCCATGAAACACATCAGTATTATCATGGATCTGCCGGGTATCATTCTTTTACGTGCGGTAGTTGAGGGTTTAATTTTAGGCACCTCCGTTTGCTCTTCCGCGTTAATTGACGGAAGATGGGTATACTTATATATATTATACTACTAAATATATGAATTTACAATACAAAATAGAAAGAAAAAGAGGAACAACGGTAAATTTTTTTGCCGTTGTTCCTGATGATCGTGATTTAATCGCTTAACTCATTATTTGCTTGGGTCGATTGTGTCACCGGGATCCATTGTGATATATTTCTTTGCTATCTCGTCGACGGTTACCATACCGAGCTTTTCCTTGGCTATCTTTTCGATAACGGTAAGGTCGTTTTTAATATCGAGCTTAGCTGTCAGATCCTCTGCTTCAAAGGAGAGAGTAGCGATCTCGCTCTTGAGATCGGAGACGGTGGAGGTATGCTCGTTTATCTGAACGTAATTGAATATCATATAGAAGAAGAGAAGCGAGCAGAGGAGGGAAAGGAAAACTACCGAATACGGGAAAGCAGTCTTCGTCGTGTCGGTAACTGTTCTTACTGTCGGCTCGGTTCTTACGCTTGCTACAGGCACCGCCATCTTCTTTGCGGGAACGCTTACGGGAATAGAACCTACAGCGACGTCTGCCTTTGCGGCTCTTGCGTTTGGATTCGACATATTGGGCGAACGGGTAACGCCTCTTCTTTTGTGCTCACCGTTCTTTATTCTGCTGTAACCGTTTGAGTTTCTCATCGAGGAGGTGTTTGCGCGTGATCTTTCATTGTTGGCATTTGCTCTTACGACTTCGCTCATGATTTGGTTATCCTTCTTTCTTAAAGTTTTTCTGCCACGCGAAGCTTTGCGCTGTGGCTTCTCTTGTTTTCTTCAAGCTCCTTGTCGCTTGGGAGTATCGGTTTTCTTGAAATCTGCTTTACCGTCGGCTTCTTTCCGCATACGCAGACAGGGAAGCTCGGAGGGCAGGTGCAGCCCTTGCTGAGATCGTTTATAGTTTGCTTAACGAGTCGGTCCTCAAGTGAATGGAAGGTAATTATCGCCATTCGTCCGCCCACGTTTAAGCATTCCGTGATGTCTTTTACCGTCGGCGGGATTATTTCAAGCTCGCCGTTGACCTCGATTCTGATTGCCTGAAAGGTTCTTTTTGCGGGGTTTGATCCTTTTTCGCGGAACTTCGGGGGAATCGAGTCGGTTATTATGGATACAAGCTCAAGCGTTGTATTTATAGGTTTTGTTTTTCTTGCTTCAACTATTCTTGAGGCGATCCTTCTGGAAAATTTTTCTTCACCGTACTGGAAGATGATGTTCGCTAGCTTTTCCTCGGAATAGGTGTTTACAATATCGTATGCTGAGATGGGATCATCTCTGTTCATTCTCATATCGAGAGGGGCATCTGCGTTATAGGAGAAACCACGCCCGGCTACGTCGATTTGATGAGAGGAGATTCCGAGGTCGATAAGCACTCCGTCGGGCTTGCGTCCGTTAAGTATCTCTTTGAGATTCGAGAAGTTGTTCTTCACGATCTCGACTCTGTCGGAGAAGGGAGCAAGTCGCTCGGTCACTGCCTCAATCGCGTCGATGTCGCGGTCAATTGCAATGAGCTTTCCGTTTTCGTTCAATCGGCTCGCGATGGCGTAGCTGTGTCCGCCGCCGCCTGCCGTGCAGTCTACGTAGAGACCGTCGGGCTTTATGTTCAGTCCGTCGATGCACTCATTCAGCATTACGGAGTAGTGTTCAAAGTTAACTGCCATATCAGAAACCGAGCTTTATGAGCAGATCGGTAATGTCTGCGGTGTTTTCGGAATTGCTTTCGTTTATCCAGCTTTCCTCGTCCCAGATCTCAATGTGGTCGCCAACGCCGATTATCTTTACGGCACGGGTAAGACCTGCATATTCGCAAAGGGTAGGGGATATAAGCACGCGTCCCTGACCGTCAACATTCGTTTCAAACGCAGCGGAGAAGAGGAATCTCTTGATCATTCTCGTTTCGGTCTGAGGAAGGGTCTCAAGCTTTGCTGTGAAATCCTCCCAGCGGTCCATCGGGTAAAGGGAAATACACTTATCTACGTTCTTTGTCATAACGACCGTTTCGCCAAGCTCCTCGCGAAGTCGAGAGGGAAGACTGACGCGCTTCTTGCTATCTAAATTGTGACTGTATTCTCCGCAGAACATACGCGTTTCCTCCTTGCTTGACGTTTTTATGGGAAGTTGCGGTCATATCGTGGACTTTTCAACCACTTTGACCCACTTTTCACCACTTCTGCTACAATTATATATCAGAGAATAGGGTTTTGCAATAGAAAAACCCACTATTTTGACGACAAATTCTAATATTTTTTGCGTAATAGAACAAATTTTCGACAATGTTCGATATAAAAGAGAACAAAAAAAGAACGCTCGATTTTTTGGCGTTCGCGTTCAAAAAAATTCGTCATAAAATGCGCTATAAATTGCCGAAAATCATTGACAAATAGCTCTTTTTGTGCTATATTTGCGTTGAAATTGCTGTTTTGAAAGGGAAAACACATATGGATCAAAATCTGCTGGATACTGTGAGCCGTGAAGCTACTTTAGAGACGCACATGCTCTCTCACCGCGCGCTCCCTTTTGTTTTTCATACAGACTGCGTTATAAATTCGCCTCAGCATCACGCAAATAAGCATAAGGAGCTTGAAATACTTATGTGCATTTCCGGCTCGGGGACTGTTTATTCCGATATGAAGGCGATTCAGCTCGTGCCCGGTGAAATGGCGGTTATAAATACGAACAGAATACATTATTCGACCACCGAAAGTGAATTTCGTTATCATTGTCTTATCATCGATAACGATTTTCTATATTCGATAGGCATTGATACTGACGAGGTCTGCTTTGAGGATAAGATCGCGTCACCATGCTTCAGCGAGCTTTTTGATAAGATCTGCATTGAGTGGCACCATGACGATAAGTTCAAAAGCGTTATAGTAAAGTCAATAGTTGCAGAGCTTTGCGTTCGTATGTGCCGTGATTACACCGTTAAGGATACGAATAGCGAAAAGGAAAGCAAAACGCTAAAGAAGATAAAGTATTCAATAAATTATATCAAGCAGAATTTCAGACGCGATCTCTCACTTGAAGAGGTGTCGGACGCGGCTGGACTTTCGCGCTATCATTTTTGCCGCGAATTCAAAAAGTCAACGGGACTTACTCCTGTTGAGTTCATTAACCGTACAAGATGTGAATTCGCAAAGGAGCTTTTGGGGTCGAAGAAGTACACGATAGCCGAGATATGCGACATGAGTGGCTTTATCACACCGGCACACTTTTCCAAGACCTTTAAGGGTATTTTCGGCACCCATCCCTCCGAGCATCTGAAGCGCGCGAAGCAATCGCATAACGTATGGACTTCTCAGCACAGACTTCTACACAATTCCTCAACCGATCCGTTTTATAATCTCGCGCTTGAGGAATGGCTTATGAAGAACTGTGATGAGGACGTAATTGTCCTTTGGCAGAACAGTCCGACGGTCGTTATAGGTCGCTATCAGAACGCGTATGCAGAGGTCAATATTCCTTATGCCGAGAAGAACGGAATTTCAGTTGTCCGCAGAATGAGCGGAGGCGGTGCAGTCTACCACGACAGCGGTAATCTTAATTTTACCTTTATAGTCAAGGATGACGGTAACGGTATTGATTTTGCTCGCTTCCTCGCGCCTATCAAGGAAGCCCTTGCTTCGCTTGGAATCGAGACTGAGATCTCGGGTAGAAACGATTTGCTTATGGGCGGTAAAAAGATCTCTGGAAGTGCGCAGTGCCGTAAATACGGCAAGGTGCTTCATCACGGCACACTGCTTGTAGACGTCGATGCCGACGTGCTTTCTTCGGTGCTTAACGTGAATGCTGAAAAGCTGACGAGCAAGGGTATAAGTAGCGTAAGAAGCCGTGTGACGAACATAAAGGACGTTTATCCCTACGTTACCGTCAGTATGATTGATTGCATATTGACTGATAAGCTATGGGGCAGACGCCTTGAACTTACTGATAAGGATAAATCCGAGATCAAGCTTCTCGCAGACGAAAAATATTCGTCGTGGGAATACGTTTACGGAAGCTCCAAGGCGCTTTCAAAGACAGTGAGCGCAAGATTTGACGGCGGAAGCATTCAGATCTCCTTCGACTCCGAAAACGGCGTTATAAAGGATGCGAGAATCAACGGCGACTTCTTTGCTGACGGCGAGATAGCGTTGCTTGAAGAAGCTCTTAACGGTTGTCGACTGTCACTTAACGACTTGATCTCAGTCATTGATAATACGAGCTGTAAGATTCACGGAATTACGTCCGCAGAAATTGCAGAAACGATACTGAAGTAAAAATGCCCCCCGATTATCGGGGGGACATTTTCGTTTAATGAAACTTGATAAATGCGTAAGAGCGCGGCTTTGAAAAGGTTGCTTTTAATGCGTTGCCAATGGTTTCTATCGAAACGTCAGCATTACTCAGTAAAACTTCAGCGCTATTAATGTTTCTCGGCATTACGTAAACGCCGCTATCGCTGAATGTTGCTTCTCTGAATAAGAGCGCGTATTGATCGTTTCCGTTTTTAATACGGAAGCCCGTGAAGCTTCTGCCTGACGGCTTTTCGCCAATAGGCGAAACGTCTGAGTTACGGAAAATATCTCGGTAAGAATGCCAGAAACCTATTATCTTTTTCAGCTTCTCTGTATTCTCGTCGGAAAGAAACTGAAGCTCCATCCAAAAGAGGGGATTCGAGAGCATAACGGAAGCAAACAGATAGTCGATATCGTATTTAGACGGTGCGAAGTCGTCGTTTTCATCATAGCAGTCAGCATTAAGCCCCGAGTTTACAAGCTCGAACTGAAGCTTTGATGCGGGAATACAGCTTGAAAGAAGCCAAAGGTTTTTTAGCGTTCTGTTTGGATAGTACGTTCTCCATTTTGTGTAGCGGTTTTCAACAAAAATCGTACCGTACTCACGACCGCACAGATAGTTGATACGCGCAGGTGTCGTTACGTCTATCTGCACGAAGACGTCGTCTCCGAAGTCGTAAACTGCCTTAAGAAGCGATAGAAAAGCGTCCCTGTCCTCGTCGCATTCTATCCAGTACATATCGAGCTTGAAAAATCTCGCGCCCCAATTATCGTAAGCATTTTTTAGTATCGCAATATCTCGCTCGGCGCGGGTAAAATGTTCTCTGCTGTCGGGCGCAAACCAAAGACCGAGCTTTACACCCTTTTTAGCGGCATAATCCGAAAGGAAACGTATACCGTTCGGAAAACGCTCGGTATTAAGCTGCCAGAAATAGTCATCGAAGATTCGGCGGTTTTTTGAATCGAGAATAGAAGGATCTGCTGTGTTACCGACCTGCCAGCCGTCATCTATCTGCACAACGTCAAGACCAAGGACCGCCGCCTTGTCGATCTCGCGCATTACAAATGCTTCAGAGACTCGTGAAAATCCGTTTCGGTCTCCCCAAGTGTTAGACATGGAAATTAGAGGACGGTTCGCCATTCTTTTCTTGTATTCGGTTCGGCATGCCTCGTAACACTCGCCTTTTTTGCAGGGTACTATAGCCACAGGGTTAGTTCCGCAGTTAAGGTCGACGGTGAAATCGTTTACCGTCAAAACAGCTCTTTCGTTATCGGGACAGTCGGTTATGATAACGTAAGCGTTGCCGTCGTGTTCATTTTCAAGAAAGAAAATGTTTCCTTCAAGCTTCTCACCAAGCTGTCCGCGATGAAGATTAAGCTCGGTTTTGCGGACGGGAGTATCTATATCGTCGGTGAACGCAGTGAGCATTATTGCCGTTACCGTCCAGTGGTCATTATTCAGCGTAAGGGGGAGAGTTGATTCGTTCATTTTATGTCTCCTTTAGATATTAAGGATCGCGCTCGCAACGCCGAAATATACGAGCAGGGAAAGAGCGTCGACGATAGTCGTTATAAAGGGACTCGCCATAACTGCAGGGTCAAGACCGAGCTTGCCTGCAAGAAGCGGCAGAGAGCATCCGATAAGCTTTGCTATAAATATCGTGAACGCCATAGTAAGCGCTACTACGAGCGCGACTGTCAAAGATATACCGCTTCCTAAAAGAAGATTATCAATAAGTATGATCTTCACAAACGTAGCGATAGCAACAGCACCTCCGCAGAGGATAGAAACTCGCAACTCCTTGAACATTATCCTGAATACGTCCGAATAACCAAGCTCACCGAGTGAAAGACCTCGAATGACGGTGACCGATGCCTGGCTTCCCGCGTTACCGCCCGTACCCATTATCATCGGGATAAACGCAGTCAGAGCGACCTGAACTGCAAGTGCTTTTTCAAAGGACGAAATGATTATTCCCGTAAAGGTTGCCGAGAGCATAAGTATCATAAGCCACGGAATACGGGTCAGGAATATTTTGAACGGCGACGTTTTGATATAGGGGCGGTCTGTCGGTGTGATAGCCGACATCTTAGCAATATCCTCTTCGTCCTCTTCACTTATGACGTCTACAGCGTCGTCGATCGTAATGATACCGACAAGGCGGTTTTCGTTGTCAACGACGGGTAGGGCAAGGAAGTCGTACTTCATCAGAAGATTAGCCGCTTCAGCTCTGTCCTCCGACGTGTTTACCGCTATTACGTTCGGGTTCATTATATCGCTTATTTTCGCGTCTTTATCAGACAAAATCAGCGTGTATACGGAAACGACACCGAGAAGCTTTTTGTTTTCGGTTACGTAGCAGGTGTAAATGCTTTCGCTTTCCGTTCCCGTTTTGCGAAGATGTATAAATGCTTCTTCAACGGTCATGCTCGGGCGGAGACTGACGAATTCTATCGTCATTATGCTTCCCGCCGTGTCGCCCGAATAAGAAAGAAGCTGATTTATTGCCTTGCGGCTGTCGGGATGTGAGTTTTTGAGAATACGCGTAACGACGTTTGCCGGCATCTCTTCTACGATGTCGACGGTATCGTCAAGATAAAGCTCGTCAAGGACCGACTGAAGCTCCTTATCTGTGAAGGCGTTGATAAGTGCCTCCTGCGTGTCGGGGTCCATTTCGACGAAAACCTCCGCCGCAAGCTCCTTCGGGAGCAGGCGGAAAATAAGGCGATGCTGCTCTTCATCTATCATATCAAAGAGCAAAGCGATGTCCGCCGGCTCTGCAGTCTTTAGCAGACGTCCGAGCTCGCCGAATTTTTTCTCTTCGTAAAGTCCTTGAGCAAGCTCAAGGTCGAGAATGTTATTTTCCATTTCGGTACTTTCCTTTCTTTTAATAGAGTAGTGTTAAGGTAGTACCGACAGAAATAAAAAGTGCGCAGACGATCCTGCGCACGAAAGAAATCTAAATTCAGATAACTATACCGTGAGCAAAAAAGTCTATTATTACAAAGCACTGATTACACCCGTCGGGATTACTGCCTGCGTCCATTAATGCTCACCTCTTCTTTGGATTTTTTTACAGTATAGCACTTTCGGCTCGATTCGTAAAGAGAAATATTGAAAAAATATCTGCTTTTTTCAAATATTTGTTACTTTTTTGTTTTATTCTTGAAATGAATACTTACATATGGTATACTTTAATGTGTAAATCATTAATGGGAGATCGACGTGTTTACGAAAATAAAAGATTGGTTTCATAATTATTGGTACTATTATAAATGGGGCGTTATAGTGATCGGCGCTTTTGCCGTGATACTTACTATATGCTTCGTTCAGTGCTCAACGCAGGAAAAGCATGACGTAAGGATAATGTATACAGGCCCTCATATCTTCGAGATAAATGAAAAGGATGCGTTATCCGATGCCTTTGAGCAGATAATGGACGATTATAACGGTGACGGTAAAAAGTCGGCGGATATTATGGATATTCCTGCCTTTACCGACGAGCAGATACGCGATGCTACAGGCGAGTCCGAAGACGAAGATCTGCTTATAAAATACGCACCTTATACAGTCGACCAAGCAAGAAATAAGTTTACGAGCGCCGTAGCGGGCGACGGATACATTTGCCTTATTGATAAGCATTGGTACGATATTCTTAAAAGCAATAAAGCTATCGTTCCGCTTTCTAAGGTTCTCGGATATATGCCCGACAATGCTATCGACGAATATTCGATTTATCTGCGTGACCTTGAATTTTATAACTTCTTTACCGATTCTGTCGGAAAGCTTCCCGAGGATACGATAGTTTGCTTCAGAGTTATGCCGACGACGTCGTCAATGATGGGGCGTAAAGAAGCAAATAATATATATAGCTACTCAAAAAAGGTTTTCCGTGCTATGATCGAATTTGCCCCCGAGGGTTAATTCAAGCCGTAATAGGTAAGTATACCGTTATACATTCCCGTAGCAAACAGATCGGGACGCTCGTTCATAAGTGCGGCGTCAGAGGGATTCGTTATAAATCCAAGCTCAATAAGTACAGCAGGCATTTTAGTCCGCCTTAAAACGTAGAGAGACGGACGGACGAACATTCCGCGGCTTTTGAGTCCCGTTGATTCTGTAAGTCCTATGAGAATATTCTCGCCGAGAGCGAAGCCGGGCGAGCTTTGCGAGTACGCGTAGCCCTCGTTTCCGCTTGCGCTTTCTATGTTTGACGCGTTTGCGTGTATGCTGATAAATGCGTCCGCGCCCCAATTATTTGCCGCATCTGTGCGCGCCTTTAAGCTTGTTCCGATACTCGTTCCGAGTATTTCGTCGGGTGAATTTCGCGAGAGTCGAACCTCGAAATTCGGGTTCGCTCGAAGCAGGTCCGCAAGCTGAACACCTACCTCGTAGGTTATGTCCTGCTCGTAAAGGCCGTTTCCCTCGGCTCCTGCGTTTGGGTTGCGCGGATTGTGACCCTGATCTATAAAAATTTTAACTGCCATTACGTTCCTCCGTTTAAGTTTTAATGCTATTATATGCGTAAAAAAACGGAGTGACAAAGAAAGGCGCTCAATGGAATTTAACAAAATTAGACATATTTTAAGCTGCACACGACGCGCAGTTGAAAAATACAACATGATAGAAGATGGCGACCGAATAGCCGTAGGCCTTTCGGGCGGTAAGGATTCGCTTGCGCTATTCTGCGCGCTAAAGAATCTGCAGATGTTCTATCCCAAGAAGTTCGAGCTTATCGGAATATCGCTGAATATGGGCTTTGATGGAATGGATTTTTCACCGCTTGAAAGGTTTGTCCGCGATTGCGGCTGTGAGTTCAAGCTCGTCGATACACAGCTTGCGAACGTAATTTTCAATTACCGCAACGAGAGCAATCCCTGCTCGCTCTGCGCTAAAATGCGACGCGGTATCCTTCACGATACGGCAAAGGAGCTTGGCTGTAACAAGCTTGCCCTCGGTCATCATTACGATGACGTTGTCGAGACCTTTATGCTTAATCTTCTGCACGAAGGGCGCCTCGGTGCGTTTCTGCCCGTAACGTATCTATCTCGCAAGGATCTGACGCTGATTCGCCCGATGATATACGTTGAGGAAAAGGACGTCCGTTACTTTATGGGCAAAAATGATCTGCCTCTCGTTAAGAATCTTTGTCCCGAGGACGGTCATACCGAAAGGGAAAAGGTCAAGACAATGATCGCAGGGCTTGATAAAGAATATAAAGGACTTAAGCACCGCCTGTTTACCGCAGTTGAACGCGGCGGACTTTTTGAGCAGACCGAAGAGCGATAACCCTCTTCGAAACTCTGCAAAATTAGCGCTAAAATAAATTGCCTTCTCCTGCTGGAGAAGGTTTTTGTTTTGCGGAAACAAAGAAAAGCCCCGCACGAGCGGGGCAAGAGAATTATTCGGTAACAGTTTTTTTAAACTGAATATATGCTTGATCATCTCCGAAAAACGCATCGTACTTTCCGAGCGCCTTTTCAGGATAGATACTTGACATATATTCCTCTCCGATTTCCTCGGAGATATTTGAAAAATACATCGGATTGCGAACTGCAATATTGAAATCACTGCTTTTTGCAACTACTCTGACTTGTTCGGCAATAGCAAAGAACCGCTTCAATTCATCAAGGCATTTTTCCTTATCACCCATCATCATATACACTTGTGCCTTCTTTTCACAGGCATAAACCTTGTACGTAGCATAAAAATCCGAGCAACCCCTATCAAATACGGAAAGCAATTTTTCGTGTGCATCGAAGAAAGCAATTGCTTTGTCATAGTCCTTGTTAATCGTGTAAGAATGAGTCATATGTTCAAAGACGTGGCTCATTGTCCAATATAGCTTCCAAAGAGAGTCTTCTGCAAATTGCTCTTGATCTGCATAGCTTTTTTTGAAGCCCAGCATACTGACCATGCCTACAATGCGAGAGCTATAGGCATCTGCGCTGATCTTCAAAATCGACTCTTTTGCCTTTTCGTAGTTTCCCGTCTCATTATAAATGCGTGTCAGCATATTCAGCGCACTGTCTACTTGCTTGTTGTCTCCACAAGTATCAATCACTTCAGTACAGAGTTGTATTGCTTTTTTTACAGCTTCCTTTTTTTCATTTTCGTCCTTCGATATTCTGTTGACCATAGACAGAGAAAAAGCAAGATAGCTTTTTAAATCGGGACTGTTAGGATATTTTCTTAAGCCCTCGCTGATAATCTCGATTTCCTTATAGGTATCCATACTGTCGTCAGCAGCTTTCATAATTGCTTTGACATCTTCCGCATAGCTGTTCATATGATATCCGAAAAGGCGGTCAATTGAAACTCCGAAATAATCCGCAATGACAGGAAAAATACTAACATCTGGAGCACATTGGTTATTTTCCCATTTGGAAATTGCCTGTTCCGATACTCCAAGCTTTTCGGCAAGCTGTGCTTGTGTAATCTTCTTTTCTTTACGAAGGGTATATATATTTGTTCCGATATTCATAAGGTTATCTCCTTTAAATATATTTCGTGATCACTGTAATAATTATATCATAACACGTTAAGGTGTCCAATATATCAAACGGGTATTTTTCATGAGCAAAAATCAACCGGAAGTTGGATTTTTGCGTTTTCCGATGCTTGCTCCCACCGAAAAACTCCTTTATTAAATCAAAAAACGGGCGACAGACAGTCGCCCTAACAAAGATGCTAAAAAACGAAGCGGCGGGAGCAAGCCCCCGCCCTACGTTATGAAATTAGATTTTCCGCCGATTTTCCAGACACGACGTCAGGCGCTTATTATGCTCTATATCTCGTCAAGCTCCTTCATAAAGAAGGCAAACGATGCGTCGGACGGCATCGAGAATGAGCCGCGAGGCGAAAGGGAAACGTCCGTTACACGCGGTCCGTCGGGAACGCAGGAACGCTTGAACTGTGAGATGAAGAAACGGCGTATAAATGTTTTAAGCCATTTAAGTATCGTTTCGGATTTGTATTCGTTTTCAAATACCGAGCAAGCGAGGAAGTAAATCTCTTTCGGAGAACGGTGTTCCTTTATAAAATGATAAAGGAAGAAATCGTGAAGCTCGTACGGACCGACGAGATCCTCGGTCTTCTGCGCGATCTTACCGTCATTGTCTGCGGGAAGAAGCTCGGGGGAGACGGGCGTTCCGATTACGTCTATGAGTATGTCTGCAATAGCTCCGCCAAGGCGTCTTGCCTCGTAATCAACGAGCGCACGGACGAGCGTTTTCGTTATCGACGCATTGAGACCGTACATCGACATATGGTCGCCGTTGTAGGTCGCCCAACCGAGCGCAAGCTCCGACATATCACCTGTACCTATGACAAGTCCGTTATATCTGTTTGAAAGATCCATCAGGATCTGAGTGCGTTCTCTTGCCTGCGAGTTTTCATATGTCACGTCGGTGACGGACGGATCGTGTCCGATGTCCTCAAAATGCTGAAGAACTGCTTTGCCGATGTTTATCTCGCGTATGTCAACGCCAAGCTCCTCGCATATTTTTATCGCGTTGCTCTTTGTGCGCTTCGTAGTGCCGAAACAGGGCATAGTGACACAGATAATGTCCTTTCGGTCCTTGCACATCATATCGAAGGTTCGTACAGTCGCAAGAAGCGCGAGAGTACTGTCAAGACCGCCCGAAATTCCGAGCACAGCAGTTTTTGCGTGTGCCGCTGTCATACGTTTCATGAGTCCGTATGACTGAATTTTTAGACAGCTTTCAAAATAATCGTCGGTAATTCCTTCGGGTATGAATGGGTTTTTATCGACATTCTCTAACAATGACGGTTTCTCGATATTTTTGCCCTTTGTTACAGTCGGCTCAAACTCGGCATAGCAGATACCGCCGTTTGTTAGCGCCTTCTGCTCTGCGATGATCTCGCCGTTTTTAATAGCGAGCATATAGTCTGCAAATACGGTATCCGTCGTTGATTCCGTAGGTGAAGCGCCAACGGAAAGTACGGTAAGACCAAGTGTTTCGGAAAGATATCTGACCTGCGCCTTTTTTTCGCTTTCAAAGGTTGCAGTCATCGCTGACGCGTAGGGGTTAACTATAACCGTCGCGCCGGCCTCTTTCAACTTACGGCAATAGTAAGTATCCAGAATATCGTCGCCTATAGCTACGCCGTAAACCGCGTCGTCTGTTTCAAAGACAATAGCCGGATCGTTATCGGATACGAATATCCGCTTTTCAGCGTAAGACAGATTTCTTTTCGGCGCAAAGCCGAGAAGTTCGCCTTTATTTACTACTGCGACACAGTCGTAAAGCGAGCCGTCAATATTTATCGGCAGACCGATAAATGCGGTTACCGATGAGTCGAACGTCACCTCTGCTATCTCGTTAAGAGCGTCTGCCCAAACGTCTGTCAGCTTACTGTTTAAGAAGAGGTCGCCGCAGAAATAACCTGTAACCGAAAGCTCGGGGAATACTACCGCATTTGCGCCGTTTTCGGCACTTTCCTTGATAATATCGGTTATCGCTTTGAGGTTTGCGCTTATATCGGCAACCGAAATTTCATTTGCCGCAAGCGCGATCTTGATCGTGTTTTTCATTGTTTCTCCTTATCAGCGCACGCTGAAAAGAATATCTCCGTATGTCGGGAAGGGCCAATAGCTTTCTGCAGTCATGGTCTCTGCTTCATCACAAATGCGGCGAAGCTCTGTCATTTTCGGGATCACGGAATTAAGATAGAAATCTGCGCATTCTGCGTGATCGGATATAGCGTTTGCCTTGACGGTAAGCGCGTCAAGCTCTTTCACGGCTGTATTTGCCTTCGAAACGAGCGAAGAAAGGGAAGATACTATCTCCTCTTCTGTGTCAGTTACTGCGCTCGGTACAGCTGTTTTAACGTTAATTATCGTCTTTGAAACGTCCTTGACGTAGGAAATGACAGCGGGGATTATTTCCTTTCTTGCCATTTCGATCATCGTCAGCGCTTCAATGTTGATAAGCTTGCAGTAATTTTCAAGCATTATTTCCTTGCGCGAACGAAGCTCGGTTTCCGAGAAAATTTTATTTTCCGAGAATAGCGTTACGTTCTTTTCGTCAAGAAAATGTGAGAGCGCCTCGGGGGTGTTGCGGAGATTGGAAAGACCTCTCTTTTCTGCTTCTTTGACCCATGATTCGTCGTAGCCGTTTCCGTTAAAGAGTATCCTCTTATGAGCGCGAACTGTGTCACGGATAAGATCGTGAAGTGCTTCCTCGAAGCATTCGGCGCTTTCAAGTCGGTCAGCAAAGCCCTTGAGCGTCTCTGCAACTGCGGTATTGATCACCGTGTTTACGTCGGAAACCGACGCGGCAGAGCCGAGCATACGGAATTCAAACTTATTTCCCGTAAAGGCAAAGGGAGAAGTACGGTTTCTGTCCGTCGTATCCTTTGTAAATTTGGGGAGAATATGTACGCCTACACGGAGAAGCTCCTTTTCCTTGCCGCCGTAAGAGGTCTCGCTCTCGATTGCGTTAAGTATCTCGGTAAGCTCGTCGCCGAGGAAGAAGGAAACGATTGCGGGAGGTGCTTCGCCTGCACCGAGACGGTGGTCATTACCGGCTGTTGCAACGGAGATACGGAGAAGCTCCTGATAATCGTCGACTGCCTTGATAATTGCGCTCAAAAACAAAAGGAACTGTGCGTTTTCATATGGCGTTTCTCCCGGCTCGAGAAGATTGATTCCCGTGTCGGTAGAGATCGACCAGTTATTATGCTTACCGCTTCCGTTTACGCCTGCAAAGGGCTTCTCGTGAAGCAGACATACAAGTCCGTGTCTCTTTGCAACGGTCTGCAGCATTTCCATCGTGAGCTGATTGTGGTCTGCAGCAATATTTGCAGTTGTGAATATCGGTGCAAGCTCGTGCTGCGCGGGAGCTGCCTCGTTATGCTCGGTCTTTGCAAGCACACCGAGCTTCCAAAGCTCGACGTCAACGTCGTGCATGAACTCTGAGACCTTGTCCTTTATTGAGCCGAAATAGTGATCGTCAAGCTCCTGACCCTTCGGCGCTTTAGCACCAAAGAGCGTTCTGCCCGTATAGAAAAGGTCCTTGCGCTTTTCGTAAACTTCCTTCGTGATAAGGAAGTATTCCTGCTCAACTCCGACCGTTGTCTTTACTGACGTTACGTTTTC
This sequence comes from Clostridia bacterium, assembly GCA_017621655.1. Lineage (GTDB taxonomy): Bacteria > Bacillota > Clostridia > Oscillospirales > CAG-272 > Colimorpha_A. The sequence goes on along the minus strand of JAGASS010000051.1, from coordinate 113,205 downwards.
GTTACCGAAAAGCTTCAGAACGCGAAGCGCCTGCTTATTGATCTTCTCCATCGAGCGGAGAAGGGGAGTTTTCTTATCTAGTGCCTCGCCGCCGTATGAGCAGAAAGCTGTCGGAATACAAAGCGTTCTGTCCTTGATGAAAGCATATGACGAGGGGTCCCAAGCGGTATAGCCGCGTGCTTCAAAGGTAGCACGAAGTCCGCCCGAGGGGAAGGAAGAAGCGTCGGTTTCACCCTTTACAAGCTCTTTGCCCGAGAATTCCATAATGACCTTACCGTCTTTTGTAGGGCTGATAAAGCTATCATGCTTTTCGGCAGTAATACCTGTCATCGGCTGGAACCAATGCGTATAGTGGGTTGCACCCTTTTCGATCGCCCAATCCTTCATCGCCGCGGCGACTACGTTTGCAAGCTCAATATCGAGGCGTTTTCCATCCTTGATTGTGCGACGCATCGCGTCGTAAGTCTCCTTGGGGAGCTTCTTACGCATCGCGGTGTCGTCAAATACCATCGTACCGAAGCAGTCTGTAATATTGTTCATAGCATTTTTCTCCGTTAAATTAAGGGGTTATTTAGGGTGTTTGCGTATCAGACGGAGGGTCTGTTTGCGGTGATGGTCCGAGACTGATAGTGAATTTGATCAGCGAACCTTTAAGATAACTTCCGGGCAGTAAGCTCTGCGAAATTATCCTGCCCTCAGGCACGGTTTCACTGTATTCTTTTGCCGTATTTTGATCGATCCTTAGGTCGCCTGCAATCAAGGTACTTGCCTGCGCGGGAGTTTTTCCCGTATAATCGTCGACCGTAACGTATTCGTATTCGGGGCCGACGCTGTAGTAGATGGTTATCGTTGAGCCATACTCAACCGCTTCACCTGCGGCGGGCTCCGTTTTGACTACAAGACCGTATTTGAACGCTTCATTGGTCACTTCTACAAACTTGACCTTGAAATCGAATTTCGTTTGATCCTTCGCGATAAGCTCAGCAGACTTGTAATGATAATTCACAAGATCGGGAACCGATACGAGATTCGCACCGAGACTGACCGTTATCTTCACTGTGCAGTACTGCACGTGCTTGATGACCTTACGCGACGAGTTGGGGGCGGGCTCCTGGTTTATGATAGTTCCTGCGGGAGCGTCATCGGATTTATACTTCAGCTCGACCTTGTATATCGAGGAATCAAGCAGATCGCCGATCGTTTGCTGTGAATAGATCTCGCCGATGACGTTCGGAACCTTGACCTGCTCGGATGCCTGCGCTGACTGGGTTTGAAGCAGCCGGTCAAGTAGCGTTACTGCACACGTAATAAGAACGATGGCAAAAGCGACGGCAACTCCCAATATTATCGGGAACATTGAAGAGCTTTCCTTGCGGCGCTTAACTGATTTCTTTTTGTTTATCTGCTTTTTCATATCGTTTGCCGCATGAAGGGCAGTCGATTCCTGAGCTGCTCCTCTGGTCTTGAAAACATATTCGGGATTAAGGTGTACTTTTTCAACGTATTTGAGCATTTGCGTTGCTGACTGGAAGCGTCTTTCGGGACTCTTTTCCATTGCGCCAAGAATTATTTGCTCAAGTCCTCTCGGAATGTCAGCGCGTATCTCGGAGGGCGGCTTCGGCTGCTCACGCACCTGCATAAGTGCGACTGAAACGGGGGTTTCAGCGTTGAAGGGAAGCGTTCCCGTTGCCATCTCGTACATAAGGATTCCGAGAGAGTAGAGGTCGCTTCGTGTATCAGTCTCCTTACCGCTTGCCTGCTCGGGGCTGATATAATATACCGTACCGATTGCCTTCCCGTCGGGATTCTTGTCACTCGACGGAAGGACAGCTATACCGAAGTCCGTTACCTTAACGCGTCCGTTTTTGAGGAGCATTATATTCTGCGGCTTTATATCGCGGTGAACGATGCCCTTGGAATGAGCATGCTCAAGAGCGCGAAGCACCTGCTCGGAATAGCTTATTACCTCCTCACGCGAAAGCGCACCCTTTTTCTGCATATAGCTCTTGAGCGTGATACCTTCTACGCGCTCCATTACGATATACTTAAGACGTGCTTTTACCGAGACGTCGAATATCTTTACGATGTTCGGATGAGAAAGCATCGAAACGGCCTTCGATTCGTTGATGAATCTCTTTACCGCCTCAGCATCATCGGAAAGGTCCTCTTTAAGCATTTTTACGGCAACTGTACGGTTCATTACTATGTCGTTAGCTTCGAAAACGACTGCCATACCGCCGATGCCGATTATTCTTTTTATTTCATATCTTCGGTCAAGTATCTTGCCGACGTATCTGTTTGCTGTATCCATTAAGAAATTCCTTTGTCTTAATTATCAGATTAAAGCTTTACAAGCAGAACGGTTATGTTATCGTTTCCACCGCCCTCATTGGCGAGGTGTATGAGCTTCTCAGCGCATTTTTCAAGCTCTTCGGCACTTTGTGCCTTTACGTTCTCTGCGATAACGTCGTTGGGAACGCAATTGGTAAGACCGTCGGTACAAAGAAGCAGGTATCCGTCGGTTTCATGATCGAGGTGGAAAACGTCGGGATTCGTCTTTGCTTCGTTTCCGATCGAACGGATGATTATGTTTCGGATCGAGGCGCTCTTTGCATCGTTTACGGTTATCTGACCCATATCGACGAGGTACTGTACGTATGAGTGATCGCGGGTAATCTGGCGCATCTGTCCTGCGCTGAGCGAATAGAGACGGCTGTCGCCGACGTTTATTACAGTCGCTTTTCCGTTTTCTCTTACGAGCGCGGAAACGAGAGTCGTTCCCATTCCTTTAAGCGCCTGATCTGCCTGCGCGGCTTCATAAACTGCCGTGTTTGCACGCGTGACCGCCGCCTTCATAAGCTCGGCATCATTTTCGCTTTCAAGCGAGAAGCTCTCCTTTACGAAGTCGGTATAAACGCGGCAAGCGATCTCGCTTGCTATGTTACCGCCGTTTGCTCCACCCATTCCGTCACAGACGGTACAGAGAAACGCGCCGCCCGGCAGGGGTGTGACGCTATAGCAGTCCTGATTGTTTACGCGACGCTTTCCGACGTCGCTCTTTCCGCAGATAAACATTTTGTACCTCGTTAATAGTATGTTCCTGAATTAAAACGAAATTCCTTCGTTTGGGTTATTGTTCCTGTGCATTCAGCCGAAGCTGTCCGCACGATGCGTTTATGTCCGGTCCGAGACGGCGGCGGACGGTTGCGTTTATTCCGAGACCGTTCAGTCGGTTTTTGAATGCCTCGATGTTCTTTGCCGTGCTCTTCTTATAGCTGCGTTCACTTACGTCGTTAAGCGGTATGAGATTAACGTGTATCGGCATTCCCGGCAGAAACCTTTTAAGTCCCCTCGCCAGCTCCTCTGCCTGAGGAATACTGTCGTTCTCGTCGGCGATGAGCGTATATTCAAACGAGATTCTTCTGCCCGTTGCCTTAAAATACTCGGCACAAGCGGATAGCAGCTCTTCAACGCTCCATTTGTTAGTTATCGGCATTATTGACTTTCGCCCCTCGGTGTCGATGTTGTGAAGCGAGATCGAGAGCGTTATCGGAAGCATTTCCTTTTCGAGCTTTTTGATACCGTCGACAACACCGCAGGTCGAAAGGGAAATGTGTCTGTATCCGATGTTAAGTCCCTCCTCGCGGTTTACCGCGTGAAGAAACTTTATGACGTTATCGTAGTTGTCAAGCGGCTCGCCTATGCCCATCATAACGATATTCGATATCCGCTCGCCGATAGACCTCTGAGCCATGAAAATTTGCCCGATGATCTCGGACGGTGTGAGATTTCGCGAAAGACCTCTCAGCGTTGACGCGCAGAACTTACAGCCCATACGGCATCCTGCCTGACAGGAGACGCAGATGGTATTTCCGTGCTCGTATTTCATCACGACGCTTTCGATATATTGACCGTCCGAAAGGGAATAGAGAAGCTTTACAGTGCCATCGATCTGAGAAACAAGCTTCTTTTCGATCTTCGGCAGGTCAACGAAATACCCGTTTTCGGCAAGTGCTTCCTTAAATGTCTTTGGCAGATTGTTCATTTCGTCAAACGACGCGCCTTTGTTAAGCCAATGATAAAGCTGCTTTGCGCGAAAGGACGGAAATCCCAAGCTTGTTACGATAGCGAGGATATCGTCGTATGCCATTGTCAGGATATCAGTTGCCATAATACCACCGAAAACTTACCTTAGAAATAATAATTCACTATATTATATCACACTATTAATATAAATGCAAACATTTTATTGGAAAAACGCAAAAAAATCTCACGAATTTCACGTTTAAGTGATAAAATACTTTCGGTCTCGGCAAAAACTTAACAAAAAGTTTACAAATTTAACGTTAAAAAAGTCAGCCAACGAGAGTTGGCTGACCTTTAATGATTATTCGTCTGCTGCGAACTTGCTTACGACGTGGTAGATGTCCTCGTCGCTTTCGCACCAAACCTCGTCCCATTCCATTGAGTAAACTGCTCCGAGCATACTCTTTGCGCTTACGATAAAGTTTCTGTCCTTATCGGTAAGGAATACGTTTGCGCCGGTCTTCGTCATTGCGCTGACGAAGGCGTTGATCTCCGACATTGTGTCTAGGCGAATTTTAATTCTCATAGTAGTTTATCCTTTCTTTGTTATGCGATTTTTTATTCCTCGTCAAGCTTAAGCACTGCCATGAACGCTTCGGGCGATACCTCAACAGAGCCGAGCTGACGCATTTTCTTTTTACCTTCCTTCTGTTTTTCAAGAAGCTTCTTTTTACGGGTGATGTCACCGCCGTAGCACTTAGCAAGTACGTCCTTACGAAGTGCCTTAACGGTCTCACGAGCGATTATCTTTCCTCCGATAGCCGCCTGGATCGGTACCTCAAACAGCTGACGCGGTATATTCTCCTTAAGCTTTTCGGCGATCCTACGCGCTCTTGCGTATGCCTTTTCCTCGTGAACAATGAAGGACAGTGCGTCGACGATATCGCCATTAAGGAGAATATCGAGCTTGACAAGCTTACTCGGTACATAGCCGTTAAGCTCGTAATCGAGAGAAGCATAACCGCGGCTACGGCTCTTGAGAGCGTCGAAGAAGTCGTAAACTATCTCATTAAGAGGCAGATTGTAGTGAAGCTCGGTGCGGTTAGCGTCAAGATATTTCATATCTATGAAATTACCGCGTCTGTCCTGGCAGAGGTCCATTATGTTACCGACGTATTCGGCAGGCGTTATTATGCTTGCCTTGACCATCGGCTCGTATGCAGTTTCGATCTCATCTGCTGACGGATAGTTTGACGGGTTATCAATTCTGATAAGCTCGCCGTTACGCTTTTTGATCTCGTAGATAACGCTCGGGGCGGTAGTTATAATATCAAGATTATACTCACGTTCAAGACGCTCCTGAATTATCTCCATGTGGAGAAGACCGAGAAATCCGCATCGGAATCCGAATCCGAGAGCGATCGACGTTTCGGGTTCAAAAGCGAGCGCCGCGTCATTGAGCTGTAGCTTTTCGAGTGCGTCACGCAGGTCGTTATACTTTGCGCCGTCAGCAGGGTAAATACCCGAGAATACCATCGGCAGTGCTTGACGGAAGCCGGGGCAGGGTGTATCTGCAGGATCGTCGGGGCTTGTTACGGTATCACCGACGCGTGTCTCGGATACCGTCTTTATGCTTGCGGTAAAATATCCGACGTCGCCCGCCGAAAGGGTATTTCCGGGGCGGAGTCCAAACGGTGCAAGCGTTCCGACCTCGATCGTTTCAAACACAGACCCGGTGCTCATCATGGTTACTCTGTCGCCGACAGTAAGCTTACCGTCGATGATTCGAACGAGAACGACGACTCCGAGATATGGATCATAGTAAGAGTCAAAGATGAGTGCCTTCAGCTTGCCGTTTTCGTCGCCCTTCGGGGCGGGAATTCCGGAAACGACTGCTTCAAGAACGTCCTCAATATTAAGTCCAGTTTTTGCCGAAACCGCAGGGCAGTCCTCGGCAGGAATACCAATAACGTCCTCGATCTCGTTTCTTGTGCCTTCGATATCGGCAGACGGAAGGTCGATCTTGTTTATTACGGGGATTATCTCAAGGTTACTTTCGACAGCAAGATAAGCGTTAGCAAGCGTCTGCGCCTCGATTCCCTGAGTCGCGTCAACGACGAGAAGCGCACCCTCGCAAGCGTTAAGCGAACGGGATACCTCGTAGTTAAAGTCAACGTGACCGGGAGTGTCGATCAGATTGAGATTGTATGTCTCGCCGTCCTTTGCGGTATAAGCAAGGTTGACCGCGCGTGCCTTTATAGTAATTCCACGCTCTCTTTCGAGATCCATATTGTCGAGAAGCTGTGATTCCATTTCTCGCGTCGAGACCGTTCTCGTATGTTCGAGAATTCTGTCAGCAAGAGTGCTTTTTCCGTGGTCAATATGGGCGATTATTGAGAAGTTTCTGATTTTACTCTGTCTTGAGCTCATATATTATCGTCCTTTGTTAATTGTTTCAGTGCTTTGGTAACGGCGCAGATAGGCAGACCCATTATCGAGAAGAAGTCTCCCTCTATTCTTTCAACGAACGCGCCTGCTTTTCCTTGAATGCCGTATGCACCCGCCTTGTCAAACGGCTCTTTGGATGCGATATAGTCATCAAGCTCGTCTTCGTCAATTTCTCTGAAAAACACCTTTGCCGTATCCGTCAGATTGATCTCGTTGCTACCGTATATAACCGAAATGCCGGTGTGAACGTAATGAACACTGCCCGATAGCATATTAAGCATTCTTCTCGCATCGGCTTCATCCTTCGGCTTTCCGAGGATCTCGCCGTTTATTTCAACGAGAGTATCGGCGGCAATTATCGGAAGATCGGTCTTTCCGATCTCGTTTGCAACTGCAAGTGCCTTTGTGTGTGCGAGCTTTGCTGCAAGGAGAGCAGGGGTGTCTGCTTTTATCGCTTCTTCGTCCACGTCGGACACGACGGTTTTTATTTCAAATCCGAGCATAGATAAAAGCTCGTGTCGTCGCGGCGATTTTGACGCAAGAATTATATTCTTTATCATCTTCTTCTGCGCTTGCCCGTTATCATATATGCAATAACGACGGCGAGGGTAACAAACAGTATTACTGAAATGTTTAGATTAAAGGTCAAGCCGAGGGATAGCTTAAGCACGCTCAGATCAAGAACGAACGGCTCTGTGATCCCAAACGCGAGACCGTAAGAAAGCCAAGACAGACCCTTAACGCTTGAAGTGAGGTTCGCGACCAGCGAGCCGGATACTATTCCCGCACAAACGAAAAAGAAAACGATAAGTGAGTTTTTCATTGTTTTTCTCCGTAAAATATTTTAACTGATTCATTATATCATATTTTGTCAGAAATTGCAACTTTTTTCTTGTTTCGTCAATAATTTTTCAATTTACAAAAAATTCATAAATAAATTTTGAAAAGCTCTTGCAAAATATAAAGAAGTGTGGTATAATTCTAACCGTGCCAATGAGGCCTGTTGGTCAAGAGGCTAAGACGCCGCCCTCTCACGGCGGAAACAGGGGTTCGATTCCCCTACGGGTCACCAAAAAGCGCAGGCTTGCCTGCGCTTTTTACTTTTTTATAAACTTTGGAGGTTTCTATGGTATTGAAGGGAAATGCTATCGTCGGACAGTCCGGCGGACCTACTGCCGCAATTAACGCAACCCTCAGCGGTGTTATCCGCGGTGCGCTTGAAAATGAGAATATCGAAACTATATTCGGTATGTATCACGGTATCGAGGGAATTCTTAATGACAGCTTCTGCAATCTTACAGAGATGTTTGACGATGAATCTAAGCTCGTAACGCTCGAGAAAACTCCTGCAGCTGCTCTTGGCTCCTGCCGTAAGAAGCTTCCGTCTCTCAATAATATGTCTGACAGTGACAAGGCGGTATACGAAAAGGTCTTTGCCTTCTTCAAGAAGCATAATATCCGCTATTTCTTCTACATCGGCGGTAACGATTCTATGGATACCGTTGCGAAGCTTTCTGCTTATTCAAAGACGGTTGATTACGAAATGCGCATAATGGGAGTGCCGAAGACGATCGATAACGACGTTATGGGTACAGACCATACTCCCGGTTACGGTTCAGCCGCTAAGTACATTGCGGCGTCTGTTTCCGAAATGCTCCGCGACTGCGCGGTCTACACCGTCAAGGCAGTTACTATCATCGAAATTATGGGACGTGACGCAGGTTGGCTTACCGCTGCAGCGGCACTTACCAGAGCTACGGGATTTGAGCCGGATCTTATTTATCTTCCCGAGAGAGTGTTTAATTACGATGAGTTTTTTGCCGATGTCCGCGCTTGCCTTGAAAAGCATCCTAACGTAGTCGTTTGTGTTTCCGAGGGTATTCGTCTATCTGACGGCAGATACGTTGGCGAGGGTACGCAGAGCGGTGTTGCCGATGCTTTCGGTCACAAGTATCTTTCGGGTACGGGTAAAGCACTTGAGCTTGCTGTTAAGGAAGAGATCGGCTGTAAGGTTCGTTCCGTTGAGCTTAACATTCTTCAGAGATGCGCCTCTCATATTGCTTCTCTTACCGATATTACCGAGTCTGTTGCAGTCGGTAAAGCCGCAGTTGAAAATGCAGTTAACGGCATCAGCGGTAAAATGATGACCTTCGTTCGTACAAGCAACGACCCGTATACCTGCGTTCCGGGATACGAGGACATTGACAAGATAGCTAATATGGTCAGAACAGTTCCCGACAGCTTTATTAACGAGCGCGGTAACGGTATCACCGACGAGGGCGTTAAGTACCTCCTTCCTCTCATCGAGGGCGAGAGCTATCCCGAATATAAAAACGGTCTTCCCGTCCATATTTCCCTTAAATAAATAGCATATAAATGACCTCCGCCGAATATAGTAGTAACGCTTATCAAAAAAGCGGACGAAACGTTCGGCGGAGGTTTAATTATGCATTTATGTAAATACAAGCCCGAGGGAATAGTTCTGTCAATGCCTGAGAACAGGGAATATCTCTCAAACGAAAACGGGTTGATTCGAGCTATGAACGAGGGCGTTATTCTTGAGGCAATGGCTGTGCGGTGTGACGCAAATTATACACTGACAGTTGATCTTGGCTGTATGCTCGGTATTATTGACCGCGGTGACGTAGAATACGATAGATCCGGCGGTGACGTGCGCGATATTGCCGTTATAACTCGCGTCGGAAAAGCGGTATGCTTCAAGGTGATGGGGTTCTATTATCAGGACGGAATAAAGGTCGCGCGCCTGTCACGCAAGGAAGCGCAAAGGGAATGCTACGAAGCTTTCCTTTCCGACTGCATTTCGGGTGATATAATTGACGCAAAGATAACGCATCTTGAGAATTTCGGTGCGTTTGTTGACATTGGATGCGGCGTTATTTCACTTTTGTCAATTGACTGTATTTCGGTTTCACGTATTAGCCATCCGTCTGACAGATTTTCGGTCGGTGATAGAATAAAGGTTGCAATAAAGAGCAATGACGGCGAGAGAATTTACGTGACGCACAAGGAGCTTCTCGGCACTTGGGAGGAAAACGCATCAATGTTTTCGGTCGGTCAGACCGTGGCAGGAATCGTAAGAAGCATTGAGGAATACGGCATATTCGTTGAGCTTACGCCGAATCTTGCGGGGTTGGCAGAGTATCGCTCGGATATTACCGTGGGGCAAACTACGGCAGTCTACATAAAGAATATCATTCCCGAGCGAATGAAGCTTAAGCTTGTTATCATCGATGCATACAAGGGCGAAAATTTGCCTGTGCGTGAGATACGTCCTTATGGTGATGATGTGTCTCATATTGATTCGTGGCGTTATTCACCGAAAGGAAGCCAAAGAATAATAGAAACAATTTTTAGCTAAAGAAAACAGCCCGCATTTGCGGGCTGTTTGTGTTTATGATATTATGTCAAGGCGACGTCCAAGTCGGGAGAATATTTCGTTCGTTATCGTTCCTGCCTGATAAGCGACCTCCTCGGCAGTTATGATCTCGTCTCCGTCGCGCCCGATAACGGTAGCGATAGCTCCGACGGAAGCTTCGGGAATATCCGTCACGTCTATCATCAGCTGATCCATGCAGATGCGTCCGACCATAGGAGCGCGTTTTCCGCAAACGAGCACGTTCGCCTTGCCCGAGAGACATCTCGGAATACCGTCACCGTATCCTATCGGCAGGACCGCTATACGGCTTTCGCGTTCGGTTATAAAGGTTCTTCCGTATCCGATCGACTCGCCCGGCTGATAAGTGCGTAGCTGAATTATCTTTGTTCTTATCGACATAACGGGCGATAGGGAAATGTCAATCTCCTTTTCGTAACCGTACTCACTGTCTGCGCCGTAAAGGGAAATTCCCATTCTTGCGTAGTCACTCTTGATTTCGGGATAGTTGATTAGCCCGTAGCTTGCCTGAATGTGCTGAGTTTTCACGGGAAGACCGTTTGCTTCAAGAGCACTTATAAGCTCGTTGAAAGAATTGATCTGACTTTTTGTGTATTCGATGTCATCTTCCTTCTTTGAGTCACTGACGCAAAGATGAGAGAATACACCGTCAACCGAAAGATTCTTGAGCGTGTATACCGAGGCGACTGCATCAAAGTCCTTTACGTCGATTCCGATTCTGTGCATTCCGCTGTCTATGGCTATATGTACCTTTATCTTTTTGCCCTGAGAGTTCAGCTCTTTGGCGTAATCAACATCAAATACAGTCTGCGTTATATTGTATTTCTTAAGATCCTTTGCTCTGATCGGATCGGTATAGCCGAGAACTAGGATCATGCCCTTAATACCGAATTTTCTGATAGCTATAGCTTCGTCGACCGTTGCAACGCCGTAAGCGTCAACGCCGAGCTTCTGAAGCTCCTTTGTTATCTGATACGCACCGTGACCGTATCCTTCGTCCTTTACGATAGCAAGAATTCTGCAGCCGCTGTGCATAATGCGACGTAGCTCGCTTACGTTATTACGAAGTGCCGCAAAATCAAGCTCGATCCACGACCTTTGCGCCTTGGAAATAGCTGCTTTTCTTCTCACCATATTTTCCTCCCGTTAGGTTTTGATTGAATCAGATATAGAGTTCGATGAGCTTATCGAGCATCTTGTCAAATGTCAGCCCGATTCCTTTCATCATGCTGGGATAACGGCTATGCGAGGTGAAACCCGGAATGGTATTGACCTCATTAAATACTATGCGCTTGTCGGGCGTAAGGAACATGTCCACACGCGCAAAACCGCTGCAAGCGAGAGCTTTATATATGATCTTTGCGCTTTCCTGAATACGCTTTTCGGTTTCTGGATCGATGCGCGCAGGCATATATATGTTAGAGGTGATAAGGTTATATTTCTCGGTAAAATCGAAGAAGCCGTGAGAAAGCTCGATCTCGTCAACGCGACCGACGGTAAGCTCGTCAATACCAAGAACGGCACAGCCGACCTCAAAGCCGTCAACGTTTTCTTCGATAATTACCTCGTCGTCGTGTTCAAAAGCGAAGCTGACTGCCGAAACAAGCTCTTCTTCGCGATATATCTTGGTAATACCGAAGGAAGAACCTGCACGAACGGGCTTAACGAAAAGGGGATACGTAAGTCCCTTAGTCAAAGCGGGAGCATCGTCCTTCTGATATTTTCTGATCATTACCGCCTTAGGAACCTCGATGCCCGCAAGCTCTACAAGCTTGTGTGCGCGGTCCTTATCCATACAGATAGCGGAAGAAAGCGCGGAGCATCCGACAACGGTGATTCCCGCAAGCTCAAACAGACCCTGTACCGTTCCGTCCTCGCCGTTCTTTCCGTGAAGGATCGGAAGGGCAAGGTCTATCTCGGTAAGCACGTTTCCATCGGGGCGAAGCTCTATAATGCCCTTAGAGGAACGGCTGTGAGAGATAACGACCGGCATCAGAAGCTCGGGATCGTTCATCCAGGTGTTTGCCGGCAGATTTTCATAACTGCCGTAATAGCGATACCAGTCACCGTCACGTGTTATTCCGAGAGGGATAACGTCGTATTTTTCGGGATCGAGATTATCAAGTACCGAAAACGCCGACTGAAGAGATATTTCATATTCCGTTGAATTTCCGCCGAAGATAACGGCGATTCTGATTTTAGCCATTTATAGCTCCTTGATAGTTAATCACACATTTATATTATTATAACTCCAATGACCTAAAATGTCAACCTTTTGTTATTCGGAATCGGTATTGACTATTTTTCAAAAGTGTAGTATAATATAAAAGATTAAATATTTAAGGGGGGATTCTTTTTGGATCCGTTATGGGGTCAATTAATACTCCAGTTTATTCTTATTTTTGTTAATGCAATTTTTGCATGCTCCGAGATGGCGGTTGTTTCTCTAAACGAGAAAAAGATGGAAAAGCTTGCCGAGGACGGAAATAAAAAGGCAGCGAAGCTGCTTAAAATGCTTCAGAATCCTGACAGATTCCTGTCTACGATTCAGATAAGCATTACTCTCGCCGGCTTTCTCGGTTCTGCATTTGCCGCCGATAACATCGCGAGCAGACTGACACATTGGCTGTATTACGGTGTCGGCTTTACGTCGCTCGGCGAGCAGGTGCTCGACGTGCTTTGCGTCATCTTGATCACTCTCATTCTCTCCTATTTTACACTTATTCTCGGCGAGCTTGTCCCGAAGAGAATAGCGATGAAAAACCCCGAAAAGGCGGCTATGCGACTTTGCTCTGTCGTTCGCTTCTTTGCCGTGATCTTCCGTCCTGTAGTGTGGTTCCTTTCGGTATCGACTAACCTTGTACTCAAAATGCTGAGGATCGATCCCAAGCACGAGGATGAAGAGGTCACCGAGGAAGAGATACGCATGATGGTCGAGTCAAGTGAAGAGGATGGTAATATTCAGGCAGACGAAAAGGAAATGATCGAAAACATTTTCGAGTTCAATAACACTACCGCCGCCGATATTATGACGCATCGCACCGAGATGACGGCAATAGATATTAACGACAGCTTTGAAGATATAATAAAGACGATAAACGAAACGGGCTATTCGCGTTTTCCCGTTTATGAAGACGATATTGATAACATAATCGGCGTTCTCAGTACGAGAAGATTCCTTCTTAACGTATGCGAGCAGTCGCCGAAAACTCTTAAAGAGCTTATATTTGAGCCGAATTTCGTGCCCGAATCTGTACGCGCTGACCTTCTGTTCCGCGATATGCAGGAAAAGAAAACTCATATGGCTATAATTCTTGACGAGTACGGTGGCACAGCAGGTCTCGTTACTATGGAAGATCTGATAGAGCAGATCGTCGGTAATATATACGACGAGACCGACGAGCAGTTCGAGGACGAAGAGATCGAGCAGATCGGCGAGAATCTCTACCGCATGGACGGTAGCGTTGCGCTTGATACAGTTGAAGAGGCGCTTGACATTGATTTTCCGCCCGAGGATGATGACCTGTCAACTCTTTCGGGACTTATATTCAGTAGATTTACTACCATTCCTGCAGACGGTGAAACGCCTGAGCTTACTATCGACCGACTTCATATCAAGGTTGAGGAGATAACCGAGCACAGAGTAGTGTCCGCTGTCGTTGAGCTTCTTCCAAAGGAAGAAAACGAGGAAGACGAGGAATAAAAATAAAGGCAACCGCAATTGCGGTTGCCTTTTTCTTATAGTTTGAGAAGAAGCTCGGTAAGCTCTTTAGCGTCGTTGACAATGTAATCTGCGCCAGCTTCCTTAAGCTCGGCTTCGCTTCCGTAGCCAAAGGTGACGCCGATGCTGTCAAGGTGTGATTTTTTTGCGCCTTGAATGTCGTGAAGACGGTCGCCAACCATTACTACGCGGCTTCTGTCAGTTACCCCGGCAGTCTCAAGCGCATACTCGATGACCTCGTGCTTATCAGTGCGCTTGTGATCCATTTCTGCACCGCAAACGTGCGTGAAGTAGTCGTAAATATTAAAATACTTGAGTATCTGATTAGCGTAGATCTCGGGCTTTGACGTTGCTAAAACGATCGTTCTTCCTGCCTTTTTCAGCGCCTCGAGCATATCGGTAACTCCGTCGTAAAGAGAGTTTTCAAATATACCCTTAACCGCGTAATATTCGCGGTAATAAACCACCGCAAGGTCAGCATCCTCGTCGGACATACCGAAAAGATTTCTGAAGCTTCCGACAAGAGGCGGACCGATGAATTTATTTAGCTCGTCTCTCTTCGGAACAGGTATTCCGAATTTATTCAGGGCATAGGCGGCGGAATTTTTGATTCCGTCGCCCGAGTCAGTTAAAGTGCCGTCAAGGTCAAAAAATACAATGTCCTTCATTTTTATATTCCTGTAAATTATTCGGTACGAAGTGCAACAACGGGATCCTTCTTTGCGGCGCCGCGAGAGGGAATAAGTCCCGATATGAGCGTGAGAAGCACGCTGATTGCGACAAGAACAATTGCAACTCTGATATCAAGCGTTGCCTGCAGGTTTGCAATTCCCGTTAGCGCATAGAGGATAAGGTTGATAGGAATGCAGACAAGGTAAGTGAACAGAACGCCGATCAAGCCGGAAGTGAATCCGATGATTACGGTTTCTGCATTGAACATACTGCAAACGTTGCGCTTCGACGCACCGATCGCGCGAAGAATACCGATCTCCTTCGTTCTTTCCTGAACGGATATGAGCGTTATTACGCCTATCATTATCGAGGAAACAATGAGAGAAACGCTGACGAATGCGATAAGAACGTACTTGATTGCATTGATGATCGTCGTTATAGAGGACATCATGATTCCCATAAAGTCGGTATATTCGATTCGCGAGATCTCGTCTACGCTGTTGTTGTAGCTGATGATCATTTCCTCGATGACGTCCTTATTTGCAAAGGAGGTAGCAAAGAGATTTATGGTCGTCGGCTGTTCAAGATCAACGTAGCCGAGTTTATGCATATTCATCTCATAGGTAGAAGGGGAGAACTTGAATACGCTGTCGTAGTACGCGGCGCACTGCTCGTCAGTATAAGAAAGAACTGCGCTGTCAAGCTCGGATGCAAGCTCCTCGGGAGTTTTGTTTGCATATTTTGCTTTTTGCTCTGCGGCGAAAATTGCCGTTTCCTGCTCGGCAAGAATACCGCTGATCATTGCGGTTATATCCTCGTCGGACATAAGACCGACGTACTCGCGAACGCTGTTTTCATCCTTTACGGTCTGCGAAGCAAGTATCTGAGATATTACTGCCTCACGCATGATTTCGGGTGTCATGCCTGCAATCACTGGTCCTATCTTACTTGCAAGATACTCAGATGACGGTATCGAAATTATAGAGATATAGGTTTGCGCCTTTTCCTCTGCCGTCATGCCTGCAATATGGCTTCTGAAGTACTCTGCCTTCTCAGCATTGTTAAGAGTTCCTTCGGTGTCCGCGAAGGGAAGACCCGTGAAAATGTCGAGCTTCGGATTATTGATCTGATCAACTATTGCGCCCGATTTTTTATTTTCTTCGGCAATATATTCGGTTAGGTGATAAGTGTATCCGATAGTACCCGTTATAAGAGTAGAGCTTGTATCTTCCTTAAGCTTGATTATACCGGTGACCTTAAGGGGGACCGCCTTGTGATTATAGAGAACGTTAAGGTGCGATTCGCTTGCCGAAACGTCCTGATATATGCCGTCGATATTCGAATAGAGATCTGCGTTCAGGATCGTCTTGAATTCCATTTTGCAGATGTCCTCATAAGACCATTTCTGCGTCTCGAATTCAAGCGGCTCATCCTTTGCGGCTGCCTTTACGATCTTATCTATCTCTTCATCTGAGATAAGACCGAGTGCATAGAGGGTCATATCGTCGATCTCGTTGTTCTCGTCAACAACGATAACTATCTCGTTATATTCGTTCGGCCAGTTTCCGTAAACGAGATCATATTGCTTCTCGACAAGCGGATTGATGGCTGAACCGTCCTTGCCGGGAAGAAGCTCTTGCCAAACTCTCATCATAGACGACATACTGCCGCCCGAGAGCATAGATAGCATACCGGTGTCTCCCGTCATCTGGGAGCCGCTTATCTCGCCCATGTACTTAATGAGCATTTTCTGAATAAGCTCTTCGGTGTTACTCTTTATGATCGTTCCGTCTACGTTTTTGGTGTAGATATTGAGGTCAACTCCGTAAGAATACTGAATGCCGTTTATAGCGGCGTTGAATTTTTCGTTCTCCTTGTCGTCAAGCTTCGTTTCAAGATACTTCTTGAAGGAACGCAGGTCGTTTTCCTTTGCCTCAATCTGGCTGAGAGTATTTACGAGGTCATAAAGCACGGGATTCTGATAAACCGCGTCGTTCGGGTGCTTCTCCTTTTCCTTTGCCGCGCCTATGAAGGTCTCCATCAGAGTTCCTACGCTGACGTGCTGTGCCTCAAGCGTTATAGGATAAGAGGAAAGCGTGCTTTCCTGAACGTAAGAAATATAGTTTGTCGTACCCTCGGAAACCGCATAAATAAGCGCGATTCCGATTATTCCGATACTTCCCGCAAAGGACGTAAGGACGGTTCTTCCTTTTTTGGTAAAGAGGTTTCTTATCGAAAGACCGAAGGAGGTGAAGAAGGACATCGAGGGCTTCTTCTGCTTTTTCTGTTTTTTTGTTGCCGCCGCCTTTTTTGCCTGCTCAAGCGCTGCATTCTCCGCCTCAATTTCTTCATCCGTTAGCGGCATAGAGTCGGAAATGATAAGTCCGTCGAGCATTCTTACCGTTCTTGTCGAATACTGCTCTGCAAGCTCTGGGTTGTGCGTTACCATAACGACAAGTCGATCCTTCGAGATCTCCTTGAGTATTTCCATGACCTGAACGCTCGTCTCGGAGTCAAGAGCACCGGTCGGCTCGTCGGCAAGGATAATATCGGGGTTGTTTACTATTGCACGTGCAATAGCAACTCTCTGCATCTGTCCGCCCGACAATTCGCTCGGCTTCTTATTAAGTTGAGATTTAAGACCGACTGCCGCAAGAGCTTCGGTCGCTCTCTTTCTGCGCTCGGATTTCGACACGCCCGAAAGTGTGAGCGCAAGCTCGACGTTTTGAAGAACGGTCTGGTGGGGAATCAGATTGTAGCTCTGGAAAACGAATCCGACAGAGTGGTTGCGGTACGTGTCCCAATCTCTGTCATTATAGTTCTTTGTTGACCTACCGTTTATGATAAGGTCGCCTTCTGTATATCTGTCAAGTCCTCCAATGATGTTAAGAAGCGTAGTTTTACCGCAGCCCGACTGACCGAGAATACTGACAAACTCGCTTCTTCGGAACGAAAGGGAAACGCCCTTGAGCGCGTGCACCGTTTCGTTACCGGTAGGGTAATCCTTTTTAATGTTTCTTAATTCAAGCATAGTTCTACCTTCTCTTTTAGAGTTAACTACCATTTTAACCCTATTATTTGAATATTGGATGAATATATATAATTTTTTTTGTGAAATGTTAAAACCGCCGAGAATATCAGCGGTTTTTGATGGGTGTCGGGGGCTTGACCTCGGGGTATGGCTTTAGGTATTTTGTATAGGTCGTAATATAAGACGAGCCGAAGGTCATTGAGAAGATATTTTTATAGGGAACGGTTATCGGATTTTCTGCCCAGGTTCCGCTTCCGTCAAAGGTTCTTATGCGAATGCCTTGCTCGCCGACAGCGAGAACTCGTCCGACTATGAAGTACTTGTTTGTGCTGTTTGGAGCATATCCCTCAACACTTATTATCTCTCCCGAAGCGAGGATGGAGTTGAATGCGTGACGCCAGCTCTTGATATTTATAGGCGGAACAGATAAGCGCGAAAGATTACCCTCCGCCTGATGGATCTTGAGATAAGTGCCTTTTATCGGCGTAGCCGATACAACGTCGGATAGCTGTCTTAGAGTAAAGCCGTCAAGACGGAAATCTCTGTCGCTTACCGAGAGGAAAAGCTCGTCGGATATTGCAACGGGAAAGAAAAATTCTTCATACTGCTGATACTCAAACATTACCTTGCATATAGCGCTTGGCGAGATACATGAACTGATCACAGCCGCCGTTTCATTCATAGCCATAAGAATTCTCCTTTCAAAATTCGATGTTAATTTGTATTATAACAGATATTTCTTCATAAATCAAGACATAAATAAAAGAAATCTCCCGACGGAAGCCGTCGGGAGATATATCAAAGATTCAGCATCTTTTTCAGCGTCGGAAGAATAGCGTATGCCATACTGACAAAACCTGCATCCGTCGGATGCGTGTTGTCTACAAGGCAGCATTCTCTGACCTGTTCGTTAAGAAGCTCGGGTCCGGGAATGAAGTAGACGTTATTATCGCCCTCGGAAAGCGCCTTTTCGTAAGTTTCTTTTACGATTTCAAGGCGGAGCTTTTCTTGTTCGTCAAGATGGAACTTCGGACGGGTAAGGAATAGGATCGGAATGTCGGGATGATTCTTTCTTACCGCGCGGTAAAGCTTTTCGTGAGTTGCACGGAGGTGATCGGCTGTCGGAGCGTTGTGGTCGTAGTCGGATACGAATGCCGACATTTCAAGTCCTGCGACGTAATCAACGATAGGATCCTCGCCGCGTGCGCCGCCCGAGAAGCCCATGTTTATGTGGTCGACGTGTAGCTCTCTTGTAAGGATCGCCTGATAAGCAACACCCGGTCTTGATGCGCAGCCGCCCTGCGTGATCGACGAGCCGTAGTAAACGACGGGCTTGTCGAGGCGGTAAGGAGATGGAGCTTTAAGCGTACAGCCCTCCTTGATACCAACGAAAAGTCGCTTAACGCCCGAATACAGAGGAAGATTTATCGTGTATTCGCGCTCCTCGCCGTCAAGATCTATAACGCTCTCAAATACTGCATCAACTCCAAAAGGAGGAACGAACGTGCCGTAGTATCTCGTGCCGGAATAAAGGTCCATTCCAACGCTTCCCGTAATGGCAAAATGGTTCATTTTCAGAACGCTTACCATCTCGGCGTGGATGGCGATATAAGGACTGTTAGTTATAAATCTGACGCGTCCGCCTGCGGTACGGTCATGCATTTCGTCAACGCATTCGTTAACGCTCTTTGCAATATCCTCGGGCAGACGGCGGTACTTACCGTCAATGAGCTGAACGCCGTGAAGGAGCATTTCATCACATTCTTCAATATCTATGTACTTAAGTCCCTCGCGCTTGATATTTGTCTCAACTATAAAATTCTTATCGCGGATCGTAGGTTCCATATTTACCTCACGTAAGGAAATTATCAGTCGTTGGGATAACCCTCGGGATTCTTCTTTACTGCTTCCCAAGCGTCGCGGCACATATCGTCGATAGTAAGCTCTGCCTTCCACTTAAGACCGTTATACGCCTTGTCGGGAGAAGCGTAGCAAGCAGCGATGTCGCCCTCACGGCGGGGAGCAATCTTATAAGGAAGGGGATTTCCGCTTGCCTTCTCGAACGCCTTTACTACGTCGAGAACCGAGTAGCCGTTACCTGTACCTAGGTTGAATACCTCAATACCCTTGTTAGTGTCAGCATATTCGATAGCTGCAACGTGTCCCTTTGCGAGGTCGGAAACGTGAATGTAGTCACGTACACCGGTTCCGTCGGGAGTAGGATAATCGTCACCGAATACGTTGAGGTGAGGCATCTTGCCCATAGCTACCTTGAGTATGTAAGGCATAAGGTTGTTCGGGATTCCGTTAGGGTCCTCAACGAGAAGTCCGCTCTTATGTGCGCCGATAGGATTAAAGTAACGGAGAAGAACGACGGAAAGGTCGCTGTCTGCGTGGCAGGTATCCTTAAGGATCTCCTCGATCATATACTTGGTCTTGCCGTAAGGATTAGAGCAGTCACCTACGTGCATATCCTCGGTTATCGGCACCTTTTCGGGATCGCCGTAAACTGTTGCGGAGGAGCTGAATATGAGCTTGGTGCAACCGTATTTCTTCATTGTTTCAAGAAGAGTAAGAGTAGTGTCGAGGTTGTTTCTGTAATAAAGAACGGGAAGCTTTACCGATTCACCGACTGCCTTGAGTCCTGCAAAATGTATAACAGCATCGATCTTGTTTTCCTCGAAGATCTTTTCAAGAGCTGCCTTGTCCGCTACGTCGTCAACGTAAAGCTTGATCTTTGTGCCGGTTATTGCTTCAACACGTCTTACCGATTCGGGCTTGCTGTTTACAAGGTTGTCAACGATGACAACGCTGTGTCCCTTTTCGATAAGCTCGACTGCGGTGTGTGAGCCGATGAAGCCGGCTCCGCCTGTAAGAAGTACGTTCATGGTGTTTATCTCCTTTATGTTATGAAAAATTAATTACTGAATTGGTAGGGTAACGTCGCCCTCGGGTATGACGGGCTGGTTTTGCTTTATTATCTGCTCCTGGATCTCAACTTCAAGCTCGCCGAAAACGATCTTATCGGTTCCGTCAGTCAGCTTATATGGGAAGTCAAGTGCGAGATAATTTCCTTTTTCGTCCGTGTTACGTACGATCGTTATTCTGTTTCGCTCTGTATCAAGGGTAATATCAAGATTAATAAAGCATCTCTTTGCAAACTCAAGCGGAATGTGTACCTTTCCGCCGTAAAGAAACGCGTTTCCTCCCGTTCTGTCGGGAACACCGTTTATATAAGCGATGCTTTCGCCGAGAACGAATTCAACCGATTCAGCGGTCTCTCTTACGACGTAGCGCATATTCTTACCGTCGCCCGTCGTAGTCAATTCGCAGTAGTCGGCAAGAGCGTCCATGTCGATGTAGTAAACGCCGTCTCGGCAGACGCGTGAATAAGAATACGTTTTTATGGATACCGTGTTTTTACCTGTGCCGAGGCGGTAGCTGAAATCATCGGTCTCCGTCATGACGTTTGATTTCAAAAGCAGGTTTGCAATTAAAACGACCATCGGAAGCAGTATCAGGTAGGCAATCACACCTAAAACAAGAACGCGTTTCGTGAAGGACCTGCTTGTCTTCTTTACCTTTTGCTTTTGCGGCTTTGTTCCGCTTTGACGGATCTTGAACTGCTGAGTTGCGGTCCTTCTGACGGTTCCGGGTTCACTCGGTGCGTTTTTCTTACGCATCTGCCTTTGAAGCGGTGTCTGTGAACGCAGGTTGTCAGTAAGCCCCGACGGCTTTTTTGCCGCGTTCTGCGGACGCTGCTGCACTTGTCGATTTATCGGCGGACGCTGTGGGGATCTGTTTTGAATGGGAGGTATTTGCTCTTGACGGGGCTGATTTGGTCTATGATTCTGAGGACGGTTGATCGGCTGATCAACAGCACGTTTTTGCGGATTTTGACGCAAATTCAGCTTTTTATCGTTTTGATTCAAGACGTAACCTCCTTTCAAAATTTTCCATACACAATCATTTTAGCACGGTCGCGAATAAATTTCAATAGTAATTGGAATAAATATTACGACTAAAGCAAAAAAATATTTACAATTTTTTTCTGTAGGTACTTGTTAAATTGCAAAAGTTGTGTTATAATTTAAGTGTAAAGCAATTTCAATAAACGATATTAATTTGGGGGTAAAATATTATGGAAAACAAGACTCTTAAAACACTTCTTAAGATATTCCTCGCTATAGGAATCATCATCGGTCTCTACATTATCGTCAGAATGATCTACAACAGATACAAGAAGAATCTTCGTACTGCTTGTGAGGATGATTGCGACTGCGATTTTGAGTGCCTCGAAAATGACGAGCTTGACTGCGACTGCGATAACTGCCAGTACCTTAAGAAGAGCGAAGAATAATTTAAGTAAGACTTTTGATAGGCAAAAACCGCGTTTTATCGCGGTTTTTTGTTTTTTCTATTGAAATCTTAACCGAGTTCATTTATAATGTAACTATAAAATGATTGGAGAAAAATATGCAGAGCTTTGAACCGATCGCCGCAATATCCACCCCGTACGGAAGAGGCGGCATCGCAGTTATAAGATTAAGCGGAGAGGGAAGCATTACGCTTGCCGAGAAGATCTTTGTTCCGAAATCAAAAAAACATCTGTCAGACGTTGAGTCCGGCTATGCTGTTTACGGAGATATTCTCAGAAACGGTAAGCGTATTGACGACGGTATAGCAACTGTTTTTCGCGCTCCGCGCTCGTTTACCGGTGAGGATACCGTTGAAATATCTTGCCATGGCGGAATACTTCTTACCGAAAACGTGCTGACTTCAGCACTTGAAAGCGGCTTCCGTCTTGCGCTCGGCGGTGAATTCAGCAAGCGCGCTTTTCTTAACGGAAAGATGTCGTTGACAGAAGCAGAAGCCGTTATCGGTCTTATCGACGCAGAAAGCGACGAGCAGCTGCGTCTTTCCGCATCAATCACAAACGGCGTGCTTAAAAACGGCGTCAATAAGCTCTGCGACGAAATAACCGAGCTTCTTGCTTCTGTATACGCCTATATTGATTATCCCGACGAGGACCTGACTGACGTTTCGATCGAGGAGCTGACTCTTCGCGCTGAAAAGCTGCTTGATGAGACGAATAAGCTTGTGTCGAGCTATAGAAGCGGCAAAGCAGTTAACGACGGAATTAAAACTGCAATCGTCGGCAAGCCGAACGCAGGGAAATCGTCTGTTCTTAACAGACTACTTGGCTATGATCGCGCAATCGTTACCTCGGTTGCGGGAACTACTCGCGATACCGTTGAAGAGACGGCGGTTATCGGAAGAGTGACCTTGCGGCTTTGCGATACTGCCGGCATTCGAGAATCGAGCGACGAGGTCGAGCGTCTCGGAATCGAACGCAGTATCGGAAAGCTTAACGAGGCGGAGCTTATCCTTGCCGTTTTTGACGGCTCGTCTCCACTTGACGAGCTTGACCGCGAGGTAATTGAGCGCGTTATGAAGAGTGATGCAGAGGTCATCGCAATTGTAAACAAATCGGATATATGTTCTAATATCGAGCTTAATGTTCCGTTCAGGGTAGTGACCGTTTCTGCTCTTGACGGAAGCGGATTTGATGAGCTGAAAAAGATGATCTCCGATCTCTACGTTGATGAAAAGCTCAATTATGATACTACTCCCGTTCTCACGAACGCGCGTCAGTTTGCCGCGGCAACAGAGGCAAAGGCGCGTCTTGAAAGCGCTCTTCAGGCACTTAAAAGCGGCTTTACGCAGGATATTGCGGGAATGGACCTTGAGCTTTCACTTTCCGCGCTTCGCGAGATAGACGGCAGAAACGTAAGTGAGGAAATAACAGATAGAATTTTCAGCCGCTTCTGCGTTGGAAAATAATTCCCGATTATTTTTTGTCACGGCATATTCGCATTTTCATAGGATATAATAATAATAGTAAATACGAAATGTGAGGTGCGAAATGAACGAAAACAGAAAAGAAACGGGTCGTTACGAGGTCGTTGAGAGATACTGTCCGAAGTGCGGTGAAAATGTCATCATGCGCAAGACTTTTGGAAAAAATCCGGCTCTCAAGTGCATGAATTACGAAAAGTGTGAGCAGAGCAAGGATTCCTTTTGCGGAGACAGCTCGGTCACGTGACTCATGTGGTAATTTGCAACAAAAAATCACTTTGAAATTTGTAATATGTTGTCGGTAAAAATCTCAAAATGCAATTGACTTTTTATATTTATATATGGTATAATAAGTGCGTTGAGATTTTCCGCAACTGACGGATGGGTGGGCAACCACCGGGGAACGGAAAATAATAAAGCCGACCGTCTGGGCAGTTTTGCATTATAAGGCAAGACTGCCCATTTTTGATTTGTCGGGTAATTGGAGGTAACTATGAGCATTAAAAAGGTTGGAATCGTAATGGGAAGCGATAGCGATCTTCCCGTTGTCGAAAAAGCAATTAACGTGCTTAAAGAATACGGTGTACCGTTCGAGGTACACGTTTATTCGGCGCACAGAACGCCCGTCGAGGCAAAGGAGTTTGCGGTCAATGCAAGAGCAAACGGCTTCGGCGCTATAATTGCCGCTGCGGGTATGGCGGCACATCTTGCGGGGGCAATAGCGGCTAACACTACGCTTCCCGTTATCGGAATACCTGTAAAAAGTAAAAATCTCGACGGCATTGACGCGCTTCTTTCGACAGTACAGATGCCGACAGGAATACCTGTCGCAACAGTAGCTATCGACGGAGCTGCCAATGCCGCTATGCTTTCTGTTCAGATACTTGCCGTTACAGACGGTGCGCTTGCCGCGCGTCTTGACAAGGCAAGAAGCGAGGGAGCAGAGAAGGTTCTCGAAAAGAACAGAGCAATCGAAGAAAAATTCAACGCATAAGAACTATAAAAGAGGTAATTCATGGGCGGATATTTCGGCGCGGCGCTTAAGTGCGACGCAATTTCAGACGTATTTTTCGGTACAGACTATCATTCGCATCTCGGAACGAAATGCGGTGGTATCGCCGCATATCACGATCTTGCGGGTCTGCAAAGAGAAATACACAATATACAAAACTCTCCCTTCCGTACGAAGTTTGAGCACGTCTTTGACGATATGAAGGGCAACTCGGCGATCGGTTGCATCAGTGACTTTGATCCACAGCCGCTTCTTGTGCGTTCGCGTCTCGGAAAGTTTGCTATCTGCTTTGTAGGTATAATCAACAATGCCGAACAGCTGATAAGCGATCATCTTTCCGAGTGCTCCGCTCATTTTAACGCGATGACGGGCGGAAACGTAAACTCTACGGAGCTTGTAGCGGCGCTTATCGGACAAAAGGAAAATTTCGTCGACGGTATACACTTTGCGCAAGAGATAATTGACGGAACTGCCTCGATCATTATTCTTAAGGATGACGGAAAGATCATTGCGGCTCGTGACCGTCTCGGACGAATTCCCGTACAGATAGGACGTAAAGATGAAGGATACTGTGTATCCTTCGAGGCGTACGCATATCAAAAGCTCGGTTATGAGCATCATAAGGAGCTTGGACCGGGAGAGATCGTCGAGCTTTGCTCCGATTACTGCCGTCAGCTTGCCGAGCCGGGAAAAGAGATGCGTATTTGCTCCTTCCTTTGGAGCTACTATGGTTACCCGACATCGACCTATGAGGGTGTCAATGTTGAGATAATGCGTTATCGAAACGGACAGATTATGGCTGAAAACGACCGTAAGGCAGGTCTTGATGAGAACATCGAATACGTCGTCGGCGTTCCCGATTCGGGTACCCCTCATGCTATCGGTTATTCAAATGCTAGCCATCTGCCGTTTGCAAGAGCATTTATAAAGTATACTCCCACTTGGTCGCGTTCCTTCACGCCTACTACGCAGGCGGCAAGAAGCAAGGTCGCAAAGATGAAGCAGATACCGGTTCTTGAGCTTATCAAGGACAAGCACCTTATGTTCGTTGACGACTCAATCGTCCGCGGTACACAGCTTAAGGAAACTGTAGACTTCCTTTACGATAACGGCGCAAAGAGCGTTCACATGCGCTCTGCGTGTCCTCCGATCATGTATGGCTGTAAGTATCTTAATTTCAGCCGCGCGACATCCGATATGGAGCTTATCGCTCGCAGGATCATAAACGAGCTTGAGGGCGAGGAGGGCTTCAACTATATTGAAGAATACAGCGACGGATCTACCGAAAGAGGTAAGGCGCTTCGTAAGACTATATGTGAGCGCTTCCACTTTGATTCGCTCGACTTCCAGTCGCTTGACGGCGTAATAAAGGCAATAGGAATTGATCCGTGCAAGCTTTGCACCTATTGCTGGAACGGTAAAGAATAAACAATTTGAAAGGATATAGGTATGAAAAGCAGTTACAGCGAAAGCTACAAGCAGGCAGGTGTTGACATCACCGCAGGTTACAAAGCAGTAGAGCTTATGAAGGCGCATATCGCACGCACGAGAAACGAGGGCTGTCTTGATGACGTTGGCGGCTTTGGCGGTTGCTTCGGTCTTCCCATCAGCGGAATGGAGGAGCCGGTTCTTGTTTCGGGAACTGACGGTTGCGGAACTAAGGTCAAGCTTGCTATCCTTATGGACAAGCACGATACTATCGGTATCGACGCGGTCGCAATGTGCGTAAACGACATTATCTGCGTCGGCGCAAAGCCACTTTTCTTCCTTGATTATATCGCTTGCGGAAAGAACGTTCCCGAGAAGATCGCGGCGATCGTATCGGGTGTTGCTGAGGGTTGCGTTCAGTCGGGCGCGGCTCTGATTGGCGGTGAGACTGCCGAGCATCCCGGACTTATGCCTATCGACGATTATGACCTCGCCGGTTTTGCTGTCGGTATCGTTGATAAAAAGAAGATTATCGACAATAAGAAGATGCAGGAGGGCGATATTGTTATCGCGCTTCCCTCGACAGGTATTCACAGTAACGGCTTCTCGCTTTGCCGTAAGGTATTTAATATTGATAATAACGATCCGCTTCTTTACGTTGAGAGGGAAGAGCTTGGCGGTAAAACGATAGCCGAGGCACTTCTTACGCCTACTAAGATATACGTAAAGCCGGTGCTCGCGCTCCTTAGCGAGGTCAATGTTCACGGCATTTCGCATATCACGGGCGGCGGATTCTACGAGAATATTCCGAGAAGCATTCCCGACGGTCTCGGCGCAGTTATCGACAAGGCGTCTGTCAAGATCCTTCCCATTTTCGATCTTATCGCAAAATTCGGTAACATCCCCGAAAGAGATATGTTCAATACATATAATATGGGCGTTGGAATGAGCATAGTAGTTCCTGCCACTGAGGCAGACAAGGCAATCGAGATACTTAAGAATAACGGTATCGACGCTTACACTATCGGTAAGATAGTTAAGAGTGAGGAAAAGGTCGTAATATGCTGAAGGGAACTATAGACGGTATCCTCGCAGGACTTATGATAGGCATCGGCGGAACGGTGCTTCTCTCGGTTGGCGGAGGTATTCCCGGTGCGTGCTTCTTTACGATAGCGCTTCTTATAATCTGTTATCGCGGTTACTCGCTTTATACAGGCAAGATCGGATTTATGGCGTATAACCACAAGGGAAGCGACTTCGTTACTCTTATGACGGGGCTTTTCGGTAACGTCATTGGAACGCTTCTTTCAGGTTTGGCTGTAAGCTTCGCGCTTTCGGATAGAGCAGTTCTCGCTAAGACTATGTGTGAAGCCAAGCTTGACGATAATCTTCTCGGCGTATTCATCAAGGCGATATTCTGCGGAATACTTATGTATCTCGCGGTTGCGGTATTTAAGGAAAACAAATCTCCGCTTGCTATCTTCTTCTGCGTTCCCGTGTTTATTCTTAGCGGATTCGAGCATTCGATTGCGGATATGTTTTACTTCTTCACTGCAAGAATATTCTCGCTTGAAATGCTTGTTTTCCTCGTAATAGTTATCCTTGGAAATACCGTCGGCGGACTTTTGTTCCCGACACTGACCTTGCTTAAAGGCAAAAAAAAGGAGGGCTGATATGAGTAAAACGAAAATTGCCGTCCTTATCTCAGGCGGCGGAACGAATCTGCAGGCGCTGATAGATGCGCAGAACAGCGGAATTATAAAAAGCGGCGAAATTACTTGCGTTATCTCGTCACAGCCCGATGCTTACGGTCTTGTCCGTGCAAAAAATGCAGGTATTCCGACAGAGGTCGTCTGTAAGCGTCTTCTTAACGGCTCGCAGGAGCTTTTTGAAAAGGGAATAATTGAGGTTCTTGACCGCTACGGTATTGAGCTTATAGTCCTTGCGGGCTTTATGTCAATTCTGACCGAGAATTTCACCTCGCGTTATCCCGAGAGGATAATTAACGTTCACCCCTCACTTATCCCGTCGTTTTGCGGCAAGGGATTCTACGGTCTGCGCGTCCACGAGGCGGCGCTTGAATACGGCGTTAAGGTAACGGGCGCAACTGTTCATTTCGTAAATGAAATTCCCGACGGCGGCAGAATTATTATGCAAAAAGCCGTCAAGATATGTAAGAACGATACTCCCGAGTCTCTCCAAAAAAGAGTTATGAAGCAGGCGGAGTGGAAGATACTTCCTCTCTCTTGCGAAAAGGTATCAAAAGAAATAATGGATGCGAAAGGAAATAACTGATATGGCACTTTACGATCTTACTAAGCTTTTGAGCGAAAACACTTATCCCGGACGCGGAATCGTTATCGGTAAATCCGCAGACGGAAAGAGCGCGCTTATCGCGTACTTTATAATGGGCAGAAGCGAAAATAGCCGCAACAGAGTATTTGAGTGGTTTGAGAACGGTATGCGTACAAAGGCATTTGACGAGTCCAAGCTCTCTGATCCCAGTCTTATTATCTACAATCCCTATCTTTCCGCCAATAACGGCAATACAGACATCATCACCAACGGTGATCAGACCAATACGATCTATGATTTTATAAACGAAGGCAAGACATTTGAGGAGGCACTGCGTACTCGTGAGTACGAGCCAGACCATCCCAACTATACTCCAAGAATTTCGGGTATAGTTGATTACAACGAGGATCATTCTGACTTTACATATAAGCTCTCTATTCTCAAGAGTGCAAACGGACGCCCCGAGGTTTGTCAGCGTTTCTTCTACGAGTACGTACCCGAGTCAGGTATTGGACACTTTATCCACACCTATAAGTGTGACGGCAATCCTATTCCTTCATTCTATGGTGAACCCGAGGAGGTATCTCTTCCCAACACCGCAAAGGAATTAGCTGACCTCTGCTGGAAGAACTTAAACGAGGATAACAAAGTTTCTCTTGTTGTTATTTCTCATTCTCTTTGCAGCAATAAGGATGAGATCATTACAATAAACAAAAACGCTTGATATAAAAGGAGTACATACAATGAAAGAATTTGAACTTAAATACGGCTGTAACCCCAATCAGAAGCCCTCTAAAATATATATGCACGACGGCTCGGATCTTCCTATCGATATCCTGAACGGCCGCCCCGGTTATATCAATTTCCTTGACGCATTTAACTCCTGGCAGCTTGTAAAGGAGCTTAAGGAAGCTCTCGGAATGCCTGCTGTTACCTCGTTTAAGCACGTTTCTCCGACATCAGCCGCTATCGGTCTTCCTCTTTCCGAGAAGCTCAAGAAGGCATGCTTCGTCGATGATATTGAAGGACTTGACGAGTCGCCTCTCGCTTGTGCTTACGCAAGAGCAAGAGGAACCGACAGAATGTGCTCCTTCGGTGACTGGGTAGCGCTTTCTGACGTTTGCGACGTCACCACCGCGTTTATGATCAAGCGCGAGGTATCCGACGGCGTTATCGCTCCCGGATACGAGCCGGAAGCTCTTGAGATCCTCAAATCCAAGAGAAAGGGAAGCTACAATATCGTAAAGATCGACCCGAACTTCGTTCCCGATGAGGCAGAGCGCAAGCAGGTCTACGGTATCACCTTTGAGCAGGGAAGAAACAACTTCAAGATCAATAAGGAGCTTCTTTCTAACGTAGTTACCGCAAATAAGGATATGCCCGAAAGCGCTGTCCGCGACCTTATAATCTCGCTTATTACCCTCAAATATACGCAGTCTAACTCCGTTTGCTTCGCAGTTGACGGACAGGCAATAGGCGTTGGTGCAGGTCAGCAGTCCCGTGTTCACTGTACCCGTCTTGCAGGCGGTAAGGCGGACACCTGGTTCCTTCGTCAGTCCGACAAGGTCCTTAACCTTCCTTTCAAGGACACAATCGGACGTCCCGACCGTGATAATGTTATAGACGGTTATATAAATCAGAATGAAGAGGACGTTTGTGCTGACGGCAACTGGCAGAAGTACTTTACGTCTCAGCCCGCTCCATTCACCAAGGAAGAGCAGAGAGCTTACCTTGATACTATCGACGGTGTAGCACTTGGCTCAGATGCGTTCTTCCCGTTCAGCGATAACATCGAAAGAGCAAAGAAGAGCGGCGTTAAGTACATAGCTGAGCCGGGCGGATCAATCCGTGACGACCTCGTTATCGAGTGCTGTGATAAGTACGGTATGGCTATGGCATTCACCGGAATGAGACTTTTCCATCACTGATATAATTGTTTGGTGCAGCTATGAAAATAATGGTAGTTGGCGGTGGCGGCAGAGAGCACGCCATCATTAAAAAGCTGAAAGAAAATAAAGAGATAGACGTCATCTACGCCCTTCCCGGAAACGCGGGAATGGCGGGTGATGCTACATTAGTCAACATCGGCGCAAAGGATATTCCCGCAATAGTTGATTTTGCGGTTAATAACGCTATCGACTATGCAGTAGTCGCGCCCGACGATCCGCTCGTACTCGGCGCGGTCGACGCGCTGAATGAAAAGGGAATTCCGTGCTTCGGTCCTGGCGCTAAGGCGGCAGAGATCGAGGGAAGTAAGATCTTTTCAAAGAATCTTATGAAAAAATACGGTATTCCGACGGCTGAATACGAGACATTTGATAATGAAGCAGATGCACTCAAATATCTTGAAACCTGCAAGATTCCGATAGTTATTAAGGCGGACGGTCTTGCTCTCGGTAAGGGCGTTATAGTCGCTATGACAAGGGAGGAAGCTGTCGACGCTGTCAAGAGTATGATGAGCGACAAGGTGTTCGGTAACAGCGGTTCAAGAGTTGTTATCGAGGAATTCCTCACAGGTCCCGAGGTTTCAGTTCTCGCGTTTACAGACGGAAAGACTGTCAAGCCGATGGTTTCGTCTATGGACCACAAGAGAGCGCACGATAATGACGAGGGACTTAATACAGGCGGTATGGGAACCGTTGCCCCTAACCCGTATTATACAAAAGAAGTTGCGGACGTCTGTATGAAAACGATCTTCCTTCCGACCGTAAATGCTATGGTGCAGGAGGGCAGACCGTTTAAGGGATGTCTTTACTTCGGACTTATGATAACCCCCGACGGACCGAAGGTAATCGAGTATAACTGCCGCTTCGGCGACCCCGAAACGCAGGTCGTGCTTCCGCTTCTTAAGAGCGATCTTCTGACAATTATGAAGGCAACGACAAACGGAACGCTTGACGAGACCGAGGTCGTTTTCGAGGATAAGCACGCTTGCTGCGTAATTATGGCGTCAAACGGCTATCCGCAGAGCTATGAAAAGGGATTTGAGATAAATATCCCCGATGAAATAGCAGGTAACGTCTACGTTGCTGGAGCGGCTGAAAAGGACGGAAAGCTTGTTACCGCAGGCGGACGAGTTCTCGGCGCAACAGCAGTTGCAAATACGCTTCCCGAAGCAATTAGCGAGGCATATAAGCTCGTAAGCAAGATAAGCTTTGATAACGCTTTCTACCGCAAAGACATCGGCGCGCGCGCCCTTAAAGCGCTGGAGGAATAACATGGTATACAGAATATTTGTAGAAAAAAAGCCCGAGCTTGCACATGAGGCGAACGGCTTATATAATGAGCTGAAAAACCTCGTTGGAATCGAAAATCTTACGTCTGTAAGAGTTATTAACCGTTACGACGTTGAGAATATTGATGAAGCTCTCTTTGATCAGGCAGTAAAGACTGTATTCTCCGAGCCGCAGCTTGATAAAGTATCGAAGGAGCTTGAAAACGTTGACGGTATCGTATTTGCCGTTGAGCCGCTTCCCGGTCAATTCGATCAGAGAGCAGACTCGGCTGCTCAGTGTATTCAGCTTCAGAGCCAGGGTGAGCGTCCTACCGTTCGCTCGGCTAAGGTATATATTCTCGGCGGAAACCTTACCGAAAATGACGTAAATACCGTCAAAAAGTACGTAATAAACGCAGTCGAAAGCCGTGAGGCGGACCTCGGTAAGCCCGAAACGCTTGCTATCGACTACGCTATTCCCGAGACCGTTGCAACAGTTAACGGATTTATCTCCCTTGACGAAAAGGGTCTTAGCGAGCTTCTTGATACTCTCGGTCTCGCTATGGACCTTGATGACCTTAAGTTCCTTCAAGATTATTTTAAGAACGAGGAGCATCGCGATCCTACTATAACTGAGATCAGAGTCGTTGACACGTATTGGTCAGACCACTGCCGTCATACGACCTTCTCAACACATATTGATAACGTCAAAATATCCGATAAGACCGTTGCCGAAGCATATGAGCGTTACCTTAACGCGCGAATCGAGGTGTACGGTGAAGAAAAGGCGGCTAAGCGTCCGCAGACCCTTATGGATATTGCGACGATTGCAGGCAAGGTCCTCAAAAAGAGAGGACTTCTTCCCGAACTCGACGAGAGCGAGGAGATCAATGCTTGCTCGATCCACGTAACTGCTAACGTAAACGGTGAGGATCAGGATTGGCTTCTGATGTTCAAGAATGAAACCCATAACCACCCGACCGAGATCGAGCCGTTCGGCGGTGCGGCAACCTGTATAGGCGGTTGTATCCGTGACCCCCTTTCGGGACGCGCTTACGTTCATCAGGCAATGCGTGTAATGGGTGCGGCTGATCCCCGTAAGCCCCTCTCCGAAACCCTTTCGGGCAAGCTTCCGCAAAGAAAGCTTTGTCAGACGGCGGCCGCAGGATATTCCTCCTACGGTAATCAGATAGGTCTCGCGACAGGTCACGTAGCGGAAATATACCACGACGGATACGTAGCTAAGCGCCTTGAATGCGGCGCTGTCGTTGCCGCGGCTCCTGCGTATAACGTGCGCCGTGAGCGCCCCGAGGCAGGCGACGTCATTATCCTGCTCGGCGGCAGAACAGGCCGCGACGGTATAGGTGGCGCTACCGGCTCATCAAAGAGCCATAATATGAAGTCGCTCACGACTATGGCGTCCGAAGTTCAGAAGGGAAATGCTCCCGAGGAAAGAAAGATCCAGCGTTTGTTCCGTAACCCCGACGTTACGCGTCTTATCAAGCGTTGTAACGACTTCGGCGCAGGCGGCGTTTCGGTTGCTATCGGTGAGCTTGCAGACGGTCTGAAGATCGACCTTGATGCAGTACGCAAGAAGTATGACGGTCTTGACGGAACAGAGCTTGCAATTTCCGAATCTCAGGAAAGAATGGCTGTCGTTGTTGAAGCATCCGACGCTGATAAATTCATTGAATACGCAGAGAGCGAAAATCTTGAAGCGTATAGAGTTGCCATCGTAACCGAGGAAGCAAGAATGGTCATGAGCTGGAAGGGACAGATAATAGCTGACCTTTCCCGCGAATTCCTTAATACAAACGGCGCAGATAAGCACACTAACCTTGAAGTTACCGAAAAGGATCTTTCGGTATTCTCGAATGCTCTGTACGGAGATCTCCGCGAAATGGCATCCGATCTTAAGACGGCAAGCAGACGCGGACTTGTCGAGCGCTTTGACGGCTCGATCGGTGCCAGCTCAATTCTTATGCCTTTCGGCGGTAAGACGCAGAAGACACCTGCACAGTCAATGGCGGCAGTTCTTCCTGTGCTTCCCGGTCAGTTTACCGAGCAGGCGAGCGTAATGGCTTGGGGACTTGATCCCGATGCTATGTGCGTAGATCCCTATTCGGGCGCACGTGCCGCAGTATATAACTCTATGGCGAAGATCGTTGCATCGGGTGCTGATTATAAGGACGCCTATCTGACACTTCAGGAGTTCTTTGAAAAGCTCCGTAACGAACCTACACGTTGGGGCAAGCCCTTTGCCGCACTTCTAGGCGCAATGGACGCACAGCTTGAGCTTAACGCCGCGGCTATCGGCGGTAAGGACTCAATGTCGGGAACCTTCCTTGATAAGGACGTTCCTCCTACGCTTATTTCCTTTGCTATCGCTCCGATCAACGCTAAGGACGTTATCTCTCCCGAGTTTAAGGAAGCGGGTGATCCCGTATATCTCTTTGCCCCTGCAGATGAGACTGCTAACTCCACAAAGGCGGCTTGGGAATCCTTCCATAAGCTCTGCAAGGATGGCAAAGTAAAGGCGGCTTACGCCGTTGAAAATGGAATTGCCGAGGCGATTATGAAGATGTCGTTTGGTAACGAGATCGGCTTCGTTTCAAACGGCGCGATCAAGGACGCTTGGTATAATACGATGATGTATGATTTCATCGTAGCAGAGCTGAGCGAGGACGTGACAGCCGATTACGCTGTCAAGATCGGTATGACATCCGATGAAAAGGTTATCGACCTCGTAAGCGAAAAGGCGACGATCTCCGAGCTTCTCGCGCTTAACGAGGGAACTCTTGAGGGCGTATATCCGACCGACGCTAAGGCAGAGGGAGATAATATTCCCGCGTTTGCATATAACGGCGGAGTAGTAGCTTCTCCTGCCGTAAAGACTACTCGTCCGAAGGCACTTATCCCCGTATTCCCTGGTACTAACTGCGAATACGATTCCGCGCGCGCTCTTGAAAATGCGGGAGCTGAAGCGGAGATAGTTGTTATACGTAACCTTACGTCGGATGATGTAAGCCGCAGCGTCGAGCTTGTCTCTAAGAAGCTTGCTGAAAGCAATATGGTATTCATTCCCGGCGGATTCTCCGGCGGTGATGAGCCGGACGGCTCTGCGAAGTTTATAACCGCATTCTTCCGTAACCCCGAGATAAAGGAGCAGGTAGGAGACCTGCTTGATAACCGTGACGGTCTTATGCTCGGTATTTGTAACGGCTTCCAGGCACTTATAAAGCTCGGACTTGTTCCTTACGGAAAGATAATAGATACCGACGAAAACTGCCCGACTCTTACATATAATATAATCGGACGCCATCAGTCGAAGCTCGTTCGCACGAGAGTTTGTACGAACAAGTCCCCGTGGCTAAGCGGCACCGAAGTCGGTCAGATATACACCGTTCCGATCTCTCACGGCGAAGGACGCTTCCTTGCCGATGAAGCACTTATTCGCAAGCTTGCTGAAAACGGCCAGATCGCAACGCAGTACGTTGATCTTAACGGCGTTCCGACCATGGATACCGCGTTCAACCCTAACGGATCTATCCTTGCAGTTGAGGGTATAACCTCTCCCGACGGACGCGTTCTCGGTAAGATGGGACACAGCGAGCGTATCGGCAAGAACCTCTACAAGAACGTAATCGGTCAGTACGATATGAAGCTATTTGCTTCTGCAGTAAATTATTTCAAAAAATAAGGAGAACACTTAAATGGCATATTTAAGCGATATTGAAATAGCACAGTCTGTCAAAATGGAGCCGATCGGAAAGATCGCAAGCAAGATCGACATAGACGAAGACACCTATGAGCCGTACGGAAAGTATAAGGCAAAGCTTGATCTTTCGATCCTTAACCGTAAAAATGAAAACGGCAAGCTCATTCTTGTAACAGCTATTACTCCTACACCCGCAGGTGAGGGAAAGACAACTACCACGATCGGACTTTCTGACGGTCTGCGTAAGATCGGTAAAAAGTCTGTAGTAGCTCTTCGCGAGCCGTCGCTCGGACCAGTATTCGGCGTCAAGGGCGGTGCGGCAGGCGGCGGATACGCGCAGATCGTTCCGATGGAAGACATTAATCTTCATTTCACTGGCGACTTCCACGCAATCGGCGCGGCAAACAACCTTCTTGCCGCAATGCTTGATAACCACATTTATCAGGGCAATGCCCTTAATATCGACCCTCGCCGCATTACCTGGCACAGATGCGTTGATATGAACGACCGTCAGCTCCGTTTCGTTACGAACGGACTCGGCGGACGCGTAAACGGTGTTCCGCGTGAGGACGCTTATGATATTACTGTTGCATCGGAAATTATGGCAGTACTTTGCCTTTCCGAATCGCTTTCAGACCTTAAAGCGCGCCTTTCGCGCATAATCGTCGGATATACATATAACGACGAGCCGGTAACCGCTGGCGATCTTAAGGCGGCAGGTGCTATGACTGCGCTTCTCCGCGACGCACTCAAGCCGAACCTTGTCCAGACGCTTGAGGGAACCCCCGCGATCGTTCACGGCGGACCTTTTGCAAATATTGCTCACGGTTGTAACTCCGTTATTGCTACAAGAATGGCTATGAAGCTCGGCGATTACGCAGTTACCGAAGCCGGATTCGGTGCTGACCTCGGCGCTGAAAAGTTCCTTGATATCAAGTGCCGCGTGGCAGGACTTAAGCCCTCTGCGGTAGTTGTAGTTGCTACAGTACGCGCACTCAAGATGCACGGCGGCAGAGCAAAGACCGAGCTTGGTGAGGAAGACCTTACTGCTCTTGAAAAGGGACTTCCGAACCTTCTTCGCCACGTTTCTAATATTACTGAGGTTTATAAGCTTCCTGCAGTCGTTGCAGTAAACCGTTTCCCGACCGATACCGATGCAGAGGTTGCACTCGTTATCGAGAAGTGCGCTGAACTCGGCGTTAAGGCGATCCTTTCCGACGTTTGGGCAAAGGGCGGAGAAGGCGGCACAGAGCTTGCTGAAGAGGTCGTACGTCTCTGCGACGAGGGTGAAAATAACTTCTCGTTCAGCTATCCCGACGAATATTCTATCGAAAAGAAGATCGAAGCAGTCGTTCAGCGCGTATACCGTGGCGCAGGAATCAACATCGTTCCTGCTGCACAGAAGCAGATCGACAAGCTCACTTCTATGGGACTTTCTAACCTCCCCGTATGTATTGCAAAGACGCAGTATTCATTCTCCGACGATATGACGAAGCTCGGCGCGCCCGAGGACTTCACTGTCACCGTTCGTAACGTCAAGGTTTCGGCAGGCGCGGGCTTTATCGTAGTTCTTACAGGCGATATTATGACGATGCCCGGACTTCCCAAGGTTCCTGCTGCTGAAAAGATCGACGTGCTTGAAGACGGCACTATGGTAGGTCTTTTCTAAGGAGAAATTATGGATAAGATCTATCTTTGGGAAAAGGGAAAAACCCCTTATTTCAACCCCGAATACGGTCAGGATGAGCCGAATCTCACTCCATATCTTATAAATGACGGTAAAAAGCGCGGAGCTGTAATCGTTGCTCCCGGTGGCGCATATACACACAAGGCGTATCTGCACGAGGGATATGACGTAGCGGAAAAGCTTAATTCCTTTGGAATCAATGCGTTCGTCATTGATTATCGCGTTGCTCCGTATCAGTATCCTGCAATTACAGGCGATATTCTCCGTGCGATCCGCTACGTTCGTTATCACGCAGATGAAATGAATATCGATCCGACTAAAATTGCTGTCCTCGGCTTCTCGTCAGGCGGTCATCTCTGTAACAGCGCGCTCTGCGCATTCGATTACGGTACTGACGGTGATGAGATAGATAAGGTCTCCTCTCGCCCCGATGCAGTAATTCTTTGCTATCCGGTTATTACGCTTGTTGAGGATTATATGCACGTTGGATCGCGCGCTAAGCTTCTCGGAGGTCTTCCCGACGAGGAAAAGCTTGCGAAGTACCTTTCGGGTGAAAAATCTGTTAAGGCAGATACTCCTCCTTGCTTTATTTGGCATACGCAGGACGACGACGGTGTTTCGGTCTGGAACTCACTTAACCTTTATGCTTCGCTCGTTAAGAATAACATTCCCTCCGAGCTTCACGTTTTCCCACACGGTCCGCACGGACTCGGAATGGCACCCGGCAGAAACGACGTAAGTCAGTGGACGTCACTTCTTAACACTTGGCTTACCAATCTCGGATTTAACTGATAAAAAACGGCAGAGACGAAATCTCTGCCGTTTTTACTATTTCTTTGTATATGGCTTAATGCTCTGTATTCCGCTTTTCATGATGATCTTTCTTGTAAACGGTGTGCAGAGGAACGCTCTTTTAATTGATTTGGTGCGGAGCTTTGCGCGAAGAGAACGGGTCTTTTTGCGGTAGCTCTTCTGAATATCTTTGTAAGCTTTTCCCTCGATAAATGAATCGGCTAAAAGCTTTCCGCTTAACATCGCGCTGCTAAGCCCTTCAAAAGAGCTTGCGCTGATAAATCCTGCGGCTTCACCAAGTAGAAATACGTTATCCTTTCCTGTACGATAATCCTTGAATCCGCGAGGACTTGAGACCAGACACGCCTCGGTCTTGACCGCTTCGCCAAAGGAGTTTGAAAGAAATCCCTCAAGGCGCTCTCTTTGCTTATCAAACGCCTCGCGGCATCCCTGTTTGTCAAAAGCTCCCCCGAATATTACGTAATTACCTTTGTGAATGGTCCAAGAGCAGCTGTCGCTCGTCTTTGAATCGAAGATGCAGGAATAATAGGGAAGCTTTTGTCCCTTGTTTTCAAACCACTGCTGAATTGCTACGTATTGTATACGCATCGGTGTGAAAAACGTGCGTCTGACAATAGAGCCGGCACCGTCAGCGCCGACAAGCGCTTTAGCTTTAAGATCTATCTTGCCGTCTGCTGTTTTAATTGTAACGCAGTGAATATCATCTTCACCTTTGATATCTAAGCAGCGTCCCCTTATGACTTTAACATGAGGCGGAGCAAGCGAAATAAGCCACCTGTCAAAGGCATATCTGTCCATGTTCAGATAATGTCTTTGATAATATCTGACGAGCTTCTGATCGACGTCGATGGTCTGAACGGCAAATATCTGCGGATCCTCAAGGATACTTTTCGGAAGAACGAGATCAAATTTAGCAAGAATCTTTTGCGCATCGGGCGCAAGAAGCCCTCCGCAGGGCTTTGCCGAATCAGGAGACTGTCCGTCGATAAGCGCAATTTT
Source organism: Clostridia bacterium (assembly GCA_017621655.1). Taxonomy (GTDB): domain Bacteria; phylum Bacillota; class Clostridia; order Oscillospirales; family CAG-272; genus Colimorpha_A. The sequence continues at coordinate 74,867 of JAGASS010000051.1, read as the reverse complement.
CAGATCAGGTCGCGCTTCGGCTAATTCTTTTACGAATATCGCACCTGCAGGTCCTGCGCCAATGACAGCGACGTCGTATACGATCTGATTATCCTGTTCCATATTCAGTACCTCTGTTATCAGAACATTCTTAATTTAGTTTTGGAACTGTGAATTGTATAGGGAAGCATAGACACCGTTTTTCTCGAGCAGCTCGTCGTGCTTGCCACTTTCGGCAATCTGTCCGTTTCTTATGACGAGAATTATATCAGCATTTTTGATCGTCGACAGACGGTGTGCAATTACAAACGACGTTCTGCCTACCATAAGCGAAAGCATCGCCTTTTGTATCATTTGCTCTGTACGCGAGTCGACGTTTGAAGTCGCCTCATCAAGAATGAGGATCGGCGCGTCTGAAAGAAGCGCACGAGAAATGTTCAAAAGCTGCTTCTGCCCCTTGGATATGTTGACACCGTCATCGGAAAGAACGGTATTATATCCGTCCTTTAGGGACATAACGTAATCGTGAATACCGGCAGTCCTTGCGGCTCTTACAATATCATCGTCGGTCACGTTTTCGTTTCCGAAAGCGATATTATCGCGTATCGTGCCTTCGAAGAGCCAGGTGTCCTGAAGCACCATTGTAAACGAACGGCGCAGAGAATCGCGCGTTATCTCGTAAATGCTCTTTCCATCGAGCAGAATGTCACCTGACTTCGGATCGTAGAAGCGCATGAGCAGGTTAGCAATAGTTGTCTTACCTGCGCCCGTCGGACCGACGATTGCAACAGTACTGCCCGGCTTAACATCAAGAGAGAAATTGCTGATGACAGTTTTGCCTTCCTCGTAGCCGAACTCTATATCCTTGAAGGTAACGCCGCCCTTTGTCTCGGAAACGGTTACCGAATCAGGCGCATCGATTTTTTCGGGAGCTTCATCAAGGACACGGAAAATTCTTTCAGCCGCTGAGGTTGCCGACTGAAGGTCTGCAATAATGTTTGCAAATTCACCGACGGGACCCGAAAAACGTCTTGAGTACTGAATGAACTTTGATATTCCGTCGATAGTAATACCGCCGAATATCAGCAGGATCGTACCGAACATACTGACGAGCGCCATCGAAAGGTTGCTGATAAAGTTAACTCCGGGACCTATTACGCTGCCTTGATATTCGGCCTCGTAGAAGGTGGTAACAGCTTCGTCGTTACGGTTGTCAAAGCGTTTTATTATCGTTTCCTCTCGGTTGTACGCCTTTATCGTCTTCTGCCCGGAAAGCATTTCCTCGGCGTAACCGTTCAGCTCGCCGAGCTTCGCGGATCTTCTTCTGAATAAAGGTCTGACCTTCTGCGAACGGTATTTGATAAACCATATCGAAATCGGAAGAGTGATCGCAAAAACGAGAATGAGAGGGGGAGAAACGACTATCATCATTACGAATGAACCTATTATCGTGATAGCACTCGTTATGATCGCTAAAAAGTCGGTAGAAAGTGATGTGTTTATCGTGTCGATGTCGTAGGAAAGACGGCTTACTATATCGCCCGTCTGATTCTTGTCAAAGTAACTGATCGGCAGGGAGAGCAGGTGAGAGAACACCTGCTTTCTCATATTGAAGGAGATCCTCTTGCTGAGCCGTATCATTATTATCGAGTTGATATAAGACAGGATCGAGGATAGGATATAGAAGATCGCCATAAGCGAGCAGAACATAATAACGGTATCCATATTGATCCTGCCCTTACCGTTTGCTATCTCCTTGATGGCTTCACCCGAAAGCATAGGTCCGGCAAGAGACAGACCGCTTGATACCGCTACGAGTATCATTGACGGTATAAGCAGTGCCTTTTGCTCCCAAAGATAGGGAAGAAGCTTACGAAGAACTCCCCACTTTATCGTGGGCTTTGTCTGAACGTTTGTATTGTTTGCGGTCACTGCGTCTCACCTCCGATCTGTGAAAGTGAGATCTCGCGGTAAATATCGCACTTGTTGATAAGCTCGTCGTGTGTACCGTCACCGACAACTCGTCCGTTGTCAAGAACGAGGATCCTGTCTGCGTGCGATATAGAGCTTACGCGTTGAGCAACGATGACCTTCGTTGCGTTTTCATAATTCTTGCGCAGGTTTGCACGAAGTGTTGCGTCAGTCTTATAATCAAGTGCGCTTGACGAGTCGTCGAGAATAAGAATTTCGGGGTTTACAGAAAGCGCTCTTGTAATAAGAACTCTTTGACGCTGACCTCCGCTGAGGTTCGTTCCCTTGGTATTTATCCAATGGTCAACGCCGTCACCGAGAGTAGAAACGAATTCGGATGCGCAGGCGTTATCCAGTGCACGAGAAATTTCCTCCTCGGAAATATCGTGTCCGAATGATATGTTATCGAGAAGCGTTCCTGCGTAAATAAAGTCGTTTTGCAGAACCGTTCCAAAGCGCGAGCGCAACTCTTTTGACGTTAATGATCTAATGTCATATCCGTCTATAAGTACCTGACCGCTATCGGGGTCATAGAAACGAAGAAGAAGTTGAATTAGTGTCGATTTTCCGCTTCCCGTTGCGCCGATTATACCGAGAGTTTGTCCCTTTTTAAGAGTAAACGAGATGTTTTCGAGATTCTCTCTTGTTCCGTTATAGGAGAAAGAGACGTTGCGGAATTCGATGAACGCGTCAGTGTCTTCGCGTTCGCCCTTCGGTAAATGAGATATATCAGGTTCAATATCGCATATTTCCGAAATTCTGTCAGCCGATGCCGCACCCTTGGAGAACATCGTGAAGATTCTCGTTATGCTAAGCATCGCGTTAAGAATGATCGTGAAATACGACATAAACGCGATTATCATTCCGGGGTCTGCCTTTCCGCCGTTGACTCTTATCGCGCCGACAAGAATAACTGCCGACATACCGATATTGAGAAAGGCATTCATAAGGGGCGTCGTAAGCGATATGACGTAACCCGATTTCAGCTCGGCCTTGTTAAGACGCTTGTTTCGGTCATCAAATTTTTTGTTCTGATGCTCAACTCGCGAAAGCGCCTTTATAACGCGTATACCCTGTGCGCTTTCCCTCACTGTACCAACCATGTCGTCAGTGCGTTCCTGGACTTTTTTGTAAAGTGGGATTCCTTTTTTGGACACGAAAACAACTGCGGCAGTAATAAACGGAAGGACTGCCAAAAGAACGAGACAGAGCATCGGCTCCATAGTAAACGTGATAATGATTCCGCCAATGAGAAGGATTGGCGCGCGAATACCCATACGCTGAACCATGCCAATCGTATGATGCACGTTATACGTATCGGACGTCAAGCGAGTTTCAAGGGTCGGGATGGTGATCTCATCTATCTGCTTTGACGATAAATATGAGATCTTCTTAAACAGATCGCTTCTTATCGCTCTCGTTGAATCACGTGCCACCGCACAAGCCATGCGGTTAGCAACGATATTTGCCACCAATCCTATGAATGCGCAAAGGATCATAAGCCCACCGAACAGTGCTACCTTCGTTATTTGTCCCGTTGGAACAACGTTGTCAATTATATGCTCAAGAATGTAAGGGATAATAAGGTCTACAAGCGTTCCTATGATCTTAATGATAAGACCGACAGTCATCATAGTGTAGTGAGGGCGAAGATATTTCAGTATGAATTTCATCTTGTACCTCGTAAATTAAATTAAAACAATTATACTACATATTGATTTTGATGTCAATAAAAGGAGAGAATATTGACAAAACATCGTGCATGAGATAAAATTATATCGAAAAGGAGGTCGGGTCATGATCGTTTATTTTGAGTCATTGCCGTCTACAAACGCCTTTCTTAAAGAGGAGGCGAAAAAAGGCGCGCCGAATTATTATACCGTGATTGCTGACCGCCAAACAAGCGGCAGAGGGCGAATGGGAAGAAGCTTTTATTCCGATAACGGCGGGCTGTATATGAGCTTTTTGATCCGAAACGTTGACGACGTTGACGTTACGCGCATAACCGCCGCGGCAGGTGTTTCAGTCGTCGAAGCGATCAAAAAAAAATACGGCGTTTCATGCTGCATAAAATGGGTAAACGATCTTATATATAACGGCAAAAAGGTCTGCGGAATACTCGCTGAGGGAGTAATATCCGAAAATGGAAAAATCGATGGCGTTGTCGTTGGTATCGGCGTTAACATAGCGCCGCCGAAGGACGGCTTTAATGAGGAAATAAAAGATATAGCTGGCGCGATCTCCGATCATTATTCTGAAACAGAGCGCAACGATCTCGCTAAAGCGATCATTGAATATTTCGATAAAAATATTACTTTACCTGATCTGATAGACAAATACCGTGCGCTCTCAACTGTTATCGGAAAGGACGTAAGGGTAATTACACCGAACAGTTCTTATGATGCAAGAGCAATAGGAATTGACGATGAGTTTGGGCTTACCGTAATAACGGATGACGGAAAAGAAAAAACTCTCCGAAGCGGAGAGATAAGCATAAGGACTAAATAACCGACGGATGACCGTCGGTTATTTTTATATCAGTGAACAGAATATCATAAGTATTCCGAGGAATGAGAAGTTAATCAGCGAGAACATAATAAAGTACTTTTTTACGCCCTGCGGATCAACAGACTGATACTGTCTGAACGTTATAAGCGAAGCAAGGGAAGCTATCAGCGTTCCCGTTCCGCCGATGTTCACGCCAATAAGCAAATCCTTGTAATTCTCCGTAAACCCCGAAAGAAGAATTGCCGAGGGTACGTTACTTATGAACTGGCATGAGAGTGAGCTGAAGATAAGCGCATTTTTCTGCATAAGATTAGATAATACGTTGCTTATAACGTCGATCCTCGCCATGTTTCCGGCGAATATGAAGAAGAAAACGAAGGTGAAAAGCAGTCCGTAATCCACGTCCTTCAGAGCTTTTCTGTCGAGAATTATCATTGCCGCAGGGATGAGAATAAGACCTATCACAAACGGGATGAGTCGGAAAACGATGAGCAATGAGAAAGCAAAAAGTAACAGATACGCGACGGTGCGTTTTACAGGAAGCTTCGTATCATCATTACAGTTAAGCTCCAACTTTTCGTTTTTGACGAAAACAAATACCGATAGCAATATTAGCGCAATCGAAAGAAGAAACGGCGGAAGCATTATGAGAGTGAATTCTCCCGTCGGAATATTGAACTTATTATACAAGAACAGATTTTGCGGATTTCCGAAGGGAGTTACCATTCCGCCGAGATTTGCCGCAATATTCTGCATAATAAAGGTGTAACAAAGGTACTTTTTGTTGCCCGTTTCGGAAAGGGCTATGTAGCCGAGAGGGAGAAATGTGATAAGCGCCATATCGTTCGCTATGAGCATCGATCCGATAAATGTTATCATCAAAAGCGCTATAACTGCTTTTCTCGTGCTTCCCGAAAGGGAAACGAGCTTTCGAGCGACAACCGTAAAAAACTTTATGTTGCGAAGTCCGCAGATGACCGCAAGCGTGCAGAATAGACAGGTAAGAGTGCGGAAATCGAGATACGAAATATACTTTTCGTCCGGCGGAACGACAAGCGAGGAAGCAAGCGCCGCAATGAAAGCAACGATAAGTACAACGTTCTGCTTTAAGAAATATGTAATTTTATGAAAGTCATGTCTTCTTTTAAGAGGTCTGTGAGCGATCATAATATTTCTCCTTTTTTAGTCCTCGAAAATTATAACAAAATGAGAGTCGGTCTTCAAGCGTAAATATCTACAATAATTCATTTATTAATATTGATTTTTACGGCAAAAAGTGGTATAATTAAACAAATGTATTTTTAAATGAATTGGAGAATGCCATGACTGATGCAAAAACGCTGTCATATATAAACCTGTATGCGATTCTCGGCGCAATGACTCAGCTTTGCGAGCTTGATCCAAAGGCGAAGGAAATACTCGGTAACAAGAGAATAACGATGGAGATCACGGTCAAAAAAGGACCGACTGCACGTCTTGCTTTTGAAAACGGAAGCTGTAAGATACTTCGAGGCGCGGGCAAGTGTAATATCCGCCTTCCTTTTTCCTCTCCCGAAAAGTTCAACGGAATGATCGACGGAACTGTTACTCCGATTCCGAGCAAGGGTCTTACAAAAATCGGTTTTCTTCTCAAAACCTTCGTGCCGCTGACAGATCTGCTTACGAAATATCTTCGCCCCTCTGATGAAGATCTTAAGGATGAAGAATTCTTCAGAGTGTCGACGCTTCTTACCTTTTACGTTGTGTCGGAGGCGCTTTCGCAGATAGCAAATAACGACAGCGTCGGAATGTCAAGCGCGTCTTACATCGTTGACGGAAAGATAAAGATGTCGATAGGCGACATTGTCGGTGCGTGTATAGTAGCTAAAGATCACGTTCTTAATACAGTACACGAAATGCCAGAGGACTTCACGTCGTATATGATATTTAAGGACATAAAGCTTGCAAACGATCTTTTTGCAGGCAGAGTAAACAGTGTTGCATCCGTCGGACACGGAAATATCCGCATCGGCGGTATGATCTCGCAGGTCGATAATATGAACAGAATACTTGACCGCGTGTCAATGTATCTTGCGTAAGGGAGGATCAGATGTTTAAGATAAACGACTATACTAAAAGTCGCGAGGCGTTCCTCCGCGCTGAGAAGGTAATACCTTCGGGAATATACGGACATCAGGGTCCTGCCGAGGGCTGTTTCGTTCCGGTAGAAGCGTTCCCGTTTTTCTCCGATAGAGCTAAGGGAAGCTATTTCTGGGATATTGACGGTAACAGATTTATCGACTATATGTGTGCATACGGACCGAACGTTCTCGGTTATAACGACCCCGACGTTGACGCGGCAGCCGCGGCTCAAAGAGCAAAGGGCGACTGCATTACCGCGCCTAACACAAAGATGATAGACTTTGCGGAATTGCTTGTAGACACCGTTAAAAGCGCCGATTGGGCGTTCTTTGCAAAGAACGGTAACGACGTAACGACGATGGCTGTAATGACCGCAAGAGCATACACGAAGAGAAAGAAGATAATATTCTTCAAGGGGTATTATCATGGGGTCTCACCTTGGACACAGAAGATCGACTATGCAGGTGTTATTGAAGAAGACGTAGTTAATAATATCTACCTTGATTGGAATGATATTGATGCCGTTGAAGAAGCATTCCGCAAGTACAAGGGACAGATCGCGGCGGTTATTGCTCAGCCCTATATGCACAACAACTTTATGGATAACTCGCTTCCCATAAAGGACTTCTGGGCAAAGGTCAGAAAGATTTGTACCGATAACGATACAGTGCTTATTATCGACGACGTAAGAGCAGGATTCCGCCTTGACATAGCTGGAAGCGACCATTATTTCGGTTTTGAAGCAGACCTAATTTGCTTCTGCAAGGCGCTTGCTAACGGCTATAACGTCTCGGCTCTTTGCGGAAAGTATTTTCTGAAAAACACCGTTTCATCGCTTTCTTATACAGGTAGCTATTGGCTGTCGGCAGTACCGTTTGCGGCGGGAATTGCCTGTATTGAGAAGATGAAAAGGATAAACTGTACGCAGCTGCTTTTTGAAAAGGGAAATGCGCTCAAAAACGGGTTGATCGAAACGGCAAGTAAATACGGCTATGATCTACATGTTTCGGGTGTGCCGTCGCTCTTCTATTTAAGAATAGCTGACGACCCTACGCTGATGCTCCATCAGGAATGGATAGCAGAGTGCGTTAAGCGCGGTATCTACTTTACAAATCACCACAATCACTTTATAAACGCATCGCTCAGCGACGCTAACATTGCAGAAACGATAGCTGTCGCGGATGAAGCGTTTTCGGTAATAAAGAATAGACATTCATAAGAGGTAAAAAATGATAAACGAAGCAATTACTCAACTAATAAATTACGCAGAAAAGAATGGCATAATTGCAAAGGAAGACCGCGCTTATGCCGTAAACCGTGTCCTTGAGGTCTTGGCTCTGGATGAATACGAGCTGTGTGAAAACGCCCCCGAAAAGGAAATTCACGAGATACTCTCCGTAATGTGCGACTATGCTGTTGCGAAGGGCATGATCGAGGACGGCGTTGTATTCCGTGACCTTTTTGATACTAAGATCATGGGCGCAATAATGCCCCGTCCGTCTGAGGTTATTTCTAAGTTCACCTCTCTTTATGAGAGATCTCCTAAGGAAGCAACCGACTGGTATTATAAGCTTAGCTGTGACAGCAACTATATCCGCCAGGACAGAATAAGAAAGGATAAGCGCTGGAAGCTCGATACCGAGTACGGCACGATGGATATTACAATTAACCTTTCTAAGCCCGAAAAGGACCCTAAGGCGATCGCGGCGGCAAGAAACATGAAGCCGACGGGAACCGTTTATCCCAAGTGCGCTCTCTGTAAGGAAAACGAGGGATATGCAGGCCGTCTTAACGCGGCGGCAAGACAGAATCACAGAATCATCCCCGTGACGATCAACGATTCACCCTGGATGTTCCAGTATTCGCCTTACGTTTACTATAATGAGCACTGCATCGTATTCAATTCCGAGCATACTCCGATGGCGATCAATAAGGCGACATTCCGTAAGCTTCTTGACTTCGTCATTCAGTTCCCGCACTATTTCGTCGGATCAAACGCAGATCTTCCGATCGTTGGCGGCTCAATTCTTACTCACGACCATTTCCAGGGCGGTAATTATACCTTTGCTATGGCTGTTGCTCCTATCGAGCGCGAGATCGAATTCAACGGTTTTGCTGACGTTAAGGCGGGTATCGTAAAGTGGCCGCTCAGCGTTATTCGCCTCTCGGGCGAGGACCCTGATCGTCTCGTTGAGCTTGGCGCAGTTATCCTTGATAAATGGATAAATTACAGTGACGAGGATGCCTTTATCTTCGCGTATACTGACGGTGAGCGTCATAATACTATAACTCCCATTGCCCGCAAGAATGGCGATAAGTATGAGCTTGATCTTGTTCTCCGTAACAACGTAACTACTCCCGACCGTCCTCTCGGCGTCTATCATCCGCGCCCTGAGTACCATCACATCAAGAAGGAAAACATCGGTCTTATCGAGGTTATGGGTCTTGCCGTTCTTCCTGCCCGTCTTAAGAAAGAGCTTACCGAGCTTGCAGATGCAATAATACTAGGAAACGACCTTCGTTCGACTCCGACTCTTGCAAGCCATGCCGATTGGGCAGAAGAGGTTATAAAGAATCACCCCGAGCTTAACAAGGATAATGTGAATGAGATCCTTGAATATGAAACGGGTAAGGTGTTTGAAGGATGCCTTATCGATGCGGGCGTATACAAATGTACACCTGAGGGAAGAGAAGCGTTCATCAAATTTATTGATAACGTAAATAAATAAAATATTGTATAACGAGATCAGATCGCTTTTTCGTTATCAAATTATTTATTAATAGTTAAATATTTATTGACATTCAAATGTATATGTGATATAATTTATTACGCAATTTTAGTGCATTACATTTCAATTAGGAGGACTCATTATGTTCTGTAACAAATGCGGAAAACAACTTTCCGATGACGCAGCTTTCTGTTCCGAGTGCGGAAATCAGGTAGGCCCGGCACCTGCAGCTGCACCAAAAGCAGCTCCCGCCGCCAAAGCTTCCGTCCCACCCATTTTCTCTCGTCTCATCAGCCAGATAGTTAACATCTTCACCAAGAAGGACCCTGTTGGAGTAGTAGCTAATTCTGCCAAGGACAATAGCTTCTCCGGTCTTATCCTTGCAGCTTTCGGCGCACTTATGTTTGCCCTTAGTGCAATGGTAAATATCAATCAGGGCATCGTTTCATATTGCAGAGCTACAAACAACGGAAGGCTCTCCGCCTCTGATATGAAGATCGTTGAAAGGTATTTTCCCTCAGGCGCATCCTTCGGCTTGATGCTTCTGTTGGCGATAATTGTTTTTGTAGTTGCTGCGGCTATCGTATTCGTATCCGCTAATTATATTGCTAAGAAGAAGATCTCGATCAGCGGTGCTTGCAATCTCGTAGCATATTCCTCGATGCCTATTATTTGCATAAGCATTCTCAATATGATTTTCGGTCTGATTTGGTTTGCTCTCCCTGTAATTTTCATGCTTCTTGCAGTAGTACTCACTTTGATGATACTCATTTCTGCGCTTAGCAAGGCAACCGACGGTGAAAATAGCTTCCTTGTAAACCTTACAGTTCTTATGACTGTTACCTTCGTAACTATCATATTCCTTTGGATATTCCTCCGTGCTATTGACCATACAAAGGTTGAGATTCTAAAGGGAGTCAAGATAGAGTGTCAAGCCATTAGGGGATATATACAAAACTTTTTCTATAAAAAATAATTAACTTAAAAGCAGTCGCTTAGCGTTAAGCGACTGCTTTTTTATTTTATTTCGGCTTGCTTTTGAATATAAGTGCGACAGTCAAGCCCATGAATATTGCGGCGGTTATTCCGCCTGCCGCACCTGTGATACCGCCTGTTAATGCACCGATCAAGCCGTCGCGGTCGACGGCTTTTTTGACGCCCTCAGCTAAACAGTAACCAAATCCGGTAAGCGGCGTAGTTGCACCGTTTCCTGCGAATTTTACGAGAGGACCGTACACGCCAATGCCGGTGAGAATAACTCCAAGTACGACGTAAGACACAAGTATTCGCGCAGGGGTCAGCTTTGTTTTGTCTATCAGTATCTGCGCTATGGCGCAGAAAGCTCCGCCGATCAGAAATGCGATCAGAAGTCGCGCTTCAACAGTATTCATAGACATCTCTCCTTTGTAATTCTGATAAGGTGTGCAATGCCGGGTATGGTTTTACCTTGCAGTATTGCCATAGGAGACATCAGAGCACCTGTCGCGATATAAAGAATATCGGTCATTTCTCCGTGCTCGAGCTTCGGAAGTATATAAGAAGATAATACAGATGCAGAACAGCCACAGCCAGAGCCGCCCGCGTGAACGTCTTGTCTTTCGAGATCATATATCAAAAGTCCGCAGTCGTTATAATTTTTTGTCATATCATATCCGTATTCAGCCATTTTTTCTGTAACTATAGAGTGTCCTTCATAGCCGAGGTCACCTGTATATATGCCGTCAAAGTCTGATGGCAGCATTCCCGATTCGTCAAAGTAACGCTTGAGTGTATCTATCGCCGCAGGAGCCATCGCGGCACCCATATTTGCAGGATCGTTTATACCCTCGTCTCTTATTATACCGGGAAGCAGCTCTGTTATATAAGCGCCCTCTCCCTCACCGAGTATAAATGCGCCCGATCCCGTAACTGTCCACTGTGCTGTTGGAGGACGCTGACCGCCGTATTCAACGGGATAACGGAATTGACGCTCCGAGGAGCAATTGTGAGATGAGGTGACTACTGCCGCCGTTTGAAGTGAGGGCGAGGCATTCAGAAAGAGAGTTGCCAGCATTAAGCCCTCAGCCGACGTTGAGCAAGCACCGTACAAGCCGAAAAAAGGAACACCTGCGTCACTTAATCCGTAGTTGGAGCTTGAGCATTGGTTTATCAGGTCGCCGGCGAACAGCCCGTCAAGATTTTTAGGATCTGTATTTGACTTTTTCAGCGCGAGATTAAGAGCTATGTGTTGCATTTCGCTCTCGGCAAGCTCCCAAGTTTTCTGCCCGAACCTGTCGCTTTCGTCGTGAAAGTCAAAAAAATTACCGAGCGGTCCTTCGTGTTCCTTGTTCCCAACAGCGCTCGCATGACCGATTATGCTCGGGCATTTTTTAACGCGAATTATTCCTTTACGCATATTATTTCTCCAAATCAGTTTTTATTAATATTTCCTGAAAAAGCGCTAATATGCAAAAAAACAAGGACCGAAGTCCTTGTTTTTAATTATTTTCTGAAATTAAAGTACCCACTTACCTCTTGTGAAGTCGGGAACTGCAACAGGAGCTGAGCCGTTAGCAATAGACTGCTCTGAAAGAGCCGTGATCGACATCCAGGTTGCAGCGTCGTAAACGTTAACGGGCATTTCCTTGCCTTCACGCAGACAGTCAAAGAAGGTGTTGAACTCAAGCCAGTCCATACCGTCGTGTCCACCCTGAACACCCTCAGAGAGATACTTCTTCCATACGGGATGGTCATACTGCTCCTCGTATTCCTTTGCGTTACCGTTACAGTTAGCTCTCCAAGCCCACTCGCGGTCGATATCTTCCTTTCTGTCAAGGAATACAGAGTCGGTGCATTCCTCGTACAGACCCTTAGTTCCGCGAACGGTGAATCCGCGGCTGTAGTAGCGGGGAAGAGTCGTATCAAGAGTAAGAACGATGGTCTCGCCGTGAGCACACTTAAGGACAGTCGTAACGATATCACCCTGCTGGAAGGTAGCGTTCATAAGCTCGGTATCGTCGCTCTTCTTGTCAGCGATGTACTGCTTAAGACCTGCTGCCTTTGAAGATGTGGAGGTAAGAGATACGATTCTGTTACCGTTATTGATCTTAAGTACCTTTGCGATCGGTCCAAGCTCATGAGTCGGATAGTTTTCGCAGTTACGGTTCAAATAGTTACGGAGACGGTAGTGACGGTCATCGTTACCGTAAGCAACCTCGTGACGGAGGTCATGAGCGTAGCATCCGGAGCAATGAACGACCTCGCCGAGAAGTCCCTGCTCAACCATATTAAGCGTCATCATCTCGCGTCTGCCGAAGCAGCAGTTTTCAAGGAACATGAAGGGAACGCCGGTCTGCTCCTGTGTTTCAACGAGCTTCCAGCAATCCTTAAGGGAGTATGCACCGCCAACCTCAAGCGCGGTCGGCTTGCCTGCCTTCATAGCGTAAACTGCGGGATCGATATGTGCTTCCCAAGCGGTAAGAACGAGAACGACGTCAACGTTTTCGTCGTCGATAAGCTGCTTGTAGTCGGTATAGGTAGCGGGGCGAACGCCGCACTTATCTACAACTGCCTTAGCACCTCTTTCGATTCTGTCCTCATAAAGGTCGCAAACTGCTGTGACTGTTACGTCGTGGCAATGAAGAACAACGCTCGTAAGAAGACTGTAACCTCTGTTACCGAGTCCGATTACACCTGCACGAATGTTTTGCATTGTTTTTTCCTCCGAAAGTATTTACAAAATTAAAAATATATGCTAAAACTATAATACAATATCTTTTTTGAAATGTAAATGTGATTTAAGACACAAAAAGTATAAATTCAGACACGGAGACGCTATGGAATATCAATTCATACCCGTTAAACGACTTATAAATATCGACGGATTTGTTTCATGCTTTGAAAGAAGCATGGATGATAATTACGTTTTTAGCGGCGAGATGCACGATTTTTGGGAAGTTATGTACGTTGAAGAGGGACGTATCTGCGTCAGTGCCGACGAGAACGTACTCAATCTCAACGAAAATGACATAATCTTTCATAAGCCGATGGAGCTTCACAAATTTCACACCGAAGGTAAAGCGAAAATATTCGTTATGTCCTTTGCTCTTTCGGGACAGCTCAAGAAGAAGCTTGAAGACAGCTCAATGACGCTCTCTCTGCGCCAAAAGGAAATGCTTTACAGTATAATTTCACTTCTGCGCGAAAGCTCTGACGAAACTGATTATGATTATACCGAGTATAGCCATATTATTGACGGAGATCCCCTTATCTGTCAGCAAGTCGTTTCTCTTTGTGAAAACCTTCTTGTATCGCTTTCGAAGGACAGTACGCCTATAGTCGATCATCCAAGAAGCTTTGAGACCGATATGTTCAGAAGCGCGGTTCTTTTAATGGATGAAAATATTTACGACTGGATAAGCGCGGAGGATATCGCAAAAAAGCTGAATATAAGCGTTTCCTATCTTAAGAAGATCTTTTCAAAATACGCAGGTCTAGGAATACATAAATATTTTCTTAAATCAAAGATTACGCTTGCTTGCCGTTTGCTTCGCAGAGGCATGAGCGTCTGCGAGGTCTCGGAAAAGCTGTCGTTCAGCAGTCATAACTATTTCAGTACCGTCTTTAAGCGCGAGACGGGACGGCTTCCGTCAGAATTCAGAAAAGAAAAATAACAGCCGATATAGCTGTTATTTGTTCTTCAGTTTTTCGAATAAGCTTTTAACCTTTGATTCTTTTTCCTTGCGCAGATCGGGGCGTAAAACGAAGCTCGCTTCGATCACGTCGCGCTCAGATACTGGCGGAAGGGAAGAAAGCGGTATATTGTAGGTGTTTTCATTCTCGTCAATACATACTGCATAAGTACCCTCAATGCGGTCAACCGTAAGAATAATATGTCTTCACTCCCTTGAAAAAATAATTAAAGTATGTTATAATAATATTATATCAGCGTTTTAATTGCTTGTCAATAATCATCAGGCGGTAAGTTATGAACAAAATCAAGTCAGAAATCGATAATTTAAGAAAAACTCTTGAATATCATTCCTATAAATATTACGTAGAGGATAGCCCTGAAATATCAGACTTTGAATACGACGCGCTTTTTCGCCGTCTTCAGGATCTCGAAAAGGAGTATCCGCAGTTTGACGATCCTAATTCTCCTACTAAGCGTGTCGGCGGTATTGCGCTTGATAAGTTTGAGAAGGTCACCCATACTGTACCTCTCGGAAGCTTATCCGATGTTTTCTCGTTTGATGAACTGAGAGCTTTTATGAATGATAAGGAAAACGACGAGTTTTCGGTTGAAGCAAAGATAGACGGTCTCTCCGTCGCTTTGCGCTATGAAAACGGAGTTCTTGTTCGCGGTGCAACGCGCGGAAACGGCGTTGTAGGCGAGGACGTAACCTCTAATATAAGAACCATACGCAGTATCCCGCTGACGATTCCTTATACAGGAACCCTTGAAGTTCGCGGAGAGGTGTATCTGCCTCGCGCTAGTTTTGAGAAGCTCAATAAAAAGCGTGAAGAAAAGGGCGAAGCTCTGTTTGCTAATCCCCGTAATGCGGCTGCGGGATCGCTTCGTCAGCTTGATTCGAAAATTGCGGCTGAGCGCGGTCTTGACATTTTCATTTTCAACCTCCAATACTGCGATAAGACCTTTGAAAAGCACGATGAATCGCTTGAATTCATCCGCGATCAGGGCTTCAAGATCATTCCGCTTATTAAAACTCTTAAGGGAAGCGATGCCGTATGCGACATGATAAAGCATATCGGCGAGCTTCGCGATGAGCTTGCTTACGATATTGACGGTGCGGTCGTTAAGGAAAATCTCTTATCGCGCCGAGTCGAGCTTGGTGAAACCGCGAACACGCCTAAATGGGCGGTAGCGTATAAATATCCGCCAGAAAGAAAGCTTACAAAGCTTACCGATATTGTTGTTCAGGTAGGACGAACGGGCGCACTCACGCCTAACGCAGTTCTTTCTCCCGTTCGCCTTGCAGGAACTACTGTAAGCCGAGCAACGCTTCACAATATCGACTTTATAACCGAGAAGGATATTCGTATCGGAGATAGCGTATACGTTCAAAAGGCAGGCGACATCATTCCCGAGGTCGTTTCCGTAGAGAAGAAGGACCGTAACGGCTCAGAGGTCGCATATGAAATGCCAAAGATCTGTCCGTCCTGCGGTCAGCCGGTCATCCGCGATCCCGAAGAAGCAGTCGTTCGTTGTACAAACGTAAGCTGTCCTGCTCAGATAGTCCGCACGATCTCCTACTTTGCTTCGCGTCCCGCCATGAATATTGACGGCCTCGGTGAAGCGGTCGTGACACTGCTTATAGACAATGGGCTGATTAAAAACGTCGCTGATATTTATTATCTTGATCCTTCTGAAATTGCAAAGCTTGAAAGAATGGGCGAAAAGTCCGCAGAGAATCTGATTTCGGCGATAAACGAGTCAAAAACTCGCGGTGCAGATCGACTGCTTTCTGCGTTCGGAATCCGTCAGGTAGGCGAAAAGGCGGCGAAAAATATTGTTAACGTTTATCCGGATATTGATATGCTTTTCGATCTTACCGCCGAGCAGCTTGCCGAGGTTGACGATATTGGCATGATAACGGCGAGCAGCATCGTCGAATTCTTCTCACATCCCGATACTAGAGTGCTTATCGACCGTCTGAAAGCCGCAGGCGTCGTGACTGTAAAGGAAAAGGTACAGACGGGCAATAAGCTCGAAGGAATGACATTCGTGCTTACAGGAACGCTTCCGACGATGTCTCGCGCTGATGCTTCCGCGCTGATCGAAGAAAACGGCGGAAAAACAGCTTCTTCGGTCTCCAAGAAAACGACTTACGTCGTAGCTGGCGCCGAAGCCGGTTCAAAGCTCACCAAGGCAGAATCGCTTGGCGTAACAGTCATTGACGAAGAAGGACTACTAAAACTCATAAACGAATGAGGTGATATTCGTGATCACAGATTATGTAAAGGTATACGTGAAGGCGGGCAACGGCGGTAACGGCGCAGTTAGCTTTCACAGAGAAAAATACGTTTCGCACGGCGGTCCCGACGGCGGTGACGGCGGACACGGCGGAAACATAATTCTCCGTATTGAAAACGGAGACAATACGCTTCTAAAATACAAATACCGTCATAAGTTCATCGCCGAAAACGGCGGTAACGGTATGACGAATAAGCTCCACGGCGCAAACGGCGAGGATATAATCCTTCCCGTTCCGCCCGGAACCGTTGTCAAGGATGCCGAAAGCGGCAAAATTATCGTCGATATGTCGGAGAGAGATGATTTCATTCTCTGCCGCGGCGGTAAAGGCGGCTGGGGAAACAGACATTTTGCAACTCCGACAAGACAGATCCCGCGCTTTGCTAAAAGCGGTCTTAAGGGCGAAGAAAAAGAGGTCATATTCGAGCTGAAAATGCTTGCTGACGTCGCACTTATCGGTCTGCCTAACGTCGGTAAATCCTCGCTCCTTTCGGCGATCAGTGCCGCTACTCCCAAAATTGCCGATTACGATTTTACAACGCTGTCTCCCAATCTCGGCGTGGTAAAGGTCGACGGTGGCAGGGGCTTCGTCTGCGCCGATATTCCGGGACTTATCGAGGGCGCGTCGGACGGAAAGGGACTTGGTCACAGCTTCCTTCGTCATATCGACAGATGCCGCGTTATGCTACATCTTGTCGACATTGATGCCGACTGCGAGCGCGATCCGAGAGAGGATATTGAGCTTATCAACCGCGAGCTTGAGCAGTACAGCCCCGAGCTTGCCACACGTCCGCAAATTATCGTAGGCAACAAATACGATTCTTCGCTTTCCGAATATAACGAGCACGTAAGTGATCTTGAAGCATACTGCAAGGAGAAGGGGCTTACGCTCTTCTTTATTTCCGCCCTGACGGGAGAGAACGTTAAAGAGCTTATCAAGCACGTTTCGCGTATGCTTAACGAACTGCCGCCGCTTACGATATTCGAGCCGGACTATATCGAAGCCGAAGATGATGACGACGAATTCGACGAGCTTGAAATATACAAGGACGGCAAGGTCTACGTTTGCGAATCCGAATGGCTCTGGCGTCTTGTCGGACGAGTCAATTTCGAGGACAGAGATTCTCTTAACTACTTCCAGAGAATGCTTCGCATGAACGGAATAATCGAAAAGCTCGAGGAAGCAGGCGTAACTGACGGCGATACAGTCCGTATGTACGACTTCGAATTTGACTTCGTTAAGTAACGTAAAGCCCGTTTCTTTTCATAAAATGTAAAAGAAATGTAAACATAAGCGGAAAATACTTGAAATTTTATATAGCCGCTATTATAATCATCATTGTGCGTTAGCACTCACAACCCTTGAGTGCTAAAATATATCTTTTCGGAGGAAATAATTATGACTATCAAACCGCTATTTGACCGTGTTGTAGTTAAATCGGTCGAAGCAGAGGAAACAACTAAAAGCGGAATCCTTCTTGCAGGCGCTGCAAAGGAAAAGCCGCAGATCTGTGAGGTAATCGCAGTCGGCCCCGGCGGAATCGTTGACGGCAAGGAAGTCGTTATGACCGTTAAGGTTGGCGATAAGGTTATCACGAGCAAATATTCCGGAACCGATGTAAAGTGCGACGGTCAGGAATATACTATTGTAAAACAGAGCGACATTCTCGCAGTTGTTGAGGACTAAGGAGGAATATAACGATGGCAAAGGATATTTCATACGGCGCAGACGCAAGAGCGGCGCTTCTTCGCGGAATCGATAAGCTTGCTGATACTGTAAAGATCACTCTCGGACCGAAGGGAAGAAACGTAGTTCTTGAAAAGAAGTTCGGCGCGCCCATGATCATTAATGACGGTGTAACTATCGCAAAGGAAATTGAACTTCCCGATCCGATGGAAAACACAGGCGCACAGCTTATTAAGGAAGTTTCTATAAAGACTAACGACGCTGCAGGTGACGGTACTACTACCGCTACGATCCTTGCTCAGGCGCTCATTCACGAGGGCATGAAGAACGTAACTGCAGGCGCTAACCCGATGGTTCTTCGCCGCGGTATTCAGAAGGCAGTTGACGTTGCAGTAAAGAAGCTTGCGGCTATTTCGAAGCCCGTTGAGGGAACTGATGATATCGCAAGAGTAGGTACTGTTTCTGCAGACGACGCAGTTATCGGTACTCTCATTGCTGACGCTATGGAAAAGGTATCCTCTGACGGTGTTATCACCGTTGAGGAGTCGAAGTCTGCTGAGACCTACTGCGAAGTAGTTGAAGGTATGCAGTTCGACCGCGGATATATCTCTCCCTATATGGTAACCGATACCGAGAAAATGGAAGCCGTTATTGACGATGCTCTCATTCTTATTACCGACAAGAAGATCTCCAATATCCAGGATATCCTTCCTCTTCTTGAGCAGATCCTTCAGTCCGGTAAGAAGCTCGTTATCGTTGCTGAGGACATCGAGGGTGAAGCACTTACTACCATTATTCTTAACAAGCTTAAGGGAACCTTCGTCTGCGTAGGCGTTAAGGCACCCGGTTTTGGCGAAAGAAGAAAGGATATGCTCCGCGATATCGCTGTTCTTACAGGCGGTGAGGTTATCTCCGAGGAGCTTGGACTTGATCTTAAGGAGACCTCTATCGGTCAGCTCGGCCGTGCACGTCAGGTCAAGATCAATAAGGAAAATACAATTATCGTTGGCGGTATGGGTGATCAAGATGAGATCAAGAGCAGAGTTGCTCAGATCAAGAGCAGTATCGAGACTACAACCTCCGAATTTGACCGTGAGAAGCTCCACGAGCGTCTTGCGAAGCTTGCAGGCGGCGTAGCAGTTATCAAGGTCGGTGCTGCAACCGAGCCCGAAATGAAGGAGAAGAAGCTCCGCATTGAGGACGCTCTCAACGCTACCAAGGCGGCAGTTGAAGAGGGAATCGTAGCCGGAGGCGGCGTTGCACTCCTTAACGTAATTCCCGACGTAAGCAAGCTCGTCAACACTCTTGACGGTGATGAAAAGACCGGTGCTAAGATCGTTCTTAAGGCGCTTGAAGCACCTGTTCGTCAGATCGCTGAAAACAGCGGCTACGAGGGATCCGTTATCGTTGATACCATTCTTAAGAGCAAGAAGGTCGGTTACGGATTCAACGCTGCAACCGAGAAGTACGTCGATATGGTCAAGACGGGTATCGTGGACCCGACAAAGGTTACCCGTTCGGCTCTTCAGAACGCTTCCTCTATCGCTTCCATCGTACTCACGACCGAGGCAGTCGTTGTCGATATCAAGGAGGAAACTCCTGCTCCCGCACCTATGGGCGGCGGAATGGGCGGAATGTACTGATAATTCCAAAAATAAACCGCATTTTTGCGGTTTATTTTTTATTTCCACTTCCATTTTTACTCTTAATATGATATAATAACAGGGTTAAAATCATAATTAGGAGTTAATTATGCTTAAATTGCTGAAAAATATGAAGGGATACGGTAAAGAATGCGTACTCGGACCGCTTCTTAAGCTCATGGAAGCACTTATTGAACTGTTCATTCCGTACGTTGTCCTTAATATGATAAATAACGGCATCGAAAAGGGTGATACCGGTTATATAGTATGGTCGTCCATTCTTCTTGTAGGCATGGGACTTGTCGGTCTGGCTCTTTCGATAACTGCGCAGTTTTTCTCCGCTAAAGCGGCAGTCGGCTTTACAGCGCGCGTAAGAGAAAAGCTTTTCAGCCATATTCAGAAGCTCTCATACAGAGATATAGATAAGCTTGGAAAGTCAACGCTTATCAACCGTTTAACAAGCGATATGAATCAGGTACAGACGGGCGTAAATCTTGCCCTGCGTCTCTTCCTTCGTTCTCCGTTTATCGTATTCGGCGCGGCAATTATGGCGTTTACAGTCAGCCCCGAGGCGTCAACTGTATTCCTGCTTGCGATCCCGGCTCTTGCAGTTGTTGTGTTCGCTGTACTGCTGATAACAATTCCTCTGTATAAGAAGGTGCAGTCGCGTCTGGACAGAGTTACCTCAAAAACAAGAGAGAATCTTAACGGCGCTCGTATGCTTCGCGCACTGGTTAAAGAGGACGACGAGATCTCCTC
Source organism: Clostridia bacterium (assembly GCA_017621655.1). Classification (GTDB taxonomy): domain Bacteria; phylum Bacillota; class Clostridia; order Oscillospirales; family CAG-272; genus Colimorpha_A. Next base: position 54,497 of record JAGASS010000051.1, on the reverse strand, counting down.
CTTCAATGAAAAGAACGGCGAGCTTAACAAGGCGCAGAAATTCGTAGGCAAGATCTCGTCTCTTACTAATCCACTGACCTTCGTCATTATAAACATCGCAATTGCACTTCTCATTTACAAGGGCGGACTCCGCGTTGAGATCGGTCTTCTTTCGCAAGCGGCTGTTATAGCGCTTTACAACTATATGTCGCAAATACTCGTTGAGCTTATTAAACTTGCGAATATGATCATTACGATGACAAAAGCCGTTGCCTGCGGTAAACGCGTTCAGACAATACTTGATATTCAGCCCTCAGTCGTTAAGAGAGAGCCGAATAATGAAGTATCTGATTCGCTCGTAGAGTTCAGAGACGTAGCATTCAAGTATTCGGATGGCGGAGATTATGCGCTTAAAAAAGTTAGTTTCACGGCAGAAAAGGGCGAGACCGTCGGAATCATCGGCGGTACCGGCTCGGGTAAATCGACGCTAATTAATCTTCTTTGTCGTTTTTACGATACAACAAATGGCACGGTCTTCCTTAAAGGCAACGACGTTAAGGGAATGTCGGAATCTGAAATTCTTTTAGTTATCGGAATCGTTCCGCAGAAATCCGAGCTCTTTGCAGGTACTATAAAGAGCAACATTCTCTTCGGTAACGAAAACGCGACGGACGAGGAGATTAAAGAAGCGCTCGACTGTGCCGTTGCTTCCGAGTTTGTAAATAAGCTTGAAAAAGGAATAGACAGCCCCGTCGAGCAGTACGGAAGAAATCTCTCGGGCGGTCAGAAGCAGCGGCTTACACTTGCCCGTGCGATAGTGAAGCGTCCTGAAATACTGATCCTTGACGATAGCTCATCGGCACTTGATTATCTTACCGATCTTAAGCTAAGAAGAAATATCGCGTCACTTGATTATAAACCGGCGGTCTTTATTGTCTCGCAGAGGTTTACTACTATCAAGGATGCCGACAAGATACTCGTTCTTGACGAGGGCGAGATCGTCGGTATTGGCAAGCACGACGAGCTTTATGAAAATAATGACCTTTACCGTGAGATCTGTGAATCGCAGACGAAGAATGCGTGAGGTGGTAGATATGAAAAAGAAAATTTCGGCTTCATCACTTAAGCGCTCGCTTTCCTACGTAAAGCGTTATAAGCTTCTAATTATTCTTACGCTCCTTCTTGCAACGGTATACGTTGCCTCATCGCTGATTATTCCTATTATCATAGGTAACGCTATTGACCTGATGATCGAAGGGACGCTTTTTGCCGATAAGGTTGCTAAGCTTCTTGGTATTACCGTCCTCGTGGCGGCTGTCGGCGGTATAGCTCAGTGGCTGATGAGCGTGATCAACAACAGAATTACTTTTAACGTTATCCGCGATATGCGTAACGACGCTTTTGCAAAAATTCAGCGTCTGCCAATATCGTATCTCGATAAGCACCCCGTTGGCGACACGGTAAGCCGAATTATTGCCGATGTTGAACAGTTCTCTGACGGTATGCTTATGGGCTTTACACAGCTTTTTACAGGTGTTATGACAATTATTGCGACACTTGTATTTATGCTTGTTCTCAACCCGATAATTGCGGTCGTCGTCTTCCTTTTAACGCCGCTTTCGCTATTTATTGCATCATTTATTACGAAGCGTACACAGAAGTTCTTCGCACAGCAGGCGAAAACACGCGGCGAGCAGACCGATTATATAAACGAGACCGTAGAAAACATTAAGACCGTCAAGGCGTTTAACCGTGAAGAGGATGTGTCCGAGAACTTCACGGAAATTAACCGCCGTCTTGAAAAGAGCGCACTCAACGCTACTTTCTTCTCGTCGCTCGTCAATCCGACGACGCGTTTTGTAAACTCGGTAGTTTACGCCGCAGTAGCGTGCGCCGGCTCTCTCTTTGCCGCTGGTATTTTCGGATTCAGCGCGATCCTGATAACTGTTGGTGAGCTGTCAACTTTTTTACAGTACGTAAATCAATACACAAAGCCGTTTAACGAAATATCGGGCGTCTATGCGGAGCTACAGAACGCGCTTGCCTGTGCTGACAGGTTCTTTGAATTTATGTCGGCTAAAGATGAGATACCCGATGCTCAAAACGCGGTAGTGCTTGAAAAAGTAAAGGGAAATATTGAGGCGCAAAGCGTAGCATTCTCCTATGATCCCGAGAATCCGCTTATCACAGATTTCAGCGTAGACGTAAAAAGAGGTATGAAGGTTGCAATCGTCGGACCGACCGGTTGCGGTAAAACTACCTTTATAAATCTTCTTATGCGCTTTTACGATGTGAAAAGTGGCTCGATCAAGGTAGATGGACACGACATAAGAGAGATCACGCGCAAATCTCTTCGTAAAAACTACGGAATGGTTCTTCAGGAAACATGGCTTAAGGCAGGAACTGTTCGTGAGAACCTCAAGCTTGGACGCCCCGACGCGACAGATGAGGAAATGATAAATGCCGCAAAGCGAGTTCATTGTCACGGCTTCATTTCGAGAATGGAAAACGGCTATGATACCGTTATAGAAGAAAACGGCGGTGAGCTTTCGGGCGGACAGAAGCAGCTTCTTTGTATTGCACGTGCGATGATCTCAGATCCGCCGATATTGATTCTTGACGAAGCAACGTCGTCTATTGATACGAGAACCGAGCTTCGCGTACAGAGAGCAATGAAGGATCTTATGGACGGAAGAACGTCGTTTGTCGTTGCACACCGTCTGTCTACTATCAAGGAAGTTGACCTCATTTTGGTAATGAAAGACGGCAACATTATAGAGCAGGGAAGTCACGCGTCCCTCATCGAAAAGGGCGGATTCTACGCCGAGCTTTTCGAAAGCCAATTTGCACATTAATATTTTTCAAAAAACTATTGACTTTACCGCTTTACTATGGTAAAATGTTGGCATCTTGTTTTTAGGAGTTTAAATGAAGAAAATCAGAAACGAAGAAATAGATATTCTTTTTGAGGCGATACTGTCGCTCAAGGATATAGATGAGTGCAGAAGATTCTTTGACGACCTCTGTACTCGCAAGGAGATCAATGATATGACACAGCGTCTGACTGTGGCGCAAATGCTCTTTAACGACGAAAAATACGTTGATATTACATCAAAGACAGGCGTCAGCTCTGCCACTATAAGCCGTGTTGTTAAGTGCCTCGATGATGAGGATAGCGGCTATGTTAATGTTTTGAAAAAGATCGGAAAGTAAGATATGAATATAACCATTGACCTAAAAAGCTTTCGCGCCGACGAAAGAATGGCACTTTCGCTTCGCGCCATATATGAAAGCTACGGATACCGTCCGTATAAAATGAGTAAGTTCGAGGAATACGAGCTTTATTCATCAAATATTGATTTTCTAGGTGACGGAGGCGTGCTTACCTTTACCGACGTAAACGGAAAGCTGATGGCTCTAAAGCCCGACGTGACTCTTTCGATAGTCAAAAATTCGAAAGGAAGCGTTGGTACTCAAAAGGTCCATTACAGAGAAAATGTTTACCGTCGTAATGCTCGCGGCGGAAGCTTCAAGGAAATGCTCCAAAGCGGCATCGAGTGCATCGGAAATATCGGAACGGTTGAGACCGTTGAGGTGCTTCTCCTTGCTCTCAAGAGTCTGTCTGCGACTGAATGCTCATACCGTCTTGATATATCGCATATCGGCGTTCTTTCATCTTTGATCGGAGACGATATTGCCGGTGAGATCAAGGACGAGCTGTTCACCTGCATCAAGAGAAAAAATGCGGGCGGAATTATTGAGATAGCTACGGTAAATGATCTGGATATTAAGCGTTTTGAGGCGCTTGCTTATGCGGTCTCTCTTAACGGTAACGCTCTTGACGTTATCGCATCTCTTAAGGAAATTCCGTATCTTTCAGCTTGTGAAGGACTTAACGAGCTGACAGAGATCATAACTGCGCTCAATTCTCTCGGATATAAGGAAAATATCGGAATCGATCTTTCCGTCGTGAACGATATGAATTATTACCGTTCACTTATCTTCCGCGGATATATCGACTGCGTCCCCGAGGGAATCCTCTTCGGCGGCAGATACGACGATCTCGTTAAGAAGATGGGACGCAACTGCGGCGCGCTTGGCTTTGCGGTAGCTCTTGACCGTCTTCAGGATCTTGCTAAGGTCAATTACGGTGATGATAACGCTCTGCTTGTATATGACGAAAACATGTCTCCTTCCGAGATAATGAATGCAGCTGACGGTATCCGCAAAAACGGTTATTCTGTTGAGATCACCTCTGATAAAGAGAAGTCGTCAGGTTTTAGAAAGGTATTTTACATCACGCAGAACGGCGTAACGGAGGACGAAAATGCTTAATATAGCGCTCCCTAAGGGACGGCTTGGTGAAAAGGTCTATAAGATATTTGAAGAAGCGGGATACGAATGTCCGTCGGTTCTTTCAAATAGCAGAAAGCTCATTTTTGAAAACGAAAAGAAGGGCGTTCGGTACTTTTGGGTAAAGCCGTCAGACGTTGCTATTTACGTTGAAAGAGGCGCTGCCGATATAGGTGTCGCAGGTAAGGATATTATCGAAGAGTATTCGCCCGAGGTATACGAGCTTCTCGATCTTAATATGGGCAAATGCCGTATGGCAGTTGCGGCACCTAAGACCTTTAAGGACGATCCCAACAGAACGCTTCGTGCGGCTACGAAATTCAAGAATATCGCATCGAAATATTACGCGTCACAGTCGCGTGATATTGACATAATCGAGCTTAACGGTTCGATCGAGATCGCGCCGATACTCGGTCTGTCCGACGTAATTGTTGACATAGTTGAGACGGGTACGACTCTTAAGGAAAACGATCTTGAGGTTATAACCGAAATCATGAGGATCAGCGCGCGTCTTATCTCCAATCAGACGTCGTATAGATTCAAGAACTCAGAAATTACAGCACTTAAGGATGCAGTAGCAAAGGTAATTGCATCTAAGGAGTAAGAAATGATTAAGATATTAAAGCAAGATACCTTAAAGCGCGATGACGCATTTTCGTCAAGCGCTCCCGCTAACGTAACCGAAATAGTTTCGGGAATTATAAACGACGTTGCTACTCGCGGAGACGAAGCGCTTTTTGAATACTGTGAGAAGTTTGATAAATGTAAGCTCACTTCTTTAGCCGTAACAAAAGAAGAGATTGAAAATGCTTTTGAGCAAATCGAGCTGGAGTTTGTTGAGATACTCAAGGAAGCTGCAGAGAATATCCGAGTCTTTCATAAGAGACAGGTCAAAGAGGGCTTTATTCAGACGAACGATAACGGTTCCGTTGTCGGGCAGAGAGTAATACCGCTTGAAAAGGTCGGTCTATACGTCCCCGGTGGTACGGCGGCATATCCGTCAACGGTTCTTATGGACGCAATTCCCGCAAAGGTCGCCGGTTGTAAGGAGATTGTGATCGTTACGCCGCCCGATAAAGAGGGAAAAGTTAATCCTGCAATTTTGGCGGCTGCTTATATAGCAGGCGTTGATAAGATATTCAAAGTTGGTGGCGCGCAGGCGGTTGCTGCTCTTGCTTACGGAACGGAGACTGTTCCGCGAGTCGATAAGATTGCAGGACCGGGTAATATGTACGTTGCCGAAGCGAAGCGTCAGGTATACGGACGAGTCGACATCGATATGATCGCAGGTCCTTCCGAAATACTTATTGTAGCCGACGGAAAGAGCGACGCAAGAATAATTGCCGCTGATCTTCTTTCACAGGCAGAGCACGATAAGAACGCATCAGCTGTTCTTGTTACTGACAGCGAGGAGCTTGCAAATAACGTCTCAAATGAGCTTGAAAGACAGATCGCGCTTCTTCCTCGAGAAGAAATAGCAAGAACGTCAATTGATAATAACGGCCTTATAATCGTAACGTCGAGAATCGACGTTGCAATTGAGATAGCCGACGAGATAGCTCCCGAGCATCTTGAGCTTTCGGTCGACGAGCCGTTTTCCTATCTTGGAAAGGTCAAGAACGCAGGTTCCGTCTTCCTCGGCAGATACTGCCCCGAGGCGCTTGGTGACTACTTCGCAGGACCTAACCACACGCTTCCGACAAGCGGTACCGCACGCTTTTCTAGTCCGCTGTCGGTCGATGATTTCGTAAAGAAATCGCAGTACATTTACTATACAAAGGACGCTCTTAATGCCGTATATAAAAAGGTTGCGGCATTTGCCGAAAAGGAAGGACTTTCGGCGCACGCAAGAAGTGCAAGAGCAAGATTTGAAAAATTTTAAGTGAGATAAACAATGAGCCGTTTTTTGGATGAAAAATATGCTTCTCTTGAAGCGTACGTTCCGGGTGAACAGCCGCAGGACAGAAAATATATAAAGCTGAATACTAATGAGTCGCCATATCCGCCATCTCCCGAAGTTATCGCTTCGGTGAATGACAGCGATATTGCAGACCTTCGTCTCTATTCCGATCCCGAATGCCGCATTCTTCGTCAGAAGCTTGCAGACCGTTACGATGTCGGTTACGACAATATTTATCTTTCTAACGGCTCTGACGACATATTGAACTTTGCATTTATGGCGTACTGCTCGGACGGAAAAAAGGTAGCTTTTGCTGATATAACCTACGGTTTTTACAAGGTATTTGCAGACCTGTATCACTCCGACGCCAATATAATCCCTCTTGAAGACGATTTTTCGATCAACGTCGATAACTACTGCGGTATCAACTCAACGGTCGTTATAGCAAATCCTAACGCGCCTACGGGACTTACTCTTCCTGTATCTGCTATAGAGAAGATACTTAAAAGCAACCCGAATAACGTGGTTGTAGTTGATGAAGCTTACGTTGATTTCGGCGCTGAAAGCTGTTTGCCGCTCCTGAATAAATACGACAATCTGCTTATCGTCAGAACCTACTCAAAATCCCGTGCTCTGGCAGGTGCGCGTCTCGGATTTGCAATAGCATCAAAGGAAATTATTGATGACCTGAACAGGATCAAGTTTTCGACGAATCCCTATAACGTAAACCGTCTTACCTTAAAGGTCGGTGCCGCGGCTATAGATTCTGACGACTATTTTATGAATAACTGTCAGAGAATTGCCAAGACGAGAGAAAAGACGACAAACGAGCTTGTCGCACTCGGATTTGACGTTATTCCCAGCAAGGCGAATTTCATATTTGCAAAAGCTCCTGAAATGAGCGGACAAGACCTGTATTCGAAGCTTAAGGAAAAGGGAATACTTATACGGCATTTTAATAAGGATCGTATCTCCGATTATATCAGAATAACTATCGGTTCCGAAACCGAAATGGAAGCATTTATAACCGCTATAAAAGAAATAATGGTAGGAAACTAAAATGAGAAATTACGAAATTAAAAGAACGACAAAGGAAACGGATATTTATCTGACGCTCGAGCTTGACGGCAAGGGAAAAAGCGAGATCGATACAGGTTGCGGTTTTCTTGATCATATGCTGACGCTATTTGCTTCACACGGCGGCTTTGATATGACCGTAAAGTGCAAGGGTGACACTCAGGTTGATGATCATCACACCGTTGAGGACATTGGAATCTGTCTCGGAAAAGCAATTTCGGAAGCCCTAGGCGACTGCCGCGGCATTACGCGTTACGGCTATTTCATTCTTCCTATGGACGAATCGCTTGTCCTTACTGCGCTTGATATTTCGGGCAGAAGCACGCTCGTATTTGACTGCGATTTCCCGACTGAGAAGATCGGCACTTTTGACACCGAGCTTGTAAAGGAATTCTTTGCCGCGCTTGTCAGAAACGCGAATATGACCCTTCACGTGAAGAAGATGGCAGGAGACAACTCGCACCACATCGCAGAAGCGGCGTTCAAGTCGTTTGCTCGCTCACTAAAATGCGCTGTTAAGGTAGATGAGTCGCGCAAGGACGAGATCCCGTCGACGAAAGGCACCTTATGATAGCAATAATAGATTACGGCGTTGGTAATCTTTTCTCGCTTCACCAGTCTTTTTTGAAGATCGGCGCTGATACCGTCGTAACAGGTGATCCGTCGATCATTAAAAGCGCGGAAAGAGTAATTCTACCGGGCGTTGGTGCCTACGGCGAGGCGGCAGAAAAGATAAAGAATACAGGGCTTGATAAGATCGTTCGTGAGGTCGTATCGGACGGAAAGCCGCTTCTCGGAATCTGTCTCGGAATGCAGCTTCTCTTTGAATACGGTACGGAATTCGGTCATAACGAGGGACTCGGTCTTCTTAAGGGTCACGTTAAAACGATGCGCGACGAGATCGCCGACGGTCTTAAGCTTCCGCAGATCGGCTGGAACGCGCTTGATATTAAGAAGCAGAATAAGCTTTTTAAGTATATAAATAACGGCGATCACGTTTATTTCGTCCATTCATACCACGCAGTTGACTGCAGCGATTCGCTTATTGCTACAACTGAATACGGTGCAGAGATAACGGCGGCGGTCGCGCGTGATAACGTTTACGGATGTCAGTTCCACCCCGAAAAAAGCGGTGACGTTGGACTTAAAATACTCAAAGGATTTCTTGACTGATGAAAATTTTTCCTGCAATAGACCTATACGACGGAAAGGTCGTTCGCCTTTATAAAGGCAGATACGACGAGATGACCGTTTATTCCGACGATCCGCTTGATATAGCAAAAAAGTTTGAAACGGCAGGCGCGGAATATATACATATTGTTGATCTCGAGGGCGCAAAGGACGGTCTCGTTCACGCTTACGATACCGTTAAGTGTATTATTGAGAACACATCTCTTAAGGTTGAGATAGGCGGCGGAATACGAAGTGAAGATATGGTAAAGAAATACGTTGATCTCGGCGTTGATAAGGTGATCCTCGGAACGATCGCCGTTACAAATGAAGAGTTCCTCTCCGAAATGGCGTTCAGATATAAGGACAAAATTGCAGTCGGCGTCGATATTAAGGACGGATTCGTTGCGATAAAGGGCTGGACCGAAAAGTCGCAAATTACGGCTGACGAAATGTTCGAAATGCTTTCGGTACACTCGATTTCACGCGTTATCTGTACCGACATAAGCCGCGACGGAGCGATGAGGGGAACCAACAGAGACCTTTATAAGTATCTTACCGAAAACTATAAGATGAATATAATCGCGTCAGGCGGTGTTTCAACGCTTGACGATATTACCGCACTGAATGAAATAGGTATGTTCGGTGCGATAATCGGCAAGGCATACTATACGGGTGCTATTGACTTAAGCGAAGCGATAAGGGTATCAAAATGATAACAAAGAGAATTATTCCGTGCCTCGACGTTAAGAACGGGCGCGTGGTAAAGGGAGTTAACTTCGAGGGGCTTAACGACGTATCCTCTCCCGTTACTCTCGCTGAATATTACAGCAAAGCAGGTGCTGACGAGCTTGTATTTTATGATATAACAGCTTCGTCGGACGGACGTGCGCTGTTTACAGATATTCTGAAGGAAACGGCGAAAAACGTATTTATTCCGTTTACTGTCGGCGGTGGGATCAACACGCTGTCTGATTTTGAAAGAGTGCTTTCCTGCGGCGCAGATAAGGTAAGCGTCAATTCGGGCGCGATCAAGAATCCGAATATCGTTTACGAGGGCGCGAAAAGGTACGGAAGCCAGTGCGTTGTCTTGTCTTGTGACATAAAGCGTGTCGGTAACGAATTCCGTGTTTTCGCGAAAGGCGGCAGAGAAGACACAGGCATGGAAGCAATGTCCTGGATAAAGCACTGCATTGACAACGGCGCAGGTGAGATCGTCGTAAACTCAATAGATACGGACGGTGTCAAGCGCGGCTTCGATATTGAAATGCTTAAAGCCGTGTGCGATTTTGCAACCGTTCCCGTTATAGCATCGGGCGGTGCGGGATCAGCGCAGGATTTCGTAACGCTTTTTAAGGAAATTCCCGATATAGACGCAGGGCTTGCGGCGTCGATCTTCCACTTCGGTGAGGTAAAGATCTCGGACCTAAAGGAACTGCTGAAAAATAATGATATTAATGTGAGGATATAACCGTGGTTAAGATCGAAGAACTTAAATTTGACGAAAAGGGATTGATCCCTGCAATAGTAGTTGACGAGGAAACAGGCAAGGTTTTGACTCTTGCTTATATGAACAAGGAAAGTCTTGAAATTTCCCTTGAAAAGAAGCTTACCTGCTTCTACAGCCGCAGCCGCCAGGAGCTTTGGCTCAAGGGTGAGACAAGCGGAAATTATCAGCATATCGTTGATATAAAGGCGGATTGCGACAAGGATGCGCTTGTTGTAACCGTTCGTAAGGACGGCCCCGCTTGTCATCTTGGAACCGACTCCTGCTTTAACGATTCGCTTATTGACGACGCCCCCGAAGCGTTTTCGCTTAATTCCTTAATGGAACTCATCAAGGGAAGAAAGACCGAGAAGAAAGAGGGTTCTTATACCACGTATCTCTTCGAAAAGGGAATTGATAAGATCCTTAAAAAGGTCGGAGAGGAATGCACCGAGGTAATAATCGCCGGTAAGGCAGACGATAAAAAGGAAACTATCTATGAGATTGCTGACCTTACTTATCACGTTATGGTCCTTATGATCGAAATGGGAATTTCCCTTGACGATATTCATAACGAGCTTGCCTCGCGCCACGTTATCGACAAAAAAGTAAAGCAGGAGAAGATGACAAACTGATGCTCTGCGATTATCACGTCCATTCAACCTATTGCGACGGAAAAAGCTCGTTACGTGAGAACGTTGAATCGGCTATCAGTCTCGGTATGGATATTATCGGCTTCTCGGGACATTCTTCTATCGACACCTCCCTCTACTGTATGACAAGAGAAGGAACGAAGAGCTATATCGGTGAAGTGAATTCTCTTAAGAAGGAATACGCTGATAAAATCACAGTTCTTTGCGGTCTTGAAAAGGACTATTACAGCTCTGACGATGAATCGGATTTCGATTACGTTATCGGCTCGGTCCATTTTGTAACTGACGGAGAGAAGCTTTACGATGTTGACCATACTCCTGCTATAACGAGAGGGATAATTGATAACCTCTACAAAGGCGACGAAATGAGCTATTGCGAAGCGTATTTTTCAACGCTTGGAAAGCTTTTTGATAACGTCAAAGCCGATATAATCGGTCACTTCGATCTTATCAACAAATTCGCCGAAAAGGGAATTGCGTTCGATACGAAATGCCGTCGCTACGTTAGCGCATGTACCGATGCTCTTGACGCTTTACTTATCCATAACGTTCCGTTTGAGATCAATACAGGCGCGATGTCACGCGGACACAGAAGGGTTCCGTACCCGTCGCCCGACGTCCTTAAGTATATCAAGGAAAAGGGCGGCAGCATAATTTTTAATTCCGACAGTCACGATGCTAAAAATCTCTGCTACGGCTTCGATATCGCTCGTGACCTCGCAAAACAATGTGGCTTCAGATCAAGGATCATCTTAACGCAAAACGGCAAAAAAGAAATAGACATATAAAAGCTCGGGTAACCGAGCTTTTGTTGTTTTTAACATAAAAGACGTCACCTTTTTGTTAAAGATGACGATTTGTAGTCTTCATGTGTATATTAACATCTTTTCTCTTGACTTTTTTCGACAATATATAATAAAATATATATATCTATAGTTTGTAGTGAGGTTTATATGTCAACAAACGAAAGCAAAAAGGGAGTAATGAGCAGATTTATATCAGTCATACTTGTTTTCAGTATGCTTATCTGCGCGTTGCCAATATATATAAATTCCGCTTCGGAGGATGAAGAATACGACCTTCCGTGGCTCTGGCCTGTTCCGGGAAGCTACGTTATAACGGGACTTGATTACTATTACAGCGGAAACGAACACGGCAAGGGACAAGCAGTCGATATTGGAAATAACGGCTATACCGGATCAACACGTCTTGACGTTATATCCGCTACAAGCGGCGAAGTCCTTTACATTCAGAAGTCGTATGACGAGGAAGATAACCGTGGCTCCGGCTGGGGTAACTACGTTATAGTAAGAAGCGGCAACGTTTGTATTATATACGCACATCTTAAAACGGTGACCTGCAAATACGGAAAGATAAGCGCAGGCGACGTGATCGGAAAGATGGGCAACACGGGTAATTCTACAGGCGTACATCTTCACATACAGGCATATCCTTACGATCAGAACTCGACTAGCACAGATATACACATCTTTGATAAATACATAGATAATCCGCTTTACGTTCCGCATTTTGCATTCAGAAACGGAGTCATTAAATATAGCAAACGCTATGGCGATCATCTTGCGAAGTATTACACTTCCTTAAGCGGCAGTGAGCACGTATTCACGGGCGGTTATTTCGGCGATTACGGCGAAAATGAGCTTGGCGCAACTATTAAGAGCATTAGATCCGATGGCGCGCGCATTTACTCTCAGCCATTAATTTCGTCTGCTCAGGAGGAGACAGTTGCGTTTGGTAAGGAAATAACTGTTTACGCATATTATTACGACGCTTACGGAAAGCTCTGGTATCTTGTTTCGGAAAATTCGCTTGATAAGTGGATTCCCGAGAGCGACGTCGGATTCTCGTCATATATTTTTGGCGCTGAATATGAGGACAAGTCCTCGCCTAACGGCACGTACGGAACTTATCACGATATATACTTCTCGGGTACGGTCTCAGTTTCAAACGTTATCAAGAGCGTTAAAGCAGAGATAAGAAATGAAAACGGAATCGTAGCGACCTACGAGACAAGCGTTGATTCAGACACCTTTGAGATCAACAATGTTTTCGCCGATGGCTTCGGTATTGAAGGTCTTAACGACGGTGAATACATATACGAGATTTTTGTTACTGAGAAGGCATATTTTCCGGGTGCTGATGCGGAGACCAAAACGTATTCAGTATACAGATCTGAATTTGTTATTGACAAGTCTGCTTCTGATAAACAGCCCCCCCTTGTAGAGGAGATCAAGCTGATTTCAATGACTGAAAGTGCAATAACATTATCCGTTAAGGCAACTGATAATGTGAAGATTCAGCGGCTTTCATTTATCCTTAAGAATGAAATCGGATTTGAAGTTAGCTTTGACGCTGCTTCAGAAGGTGATGTCTTTACGGCAGAAATACCGATAAACTCCCTTGACGGAAGCGGTAAGTACACTGTTTCGGCGAAAGCTTACGACCCGTATATGAATACTGATGAATCCTCTTTGATCTTATCAGTTCCTTCCTATAACGGAAGTGAGATATGGAAGGTTCAGGTATCATCAAGCTTGACAGTTCGTAAGGGTCCTGCTACGACCTACGCAAAGGTCACAAGCTTAAGCAATAATGCGCTCATAACCGTTAAGGAGGTAGTTTATAACTCCTCTGACGGAAGAAATTGGGCTAATATTGGAACGGGTTGGGTCGCTCTGAATTATGCTGTATACCAGAGTGGATACCTTTATAACGTTACCTTTAATCTTCTCGGCGGAAGTGCCGACTATACTACCTTGGGTAAGGCGCACAATCAGGACGCAAAGCTTCCTGATACGGCGCCAACTCGCTTGGGCTACACCTTCCTCGGCTGGGCAACTGATCCTATGGCGGCATCCCCTGAGTATCAGCCGGGTGACACCTATTCAAAGAACGAGTCCGCCATACTGTACGCTATCTGGGAAGACAAGACTGCGCCTACTATTACGGATGTCACCATCTCGGCTGAAAACTACGTTTCTGATAGCGTAACTATTACGGTCAACGCGTCGGATAATACAGGTACAGTCTATTATTCCTTTGACGGCGGTGTCAGCTACGTAAGAACCAATACGTTTGAGATCTTTGAAAATCAGACGATTCCTGCGAAGACTATAACTGTTAAGGATCCGTCGGGAAACGTTACCGTATATGATAAGGATATTGTAATTTCAATTATTGATAATATACCGCCGATGCTTGACGATACAACGCTTGATGTCAAGGTTGACGGCGAAACCGCTACCTTCACCTTCGGTGAAGTCAAGGATGAGCAAAGCGGAATCGATAAGACAACGCTTGTATATTCGGTGAATTCCGACTATTCTGGCGGCGTGAGTCAAGAGGTCGCATCAGGACACAAGGTAACACTCGGTGACGGCGTTTATTACGCTAAGCTTGTAATAACAGATAAGGTCGGAAATAAGACGGAGGTGTCTTTTGACAGGTTCCTCGTCGGCGACGCTACCAAGCTGTCAACGCCGGAGAAATTCGTTATTAAAAGCTCTACAAGCGAGACTGTTGTCCTCGAGTGGAAAACGGTAAATAATGCCGATTACTATATTCTGACTGTTTCGGAATCCTCAGATTTCAGCGGCGGCGTTACTGAGGAAACGGAAGACAGCACCATTACTCTAAATTCACTTGAGACCGGCAAGATCTACTATGTGAAGCTTGAAGCAGCGTCATATGACGGTCTGTATATCACCTCCGACGCAACAGAAGCTATCAGATTTGAAACGATCAGCTCCGATAACGCAATATATTCGTTCAAGTCTATTGATGCTTTGATAAATGGATCTGAAGCATACGCCAAGCTTTCTTATTTGACAGCGAGTGTTGATCTTTCCTGTGTTGTTCACGATAAAGCAACAGTAAGATATTATTCCGATGAGACTCTGCTTACCGAGATAACGGCACCGCAGTCCTTTACGTTCGCGGCTAACGAGGCGACTGTCTATATTGAGGTAACCGCAGAAAACGGAGCTAGAGCGATTTACGTTCTTACTCTTGTTCGCGCCGCAAAGGATGCAGAGATGCCAAGTGTCATATTCACAGCAACGGGCGAGAGCATTTACGTTGGTGCATTAGGTAAGGAGATCGGTCTGACAGCGTCTGTTAATGACGGAGGTACGCTTACAGTTGTATGGTACTATTCGTGTAACGGAGAAGAACCAGTGCCGTTTGCAAACGGATTCACCTGTGTTCCAAGATTCTCCAGGTACGGAAACTACAAGGTATATGCAATAGTTACCAATAGAAACGAGATGTGTCAGAATGCAGTCTCAACTGTAAAGACCGTTGAAGCTGAATACACTGTACTTAGAAATGCGGCTCAAATAGAAGCTGTTATTAACGACTTTACATATAACGGAACTCCCGCGAATGCTTCCTACGCTCTTTACAGCGGTGACGGAACCGTAACGTATAAGTATTATGCCGATGCCGATTGTACAGATGTGATCACTGCGCCGGTAAATGCAGGAACTTATTACGTAAAGGCATTTGCGCCTGCTACAGATGCTTATGAAGCTGTCGAAAGCGAAGCTAAGTCGTTCACGATAAGGCGCAGAAATAATACAAATACGGTTGATTACACCGTTATTCAACCTACGCTTCGTCAACGCTACGGTACGATCACTGTTTCCTCAAGCGGTGTTGAGTATTCACTTAACGGCGCAGATTACGTCGCTATGGAAAGTGGCAGAAGCTATACCTTCGATGAAGGTATCACGCTAAATATCCGCTATTCGGAAACGCAGAACGTCAATGCTTCTTCGGCAATCGAGATAAAGATCGTTCCGTTCTCGGGAACTGACGGATTCTATCCTTCGAGCGGCTTTGACGCCAAGGTGGACGGTGAATACTTTATCGTAAATACAGACAACCTGACCGCAGACGGTCTTATATCGCTTTTGACAAAGAAGGAAAATATTGAGGTGCGCGATGACAACGGCACTCTTATGAACGGTAAGAGCGACCTTCTGTATTCCGGCTGTCAAATATCCATCGTCGACACGGTAGGAGTTTATAAGTCCTTAACGGTCATTATTCTCGGTGACGCAGACCGCAACGGCAAGGTGACTTATGACGATGTTTTAGCGATCATGAAGCAGTCAAACGGTATGATCGTGTCTGCGGGTCCTCTCGATAAAATCACGTGCGATCTTGACGGCGACGGGGAAATAACCTCTCTTGATGCCGCTAAGGCCTACAGTAAAACAAAATAAATGAAATGGGTAAGAGTTACTTTTCTCTTACCCATTTCTTTATATATTTGAAGGTTTCCTTTTCACCCTTTTCCGAGAGCATTGTAAGTAGCTCTTCGAGTTTCTCGGACGTTTTTTCGTGGATGAAACGGCTTGCCTTTCCGCGCAAAAAATATTGCAGTGGAAAATCGTCTGTATAATTTTTACCTTGATATATTTTCGACGCCGCAACGCGGTCACAGAACATTTCTACAAGGTATTTCTTTGGCATTTCAACGGGCATCACCTTGCGAGCTATAGGATTGTAGTCGTTCCAATATTCAAAATGATGCTTGTTTCTGCCCTTATGATGAAGCCAGGCAGGTGAATAACCGAGTAGCTCTCGCTCGCCCTCGTTAGGACTTCTCGTGCCTTTGTAGTGTTTGGCTCCCGCCCAAAATTCAGACGGAGAATACTTTGAAAGATCGTGAAATAGCCCCTGAAATCCGATGCCCGCCCTGAAGCAGTTGGCTATCACCTTGTGACGGTGTTTTGTAATCGTTCTAAAATGCTTTATCGGATGTATCATGGCGTCACCGGAAGGAAGAATTCTTTGACGGTATGCTTCCTATCAAACAAGAGGTTGTACTGAATCTGTGAAAGAGTGTTAAGCATGGGGACGTTTTGGATTCCCGATGCGGAATGAAGCGTACCCGATGCGTCGGTGTAGGAAAAGGCGTTTACTGACGGATGCTCCTTCAAAAGATCCTTTTGCCACATTTGAAAGGGAGTCAGCGGCATTCCTGCCATGTCCATAACGATTCCGCCAAGATAGTTAAGTGATACGTCTGACGGCGCTTCCGCTTCGGAGTTGAGATCGTAGTTTGACCAGATAATGTACGGTGTCTTATATCTTTCGGTGCGTCCTTTCAAGGTTTTCTGATCGGTAACTGCATTGTTTGCATATATCGGCTGGGTAACGATGTCGGACGGCTGATGGTCACCAAACATTACTATAACAGTCGGTTCGTCTACCTTTGAGAAATAGTTTATAAGCTCCTCATACGCTTTATCGGTTTCGTAGATCAAAGACAGATAATTGTCTAAAATGTCTGTTGAGTAAAACTTCTGCTCATATTGGGTTTTAATTTCGGGGACGAACGTGCCGTTAAGATCGTTTGTGTAACCGCCATGATTTTGCATCGTTACTCCGAAAAGGAATAACGGCTCGTCTTCGCTGTTGTTCTCGTAAAGATCGATGATTCTGTTATACATAGATCTGTCGCTTAAGAAGCAACGTATCAAATCGTCGTCATTTACCGGCTTCATATCCTCAAGAAAATATTTTTCATCAAATCCGAGCATATCGTAAACCTCATCCCTCTTCCAACCGCTGCGGTAGAAGTTGTGCATTCCTACAGTCCTGTAACCGAGCATGTTGAGTTGAGAGACAACTGAATAAGTGTGACCGTCAATATACTGCTGAAACGGGATCGTTTCTGCAGGGAAGAACGCCATAGAGCCGCCTGTAAGAAACTCGTATTCGGAATTAGGTGTATTACCGCCTTTTACCGAAACAAGAGTGTACCCGTGCTTTACGCGTTCTTCCTTGATGAGGGAATTAATGAAAGGCATATAATCCTTATTCGTCGGTATGTCGCCGAGTATTGAAAGGTCCGAGAACGCCTCGTTCATTATTACGATTATATTTGGCTTTACGTTATCCGCCTTCTTTTCGTAGTCATCCTTCGCCGCGTTTTGATATTGATCATACAGATCACGTATGTTATCCGAATCATATCCCTTAGGCGGATCGATGTCGAGCAGTCCTAAGGTGTATATAAAGGTGACGGGAGTTCCGTTATAATTGTAAAGATATTTAGCGTCAAACATTGACGGATAGAATCCGTGCTTGATCGCTGTTTCCTCGGAGCTGAAGATATTGTTAATATACGACACGTATCCAAAGAGCATCATAAAAGAAGCGACGGCGGGGAATATTCCTATCCAAAGCTTTTTGAATTTGAAGCGCATATTTAACTGAATTGCAAATACGATAATCGCAACAAGTGAGAATATGCAGAACTTGAAATCCGGCGAGAAGCTCATCTCATAATTCCCAACGACGGACATTGCAGTCTTTGCAGAAAGCACGTCCCATGGATATATCGGCATATCTCTTGCCTGTATCGACAGGTTGTTGGCAATACCGAGGATCGACGGGATCAATGCTGTAACTATAATTGCAACGTCAGTTCGAGTTGTAAGGGCAAGAACGAAAAAGGCAAGAACGTAGTAAAAGATGACGTTAATGAACGTGATCTTCATCGTTCCGGGCAGTCCCCAGAAGTAATTTCTCGTAAGCGCCTCCACAATCATAAATATGAAGGGCGGCGCAATGAAAATAAAGCCCAATGAAAACAGCTTTTTTAGTATTTGGCACTTTAGTAGCTTTACAGTAGGAACGGCAAAGAGAAGGACAACGAGTGCCGTCATAACCAGGACGTTTTGTTGTCGTAGCTATCGGTACATAGCAGGATTATGTATGCTATAAACAACGAAGTCGCAGGAAGAAATTTCAGTAAGTTTTTGAAAAAAACCTTTCTTCCGTCAGGCGTTTTTAAGCTTTCTTTCAACCGTGAAAGCAATTCTTTTATTGTGGACATTAAATTTTCCTCTTAAAAAATAAAAATATAGTGACAAAGCGTCAAAAATCTGGTACAATTAAGAAAAGGCGGTGATAATTTGGTTAAACACGTAATATTATGGAAGCTTGACGATAAGCTTTCGGTAAGTGAAAAAGAACAGGTCAAGATTAACGCTAAACGAGAGCTTGAGGATCTTGTCGGAAAAGTTCCGGGTCTCCTATCAATGAATATAGAAATCGGAAGACTTGAAACCTCAAACGCCGATATGATGCTCGACAGCACATTTGATAGCGTCGATTCGCTAAAGGGATATAAGGATCATCCGGAGCACGTTCGCGTGGCGGACGGTTTTGTTTGTCCTTATACGGTAGAGCGTCTTTGTCTTGACTTCAATTCTTGAAATTAATACGGATATATTCGGATAAGTCCTTTTTCGTATTCTTTACTTCGCCGTTCAATACGGCGTTAAACAGAAGCGTGAGGGCTTTTCCTATTTCCTTGCCTTTATAGCCCATATCGATCAGGTCGTTACCGTTAAGAGCAAGATCGGAAAGGGAAAGGCACGGTTCTTTTGAAAGAATGTCGCTTGCGATCTTGCGCAGAGCTTCATTGTGTTCGCTTCGCAGGGAGGGGTCGAGCTTTTGCGAGGCGTTGTCGGCTCTTTGCAGATCAAGAAGATCAAAATAAAGATCCTTACCTATCTTGCTCAGCTTTCTGCTAACCGCGCTTTCTGTTTCTTCAATAACACCGTCGTGATGTCTGATTAGCGTCACGATTCTTTTAATTTCGACATTTGAAAAACGCAGGTCCCTTAGTATCTTCTCCGCCATTTCGGCGCTGTGATGGGCGTGTGCGTAGAAATGGCTGATGCCGTTGTTATCCTTCGATTCCGTGATCGGCTTTGCAATATCGTGAAGAAGACCCGAGAATCGAAGTGTCGGATCACACGGGAGATTGCTTACAGTCTTAACAATATGAGTGTAAAGATCGAAGTCGTGATGCGGATTATTCTGATTATAATCAAAGGTTGCAGAAATATCCGGAATGATCAGTGCCATAATATCGCGGTAGTCATTCATAACTCTTAACATATCTTTACCGCATATCAGCTTTTTTATTTCGTCTCTAACGCGCTCTTTTGAGACAAGTGACAGATTATGCTTCAACGTGAAGATTGCGTTCGAGGTTTCATTGTTGATCGTAAATCCGAGCGTCGCAGAAAAGCGTAAAGCGCGCAGAATACGGAGTGCATCCTCTGAAAAACGCCTTGTCGGATCGCCAACGCAACGGATGACCTTAGAACTTATGTCGCCGATTCCGCAAAACGGGTCAATATATACTTCGATAGGAGAATAAGCAATTGCATTTACGGTAAAATCGCGTCTGCTGAGGTCCTTTACAATGTCGCGCGTGAAATCAACGCTGTCAGGATGTCTGCCGTCAGAGTAGCTTCCGTCGGTGCGAAAGGTAGTGATCTCAACCGAAGAAGGACCAAAAAAGACAGTGACCGTTCCGTGCTTAATGCCTGTTTCAATTACTCTGTAATCGTGAAAAACGCCTTCTACTTCATTTGGAAGCGCGTCTGTGCAAACGTCGTAATCATTGATCTGTCTGCCCATGAGATGATCTCGAACAGCACCTCCAACCACATATGCAGAGTAGCCGTTTTGATTAAGAAGGGAAAGGCACAGCTCTATTTCGCTTGGCAGAAGCATTTGTTTATTCACAGTGTCCATCGCATTTGGCGTCAAACATTCCGGTCAGGGTAGCGGTGAGAACTCCGTCAATTTCCTTGAAGCCGATCGCCCTTGCCAGGCGCGCCTCGCTCTCATTTGCCGGCGAAGGGTAATACGCGGTAACAACGCCGCAAAGATCAAGAAAATTAAGGACTGCGCGGCCGAGAATAAACATTCCCTCAAAGTCCTCGGCAGTACCAATCACCTGGCGCATTGCGTCGATAACAGCGCCCTTTTCATTTATGTCAAACTGTGCGCAAGCAAGAAGCTCACCGTCGTTATGCGCCTTGTATGAGAACAGCTCGGGCTTGTATTCAATTCCGCAGAGAGCAGTTATCTCCTTCTGCTCGTTTTTATCTTCTATTGGCTTGATAATAAGCATACATTACCTCAAATCTAAAATATATTATATTTTAGCAAATTTTTCTTAAGAAGTCAACATGCAGTAAAAAAGTTAAAACTTAATCGCTAATTTTTTATCGAAAAAACAGTTTTTTTCGTGAAACCTATTGATTATTTTCTTTTAGTGTGTTATACTTATGTAGATATGATGATATGCTGAATAAGTATGGCTATTTTCATATCGTATTATTAAAAAATTATGCCGGAAGCACATTAAAAAAACGATGGAGGTTCAGTTAACGTGCAAAAGAAAATCAGTAATCATCCGTTTAACGGAACGCCCGAGCAGGCAGCAAAGCTTGAAGCTGTAATTAACGCTAACAAGCACGATAAGAGTCTGCTTATGGCTGTAATGCAGGAAGCACAGGGAATCTACGGCTACCTGCCTTATGAAGTGCAGAAGATGATCGCCGACGGAATGGATGTTCCGATCGAAAAGGTATTCGGTGTATCTACCTTCTACGCACAGTTCTCGCTTACTCCCAAGGGTGAGTATAACATCTCGATATGTCTCGGTACTGCTTGCTACGTAAAGGGCGCAGGTATCATATTTGATAAGTTCGCTGAAAAGCTCGGTATCGGAGCAGATGAGTGTACTGCCGACGGAAAATTCAGTCTTACCGCTTGCCGTTGCATCGGCGCGTGCGGACTTGCACCGGTTCTTACCGTCAACGAAGAAGTCTACGGCCGTCTTACGGGCGCAGATGTTGACACTATTCTTGCAAAGTATCAGTAATATTATTTAAGAACCGCGCTGATTTCGGTCTTTTCCGGCGAGCCGATAAATGATTTGCGGTACACAATTAATTTAGGAGGAAAAAGCACTGATGATTAAAACAGTTGCAGAACTTAACACTCTTCGCGAGCAGGTTCTTCAGACTATCGCTCTCCGCGACGCTGAAAAGCTTGCATCCGTAAAGTGCGATTACAAGAGAAACGTTCTTGTCTGTGGCGGTACAGGTTGTACCTCGTCCAACAGTCTTAAGATCGTTGAAGCGCTTAAGCGCGAGATCGCGGCAAACGGCATCGAGAACGAAGTTAAGGTAGTTACTACCGGTTGCTTCGGCCTTTGCGCACTCGGCCCGATCATGATAGTTTACCCCGAGGGAAGCTTCTATTCTATGGTTAACGTTGATGATATTCCCGAGATCGTTAAGGAGCATTTCGTAAACGGTAACGTTGTTACCCGTCTTCTTTATGATGAGACCGTTGGCGAAGGCGGTAAGATCAAGTCCTTGAACGAAACTGACTTCTACCGTAAGCAAATCCGCGTAGCTCTTCGTAACTGCGGTGTTATCGATCCCGAGGACATTAATGAGTACGTAGCACGCGACGGTTACCAGGCACTTGCTAAGTGTCTTACCGAGCTTACTCCCGATCAGGTTATCCAGATCGTATCTGATTCCGGACTTCGCGGACGTGGAGGCGGCGGATTCCCGACCGGCCGTAAGTGGGCACTTTGCGCACCTAACAAGGCAGATCAGAAGTACGTCGTATGTAACGCCGACGAGGGCGACCCCGGCGCATTCATGGACCGTTCCGTTCTTGAGGGCGACCCCCACTGCCTTATCGAGGCAATGGCAATCGCAGGTTACGCAGTAGGTGCTACTCAGGGTTACGTTTACGTAAGAGCTGAGTACCCGATCGCAGTTACCCGTCTCCAGAAGGCAATCGAGTCCGCAAGAGAAAACGGACTTCTCGGAAAGAACATTTTCGGAACCGGCTTCGACTTTGATATGGACATCCGTCTCGGCGCAGGCGCATTCGTTTGCGGTGAGGAAACTGCTCTTATGACCTCTATCGAGGGTAACAGAGGCGAGCCGCGTCCCCGTCCTCCTTTCCCGGCGGTAAAGGGTCTGTTCGGCAAGCCCACCGTTGAAAACAACGTTGAGACGTTTGCTAACGTTCCCCAGATCATTCTCAAGGGCGCTGAATGGTTCGCATCAATGGGTACTCCTACTGCTAAGGGCACAAAGGTATTTGCTCTCGGCGGTAAGATCAAGCATACCGGTCTTGTTGAGATCCCGATGGGTACTACTCTTCGTGAGATCGTTGAAGAGATCGGTGGCGGCGTACCGAATGGCAAGTCCTTCAAGGCAGCTCAGGCAGGTGGTCCTTCCGGCGGATGTATCCCTGCATCTCTTATCGACACTCCCGTTGACTACGATAACCTCACTGCAGTTGGCTGTATGATCGGCTCCGGCGGACTTATCGTAATGGACGAGGACACCTGTATGGTCGATATGGCTAAGTTCTTCCTCGAGTTTACTGTTGATGAGTCCTGCGGTAAGTGCACTCCTTGCCGTGTAGGTATCAAGAGACTTCTTGAGATCCTTGACAAGATCACGCAAGGTAAGGGAACTCTCGAGGACATCGATCGCATGGAAGAGCTTTGTAACTACATAAAGGCAAACTCTCTCTGCGGTCTCGGACAGACTGCTCCTAACCCTGTTCTTTCGACTCTCCGTTTCTTCCGCGATGAATATGTAGCTCACGTTGTTGATAAGAAGTGTCCTGCAGGCGTTTGTAAGAGTCTTCTCAACTTTGTTATTGATAAGGATAAGTGTATCGGTTGCGGCATGTGCGCTAAGAACTGTCCTGCTGATGCAATCTCCAGAACCGACTACATTGCTCCCGGTCATAAGCTTGCTTCCTTTGAGATCAACACCGAAAAGTGCATTAAGTGCGGTGCTTGTCTTGATTCCTGCAAGAAGATCAAAGCAATTTCCAAGAAGTAAGAAAGGAGTACGCTGCTATGGAAATGATTAATTGTAAAGTTAACGGTATCGCAGTAAGCGTACCCAAGGGTTCTACCATTCTCGAGGCGGCTCGTGCAGCAGGCGTTGAGATCCCGACCCTTTGTTATATGAAGAAGATCAACGAGATCGGCGCTTGCCGTATCTGCGTTGTAGAAGCAACCGGCGCTCGCGGACTTGTTACTGCTTGCGTATATCCCGCCTCGGAAGGTATGGAAATTAAGACCAATACCGAAAAGGTTCAGAAGGCAAGAAAAACTACTCTTGAGCTTATGCTTTCTACCCACGATAAGAAGTGTCTGTCCTGTTCCCGCTCGACCAACTGTGAGCTTCAGAAGCTCTGCCTCGAGTACGGTGTAGATGAGGGCGCATTCGAGGGCTACAAGCCCGTTTACGAGCTTGATGAGAGCACTCCTCACCTCGTTCGTGACAATAACAAGTGTATCCTTTGCCGTCGTTGTGTTGCCGTATGTAAGGAACAGTTCGTTTCAGTTATCGGTGCAAACGACAGAGGTATCGACACCAGCATCGGCTCCGCGTTCAAGGTTAAGCTCTCCGAGACTCCTTGTATCTCCTGCGGACAGTGCGTAGCTGTATGTCCTACAGGTGCTCTTACCGAAAAGGATGATACCGAGAAGGTATGGGCAGCTCTTGCTGATCCTACCAAGCACGTTGTCGTTCAGACTGCTCCCTCCATCAGAGCAACTCTCGGCGAATGCTTCGGTATGCCTATCGGAACTAACGTTGAGGGCAAGATGGTATCTGCTCTCCGCCGTCTCGGCTTCGATAAGGTATTTGATACCGACTTCGCAGCTGACCTTACTATCGTTGAAGAAGCAAATGAGCTTGTTGAGCGTATCAATAACGGAGGCGTTCTCCCGATGATCACCTCCTGCTCGCCCGGTTGGGTTAAGTTCTGCGAATTCTACTATCCTAACCTCATCGATCACCTTTCTTCCTGCAAGTCTCCTCAACAGATGGCAGGCGCAGTAATCAAGACCTACTACGCAAACAAGATGGGTATCGATCCGAAGGATATTGTATCCGTATCCGTAATGCCTTGTACCGCTAAGAAGTTCGAGATCGGACGTCCCGATCAGAGCGCTTCCGGTTATCCTGATGTTGACATCGCTCTTACTACAAGAGAGCTTGCTAAGATGATCGACCGCGCGGGTCTTAAGTTCACTATGCTTCCCGATGAAGAGTTTGATTCTCCTCTCGGCGAGGATACAGGCGCAGCAGTTATCTTCGGTGCTACAGGTGGTGTTATGGAGGCAGCTCTCCGTACCGCTAACGACTGGCTTACCGGCAAGGATAACCTTGACGTTGACTTCCACGCAGTTCGCGGAACCGAGTCCATCAAGGAAGCTACCGTTAAAATCAACGGAGCTGACATCAAGGTTGCTGTTGCAAGTGGTGCTACCGCAGCTCAGAAAGTTATGGAGAAGATCAAGAACGGCGAAGCTGATTGGACCTTCATCGAGATCATGGGATGCCCCGGCGGCTGTGTAAACGGCGGCGGTCAGCCCATTCAGCCCCAGTACGTTCGCGACACCGTAGACCTTAAGGCAGTTCGTGCTAAGGCACTCTACGATCAGGATGCGGCTATGTCCATCCGTAAGTCTCATGAATCCCCCGTTGTAAAGGCACTTTACAGCGAGTGGTACGATGGCTTCGGCGGTCATAAGGCACATCACGACCTCCACACTACTTACGTTAAGAGAACTAAGTAATATAAAAAGAGAAGCTGTTTTACAGCTTCTCTTTTTTCGTTTAGAGAAAAGGCATCGCCAAGCGATGCCTTTTATTATTAGATTTTATGCTCTTAACGAAATACCGATTGCGTTTATCTCGGCTACTATCTTATCAACACTTGCCTGAACCTCGTCCATAGAGAGCGTTCTCTCGTCGGAAGAGAAGGTGAAGCGGACGGTGATACTCTTCGTCTCGCCGTTGTCGTAAATATCGGTAACGATAACGTCGGTAAGATTTTCAAGATCAAGCTTCTTCCAAGCACTTTCGGCGTCAGAGAAGCGGTTGCTTGCACCCATTACGATCGAAAGGTCGTAGTCGATTCCGGGGAACTTTGAGGGCTCCTTGTAGGAAAGGGAAGCGACGGTCGCGGTATAGAGGTCATCGAGGTCTATCTCAACGCATGCAACTGCCGCATTCTTGTCAAGCTTTCCAAGAACGGTAGGATGAAGCGTGTTGATAACTCCGCATTCAATTCCGTTTACAGTAATGGAAGCCGTGTTCTTCGGATGCTGATAAGCATGGATCGGAGCGATCTTAGAGAAGGTTGGCTCGCAATGCTTTATCTCGGTGCAGAGCGTACGAAGCATCGAGAGAGCTTTCATATAAAGCTCCTTTTCGCTTACGCGCTTGCTGTAGAGTGTATAGCAAAGCGTGCGTCTTTCGTGGCATTCGCCGTTATCCTTGAGTCCCTTAACAACACGTGCTATCTCAAATATACCGAATGTATCTGCATAGCCCTTGTTTTCGTAAACGAAGGAGAGCATCGTCGGAATTATGGAGTTTCTGACAGTACCGTTTTCGGGAGTCGGAATGTTGAGGATTCGAACGTTATTTTCAACCTCGATTCCGAGCTTCTTATACTTCTTGCCGTCGCACCAGATATAGGAATGAACCTCGTGAAGTCCGAAGCGCTGAACAAGAATGTTTTTGATAGACGAGTCCTCGTCCTTGTTTACAGAACGGCGAACGGGCTTAAGAAGCGATTTTGTTGAGGAAATATCGAAATTATCGTATCCGTAAACACGGGTGATCTCTTCGATTATATCCGCCTTGATGGTAACGTCCTTTGTCGCGCGCCAAGAGGGAACAGTTACGGTAAATACGCCGTCATCAAGCGTAACACCGAAGCCGAGGAGAGTAAGAGTACTGACAATGCGATCTTCGGAAATATCGATTCCCGTATAGCGGTCAACGTATTTCTTATCGAACGAAAGCGTGATCTCGGGATATTTCTGGACGTAGAGATCAGAGAGATTCGAAGAGATGTACGCGCCATCGTCAATAGAAGTGAGAAGCTTGATAAATCTCTTGATAGCAATAAGTGTAAGCTCAGGATCGAGTATTTTCTCGTATCTCATACTTGCATCAGTACGAAGACCGAGACGAGAGCTTGATTTTCTTACGCAAACGCCGTCGAAGTTAGCAGATTCGAGAACGACTGACGAAGTGTCGTCGATGATCTCGGAATCGAGACCGCCCATAATACCCGCAATAGCGACGGGAGTGTCGTTATTGTATATCATAAGCGTGCTATCTGTTATCTCACGCTCTACGTCGTCAAGAGTCTTGAAGGTGAAGGATTCACTCGGAGTGCCAACCTTGATTGCGTCGATTTTCTTTGCGTCAAACGCATGAGTCGGCTGACCAAGCTCAAGCATAATGTAGTTAGAAAGGTCTGCAAGAAGATTGATTCCTCTCATACCGCAGTAGTAAAGACGGATCTGCATAGCAAGAGGGCTTCTGTTCTTCGAAATACCCGACATTTCAAGGCAGGAATAACGGTAGAGCAGGTCTTCTCTCGTCGTCGAAACGGGGATCGTCTTATCACCGCTGTATACAATCTCGCCAAGGTCAAGAGGCTTCAGCTCCTTGCCGGTCAAAGCCGCAAATTCTCTTGCTATACCGTAGTGTCCCCAAAGATCGGGGCGGTTTGTAAGCGACTTGTTGTCAACTTCAAAGATGATATCATCAATCGGATAAACGTCCTTGATATCCGTTCCGAGAGGCGCGTCAACGTCTATAGGCATAAGTCCCGTGTGGCCCTCTCCTATACCAAGCTCGTCCGCACCGCAGCACATACCGTAGGAATCATATCCTGCAATCGTTGCCTTGCCGATCTCGCCCGCGCAAACGCGTCCGCCGACTGTCGCAAGAGCGACCTTCTGACCGACTTCTACGTTAGGCGCACCGCAAACAATGTCGAGAATCTCAGATCCAGTATCGACCTTAAGAAGATGCAGCTTCTTGGAGTTAGGATGATTCTCAACTTCCTTTATCTGCGCGATAATTACTCCACGAACGTCAGCGCCCTTGTAAATAATATCCTCAACCTCAGCAGTAGAAAGAGTGAAGCGATGGATAAGTTCTTCAATATTCTCATTAGAAAGATCAACGTATTCCTTGATCCAATTCATTGATACAAACATCGTTCTTCCTCCTTTACTTATCTGTGAACTGCGAAAGCGCTTTCAAGCTTCCTGAATTGAGCATACGGATGTCCTTGATGCCGTATTTCATCATAGCAAGACGCGTAAGACCGAGACCAAAGGCAAAGCCGGTGTACTTTTCGGTGTCGATTCCGCCGTAGGTGAGTACGTTAGGATGTATCATACCGCAGGGGCAAAGCTCGAGCCAGCCCGAATTCTTGCAGGACGGGCACCCCTTACCGTGGCAAATGGTACACTGAATATCAAGCTCAAATCCCGGCTCGACAAAGGGGAAGAATCCGGGACGAAGTCGAACGGTAATATCCTGCTTGAATACCTCGGAAAGCATCGTCTTCATGAAATAAATGAGGTTAGATATCGAGATATCCTCATCGATCATAATTCCTTCAAGCTGGAAGAAGGTGTTTTCGTGGCAAGCGTCGGTAGATTCGTTACGGAAACAGCGTCCGGGGAAAATAGCACGAACGGGCGCGCCGTATTTTCTCATAATATAATTCTGCGCCGCCGAGGTGTGTGTCTTTAGAAGCTGACCGTTATCGAGATAATAGGTGTCCTGCATATCTCTTGCGGGGTGATGCTTCGGGATATTGAGCGCTTCAAAGCAGTGATAGTCATCAACTATCTCGCTGTAGTCCTCAACGATAAAGCCCATAGAAGAGAAGATGTCCTCAACCTCGCGCTGAATAAGCGTGATCGGATGATAAGAACCGAGACCGAGATCGGTAGGAAGTGACTCATCATAAGATTCCGCTTCATCTATCTTTCTCTGTTCTTCGAGCTTTATAAGCTCTTCGGTCTTGAGCTTAATCTGTTCCTCAACGAACTGCTTGACCTGATTGATAACCATTCCGGCTTCCTTTTTCTGATCGTTCGGAACGTTTTTAAGGTCGTTCATAAGCGAGGAAACGAGACCCTTTTTACCTGCGTACTCAATGCGAAGGGCATCGATTTCCGCAGTTGTCGTTACTTTGGAAAGGGCTTCCTCAAATTGTGCCTTTAAGGCATTTGCGTTTTCAAGCATAATTTTACCTTTTCTCCGACTGAATTTATTTTATTCAACCCCCGTCGGCAGGGAAGAATTGGGGGGAAAAGAAAAACCGCCCCACAGATCATGGGACGGGATCACCCGCGGTACCACCCAAGTTCGGAAAATTCCGCACTCACTCGCCTTAATGCGGCGACAACATTCTGCTTAACGCATTGCTTTTCGCAGAAAAGCTCCACCGCTGAAATTCAGTTCTGCATCGGTAAGACGCTCACAGCCAAGGCGTCTCTCTCTGATACCTGAATAACAGTACCTACTTACACGGCTTCACAGCTATTAGTTATTCTACCATTATAGTAGGAATTTGTCAAGAAGAATCGCAAAAAAACAGTAATTACTTGCAAAAGCGAATGGTTTGTGGTAAAATTATAAAAGTTTATTTCGAGGTGTAAAAATGATAAAGAGATTTATATCTTACTACAAGCCGCATAAAACTATATTTATAATGGATATGATCGCGGCACTTCTGCTTTCTGTTTGTTCGATGGTGTATCCATTGATAACAAACCGTATGCTTAAGAATCCGCAGGTCAAGCCGCTTATTATCTGGTCAATAATTCTTGCCGCTATCTATCTTATAAGATGCGGACTTAACTATTTCGTTGCCTACTATGGACACGTAATGGGTGTAAAGATGCAGGCGCAGATGAGGCGTGACGTGTTTACTCATCTTGAAAAGCTTCCGATTACTTATTTTGATAACAACAAAACAGGTAACATTATGTCAAGGATCGTAAACGACCTTATGGATGTTTCCGAGCTTGCGCACCACGGTCCCGAGGATCTTTTCATTTCCGTAATTATGCTCGTAGGTTCGTTTATAGTGATGGGAAGCATTTATATGCCTCTGACGCTCATAATTTATGCGCTTCTGCCGTTTATGTGCTTCTTTGCTTATAAATCGCAAAAGTCGATGCGTTCAGCATTTGCCGAATCTCGCCAAGAGGTCGGAAAGATAAATGCAACTCTTGAAAACAGCATAGCAGGCATCAGAATCTCCAAGGCATACACAAATTCCAAGTTTGAATTTGACAGATTCGAGCATGACAACAGGGGCTTTGTCAGAGCAAGAAAGCGCGCTTATAAATCGATGGGTATCTTCCATTCCGGAATGACACTTTGCATGGACGTGCTCAGAATTGCGATGTATCTTGCAGGCGGTATATTCGTAGCAACTGGCAAGATAGATATTATCGTGTTCACCACGTTCTCTCTTTACATTACGCTGTTTATGTCGCCTATTGAAAAGCTCGTCGGCTTCATAGAGCAGTATCAGAATGGTATGACGGGCTTTAAGCGTTTCATAGAAATAATCGACGAAGATCCGGAACAGGATTCACCCGTTGCCATCGACCTTGAAAATGTGCGCGGTGAGATCGTGTTCGATAATGTTTCCTTCGGCTATAACGAATCCAAAAACGTTCTTTCTAATCTTTCCTTTAAGCTTGAAGAGGGTAAAACTCTTGCGCTCGTCGGACCGTCGGGCGGCGGTAAGACAACGATATGCCACCTTATACCGCGTTTCTATGAGCTTGAAAGCGGAAGCATACTGATCGACGGAAAAAATATAAATGAAGTAACCCTTGAATCCTTGCGTCGTAACATCGGCATAGTTTCGCAGGACGTGTTCCTCTTCGACTCGACAATTTACGAAAATATAGCATACGGCGCTCCCGATGCGACCAAGGAAGATGTTGAGCGTGCTGCTCGTCTTGCAAATCTACACGAGTTCGTTGAAGCTCTTCCTGACGGATATGAGACGCTCGTTGGTGAGCGCGGAGTTAAGCTCTCGGGCGGTCAGAAGCAGAGAGTATCGATTGCGCGTGTTTTTTTGAAGAATCCGCCGATTCTTATTCTTGACGAGGCAACGTCTGCACTTGATAACGCAACCGAGCTTATGATCCAGCAGAGTCTTGAAATGCTCTGTGCAGGAAGAACTACGATCGTTGTCGCTCACCGTTTGACGACCATTAAGAACGCTGACGAGATACTTGTTATAAACGACGAGGGAATCGCAGAGCGCGGCACTCACGATCAGCTTCTCGATAAAGACGGTATATACGCTAATCTCTGGCGCGGAATTACTAAAGTATCATAAGAAAATGACCCGACGTTGTCGGGTCATTTTATATATATAAATATGTCGTTAGGAGCTGTTATAACGGTCTTTCCGAGTGCTTTCAGAGTCGAGCAGCTCTGATGACCGCCTGTAATCATAAGACACTTAGCGCCGATAATTTCAGCGCTCTCGGCGTCGTGCTCGGTATCGCCAACGTATATAACGTTCTCACCCTGATGCGTGCTCTTCCAGTAACGTGCAAGCTCAAGCTTCGAAGTAGCATATATGTCGTTGAGACCAAAGATCTCGTCAAACTTATCTGTAATACCAAAGGAATCGATCTGTCTGCGCAGCATATTTTCCTCTGTCATTGAGAGTATCGTTTGTTTAACTTCGAGAGAATTAAGCTTGTCAACGGTCTCGATAATTCCGTCGCGTAGCGCGGCATACGGCATTTTGCTGAGATAAATATCTACCCACTCATTAGCAAGAACGGAGAAGTCGTATTTTGAAAAGTCAAATCCGACGCGCTCGTAATATCCGATTATCGGAAAACCGAAAACCGAATAGTATTTTTCAACATTGCCAATTGGCGGAAGATCATAGCGAGTCAGAAGTTCGTCTGCCGATTCTATTGAGATCTTAAGGTCGTCAAGGATAGTACCGTTAAAATCCCATATAACTCTGTCTATCATATCTCTTTTCTACCGTCCATAGCGTGTAGAAGCGTCATTTCGTCTGCGTAATCAAGGTCGCCGCCGACTGGAATTCCCGATGCTAGACGGGTCGTTGCGATTCCGAGGGGCTTAAGAAGCTTCGATAGATATATAGCGGTAGTTTCACCGTCTAGCGTCGGATTGGTTGCTAAAATTACCTCTGTGACGCCACCTTTGTTTACGCGGTCAAGCAGGGAAGCGACATTAATATCGTCAGGACCTCTGCCGTCGATCGGCGAAATAGTACCTCCGAGAACGTGAAATACGCCCTTAAAGCTACGGACCTTTTCGATTGCCATAAGTGCCTTAACGTCTTCAACAACGCAAATAATACTTCTGTCGCGCTCGGGTGAAGAGCAAACGGAGCATAGCTCGTTAGTAGAGAGATTATGGCAAACAGTACATTCCTTGATAGCTCTTTTGGCTTCAAGAAGAGAGCTCGCAAAGCGCTCAAGCTTTTCGCTATCCATTTCAGCAACGCCGAAAGCCATGCGTATTGCGCTCTTTCTGCCAACACCCGGCAGAGAACGAAGCTGCTCTATGATTATTTCTATCGGCTCTATAAATTCTGCCATATTGCTTAGAACATTCCGGGAATCGATACGTTACCGGTGATCTTCGACATCTCGGCGGAGTTTGTATCCTCTACCTTCTTTATCGCCTCGTTAACAGCCGCAACAAGAACGTCGGAAAGAGTCTCAATATCGTCGGGATCAACGATTTCGGGCTTGATGTCGATAGAAAGGATCTCTTTTTTACCGTTAATCTTAACGGCAACTACGCCGCCGCCTGCCTTGATCTCATATTCGCGCTGGTCGAGGTCTGCCTGAAGTGCGGTCATATCGTCCTGCATCTTCTGAACCTGGCGCATCATGCTCTGCATATTCTGGGGGCCGCCGCCCATACCCTGTGGAAGTCTTGCTTTCATAATAGTATCCTTTTCAAATTAATATTGTCAGAACGAAGCGAACGGATCGTCTTCGTACTTAAGATTCTGGTCAACTGTGATTTCAATAGAATCGGGGGTGATTCCGCTTATATCACCAACAAGGTTAATTCCCGTTGCAATCAGTGCTTTAACGTCGGGACGTCCAAGTATATTCGGAGAGAACGAGTTTGAGGTTTTAATAACGATCTTAGTGCCGTCCGTGTAGCCCTTTGACTGCTTAAGAATTTGAGCTGCAAAGTTATCACTTCGCTCGACGGTCTCGATGACCTCAGCCCATGAGGAGAGAGGTGAAAGGGAAGTAGTTAACACCTTTTTCGGTGCCTCTTCTTTAACATTTTCAGTCGGTTTTACACCGGAAATCGTTACCTCAGTAGGTGATACCGAAAACGAACCTGAAGCTAACTTCTCTTCAAGAGATGCTATTCTCGAAAGCAGAGCTTCGGGTGTAACCGAAATCCTATCGTCGGTAAGCGAAACAAGTGACATTTCAGCAGTTACGCGCTTAACGGTTATGCTTCTCTGCATTGCGTTATAGGCGTCGGCTAAGCTCTTTATATGATACAGTAGCTTTTCCTTCGTGAAGTGCTCGCAAAGGGCTGACGTTGCCTTGTATTCTTCGTCAGTAAGGTCAAGATAAGCTTTTGCGTCCTTCGTGCTTTTAATGACTAGCATATCGCGATAGAACTCAATAAGCTCACCGAAGAAAATCGTAATATCGGCAGAAGCCGAAGTAATATCTCCAATGATCTCAAATATCTTTTGTATATCCTTTTTAAGAATAGCTGTTACTGCCTCGGCAGACACACCGCGTCCCATAACTCCTGCCGTTTCATTTACAAGAGCAATATTTATCGACTTGCCCTTGCCCGAGCAAAGCTCAAGCAAGCTTATAGCGTCACGCATACCGCCCTGCGATATTCTTCCTATAAGCTTTGCCGCTTCGTGAGTGACCGAAATGTTTTCTTTAGAAGCGATAAATTCAAGGCGAGATGCAATATCGTCTGTCGAAATTCTCTTGAAATCGAATCTCTGACAGCGCGACGTTATCGTCGCAGGAAGCTTCTGTAGCTCTGTTGTAGCAAGTATAAACACAACGTGCTGCGGCGGTTCCTCGAGCGTTTTTAGTAGCGCGTTAAACGCGCCTGGCGAGAGCATATGAACCTCGTCGATAATGTAAACGCGTTTTTTCAGTGCGGCAGGGGTATAAACTACCTCCTCGCGAATGTCTCTTATATAGTCAACGCCGTTGTTTGACGCGGCGTCCATTTCGATAATATCGGTATCAGCGCCGCTTTCTATAAGGGTGCAAGCTTCGCATTTGCCGCAGGGGTTACCGTCGATCGGAGAAAGGCAGTTAACTGCCTTAGCCAGGATCTTCGCGCAGGTAGTCTTACCCGTACCTCGGCTTCCGCAGAAAAGGTAAGCATGAGAGGATCTGCCGTTTGCGATCTGATACTTAAGAACGCTTGTTATATGATCCTGACCGACTACTGACGCAAAGTCAATAGGACGCCATTTTCTGTATAAGGTCGTATGCTCCGACATCAGATCTTCCTCCTTAATACCATAAAAGGCAGGGTATATTGGGGCGACGAATGACATTGTTCAAAGCAGGCAACCTCTCGCGCCCTGACCGCAGCTGCTTAATGCTGCTCGGTTCCCCGCCTGACATGGTTCGCAGTCGTCAGTCGCGAAAGACCTGCTCTGAACAACGGCATCCGTCCAAAATTCCCAATGAATGCCTGCCCTTAATTACTGTTATTATAACAGATTTATCTCTATATTTCAATAGTTTTATTGAATTTTATTGATATTTTCGCGTAAAATTGATCAGACCTTTACGTCAAATGAGTTACCGCATCTAGGACACACGGCTCGATGCTTTCCCTTGATCTTTTTGAGACGCAAAACCGCCTTGCAGCGCGGACATTTTTTGTAAACGTGCGTCTTTCTGTCCCTGAATTTTGATTTCTGAAGCGAAAAGAATGTTTTTATCTTTGATGAAAATTGAATATACCTGTAATTTTCTGCTTGACGCTTTACAAGATTACGCGAGAACGCTCGAAAGAAAATATAAAAAACCAGAAGTATTATGAGGCACGACGTAATAAAGGATACGATCGGCGGAACAAATAATGCTACTATCCACTGGCAAATAACGAGTATGAAATAAACTATAAAAAGAAATCGTCCCAATTTATCGAAACCGTTTCTTCCGTACATAAATCTTATAAGCTTGTCTCTAAATCGCATATGATCACCTTCCGTATATATGATATGATAATTTTATGAACTTAAAGCCGTGAATTTATATCCTTTCGGTAAATATTTTTTCATATTGAAATACGTTGAGAAAAGTGCTATAATTATTTATAGTAGGTAAGTCACCGATTTTTAATAATGCTGGATTTTGCGGAGGAGATTAGCTTATGTTTGAAAAGATTATCAAAAAACACGACGAACCTTTCGATCATACAGATGAATTGATTTCAGATTTGGGCTTGCATAACCTTCTTTACTCCAAAGACTTAAATTTGGCTGAGTTTATATCTGTAGATGAAGATGTGATCAGAGAACGCAATCATGTAATTCACGATCTTGTATCGGTTCCTGAGTTGCATACTGTCTTTCTTTCGGTTATTGATGATCTGCGATATATAAAAAACATGGTCAATATACGTGAAGCTCATTATGCGTCAGAAACCCATCTTTATTCCGTAAAACAGTTAGATATTTATTTTCATTGCATTGACTCGATCGTGCAAAACGGTGAACATTTCAATAAGGCAGATTCGTATTCTATCAGAGATTTTTATTCCGATGTTGTTAAGATCTCTGAATCAAATGAGTACAAGAAGCTCAGAGAAGGAACTAAGGAGCTTCTGAAAAGGATCGGCTCAGTTAAAAGTATTTCTCTTGGTTTTAACTTCAATGAAGACCTGTCGCTCAAAGACGGAGGTATTCTCTCCATCAATACAACCCCGATCGTCAGTAAAACGCTTATTGAGCGCTTGTTATCGGTTCAAGATACTAACGCCCTTCATTCTATGGCTCCTCTCACGACACCGAAGATTTTGAATCGGCATGAGTCTTCCTTAATGAATGATACAATCTATACTGCGCTTAATAAAGTATTCAAAAAGAATCTATCACAGTGGCAGCCGACTATTGATGCCTTTCTTTCTAATTCATGTAAAGAACTGTTAAATTCATTACCTGTTTTGGTTTTTCTTACAGAAAGTGTGCGAATCCATCGCATTATGACAGAGCTTCGTTTGCCGCTTTGTAAGCCGACGATTTATCCAACTTATGAAAAGGTTTTTTCGGTAAAAAAAGCTTACAATCCTGTCACGGCTCTGCAGATTGGCGCTGCAAAAATCGTTAAGAATGATATAACATTTGATGAAAAAGGTCAGTTCTATATACTTACCGGGCCTAATCAAGGCGGAAAATCTGTTTTTCTGCGAAGCATTGGAATCATACAAGTGTTTGCACAATTAGGATGGTTGGTTCCTGCAGAGAGCGCTTCTATAAGTCCTGTTACCGGATTATATACTCATTTTCCCAAGAACGTCAGCGAGAACGGAAGTGGTATGGGGCGCCTTGAAGAAGAATGCCATAGATTGTCGGCAATCGTAGAAAAGCTTTCTCAATTTAGTATGTTACTTTTGGACGAAACGCTCTCATCTACGAATGCCTACGAAGCTACATATATTGCTTGTGATTTTATCCGAGGCGTAACAGATATGGGTTGCCGTGGCATTTTCTCAACTCATCTTCACGAGGTTGTTGAAGTTACGGAAAGGCATAATGCACAAGCAAATTCGCATTCGGTTATTGATTATCTTAAGGTAGGAATTGAACACGATAAGCGAACTTATAAGGTGTATCGTGCTAAGAGTGACGGTAAGAGCTATGCCCATGATATTGCAAAGCGATACGGACTTACATATGATCAAATTAAATCTACCGTAAGCGATAGTTGAGATTATATTATGGAACTGAAGACAATAGCGAGAATAAAAAACGACTTTCCGACGAAATTCGGTCTACCGCGTCAAAGCGGTCTTTCCGATTTCAAGTCGGAGATAATATTTGAAAAGGAATATTCTGTCGATGAGGCATTCCGCGGAATTGATGAATTTTCTCATCTCATTATAATATGGGGATTCTCCGAAGCTGAGCGCGATAATTGGTCTCCTACAGTGCGCCCGCCCCGCCTCGGCGGTAATAAACGCGTCGGCGTTTTCGCAACGCGCTCGCCGTATCGACCGAATTCAATCGGTCTTACGGTTGTAAAGCTGATTTCGGTAAATAAGCGTGACGGCAGGGTGGTGCTGACCGTTTCGGGCGCTGATATGATGAACGGAACGCCGATATACGATATAAAACCTTATCTGTCGTTTGCAGATGCTGTCCCTGATGCTGTCTCGGGATTTGCTGACGGGGTCAAGGATCATTCGCTTGACGTCATAATTGAAGATGACTTAAATAATCCTTTGCCGTCCGAACCCTTTGAAGCTTTGATACAAATACTTTCGCAGGATCCGCGTCCGTCATATCAGAATGATCCAACTCGCATCTACGGCTTTGAATATGCGGACTGTGAAGTCAAATTTACAGTTAACGGTAAGATACTGTACGTTAAAAGTATAACAAAAAAATCCGAAGCATAAGCTTCGGATTTTTTCGATGTTAAGTTTCCGTAAATCAGATGCGTTCCTTAACGCGAGATGCCTTACCAACTCTATCGCGGAGATAGTAGAGCTTAGCACGTCTGACCTTACCTACTCTGGTAACAACTACCTTCTCTACGTTAGGAGAGTGAAGGGGGAAGGTCTTTTCGACGCCAACACCGTATGCAACGCGGCGAACGGTGAAGGTCTCAGAGATACCGCCGCCATTCTTAGCGATAACGGTTCCTTCGAAGATCTGTGTACGGGTGCGCTCACCCTCGACTATGCGGCAGTAAACCTTTACGTCGTTACCGATGTCGAACTTGGGGGCGTCTGTCTTGAGCTGCTCGTTTGTGAAAGCCTTGATAATATCCATTGTTGGCTCCTCCTTATATTCAGGGTGTTCGTGCAGAGCGTCGCAGAGGACCACCCATAGTTAACAGCAAGATTATACCATACTATTTATAATAAAGCAAGAGCAAAATCAAAGTTTACATTTTGTTTACAAACATACCTTTGCAATATTATAAGAAAAATTTCTCTTTACAAAATGAACAATAAATGTTATAATGTGTTATATCTTAGCGAAAGGGTACAATTTTATGAAGTGTCCAATATGCGATTTTGCAGACAGTAAGGTGATTGACTCGCGCCCGACCGATAATGGCGGAATCCGCAGACGCCGTGAATGTCTTGCTTGCAAAAACCGTTTTACAACCTACGAAACGTATGAAGTAACTAACACCGCGCCCCTTGTTGTGATCAAGAAAGATAACTCTCTTCAGCTATTCGACAAGAACAAGATTTTGACCGGACTTCTTCAGGCATGCTATAAGCGCCCCGTTACTAACGAACAGATAAAGAAGATCGTTGATGACATTGAAGACGAGCTTAAAAATACGCTTAAGACCGAGTTCCGATCTGCGGACATCGGCAAGCTGGTTATGCTGAAGCTTAAGGAGCTTGATGAGGTATCATACGTTCGTTTTGCCTCGGTTTACCGTGAATTTAAGGATGTTGAGACCTTCATGGAAGAGCTTAACCACCTTAAAAATGAAAAAGTAGACTAAAAACAGACCTGCACCAAAGGTGCAGGTCATTTTTTATTCAGAACAAATATCAGAAATAACGTTCAGAGCTTTGAGAAGCAATTCATCGGGAATGTTGAGGGCCGGGAGGAGACGCACTTTGTTCTTTGCGGTCAGGCAGAGAACTCCGCGTTCAATACAAGCTTTGACAACGTCGGAAGCCTTTTTCTCAGTCTCAATTCCAATCATGAGTCCCATGCCGCTGATTGAAAGAATGCCTTTCTTTCCTTCAAGCGTATCGTGAACGAGCTTGTTTTTCCGTTTAACGTCGTTAAGCAGGTCCTCGTCGATTCTCGAAATAACCGAAACAGCACCAGCTGAGCAAACGGGGTTTCCGCCGTAAGTCGAGCCGTGATCACCGAAGCCGAGAACGTTCTCAACTCGTTCTCCTAGAATAGCAGCGCCTATAGGCAATCCACCGCCAAGTCCCTTTGCTGTGGTCACAACATCGGGCTTGATTCCGTAATTCATATAAGCGTAAAATTCGCCGCTTCTGCCGTTGCCAGTCTGGACCTCGTCGATTATAAGGACAACATCCTCTTCCTGCGAAATTCTGTACGCTTCCTCGATGAACTCCTTCGGAGTGTTAAGAACACCGCCCTCGCCCTGAATGATCTCGATCATTATAGCCGCGGCTTTAGTTGACTTTACAAGCGGAAGAAGCTCCTCGTGCTTGCTTGAATCAATGTGAACAAAGCCCGGAGTCAGCGGCTGAAAGAGCTCATGATAGTGATCCTGACCCGTAGCCGAAAGAGTAGTTAATGTTCTACCGTGGAAGCTGTTTTCTAGGGTGATGATCGTGTAGTGATCAGCGCCTTTTTTCTCGGCTGCATACTTGCGTGCTACCTTAATAGCACACTCATTTGCCTCGGCACCCGAGTTACCGAAGAACACCTTTTTAAGACCTGTTTTCTTGCACAGAAGCTCTGCAAGTTTAGCGCACGGCTCTGTATAATACAGGTTAGACATGTGCTGAACCTTGCTTATCTGCTCGGTTACAGCTTTTTGCCACTCGTCATCGGCAACGCCAAACGCGGTAACGCCGATTCCCGAGCCCATGTCAATATATTCCTTGCCGTTTTCATCGTAAACGAGCGAGCCCTTGCCGTGAGTTATCTCAACAGGAAAGCGCGCGTACGTACCGGCAACGTATTCTTTATCAAGTTCCTTGATGTTTGACATATTATTCACCCATTACCATAGTGCCCGCGCCCTCATCGGTAAGAAGCTCCATGAGGATAGCGTGGGGGATTCTTCCGTCCATGATCGTGACGTTCTTTACACCTGCGTTAATCGCTTCGATACAGCAGTCGACCTTAGGGATCATTCCGCCAGAGACAATGCCATCATCGTAAAGCTTCTTTGCTTCCGAAACTGTAACCTTTGGAATAAGGGTCGAAGGATCGTCCTTATCGCGGAGAATACCGGCAACGTCCGTCATCATAATAAGACGTTCTGCGCCCATAGCTCCTGCTATATAAGCTGCGGCAGTATCGCCGTTAATATTGTAAACGTTGCCCTGACGGTCAGACGCAACGGTCGAAATTACGGGAATGTAATTCTTTTCAAGTAGGTCGGTTATCGGCTGTGAGCGAACTTTAATTATCTCGCCGACGAATCCGAGACGCTCGTCCTTGATCTTTGCCTCGATAATTCCGCCGTCCATGCCCGAAAGCCCCACAGCGTGTCCGCCCTTCATCTGAAGAAGAGTTACGAGTGATTTATTTACCTTGCCCGCCAGGACCATCTGAACGATGTCAACGGTCTCCTTGTCGGTTACGCGCAAGCCGTCAATAAACTGCGGCTGCTTGCCGAGTTTCTTCATCATATCGGAGATCTCGGGTCCGCCGCCGTGTATAAGCACGACCTTAACGCCGATAAGCCAAAGAAGAGCAATATCTTCCATTACTTGCTGCTTGAGCGTTTCGTCGATCATTGCGTTTCCGCCGTATTTGATCACTACGACCTTGCCGACGTACTGCTTGATATAGGGGAGCGCCTGAGTAAGTATTTCGGCGCGCTCTGCGTTAGAAACTGATGTATTCATATTAATTCCTTAAGTACGGTAGTCACCGTTGATCTTTACGTAATCATACGTGAGGTCACAGCCCCAAGCGGTTGCCTCTGCGTCTGCCTGATTAAGAGCAACCTCAATTGTGATCTCTTTTTCAAGAAGGATCTCTTTTGCCTTTTCTTCGGAAAAAGGAACACCTGCGCCGCTCTTGCATACGTTTATCTCGCCCTTTGGAGAAACGAAGGTAACGTCGACCTTGTTTACGTCAACGTCTGCGCCACTGTAGCCGATAGCGCAGAGAACTCGTCCCCAGTTTGCGTCAGCGCCGAACATAGCGGCCTTAAGAAGGGAAGAGCAAATAACGCTTTTGGCAACTGTTTTTGCGGTAGCGTGATCCTTACCGCCGCTTACGTGACATTCAAGAAGCTTAGTCGCACCCTCTCCGTCGCCTGCTATCATTTTGCAAAGATAAATAGTGACGGTATTGAGCGCCTTCATAAACTCATTGAAATCCTCGCCGTCGCTTACTATCTCCTCATTGCCTGCAAGACCGTTCGCCATGACGGAAACCATATCGTTTGTAGAGGTATCACCGTCTACGCTTAACATGTTAAAAGTATTTGCAATATCGTTCTTGAGTGCCCTCTCAAGCATCTCGGAGGAAATTGCGGCGTCTGTCGTAATAAACACGAGCATAGTTGCCATATTTGGATGTATCATACCCGAGCCCTTAGCAATACCGCCGATGTGACAGGTCTTTCCTCCGACGGTGAACTCGACTGCTATTTCCTTAAGAACCGTATCGGTAGTGAGAATTGCCTCACCTGCATCTGCTCCGCCGTCGTAGGAAAGGGCGTTGGCAAGTGGCGCCATTCCGTTTTTGATCGGCTCAAGATTAAGCGGCTGACCGATAACACCGGTAGAAGCAACGATAACGTCGTTTGCCTTTACGCCGGTATATTCAGCAACGAGCGCGCTCATTTCCTCGGCGATCTCAATGCCGTTTGCGTTACATGTGTTTGCGTTTCCGCTATTGCATATAACTGCCTGCGCCTTTCCGTCGCTTATGTGGTTTTTAGTAACCGTAAGAGGCGCGCCCTTAACAAGATTCGTCGTATAAACTGCAGCAGCGTTACAAATAACGTCACTCACGATAAGCGCGAGGTCCTTCTTTGTGCGGTTCTTGCGGATTCCGCAGTGAACTCCCGATGCCTTAAAACCTTTTGCGGCTGTAACTCCGCCTGATACTATCTTCATTTCATTATCCTTTCAGTGAAAGTCCCGTTGTTTCATCACAGCCGAGGACTATGTTCATATTTTGTATAGCCGCGCCCGATGCGCCCTTGCCGAGATTGTCGAAGCGAGAAACGAGAAGGATCCTGTCATCGTTTCCTAGAACAGAGATCTCCATTCCGTCGTCGTGATCGAATTTCGAGGCGGACATAAGTCCGTTTTCCGACGGATCGTCGCAGTAGTTAACGATTGGTCCGTTATAAACGCTCTTGTATATCTCTTTTATATCATTAGCACTACCTTTTATCTGCTTTGCAAAGATCGGAACGGTTACTTCCATTCCGCAGTAGAAATCAGATACGATCGGGGAAAATATCGGGAGATTGTTAAGAGACGAAATTACCGACATTTCTTTAAGATGCTTGTGATTCTGAGTTAACGCATACTGACGGGGAGCAGAAAGAAGCGGATCTCTCGTTTCGCTTTCGTAATCGGCTATCATCTTCTTGCCGCCGCCCGAGTAACCTGTGATCGAGAAGCAAGTAAGAAGCTCGTCCTTTGAGATGATGCCTGCTTCAACAAGGGGCTGAACGAGTGCAACGAAGCCGCTCGCGTGACAACCGGGGTTAGCAATTCGTTTACTTGCCGCAATACGTTCTCTGTATCCCTTAAGCTCCGGCATACCGTAGGTCCAATTTGGATCGGTTCTGTGTGCTGTCGAGGTATCAATGATAACAGGCCCGCCCTCGCCAATGTTTGCAACTGCTTCTCTTGCCGCGTCATCGGGCAGACAAAGGAAAACGACGTCGGCAGAAAGAGAAATTTCTTTCTTTGCGCTTGGATCCTTACGAAGCTCGTCGGGGATGGTAAGAAGCTCTATATCTTTTCGCTCGGTCAGTCGTTCGTGAATACGAAGTCCCGTAGTTCCGGCGCTTCCGTCAATAAATACTTTTGTCATTCAAATTCTCCGCATTTCGTGAATATAAATTCAGTCAAAAACAAATATGCATATATTATACAACATTTGATTTGCCGTGTCAAGTTGGTTATATATATAAAATATAAATAAAAAGCCAAATCTTTTAGTGCATAATAGTAAAATACCGCGCTGAGGTTCAATTCTGCGCGGTATTGCATTCGTGTAATGAATATTTATTCCGATAATATGCAGGAAATTATAGTGCCATATGAATTCCGAAATCCTCCGAGAGGGGATCTCTGAACAGCTCAAGCATTGGCGGATTGAACGTGAAATACATGAACACTATCAAAAGAAAAGTTATCAACGAAATACCTATAATCGATTCTCGTTCATCAAAATTAAATTTCGAAATGAACAAAAACGTAAAGAGCGACGTTGCAGCCATACCGATGATGAAGAGTATAATGTCAGCTACGAAATAATCGGTTCCGAATATGCCGCTGTATGTATAGTATCCAGTAAGTACTATCAGCATTCCGATCACCGTTGCAAAGCTTTTTGATGCTAAATATCCTTTATTGTGTTTACCGAATGAATAGAATTCGATCGGTGCGACCAAGATCGACGGAATAAGTATCAGCTTCAGGTGCTCCCATATACTTTCATTAACGGGAGTAAAAGCGCCGACAAGTGTGTTTCCGCGCGAAAAATCAAACACAAAATGAAAAAGTGTTCCGATAATTACAGATAATAAAAAGGTAAGAAACAGTGTTTTTTCTGCCTTTCTTTTAATGTTCAAAATATCACCCCCACGGTAAATATATTACATAGGAGGAATATTTATAACAAAAAGCGGCATTTCTGCCGCTTTAAGTGTAATATTATCTTCTTTTTTCCGCGATCTCAAGAACAAGGTCGGAAATGAACTTGTCTACGTTAACGGAGCCGAGGTCACCGTTCTTCCAGGAACGAACCGCTACAGCGTTTTCTTCCATTTCCTTATCGCCGATAACGAGCATATAAGGAGTCTTAGAAAGCTGTGCCTGACGGATCTTGTAACCGATCTTTTCGTAACGGTCGTCTACCTCAACACGCATTCCGAGGTCTTCCATACGCTTTGCGATCTTGTTTGTATATTCGAGATGCTCGTTTCCGATAGGAAGAAGCTTGACCTGAACGGGTGCGAGCCATGTCGGGAATGCACCTGCGTACTTTTCAATAAGGTATGCAAGCGTTC
Organism: Clostridia bacterium; assembly: GCA_017621655.1. GTDB lineage: Bacteria > Bacillota > Clostridia > Oscillospirales > CAG-272 > Colimorpha_A. The sequence continues at coordinate 10,989 of JAGASS010000051.1, read as the reverse complement.
TTTCATAGCAACCGAGGGAGGTGCGGTGAATAATATACGGTGTCTTTTTCTGTCCGTCGGAATCTGTATATTCCATACCGAACTTTTCAGCAAGAAGCATGTCGATCTGAATGGTTACTATCGTATCTTCCTTGCCAAATACGTTCTTATACTGAATATCGAGCTTCGGACCGTAGAATGCCGCCTCGTCAATTCCAATTTCATACTTAACGTCGAGCTTGTCAAGAATGTCCTTCATGACGCTCTGGGCGTTATTCCACTGCTCGGGCGTTCCCTCGTATTTTGCGGTATTGTTAGGATCCCACTGCGAGAAGCGGAAGGTGCAGTCCTCGAGCATACCGACGGTATCGAGAACGTACTTCGCAAGCTCTAGACAGCCCTTGAATTCTTCCTCGAGCTGCTCGGGGCGAAGAACGAGGTGTCCTTCGGAAATCGTGAACTGGCGGACACGGATAAGACCGTGCATCTCACCCGAATCCTCGTTACGGAAAAGGGTAGACGTCTCGCCGAAGCGCATAGGAAGCTCGCGGTAGGAGCGCGGCTTGTTAAGGAATACCTGGTACTGAAATGGGCAGGTCATCGGACGGAGCGCGAAGCATTCCTTCGTTTCATCATCAGCGTCGCCGAGAATGAACATGCCGTCGCGGTAGTGATCCCAGTGTCCCGAGATCTTATAAAGATCACGCTTTGCCATAAAAGGAGTCTTTGTAAGGAGGTAACCTCTCTTCTGTTCCTCGTCCTCGATCCATCTCTGAAGAAGCTGAACTACTCTTGCACCCTTCGGAAGAAGTATCGGAAGACCCTGACCGATAGTATCAACGGTTGTGAAAAGCTCAAGGTCGCGTCCGAGCTTGTTGTGGTCGCGCTTTCTTGCTTCTTCAACCTGCGTTAGATACTCGTTAAGAGCGTCCTTGTTAGGATAAGCAGTACCGTAAATACGCTGAAGCATCTTGTTCTGCGAATTGCCCTCCCAATACGCACCTGTGCACTGGGTAAGCTTGAATGCCTTTACAGCGCCTGTGCTGTGAAGATGAGGTCCTGCACAAAGGTCGGTGAACTCGCCCTGACGGTAGAAGGAAATATCGCTACCCTCGGGGATTCTGTCGATAAGAAGCACCTTATACGGCTCGTTCTTTTCCTCCATAAGCTTCTTAGCTTCATCGCGGGGAAGAGTAAAGCGCTCAATGATGAGGTTTTCCTTAACGATCTTTTTCATCTCCGCTTCGATCTTCGTAAGGATCTCGGGGGAGAAAGAAACGTCGCTGTCAATATCGTAATAGAAGCCGTTGTCTACAGACGGACCGATCGTAAGCTTTGCTTCAGGGTAAAGACGCTTTACCGCCTGCGCGAGGATATGAGAAGCGGTATGCCAGAAGACTTCTTTGCCTTCCTTGCTCTCGAAGGTAACGGGAGTGACCTCGCAGTCGCCGATCTCGGTAGAAAGACCGATGACGGTGTCACCGCATTTTGCCGCGAGAACTTCACGGCTCATAAGCTCTTTTTCTTTCAAAAATTCATAAGCAGTTTTCATATAAAAACCCTCCAAAAAATAAGATAACACCCCGAACAATAATCTGTTCGGGGTGTGGAAATTACAAGAATTACCGCACGGTTCCACCCAATACTTTAACTCATTTGTGTTCGGTTGTGTCACGGCGGTGGTACCTTATATACGCTGCCGACGCAGTTTTCAGCTATCCTGCGCTCTCTGTACGGTGCATTTACATAAGACGTGTCCGTCGAGGTATTTCTACATAGCTAATTTTAACATCAAAGCATTGTTTTGTCAAGCACTTTTTTGATAACCTTTCTTTACTATTAATATTGACAAATATTTTAACATTTGGTATAATTGTTAAGTTAATAAAATGTATTTTCCTTATTGGAGGTTTCACAATGAAGTGGACTGGCTTAAATGAACTGCGCGAAAAGTACCTTACCTTCTTTGAGAGCAAGGGACATCTTCGCCACAAGAGTTATCCTCTTGTACCGATCAACGATAAATCTATCCTTCTTATAAACGCGGGTATGACCCCCCTTAAAAAGTATTTTACAGGCGAGCTTGAGCCGCCTCGTCACAGAATGACGACCTGTCAGAAGTGTATCCGTACTCCCGATATTGACCGAGTCGGTATCACTGCGCGTCACGGTACCTTTTTTGAGATGCTCGGTAACTTCTCGTTCGGTGATTACTTTAAGAGAGAAGCGATAACCTGGGCTTGGGAATTCATTACCGAGGTGCTCGAGCTTCCAAAGGATCGCCTTTGGGTAACTATTTACCTTGACGATGATGAAGCATATGACATTTGGGCAAACGAGGTCGGTATTGATCCTGCTCATATTGTCCGTCTTGGTAAGGAAGATAACTTCTGGGAGCACGGCTCGGGTCCTTGCGGTCCTTGCTCTGAGATTCACTTCGACCGCGGTCCCGAATACGGATGCGGATCACCCGACTGTAAGCCGGGATGCGATTGCGACCGCTTTATGGAGTTCTGGAACCTCGTTTTCACTCAGTTCGATAACGACGGTAACAATAACTATACACGCCTCGCAAAACCCAATATCGACACCGGTATGGGACTTGAGCGTCTTGCTTGCCTTATGCAGGGCGTAAACAACCTTTTCGAGGTCGATACTGTACGCAATATAATGAAGGCGGTCGAGGAAGCCGCTAACGTTAAGTACGGTGATAACGAGAAGGACGATATTTCGCTCCGCGTTATTACCGACCATATACGTTCGTCGAGCTTTATGATCTGTGACGGAGTTCACCCTTCGAATACAGGTCGCGGATACGTCCTCAGAAGACTTCTCCGCCGCGCCGCAAGACACGGTAGAATGCTCGGTATTTCCGGCACGTTCCTTTCTGATATTTGCACAGTTGTTGCAAGAGAGAACTATTCCGAGTATCCCGAGCTTACCGAGAAGCTTGACTTTATCAAGAGAGTTATCGAAAACGAGGAAAAGGCGTTTGCCGCTACTATTGACGCAGGTCTTTCTATCCTCTCTAACCTTATTCGTAAGGCGACCGAGGACGGTATGAAGGTGCTTTCCGGAGATGACGTTTTCCGTCTTTACGATACTTACGGCTTCCCGCTTGATCTTACACGTGAGATCGCTGAGGAGCATAAGCTTGAGATCGATGAAGAATCCTTTAGACGCTTCCTTAACGCTCAGAAACAGCGCTCCAAGGACGCAAGATCCAACATTTCCGGCTGGAGCGACGCGTCTAAGTCGATCATAACCGCGTTCGATAAGACCGAATTCTGCGGATACGATAATACCTCTTGCGAGGCAAAGGTCATCGCAATACTCGATGGTGGCGAGTCTGTTGATGAGATCACCGAGGGTGAATTTACTCTTATTACCGATAAGACCGTCTTCTACGGAGAGGGCGGAGGTCAGGTCGGTGATACGGGTGTCATCTATGATGAAGACACAATGATTACTGTAACCGACACCAAGAAAGTTGACGGCGTATATATTCACATCTGTTCTCTTGCAAGTGGCGACGTTAAGGTCGGCGATACGGTTAAGCTTGAGATCAACGTGAGCAGACGAGTTTCTATTATGAGAAACCATTCTGCTTGCCATATGCTTCAGGCGGCACTTCGTCAGGTTCTAGGTAACCACGTTGAGCAGGCGGGTTCTTACGTCGATGAAAGCAGAGTTCGCTTTGACTTTACACACTTTGCGGCTCTTACCGATAAGGAGCTTATTGAGGTTGAGGCACTTGTAAACTACCATATTCTTCTGGGCGAGACCATCAATACCGTTGAGACGGATATTGAAACCGCTAAGAAAGAGGGCGCAATGGCGCTCTTCGGCGAGAAGTACGGCAGTACCGTCCGCATGGTCAAGATGGGCAACTTCTCGACCGAGCTTTGCGGAGGTACTCACCTCGATAACACAGGCAAAGCTGGACTTTTCAAGATCATTTCCGAGACCTCCGTTGCTGCAGGCGTGAGAAGAATCGAAGGAACGACAGGACTTGGAGTTCTTGCGCTCCTTTCCGAAAAGGACAACCTGATTGGAGATACTGCTAAGGAGCTTAAGGTTGGAAACCCCCTCGATCTTCCTAAAAAGGTCGTTCAGCTTCAGACCGAGCTTAAGGCAGCTAAGAGCGAGATCGAATCGCTCAACAGCAAGCTTGCGGCAGGTCAGACTGATACTATCAAGGCAGGCATGAAGACCGTAAACGGTATCAATCTTATTGTTCATACGCTAAAGGATGCCGCTCCCGATATGCCGAGAAGCATTTGCGACGAGCTTAAGGCGAGCGATGATAACGTCGTTGCTGTAATAGCTCTCGTAAACGGAGACAAGCTAACGTTCAGCGCTTGCTGCGGTAAGAATGCAGTTGCAAAGGGCGCACACGCCGGAATGATCCTTAAAAACGTCAGCGCGATCTGTAACGGTGGCGGCGGCGGTCGTCCTGACAGCGCTTCGTCGGGCGGTAAGGATATTTCAAAGCTAGATGAGGCACTTAATGCAGTTGAAGGAATACTCATTTCTCAGCTTAAATAAATTTTTAATTGAACACCGTCAAATGACGGTGTTCTTTTTTTGGTCATAAACCGTTAATTCTTTCTTGACAAATCAACTACTTTGTTATACAATATACTAGTACTATGTTACGCAAGGTATTTAATTTGAAGGGAGGAATATCTGTGACTTTTGATAAATCTCAGCTCATGCGCGGAACGCTTGAGGGATGCATTCTTAAAATCATAAGTGAAAAGACAACGTACGGATATGAGATCCTCCTTCAGCTTAAGCAACAAGGGTTTTCGGATATATCCGAAGGAACTATATATCCGCTTCTTCTACGTCTCGAAAAGCAGGGAAGTATAGTCTCAAAGCTTTTGCCATCGCCTCTCGGACCGAAAAGAAAATATTACTCTATAACAGAGGAAGGCGAAAAGTATCTAGCTTCGTTTATTAATATTTGGAAGCAAATCTCGGATTCCGTTGCTGTAATAATTGGTGAGAATGGAGAGGGATAATGAATAAGGAAAGAAAGAATTCTGCGCGTATTCTCACCAAAGAGAACAAACGCATTATTATGAAGATTGAGCATTATCTAGAGAGCCGATATATAAACCAAGTAGCGGGCAAGGAGATAATGTCAGACATAGTCGGTATGGCTATCGAGTGTCAGGAGCGCGGTGATTCATTCGCCGAAATGATCGGATCTGACCACGAGGCATTTTGCCGAGAGCTTATTCGAAACTCACCGCGTCAGCATATTCATGAAAGAATACTTCACGTTCTTCATTGGTTTTTATTGTTTGCAACGTGCCTGATGCCCGGACTCTTTCTCGTCGAGGCGCTTATGCCTGGGTATTTTCCCGGGTGCGTTGACGGGCTGTTTTTTGACGTGAAACTGTCGTATATTCTCAAATATTACATAATAATGTTGGTTTTGGTCATCGGATGGTTTATTGTTCGTATGCATACTTATAAGCCAACGAAATATGTTTTTGGCTTGTATTTTGCCGTATTTATGCTGTTCTTCCTCTTTACTGACGGAGTTCTGGCATTCATTATGAACGACACCCTTTTGCATATCAATATTCTGATATGGACGTTGGCTGTCGCAGCTTTGCTTGTAATTTGTGATCTTACTCGCTTAGTTATAGCGATGAGCATTGCATATAGAAAAAGAAAATCCGATAACTGAGAGGTACTCATTATGGAGAAAAGAAAAAGAAGACGCGGTGACCGAAAGGACGGCTACTGGGTAAGAGAAACAGATTCAATGCATGCGATCATGCCGTACATGCTGCCAAACCGCACCGATAACGAGGCGTTTTTGACGGAAACGATCGATATGACAAAGGTAATTGAATATATCGACAATAAAAACGCAGACGGCCCTGAATTCAAATATACCTTCTTCCATTTTCTTGCGGCTGCAATAGCGAAGACGATAGTACTTCGCCCGAAAATGAATAGATTCTATTCGGGACACCGTCTGTACGATAGAAAGGATATTCTTCTTTCGTTTACCGTCAAGAAGAAGTTTGTAGATAGCTCTGATGAAGCACTCGCTATAGTTAAGATCGATCAGGACAGTGAGATGGCACCTATCGAGCAAGTGTATGAGCAGGTCAAGAAGATCGTCTATAGTGTTCGTAAAGAAAACAAGACTGATGGTTCTACCGAGAAGATGGACATACTTATGAAGCTGCCTCGTCCAATTATGAGATTTGTCGTCAGAATTCTGCGTTGGCTCGAATATCACGGTAAATATCCTAAATCTCTGATGAAAGATGACCCATATTATTCTACCGTCTTCCTTTCAAATCTCGGCAGTATAAAAATGAGTGCCGACTATCATCACCTTGCAAATTGGGGAACAAACTCGATCTTTGCCATTATCGGTGAGATGAAGCCGATGCCTTTTTACGGCGAGGACGGCTCTGTGACAGTTAAAAAGGGTCTTACTCTCAGTATGACAATTGATGAACGAATTGCTGACGGCTTTTACTTTGCGAACAGCATAAAGATACTTCGCAAGCTTGTTGAGAATCCCACTCTCATTGATCAGCCGATCAATTCACTTCTCGAATAAAGGAGATCAGACATGGATAAAGTCAATACCCCATGGTTTAATAATTACGGTGATGTGCCGCATACACTTGAATATAAGCAGGGAAGCATGTGGGAAGCTGTAAATGATATTGCCGAGCAGTACCCCGACTACGTTTCTTTTGTATTCATGGGCAAAAAAACGCTGTATTCAGCGTTCGCAAGGCAGGTAAACGACTGCGCGAAGGCACTTAAGAAAATTGGAATAAAAGAGGGAGACAGAGTTACCATCTGTATGCCTAACTGTCCGCAAGGAATTATCATGTTCTATGCCGTTAACGTCGTAGGTGCGATTGCGAATATGATACACCCCCTCTCTGCAGAGAAAGAGATTGCGTTCTATCTTAATGATTCCAAAAGCGTTGCAGCGATCACTCTAGATCAGTTTTATCCGAAATTCGAGGCAATAAGGGATCAAGTTTCTATCAATAATTTAATTATAGCCGATATTAAAGATGCACTTTCGCCGATCATGAAGCTCGGCTATACGCTTACGTCAGGCAGAAAAATAAAGAAGATCCCTGACGATGCGCCCATTATCAGATGGAATGATTTTATAAAGTCTGGTAAGAGTTTTAACGGTGAATACAAGATTACTCGCACAGCGAACGACCCTGCGGTCACGCTTTACAGCGGAGGAACGACGGGCGTTAGCAAAGGAATACTTCTTTCCAATCTGAATTTTAATGCTCTTGCCGCGCAGATAATTGCTACGAACCCTGTCTTCAGCCCCGGTGATACGATGCTTGCTGCAATGCCGATCTTCCATGGCTTCGGTCTCGGAGTTAGTATTCACTCTATGCTTGCAAACGGAGGTAAATGCGTACTCGTTCCAAGATTTACTCCTGCTAGCTATGCAAAGCTTATCGTAAAGTACCGTTGTAATTTTATGGCAGGCGTTCCGACTCTCTACGAGGCACTTCTTCGTCAGCCGGTTATGGATGGTGCGGACCTTTCATGCCTAAAAGGCGTATATAGCGGTGGAGATTCTCTTTCCGTTGAGCTTAAGAAGAAGCTAGACACTTTCCTTGCCGATAGACACGCAACAGTTAAGGTCAGAGAGGGATATGGAACGACCGAATGTGTTACTGCCAGCTGTTTAACCCCGTTGCATCTTGCAAAAGAGGGAAGTATCGGTCAGCCGTTTCCCGATACCTTCTATAAGATAGTCCGCCCGGGCACTCAGGAGGAGCTTCCTTACGGAGAAGACGGGGAGATTTGTCTATCCGGCCCTACTACTATGATGGAGTACGTTGGGCATCCCGATGAAACCGCGCAGACACTTCAGATTCACGCTGACGGCAAAAAGTGGGTGCATACAGGTGACCTAGGACACATGGATGAAGAAGGTTTTATCTACTTCAAGCAGAGAATTAAGAGAATGATAATTACAAGCGGATATAACGTATATCCTTCGCAGCTTGAGAATATTCTTGACGCACATGATATTGTGCAGATGAGCTGTATAATAGGTGTCCCGGACCCTGTTAAGGTCCAGAAGATAAAGGCGTTCGTAATGCTTAAGCCGGACATTGAGCCGTCTGACGAAAATAAACAAATTCTTATTGAGTATTGCAAGAAAAATATTGCAAAGTATGCGCTCCCTTATGATATTGAATTTAGGGAACAGCTGCCGAAGACACTGGTCGGCAAGGTTGCTTACAGAGTTCTTGAGGAAGAGGAAAATGCAAAAAGAGCCGCACATGAGAACTCTATTGCTTCTACCTAAAATGAAATATAGTGCATATTAACAAAATTATTAAAAATTGACGCAACAGCGTTCATAAAACGCAAATATAATATTTAATATGAATTATCAAATTGTTATTTATTGTTTGTGGAAGGAGTCTATGTAATGTATCAGGAAACACTTGAAAGAATTGTTGCCACGATTGTTGACGAGCTTGGTATTGACGAAAAAGAGATTAACGAAAACTCGAGGATCTCATCTGACCTCGACGTTAATTCTCTTGAGCTTCTTAATGTAGTCATGGCTATTGAAGAAGATTTCGGTATCACGTTTGATGAAAATAAACTCAGAAAGATCAAGACTGTCGGAGATATTGCAAATTACGTAGAAGAAATTAAGTCTTGAGGAAGAATATCATGGCAAATTCTAAAGCCGTTAGCAGTAAAAGAAATAAGAAAACGGGCTACTATGTTACAGAACCCGTGATCAGCATAAAGCAGATGCTCAAAAAAGCAAAGGATGAGGCAGGAGATTGGAACGCGTACCGTTATAAGGTCAGCGAAGACGAGATAAAGGACGTTACTTTCAACGAGTTTTATCAGGACACCGAGGATCTTGGCGCATCGCTTTGTAAGCTTGGATTCGGTAACACTCATATAGCTTGCGTTGGTGATAATAGTTATCCTTGGATAGTTGCATATCTTACTGTCCTCAAATCTGCGGGAGTTTTTGTTCCAATCGATAAGGAGCTTCCGGAGGACGACATGTTCCGTATCATAAACGACAGTGATAGCACTGCAATATTCTTTGCATCTCGCTTTGAAGAATCGATCCTTGGCAACAAGGATAAGCTTCCTAATGTCAAATATTTTATCTCACTTGACAGGGAAGTATCAAATGACGAATGTCTTTCCATGCGTCAGCTTATTTCAGAAGGCGCGGATATTGATAAGACGGAATATGACTCGCTTAAATCTGATGAAGGTGATCTTAAGCTTCTCGTTTATACGTCAGGAACAACGGGTATCGCTAAGGGTGTAATGTTAAGCGAACACAACCTGATCTCCGGTGTCTATTACGGGCTTCACGTCTCGCAAGTATTCGGAACAGGTCTTTCTGTTTTACCTTATAATCACACCTATGAAGCTGTATGTGATATTCTTGTTTCGATCCATAAGCACACAACTCTCTGCATTAATGACTCTTTGAAGGCAGTTTTGAAGAATTTACAGCTGTTTAAGCCCGATTATATTTATATCGTTCCGGCTTTTCTTGAGCTTTTCTATGCAGGTGTTCAGAAAAATATTCGCAAACAGGGTAAAGAGAAGCTTGTAAATAATATGATCGGTATCTCGAACGGCTTACGGAAGGTCGGCATTGATCTGAGGAAAGTGTTCTTTAAGCAGATCACCGATGCATTTGGCGGAAATCTCAGAAAGATCGTTTGCGGTGGCGCGCCAATACGTCCCGAGATCGGTAAATTCTTCGGTGATATAGGAATTTGGGTAATTGGAGGATACGGAATTACCGAATGCTCGCCTCTTGTATCTGTTAATGATGAGAAGGCGAATGATTATAATACCGTCGGACGCCGTCTACCTTGCCTGGAGTGGCGCGTAGATTCGCCAAACGAAGAGGGAATAGGTGAGATTCAAGTTAAGGGTGATGTTGTAATGCTCGGTTATTACAAGCATCCGGAAAAGACCGATGAAGTTCTTAAGGACGGATGGTTCTCGACCGGCGATTACGGTTATATAACGCCTCAGGATTGGCTCGTTATCACGGGTCGTAAGAAGAACATTATTGTTCTGACAAACGGAAAGAACATTTATCCGGAAGAGATTGAAAATCTTATAATGCAGATCGATTACATTTCGGAGGTAATTGTCAGCGGAATCAAGAATGAGCACGGACAGGAGACAGGTCTTCAGGCAGAGGTTTATTTGGCTGAGGAGCACACTGAAGAGCAGACTCTCGATGATATTCAGAATAAGCTTGAAGCTTTGCCCGGATATAAAAATATTTCCAAGGTCGTAATACGCGATGAACCGTTCGCTAAAACTACGTCAAATAAAATTAAGAGAAAATATTAAAATGAAAATCTCTCCACATGAATTCGTTTCTCGTGGAGAGATTTTCGTTTAGAGATCAAGGGGAAGTGCGTTTTCTATATACGTCAGCATAAATATGTAATTGTACTAAATTACGAATTTTGTTTCGGTCGCGGGGCTTCCTCTCGGAGCGTAGCGGAGCGCGACCGAACAAAATTATAATTTAGTAAGCGGGGGCGGGCTTTAGATAAAAAGCCCCGCCCGCCCCCGCGCCAATTATTAGGGCGGAGCAGGGGGCGCTTCCTTTGTAGCGTGCGGGCTGTGTTTCGAGTAAAGTAACTAAAAAAAGAGCAACGTTTCCGTTGCTCTTTACCCACCCGACGCAAAAGGCGCCTCGGACTATGGAGTGGGTTTTGACACGTTTACCGCGTCGCACCTGTGGTTATTATACCACTTGTCGACCTGTTTGTCAATACCCAAATTACCGCAGAGCACCTGTCCCCCCCGTGGGGGGCGGAGGGGGGCATTGTTCGCAACTCTTACTCAGCGCAGTCGACGGCGCAAAGAGGTCGCGAAGCCCGTAGCGGAGCGAGCGCCCGCAACGAGGCGCTAGCGCCCGCGCGATGTGCGGGGCGCGCGCCGAGAGAGGACGCG
>JAGASS010000050.1 GCA_017621655.1 Clostridia bacterium | reverse complement strand
GTTCGGGTGTGATGCAACATCGTTTTTGCGCGGGGCGTCGAGGACGTCGCCCCCTACAAACAACGTATCGAAGCTTCGCCACGTTGTTAGCCTTCCCCAGCGGGGGAAGGGGGACCGCAGACGCTGCGTCTGCGGTGGATGAGGTGTTCGGATGTGATGCAACATCGCTTTTGCGCGGGAGGGGAAACCCCTCCCCTACCAAAGGTAGATCGAACGTTAATTTGTAGGGACAGGCAACCTCGGGAACCCCCAAAACTCGCGTTCGCTCGTTTTGGGGAACCCCTCACCTCGACTGTCCGCGCGGGAACAAAGCAACATCGGTTAAAAACGGCGGGAGCAAGCCCCCGCCCTACAAATAACGTGCCGAATGTTCGACCCTACGGTGATATCCTAAACTTGAAAACGCAAACAAAAACCGCAGAGGCAATAACCCCTGCGGTTTATATTATTTAGACATGCAAAGAACCATAATTGCCTTCTGTGCATGGAGACGGTTTTCCGCTTCGTCGAATATTTCGTTCGCGTGCGACTCGAAAACGTCTGCAGTGATCTCCTCGCCGCGGTGCGCGGGGAGGCAGTGCATAACCATCGCGTCGGACTTTGCAACCGACATAACGGAAGAATTGATCTGATAATTCTTGAAAACTTCCTTGCGCTGTGCGGCCTCGGCTTCCTGACCCATCGACGCCCAAACGTCGGTGTAGAGCGCGTCTGCGTCGGACGCAGCTTCCTCAATATTCTCGGTACAGGTGAACTTGCCGTTTTCCGACGCCCACTTCATAATGTCAGCGTCCGGCTCATAGCCCTTCGGGCATGCGACAGCAACCTCCATGCCGGTCTTGATACCGCCGACGATGAGGGAGTTTGCCATGTTGTTTCCGTCACCGATGTAGGTAAGCTTTCTGCCGTCAAGGTTGCCCTTGTGCTCGCGGATCGTCTGAAGGTCAGCCATGACCTGACAGGGATGGCAGTAGTCGGTAAGACCGTTGATTATCGGGATAGAGCCGTAGGTAGCAAGGTCCTCGACCTCCTTCTGCGCGAAGGTACGGATCATGATTCCGTCAAGATAGCGCGAAAGAACACGCGCGGTGTCCTCAACCGGCTCGCCGCGTCCGATCTGAAGATCGCGCGAGGACAGGAAGAGTCCCGATCCGCCGAGATCGTGAATACCGACCTCGAACGATACTCTTGTACGTGTCGACGACTTCGAGAATATCATTCCGAGCGTCATGCCGTTAAGAAGCTTGTGCTCGATTCCGTGCTTTCTTTCGTATTTGAGCTTGTCTGCAAGGTCAAGCGCCTGCATTATTTCTTCTGTGCTCCAATCGGAGAGCTTGAGAAAATGTTTCATAATTATTATGAGGAAAACTTTTTGAAAAAAGTTTTCCTCATACTCCTTTCAAAAACTTTTGTACTGCGAAAAACTGCGTTTTTCGCGAATATGGGTATGGGGTTATGCCAGATATTCTTCTATATATTTAACCTGTCTCTCGAACGATTCCTCGCCGCAGCCGCCTAGGGAATTGCGCTTCATAACGCAGGTCTCAAGGGAAATCGCGTCGTAAAGATCTGAGTCAAAATTGGGGTCATACTTCTTATATTCCTCGATCGGAAGCTCATCAAGCACTGTTCCGAGGTCGATGCAATGAGCAACGAGCTGACCGACTATCTTATAAGCCGAACGGAAGGGAAGGCCCTTGCCGACGAGGTAATCTGCGAGGTCGGTCGCGTTAATAAAGCCCTTTTGCGCCGCTTTATACATATTTTCGGGGATCGGCTTCATAGTCTCGACCATCGGTGCGAAGACGGAGAGGCACTTTTTGACGGTCTCGGTTGCGTCGAACACCGACTCCTTGTCCTCCTGCATATCCTTGTTATATGCGAGGGGGATTCCCTTAAGAACGGTAAGAAGTCCCATAAGGTCGCCGTAAACGCGTCCTGTCTTGCCTCTTACAAGCTCCGCCATGTCGGGGTTCTTCTTCTGAGGCATGATAGACGAGCCCGTCGTGTAGGAATCGTCAAGCTCGACAAACTTGAATTCCCAGCTCGACCAGAGGATAATTTCCTCTGAAAAACGCGAAAGGTGCGTCATAATGAGCGAGCAGGCGGAAAGAAGCTCAACTGCGAAATCTCGGTCTGAAACACCGTCGATGCTGTTCTCGCAGATGCCGTCAAAGCCAAGCTTCTCGGCGGTGTAGAGACGGTCTGTCGGGTACGTCGTTCCTGCAAGAGCGCAGGAGCCGAGGGGGGAATAGTTCATTCGCTTCTTGCAGTCGCTTAAGCGTCCGATGTCGCGCGTGAACATCATTCCGTAAGCGAGCAGATGGTGAGCAAAGGTTATCGGCTGTGCGCGCTGAAGGTGCGTATAGCCGGGCATTATCAGACCCTTGCCATTCTTTGCCTGTGTGAGAATTGCGCCGATCAGCTTGCGGAGAAGCGAAATTATCTCATCGATCTCGTCGCGCAGATACATTCTGATGTCGAGCGCGACCTGGTCGTTACGGCTTCTCGCGGTATGGAGCTTTTTGCCGACGTCGCCGATGCGCTTCGTCAGCTCCGCCTCGACGAACATGTGAATGTCCTCGGCGTCGAGGTCAATTTCAAGCTTGCCGCTCGTCAGGTCGTCAAGGATCGAGCAAAGACCGTCGGAAATGGTCTCGCATTCGCTTTTCGTTATGATGCCGCATTCAGCAAGCATTGAAGCGTGCGCCAAGCTTCCCGTTATGTCCTGCTTATACATTTTGCAGTCGAAGCTTATCGACGAGTTGAAATCGTCGGCTTCCTTGTCGAGCGCCTTGACAAAGCGCCCTGCCCACATTTTTTCCATAATTACTCCTTGGGTTAGAGCGGCGTATCCGAACTCGTTTTTGAAAGACGGATCGACCGCTCATACATCGTTAAAATTCTCGCCAATATCTTATATTGGCTTCGTATTTTGCCTCGTCTGATCGGCGTCCGTTCTTCCAAAAATCCTACGGACCTTACGGCTAGGATGTTTCGAGAAATTTTTGTCTGATTTAGACGAAGCAAGGTAAGACCTTGCGAGGATAAAGCGGACGAAAATAACCGAAACACACCGCCGTAAGGCGGGATCGGATACGTCACTCTAACCCACAGGGTGCCGCCCCGTGCCCCGCCAAACTTTTTGGAAAAAGTTTGGATCAAAAACTTTTGTACTGCGAAAAACTCCGTTTTTCGCAAATAGAGGGATAAAAAGGCATTGCCACGTTCTTTGCCTCCCTCCGGGAGGGAGGTGTCAACCGAAGGTTGACGAAGGGAGCACGCGACAATAAAGAATTATGCAGAGATGCGTCTCTCGTCAGGGGCGGTTCCAAAATATTTGTTTTCGTATATTTCTTGCCCGATGGCTCCTCCACCGCTTCGCGGAGCCCCCTCCCGGAGGGAGCCTTATGCTGAAGCGTTCAATTGAACGCGATAGAGTGAACGCGGAAGCATCCTACAGTGAAGTTTAATATAACTTCTATAAAACACAATTCGCCGAAAACGGTAGTTTTCGGCAGTGCAAAGGTTTTGAGGGGGTATGGGGGAACTTTTTCAAAAGTTCCCCCTAAAATTTTACTTCTTGTTCTTAGCGTCGACCTGTGCCTGAACCTTGATCGGGAGGCCGAAGAGGTTGATGAATCCGGTAGCGTCGGACTGATCGTAAACGTTATCCTCGCCGAAGGTTGCGATCTCCTCGGAGTAGAGGGAATAATCGGACCAAGCGCCTGCCTTGATGATGTTACCCTTGTAGAGCTTAAGCTTTACCTTACCGGTAACCTTCTCCTGCGTCTTATCGACGAACGCGGAGAGCGCTTCGCGGAGAGGAGTGAACCACTGACCGTTGTAAACGAGGTCAGCGAAGGTGATAGCAAGCTCCTGCTTCTTGTGAGCAGTCATCTTATCGAGGCAGAGAGTCTCGAGGTAGTTATGAGCGAAGTAGAGAATTTCTCCGCCGGGAGTTTCGTAAACGCCGCGGCACTTCATGCCGACGAGACGGTTTTCAACGATGTCAAGAAGACCTATGCCGTTCTTACCGCCGAGCTCGTTGAGCTTAAGGATGATATTCTTTGCGGACATCTTCTCGCCGTCGATAGCGGTAGGAATACCCTTTTCGAAATCGAGGGTAACGTAGGTCGGCTCGTCGGGTGCCTTGAAGGGCGAAACGCCAAGCTCAAGGAAGCCGTCCTTATCGTAAAGCGGCTCGTTGCCTGCGTCCTCGAGGTCCATTCCCTCGTGGGAAAGGTGCCAGAGGTTCTTATCCTTAGAATAGTTGGTCTCGCGGTTTATCTTAAGGGGAACGTTATGCGCCTCGGCATAGTCGATCTCCTCTTCACGGCTCTTGATGCTCCACTCACGCCAGGGAGCGATTATCGGCATATCGGGGCAGAAGTGCTTGAGGGTAAGCTCGAAACGAACCTGGTCGTTACCCTTACCGGTACAGCCGTGGCAGATCGCGTCAGCGTTTTCCTTGATGGCGATCTCAGCAAGACCCTTTGCGATGCAGGGACGTGCGTGAGAGGTACCGAGGAGGTACTCCTCGTACTTTGCGCCTGCCTTAACGCAGGGCATAATGTAGTTATCGACGTAATCGTCGGTAAGATCGAGAACGTAGAGCTTCGACGCGCCGGTCTTAAGTGCCTTTTCCTCAAGGCCCTCAAGCTCGTCTGCCTGTCCGACGTTACCGGAAACGGCGATTACCTCGCAGTTGTTGTAATTTTCCTTGAGCCACGGGATGATGATCGAGGTGTCGAGACCGCCCGAGTACGCAAGAACTACCTTTTTAATGTTTTTCTTATCCATAATATATATCCTTTCAGTTTGACCTGTTTTTGTCGTCTGCATAATTATACAACTGCTTTGCATAAAAATCAAGGGGTTTTGCAAAAATATTTAATTTTTATCGGTTTATACATTGAATATACCGATTTATACACATTTTTGTGCATATTTTGAGCAAAAGCACCGCTTAGCGGTGCTTTTGCGGAAAACGTCGAATATTACTGAACGTCGGGGAGTACGACTTTGGAGTCTGCCTCGGGCATATACTGTCCGAGGGGGCTGTTTTTAAGGTTATTCATAATGACCTTAAACTCGTCGCCTGTTACGTCAAGAATGTTCTTGAAATTTGTCGGGATCGCGGGAACCGTTCCGCCTGTTTCGGTCTCAACCTTTACGTCCAGCATAAGAGTTGTTCCGAAAGCGGTAGCGGAGGTAAGGGTAATGGTAGACTTGCTTCCTTCGGCTTCAATATCGCCGGCGAGGGTCACGTTGTAGGGTCCCTCGACCTCGTCATTTACACGGACGGTAACGGAATACTTTCCGTCCTTGACGGTGGTTTTAAGAATGGTTTCTGCGTATGCGTTGTTGTCAACGATCTCTACGCGGCTGATCTCGAACACGTCTGCGCCGAGGTCTGTCTTGCTTTCAAATACGATCTTCTGCTCCTGTCTGTGGAAAGCACCGTCAACGGTAACGGAAGCGGAATATCCAACCTCGACCTTGCCTTCCGTCTTTGCATCAAAGAAGAGAGAGGTCTTGGCACCCTGAGAAGCGTATTCGATAGAGATGCCGTTCAGTACGTAGTTCTTGTCTGCGCAGAAGATTGCGGCAAAGGTAAAGGGAGAAGCGTCGAGCATATCGAAGATTGCTTTTAATGCGTCGTCAGAAAGAAGCGCTTCGACCTGCACTTTTGCTTCCGGCTTGCCCAATCCGCCTGCAACGAGAGCGCTTTCGAGAATGCTCTTAAGCTCCTTGTCCTTTTTGAGGGAGGAGAAAACGTCCTTGAGGAGCTTCTTTGCGCTGGCGGTGTTGAACTCAACCGTTACGGTGATCTCGTCACCCGTCTTAACATCGCTCTTGCATGCGCTTTCGGCGGCGTCGGAAATAACGGCAACGTATTTTTCGAGGATCGCGTAGACCTTTTCGGGGTTTTCTCCGTCGAGAAGCGAGTTGATCCCGTCAAGAGCGCCTAAAAGTCCGCTTGCAGAGGACTCGGGAGCGACGTTGCCAAGGCCGTCAGCAGGTGCAACCTCGGGCGCGGAGGGAACGAACATAGAGCCGAAGAGGTTCATTATCGTACTTGCGTCGGAAAGCTCAAAGCCGTACTTTGTCGCACCTATTGCGCTCGATCCGACGACGACGGTAGTTCCGACGTTGTAAACGGAAAGATCGACCTTTCCGCTGTCAAGAGTGATCTCGGAATCAGCGAAGCTTTCGCCATTAATTCCGCTGATAAGCGTCATTTGTGCACCTACTAAATGAGGAATGTTAAAATCGGCGGTGCTGTTGAAGGTAAACTTTGAGGTAGTTGCCTGCGGAGAGGTATCTTCGAGACCTGAAAAGGTCGCTTCCATGATCTTTTCAAGGTATTTTGCTGCCTGAGATTCTTTTTTCTTCGGGGAACAGGATGTGAAAAGCGTACCGAGAACAAGAACGGTCGCTAAAAGAAGTGAAATTACTGATGATAGACGGGTTCTCATATCATGATCCTTTCAAAAGATAATTCACAGAAATTCTATCACAGGGCGCGAATTTTGTCAAGTTTTGCGGCGATATTTGTTTGCAAAATATTACCTTATATTATATGATGTATTTTGTGCAATGTTTTTATGTGTGAGCGATTGGGTGTGATGTAACGTTGTTTCAACACGGGAGGGGAGACCCCTCCCCTACAAAGATATATTGAACGTAAATTTGTAGGGACGGGCGTCCTCGACCGTCCGTTATGAAAGTAATGTAACGCGGTTTTTATGCGGGCGAACAAAGGCGAGGGTTCCCGAAAATGAGCGAAGCGAGTTTTTGGGGTTCCGAGGTCGCCCCTACGAGGGCGCCTCGAAGCATCGCGGCGTCCTCTTGCCCCACCCTCCAAATAACATAGCGAAAGCATCGCTTTCGCATTACAAAAGTTTTTGGAGTTTCAGAACCTTTTTTCAAAAAGGTTCTGAGAAAATGTTCTGAGAAAAGAAAAAAGCAGACGGCAAAGCCGTCTGCTTCATATCAATTTTTCGCGAGGGTCTCGCAGTAGATGCAGCGGTACTCGGCTCTATCGTGATCGGTGAGCGCGAATATCTGCGGAAGCTCCTGCTCGGTCGTCGTGATGCAACGGGGATTGTGGCAGGTAACGACGTTTACGAGCTTTTCGGGGAGCGACATCTTCTTTTTCTCGACGTTCTTTCCGTCCTTGATTATGTTGACGGTCGCGCCGGGGCAGATGTAGCCGAGGACCTCGGTGTCGAGGACTATGTCGTCGGCTATCTTGATAATGTCCTTTTTACCCATCTTGCGGCTTGGCGCATTCTTGATGATCGCGATATGGCAATCAAGATGATCAAGCCCGAGAAGGCGATAGACCTCCATGCCCTTTCCGGGGGTAAGGTGATCGAGAACTATTCCGTTTTTGATAGAATCAATATTCATAACAACCTCACAGTCCGAGAAGCTTAAGGATAAGCGCCATTCTCATATATTTTCCGTTAAGCACCTGCTTGAAGTAGCAGGCACGGGGGTCGCGGTCAACGGCAACGCTGATCTCGTTTACACGGGGCAGCGGATGCATAACTATCATATCCGACTTTGCGCTTTCGAGCTTTTCGGGAGTCAGAATATAGCTGTCCTTAAGGCGGAGATAATCCTCCTCGTTGAAGAAGCGTTCCTGCTGAACTCTCGTCATGTAGAGAATGTCAAGCTCGGGCATTACCGACATAAGATCGGAGGTCTCAACGTAGGGAACACCCTTTTTATCAAGCTCACGCTTGACGTAATCGGGAACTGTCAGCTCGTCGGGCGAGACGAGAACGAACTTCACGCCCTCGTATCTTTCCATAGCGGAAATGAGCGAATGAACGGTACGTCCGAACTTTAGGTCGCCGCAGAAGCCGACGGTAAGATTATCAAAGCGTCCCTTTTCGCGGCTGATGGTAAGCAGGTCGGCAAGCGTCTGAGTCGGGTGATTGTGACCGCCGTCACCTGCGTTGATAACGGGGATAGAGGCGTTCATAGCCGCAACCATCGGCGCGCCCTCCTTGGGGTGACGCATCGCGATAATGTCGGCATAGCAGGAAATTACCTGCGCGGTGTCTGCAACGCTTTCGCCCTTGGATGCCGAAGACGATGCAGCCGACGCCATGCTCAGTACGTTTCCGCCAAGCTCGTACATTGCTGCCTCAAAGGAGAGACGTGTACGGGTCGACGGCTCGAAAAAGAGTGTTGCAAGCTTTTTGCCATCGCACTTGTGTGCGTATTTTTCGGGGTTTGCGATTATGTCCTTCGCTACCGAGACGAGCTCGTCGATCTCGGATACCGAAAGCTCCTTAATATCAATTACGCTTCTCATTATTTCGCTCCGTTAATAGCAAGATAATTCTTGATTCTCGTTACGTTTTCTTCGTTTGAGGGATCTTCGCTTAGATACTCGATAATATCGTAAACGTCAACGATCGAATATACGGGGAAGCCGAACTGCTCTTCGATCTCCTGCATAGCGCCCTTTTCGGTCTGTCCCTTTTCCTTGCGGTCGACCATGATAAAGGTAGCGGCGACCTTGGTTCCCTCGAGGTGAGAAAGGATCTCCATGCTCTCGCGGATAGCAGTACCTGCAGTGATAACGTCCTCGATAATAACGATCTCCTCGCCGGGAGTCGGAACGTAACCGACGAAAACTCCGCCCTCGCCGTGATCCTTTACTTCTTTGCGGTTAAAGAAGAAGGGAACGTTAAGCTCTCTCTTCGAAAGCGCAACTGCGGCAGATACCGCAAGGGAGATTCCCTTGTAAGCAGGACCGTAAAGAACTGCCTTCTTCTTGCCGAGCTTTTCCTCGTACGCTCTTGCGTAGAACTCGCCGAGCTTTGCAATATCGTCACCGGTCTTGATCATTCCGGCGTTGATGAAATAGGGGATCTTTCTTCCACTCTTTGCGGTGAAATCACCGAACTTCAGAACTCCTGCTCCCTGCAAAAATTCAATAAATTCTCTCTTGTAGCTTTCCATTTATCTATCCTCCAAAATATTATGCGTTTTCCTTTTCGGAACCGATCGGGTTCACGATACTGTATCCGACGTTTACAAGGTGGTCGGCAACTCTTTCAAGACCTACAACGGTAGAAGAGAAGTACGGGCTGTGGTCAACCGAGCAGTTACCCTCAGCAAGACGCGCGAAGTGGCGTGCTGTCAAGGTCTTCTTCATTTCGTCGACCTTGTCTTCAAGCTCTGTAAGCTCGTGTAAACGCTCGCCGTTTAGGTTTTCAAATGCGTCCTTCGAAATTTCAAACATCTGAGAAACGACTCCGCACATTCCCTTGAGCTCTTCAACTGCCGCCTCGGAGAATACAAGCTCCTTGTCAGCCATTTCAGCGCCGATCTCGTAGAAGTTTTCTGCGTGGTCTCCGATACGCTCAAGGTCGTTTAGCACGTGGAAGTACGAACCGATTATTACCTCGTCGCTTCCCTCGATAGTAGAGGAAAGCTTGATAAGGAAGCGCGTGAGTGCGCCGTTTGTAAAGTCTATTATTGCCTCGTTTTCCACGACCTTTTCACCGTTGACCTTTGAACGGGTCTCAATGGCGTTGAAGGAGTAGTTCATATTTTCCTCGACAAGCCCGAGCATGTAGTCCATTTCCTTCTTTACCTGACCGAGTGCAACGGAAGGCATTGCGAGAAGGTTGTCGTCGACGAAGCGGAGGGATCTGGTTTCATCCTCGGTCTTCTTGTCCTTGATAACGGTCTCCGAGAATTTAACGAGCTGCTTTACAAAGGGAAGCATGATAAGGGCGTTTGTCACGTTGAAGATGACGTGGAAAAGCGAAACTCTCATTTGTACCGACATAACGTCGTTATCGTTTGGGAATATCGTGGTAAGGAATTTTACCATTTCGTCCTTGAATATCCACATTGCGGCGGTAAAAAGCACCGCGCCGACGGCGTTAAAGGTAAGATGAATGAGCGCAACGCGCTTTGCGTTCGTTCTTCCGCCGACGGCGGCAAGAAGCGCAGTCACACAAGTACCGACGTTAGCGCCGATGACGAGGAATATCGCCAGGTCAAGCGTAAGTGCTCCCGCACCGACCATCGTGATAATAACACCGGTCGCGGCAGACGAGGACTGAATAAGTGCGGTAAAGAAAATGCCGATAAGTACGAGTAAAAGCGGAGCGATGAATCGAACGCCGCCGGTCATTACCGATTTTGAGGCGCTCATGAACATGGAGCGTATCTGATCGTTTCCGAAAGCGTTGTCGCTTCCCATTATCTCAAGACCGACGAAGATAAGTCCGAGACCGCCGATGAGGTTGCCCATGAGCTTCATTTTTTCCTTTTTGGAGAAGCCCATCATTATACCTGCAAAGGCAAAGAGGTACATCAGCATATTGAAATAGTCGTTTTTGAGAGAGACGAGAAGTCCGGTTATAGTCGTACCGATCTTCGCGCCGAGCAGTATCGGCGTCGCCTGCGTGAGCGTCATAACGCCGGCAGAAACAAGACCGATTACCATGACGGAGGTCGCCGACGAGCTTTGAATTATTGCGGTAACGCCTGCGCCGACGCCAAGACCCGAAAAGCGGTTATTACTTATCTTGCCTAGAAACTTCTTCATTCCGCTTCCGGCGCTTTTTTCGAGCGCGTCGCCCATGAAGTTCATACCGACGATGAATACGCCGACGCCTGCAAGCAGCCAAATAAGGCATCTTATCAGTTCCATAAATTCTACTCCTTTTCACAGCTTCTTCTCATCTCGCCCTGCGCCGCAGAGTGAGGAATTACTTAAAAACGGCCGAATTGCCGTTTATTATACAAAATGCGACAAAAGTCGCGTCTTTTTTGGCTCCCCCTTTGGGGGAGCTCCCGACGAAGTCGGGTGAGAGGGTATTGAAACCGATCCAATTCCCTCTCCGGTCCGACGGACCACCTCTCCCGGGGGGCGAGGCATTACAAATCAATCACAAAACTCTCTTACGCATCTCTCATACGCCGCGACGGGATCGGGTGCGGCGGTAATGGGACGGCCGACGACGATGTAATCGGAGCCGATCTCCTTTGCCTGCGCAGGAGTCATAACTCTCTTCTGATCTCCGACGTCTCCGTCAGCAAATCTAACACCGGGGGTAACGGTAACGAAGTCCTTACCGCAGGTGTCGTGTACCTTGCCTGCCTCAAGGGGCGAGCAAACGACGCCGTCAAGACCGCTGTCGGAAGCACATTTTGCATAGTGCATAACGACCTTATCTATCGGCTCCTTGATGAGCAGATCGTTTTCCATGCTCTCCTGATCGGTCGAGGTGAGCTGAGTTACGGCGATAAGGATCGGACGGGTGCCGTCGGGACGGGTAAGTCCCTCAATTGCGGCTTCCATCATTCTCTTGGTGCCCGATGCGTGAAGATTGGTCATATCAACGTCAAGACGCGAAAGGACAGTCATTGCCTTTTTAACGGTATTCGGAATATCGTGAAGCTTGAGGTCAAGGAATATCTTGTGACCGCGCTTCTTTATCTCGCGCACGATCTCGGGTCCCTCGGCATAGAAAAGCTCCATACCGATCTTAACAAACGGCTTAACGCCTGTAAACTTATCAAGAAATTCAAATGTTTTTGCCGCGCTGTCGAAGTCGCAGGCGATGATTACGTCTTTTCCCATTTTTGTGTCTCCTGTAAATTTATGATTTTCATTGTTTCGGGCGAACACAGTTCGCCCCTACGGTGATGTGGCGAAATGTTTGAACGTTCTCGTAGGGGCGAACTGTGTTCGCCCGTTTTGTCTTACTTTATTAATCTATCTTCAATCCCTGAAGATCCTTAATTCCGTATTTTTCCATTACGGCAGGCAGTTTTTCGATAATATCCTTACAGATAAAGGGATCAACGAGATTTGCCGCGCCGACTTCAACCGCAGTCGCGCCTGCGAGCATCATCTCAATTACGTCCTCGGCGCTCGAAACGCCGCCCATTCCGACGACGGGAACGGATACTGCGTGGCTGACCTGATATACCATACGAACTGCAACGGGGAAGATAGCCGCGCCCGAGAAGCCGCCCATCTTGTTTGCGATAACGGGCTTTTTCGTCTTGAGATCAATTCTCATTCCGAGCAGGGTGTTTATTAAGCTGATTCCGTCCGCGCCCTCGCTTTCACACGCCTTTGCGATCGAAACGATGTCGGTCACGTTCGGAGAAAGCTTGATTATAAGCGGCTTTTTCGTAACTGCGCGAACCGCCTTAGTGACTGTTGCCGCCGCCTCGGGCGAGGTGCCGAATGCCATTCCGCCGCCGTGAACGTTGGGGCAGGAGATGTTGACCTCGTACCAGCCGATCTGACTTTCCTCTTCAAGACGTCCGACTGTGTAAACGTAATCCTCGATAGAAAATCCGCTTACGTTCGCCATAACGGGCTTGCGGAATACCTTTTTCATTTTCGGAAGCTCCTCTGAGAGCACCCTTTCAACGCCGGGATTCTGAAGACCTACGGCGTTTATCATTCCGTTTGGACACTCCGCAATACGGGGAGTCGGATTACCGAAACGGGGATCGCGCGTCGTTCCCTTGAAGGAGAACGAGCCGAGAATATTTATATCGTAAAGCTCAGCAAATTCATAACCGAAGCCAAACGTTCCGCTTGCGGGGATTATGGGATTGTCAAGCTCGATACCGCAAAGGTTGACTTTCGTGTTTACCATATTATCTCCTCCCTTTCAAGCACGGGACCGTCGCGGCAGATGCGCTTGTTTCCGTACTTTGTTTCGCAGGAGCAGCCCATGCAGGCGCCGAAGCCGCAGCCCATTCTTTCTTCAAAGGAGAACTGACCGCTCGTGACGGCAGTTGCCTCGATCGCCTTGAACATAGGCATCGGACCGCAGGTGTAGAAGTAGGAATAAGTAAGCGTTTTCATCACGTCGGTGACGAAGCCCTTATTTCCGTAGCTTCCGTCGACTGTAGTAATATAAACAGTCGCGCCGAGCGCCTTGAACTCGTTTTCGTAGAAGATCTCGTCCTTATTATTAAATCCGAGAATGACGGTCACGTCCTTGCCCTCGGAGATAAGCTTTTTCGCGAGCGCATACATAGGAGGAACGCCAACGCCGCCGCCGATAAGGAGGGGAGAGTTTCCGCTTTTGCTCGTATCGTAGCCGTTGCCGAGACCGGTCAGAATATCAAGCTCGGTGCCGACAGGCATCGACGCCATCTGCTCGGTTCCCGTTCCGACGACCTTGTAGATTATGGTAAGAGCTTCGTTGTCCCAGTCACAGACCGAGATCGGACGGCGCAAAAAGAGTCCGTCGAGCTTTATGTTGACGAACTGACCTGTCGCCGTTATGTCGGAGGTGTCTCCGACGAGTACCATCTTGTAGACGGTGCTCGTCAGAGCTACGTTTTCTTTTATCGTAAAGATTGACTGTTTCATTTTTTGTCCTGTTGTTTTGGGATTTGATTGTGATGCGGAGCTGTCCTTGGCTCCCTCCGGGAGGGAGCTGTCGACGAAGTCGACTGAAGGAGCCATCGGGCGAGAAACGTATGAAAACGAATATTAATGAACCGCCCTAATGAGATGGGAATCGCTCTGTGCTTCCTTTCATCGCATGCTCCCTTCGTCATTTGCTACGCAAATGCCACCTCCCTCTCGGAGGGAGGCACTTTTACGCATCAATTGTCGATATCGTCAAGGTCGTTTCCTCAAGAACGTCGAGGAGAACGCGGACGGTATCGAGCGCGGTGAAGATGGTGACGTTATTGTCGGTAGCGTAACGGCGGATCTCGTGTCCGTCAGACGCCTGACCGACAGACGCGATGTCGCGGGTATTTATAACGTAAGCGATGTGTCCCTGACGGAGCGACTCTGCGATCTCATCGCTTCCCTCGCTTATCTTCTTAAGCACGTGAGTGCGGATGCCGTTCTGCTTCAAGA
The DNA here is from genome assembly GCA_017621655.1 of Clostridia bacterium. Classification (GTDB taxonomy): domain Bacteria; phylum Bacillota; class Clostridia; order Oscillospirales; family CAG-272; genus Colimorpha_A. The sequence goes on along the minus strand of JAGASS010000050.1, from coordinate 7,519 downwards.
ATTTCGCCGTGCCTTCGGTCGCCTCGATGTTGAAGCCGAGGTTGTAGAATCGGCGGATAAGAGGAAGCGCCTCCTCCTTGTCCTTGTCGGCGATGGTCGCGAATACTGTGCCGTAATTCTGTACCTTCATGCCCGATGCCTGAAGCGCCTTGTAAAGAGCGCGGTTGAGCTTATCGTCGTAGCCGATAGCTTCACCCGTACTCTTCATCTCGGGGGAGAGGTAAGCGTCAAGACCGCTTATCTTGTTGAAGGAGAATACGGGAACTTTAACGTACCATCTCTTCTTCTCGTCGGGGTAGATGTCGAAGATTCCGAGCTCCTTGAGCGACTTACCGAGAATGACCTCTGTCGCAATGTCGGCAAGCGAGAAGCCGGTCGCCTTCGAAAGGAAGGGAACGGTACGCGACGAACGGGGATTGACCTCTATGATATAGACGTTTTCGTTTTCGTCGACGATAAACTGAATGTTAAACAGGCCGATAATTCCGATTCCGACGCCGAGCATCTTCGCGTAGCGGAGGATAGTACCCTTGACTCTATCCGAGATAGAGAAGGTAGGATATACGCTTATCGAGTCACCGCTGTGAATACCGGTTCTTTCAACAAGCTCCATGATTCCGGGAACGAAGACGTTACGTCCGTCGCAGATAGCGTCGACCTCGACCTCTTTACCCTGAATGTATTTGTCAACGAGAACGGGCTTGTCCTCGTCGATCTCAACTGCGGTCTTGAGGTAGTGGCGGAGCTGTTCCTCGCCCGCAACTATCTGCATTGCACGTCCGCCGAGAACGAAGGAGGGACGAACAAGAACGGGATAACCGATCTCGGCTGCCGCCTTGATACCGTCCTCGATCTTGGTTACCGCCTGACCCTTTGCACGCGGAATATCAAGCTCGTTAAGAAGGTTTTCAAACTCATTTCTGTCCTCTGCGCGGTCGATAGCGGCACAGTCTGTACCGATTATCTTAACGCCGCGGTCGGTAAGGGGCTGAGCGAGGTTGATAGCGGTCTGACCGCCGAGGGAAGCGATAACGCCCTCGGGCTGCTCAAAGTCGATGATCGCCATAACGTCCTCGGGCGTAAGCGGCTCGAAATAGAGCTTGTCGGCTGTCGTATAGTCTGTCGAAACGGTCTCGGGGTTGTTGTTGACGATGATCGCCTCGTAGCCCGACTTCTTTATAGTCTGTACTGCGTGAACGGTAGAATAGTCAAACTCAACGCCCTGTCCGATACGGATAGGACCTGCGCCGAGAACGACGATCTTCTTTTTGCCGGTAAGGCGGGATTCGTTTTCGGTCTTTGCGTAGGTCGAGTAGAGATAAGCGATATATTTTCCCGTGTGGAGGGTGTCGACCATCTTGAATACGGGAATGATTCCGCCTGCCTTGCGGAGATTGTAGACAGACAGCTCGTCGATGTCCCAAAGCTTCGCTATCATCTTATCGGAGAAGCCAAGCTCCTTTGCCTGACGGAGAGTATCCTTGTCGCCGCGCTTAAGGCGGAGGGTGCTTTCCATCTTGACGATCCTCTCAAGGCATTCAAGGAACAGCTCGGTGATGGCGGTCGCCTCGTGAAGCTGCTCGACGGTCGCGCCGAGACGGAGAAGCTGAGCGATAGCGTAAACGCCGTCAGCGTGGAACTTCTTTACGTATTCGAAAAGCTCTTCCTTGGTGTAGGAATCGAACTTCGCAAGATATGCGTGGCAAACGCCTGTCTCAAGCGAACGGATCGACTTGAGGAAGCATTCTTCAAGTGTCGAGCCGATTCCCATGACCTCGCCGGTTGCCTTCATCTGCGTTCCGAGAATGTCGGATGCGGAGGTGAACTTGTCAAACGGGAAACGCGGGAACTTCGCAACGATGTAATCGAGCTTCGGCTCATTGTCGCCTGTTCCGCCTGCAACGGGGATCTCGTCAAGAGTCATACCGACTGCGATCTTCGCAGTAACTCTCGCGATAGGATAGCCCGACGCCTTCGACGCGAGCGCGCTGGAGCGCGAAACACGGGGGTTGACCTCGATGAGGTAGTATTCGGAGGAATCGGGGTTGAGCGCGAACTGTACGTTACAGCCGCCCTCTATCTTAAGCTCGCGGATGATCTTGATAGCAGAATCGTTGAGCATCTTAAGGTCGTGATCGTTGAGGGAGAGAATGGGGGCAACGACGATACTGTCACCCGTGTGAACTCCGACGGGGTCCATGTTTTCCATTCCGCAAATGGTGATCGCGCGGTCGGAGGAGTCGCGCATGACCTCGAATTCAATTTCCTTGTAGCCCTTTACGCTCTTCTCAATAAGGACCTGATGAACGGGGGAGAGCTTGAATGCGTTAAGACCGACGGTGATAAGCTCCTCCTCGTTATAAGCAAAGCCGCCGCCCGTACCGCCGAGGGTGAATGCAGGACGGAGAACAACGGGGTAGCCGATGCGCTTCGCCGCTTCCTTTGCCTCCTCGATGGAGTAGGTTATCTCGGAGGGGATAACGGGCTCGCCTATCGACTGACAAAGCTCCTTAAACAGCTCTCTGTCCTCTGCACGCTCGATGGATTCCGAGCTAGTACCGAGAAGCTCAACGCCGCATTCCTTAAGAACGCCCTTCTTCTCGAGCTGCATTGCGAGGTTAAGACCCGTCTGTCCGCCGATTCCGGGGACGATAGCGTCGGGACGCTCGTAACGGAGGATCTTCGCGATGTATTCGAGGGTAAGCGGCTCCATGTATACCTTGTCGGCAATGGATGTATCGGTCATTATCGTTGCAGGGTTAGAGTTGCAGAGAACGACCTCGTAGCCCTCTTCCTTGAGCGCAAGACACGCCTGCGTGCCTGCGTAGTCAAATTCGGCTGCCTGACCTATGATGATAGGACCCGAGCCGATGATAAGAATTTTCTTTAAGTCTTTTCTTTTAGCCATTTTATTTTTCCTCCGTTGGGGTTTGTTTTCGTAATTATGCGAGGACGATCAATGTTTTCCTTGTAGGGTGCGACGTCCTCGACGCACCGTCGGCTCCCTCCGAGAGGGAGCTGTCGCCGAAGGCGGCTGAAGGAGCCATCGGGCGAGAAGCATTCGATAATATATATTTGTGGAGCCGCCCTTGATGAGATGGGCAACGCCCTGAAATTCCGTTCATCGCGGGCTCCCTTCGTCATTTGCTCCGCAAATGCCACCTCCCTCCCGGAGGGAGGCGATAAAGGAGTTCTCTCTTCTGGTTTAAAATCCGTTATATACTACTTTCCCGTCATAAACCGTCATAAGGCACTTGCCGTAAACGGTCATATCTTCAAAGGGCGTTGCCCTTCCCATGGTCTTGAATTCGTCGGGGTTTATTTTATAGCATTCGTCAAGATCGAATACCGTAAATCCGACGTCGGTCTCGATGTCAAAGCGTGTTCTCGGTGCTTCGCTCATGAGGTAGACAAGTTCTTCAAGCTTTATGACACCTGTCTTTACAAGCTTCGTGTAAAGCACGGGGAATGCCGTTTCAAGTCCGACGACTCCCATTGCACTCTTTTCAAGTCCGCGTCCCTTTTCCTCGTCGGAATGAGGCGCGTGGTCGGTCGCGATCATATCTATCGTTCCGTCGATAAGCCCCTCGATAAGAGCGTCTCTGTCTGAAGCGGAGCGCAGAGGGGGATTCATCTTGAAGCGTCCGTGCTCTTGCAGATCATCATCGCAAAGCGTGAGATAATGAGGTCCCGTTTCACAGGTTATGTTCACGCCCTCCGCCTTTGCGCGTCTGATAATGTCAACGCTTTCCTTCGTCGAAATGTGGCAGACGTGATAAGCACAGCCCGTCTTTTTTACAAGCTCAATATCTCTTGCTATCGGTCCCCATTCGCTCTCGGAGCAAATGCCTCGGTGACCGTGTGCCTTTGCGTAGTCGCCGTCGTGTATGTAGCCGCCGCGGAGAAGCGAGTTGTCCTCGCAGTGCGCGGAGATTATCTTGCCTAGCGCCGCCGCCTTTTCCATCGCCGCTATCATCATTTCAGGATCCTGAACGCCGCGCCCGTCATCGGAAAATCCGCAGACGTCAGGTGACATTCCGTCCATATCCGAAAGCGTCTCGCCCTTTTCGCCGACGGTGATAGTTCCGAAAGGAATGACCGCGATCGACGCGTCGCGCTCGATAATATCGAGCTGGAGCTTAAGGTTTTCGATGCTGTCGGGAGCGGGATTCAGGTTCGGCATGGTGCAAAGCGCGGTATAACCGCCTGCCGCACCTGCCAAAGTTCCGCTTGCGACCGTCTCTTTATAAGAAAAGCCCGGCTCACGCAGATGAACATGTACATCAGCAAAGCCGGGAAAAATATATTTACCTGAAATGTCAATAACAGAATCGGAAAAAGGGGAATCGGAAAAGGAAACGGTAACGTCCTTCATTTCGAAGTGACCGTTTGTGTATACGTATCCGCCTTTGAGTGTGAGTTCCATTTTTGCCCCCTATAAGAGTACACGGTTTGTGATCTGAAATTGCATTTGATATATTGTATCATATTTATTATATATTGTCAATTACTTTCACTACCGCGCGAATGAAAAATAATGAAAAAATTTGCCTTTGTTTTTGTGCAAAAATCCATAATCTCATTGACAAAACCGATTCGGTGTGTTAAAATAACTTCCACGCGGGTGTGGCGAAATTGGCATACGCATAAGATTTAGGATCTTACGCTGAGAGGCGTGCAGGTTCGACCCCTGTCACCCGCACCATGATTAAAAGAGGAGGCGAATGCCTCCTCTTTTAATCATCATGAGAGTTATCACGGTCGGTTCTCTCTTTCGCCTTGGCGAAAGACAGCTTTTCGCACGGAAACGATCAAAATCATACTATCATTCCCCGAAAAGCCGGTTCTTGACCCCTGTCACCCGCACCATCAAAGGGCGATAAAAAAGATATCGCCACGAAAAAGCCTTGATTTTCAAGGCTTTTTTGTTTTTCTGCCCTTGGATTATATAGTGACGAGAAAAAAGATATTAAACACTTACGGGATTTGAACTCTCGAAAAATATACACTTCTACAAATTGGTTATTCTTATAGGGTTGAAATTAAAGCCAATTTATGATATAATAAAAGAAAGCCTTATGCGATATAAAACATATTGAAATAAACTGAGAGGAGTTGAGAAAAACTATGTCAGATAAACATTATATATCGGAAAATGCTCAACTCATGGCAGAATGGAACTGGGAAAGAAATGCAGATGTTTCACCATCGCGATTAACCCTTGGTAGCGGACAAAAGGTATGGTGGAAATGTAGCAAAGGACACGAATGGCAAGCAGTGATAGCTAATAGAAATAACGGACGTGGATGTCCATATTGTGCTGGACAAAAAGCTTTAAAAGGTCATAATGATTTGCAAACGGTTAATCCAACTTTAGCGGAAGAATGGAATGGTGAAAAAAATAATGGATTAACACCTGCGGATGTATTGCCTAATAGCAATAAAAAAGTATGGTGGAAGTGCCAAAAAGGACACGAGTGGCAAGCAAGAGTTGAGCATAGAAATAAAGGAATCGGATGCCCATATTGTACTGGACAAAAAGTTCTAAAAGCTCATAACGATTTGCAAACGGTTAATTCAACTTTAGCGGAAGAATGGAATTATGAGAAAAACGGCAATTTGAAACCGGAAAAATTCACAGCAAATAGCAATAAAAAAGTATGGTGGAAGTGCCAAAAAGGACACGAGTGGCAAGCAACGATAGCCAATAGAAATAAAGGGCGCGGATGTCCTGTTTGTAATTCTGAACGAAACACTTCTTTCCCCGAATATGCAATTGTATATTATCTAAAAAAACACGGTTTGGAAACAATGCATTCGTATAAGGAACATGGTTACGAATTAGACATTTATATTCCATCCAAAAAAATTGCCATCGAATATGATGGATATTTTTGGCACAAAAACAAAACGGAAAAAGATTTAGAGAAAAACCTAAGGTGCGAAAAAGATGGGATCAAATTATATAGAATAAGAGAAGAATTGCCTCCTTTAAACAGCAGTTCTATAGATTACGTTGTTCAAAAAAATCAGAAAGATTTACCCCAAATACTTGAAGAAGTTTTAGGTGAAATAATTGAAACAAATGTTGATGTTGATTTAGAAAGAGATACTATTGCCATAGAAAATTTGCGAGAATATACGGAAAAAGAAACTTCTCTTTTGTTTTCCAATCCGGAAATAGCGGAAGAATGGAATTTTGAAAAGAATGGTAACTTAAAACCAGAACATTTTCCAGCGAATAGCAATAAAAAAGTATGGTGGAAATGTAGCAAAGGGCACGAATGGCAAACGGTGATAGCAAGTAGACATAAAGGGATTGGATGCCCATATTGTTTAGGTAGATACATAGTTAAAGGTGAAAATGATTTACAAACAGTTAATCCAACTTTAACGAAAGAATGGAATTATGAAAAGAATAATGGATTAGCACCCATGGACGTAATGCCTAATAGCGAAAAAAAGGTATGGTGGAAGTGTGGCAAAGGACACGAATGGCAAGCGACGATAGCTCATAGAAATAAAGGGATTGGATGCCCATATTGTTCAGGTCGATACGCCATTAAAGGTGAAAATGACTTGCAAACGGTTAATCCAACTTTAGCGAAGGAATGGAATTATGAAAAAAACATCGGATTAACACCTGTGGATGTATTGCCTAATAGCAACAAAAAAGTATGGTGGACATGTAGCGTGGGACACGAGTGGCAAGCAACGATATGCAATAGAAATCGAGGAAACGGTTGCCCTATTTGTGCAAAAGAAAGGCGTAAGAGAAGAAATTAAAATTACAATTTAGATGATAAATCCATAGTTGGGAGAGGTTATATGCGAATTAACATTGATTGTTTAAGGGATGTCCTTCTATATTGCATCAACAATCTTGATTATATTGAAAACGGATATATTTGGAAATGCGAAGTCGTTGAGTTAAAAGATATATACAAATCTGAGGATTTACAGCAATATCCAAAAAAGGATATAATGTATTCTGTTTTGAAATTAAAAGAATCCGAATACATAAAAATATCATGCGAGCAACCTAAGGAGGCAACTTATATAAACGATTGTGTGATAATGGATGTTACAATGAAAGGGCATCAATTTGCAGAAACCATTAAAGAACCTACTGTATGGGAGAAAACCAAATCTATTGCAAATAAGGTTGGAAATCACACCCTTCATTTTCTTGAAAATTTAGCTCATGATGTTGCTGTTGAAATAGCAAAGCAAACTATCTCTGTGATGATGCAACAATTATAATTATCAAGAATTGGCAAGTGTTTTTTAAGCTGTTAATTTTAACGAGAATCTAAAAACGCAAGGGTTCAAATCTCTAACACAAAAGCGCGAAAATATCTTTTTTATAGCCCTTACACAGAAAACGACAGATTCCGACAGGAATCTGTCGTTTTCAACTAAATCCACCCTTGCGGGTGGGTGAAATATTGCTTTGCAATGTGAAATACGCCTGCGGCGTGTGAAATTCGCCTCGACGGCGAGTGGGTGGATTTAATTT
>JAGASS010000049.1 GCA_017621655.1 Clostridia bacterium | reverse complement strand
TGAAAAGTTGGAAGAGTATATTCATTACTACAATAACGAGAGAATATCTCTCAAACTAAAAGGAATGAGCCCAGTTCAATACCGAGCTCATTCGCAAATGATTTAATATTTGATTTTGTCTAAACTTTGGGGTTCACTTCATTGGCTCTGAGCTTTCTTTATATAATTCCTTGTATCGCTTCTTTTTCGTACTGACGGGTATAGAGTCCGTTATAGTAGCCCTTTAACCTCATAAGCTCCTTATGGGTTCCCTGCTCGACTATCTTTCCGTCCTTTACGACGATTATGACGTCGGCGTCGCGGACTGTCGAAAGGCGGTGCGCGATGATGAACGAGGTTCTGCCTTCGGTCACCTTTGTCAGCGCCTTTTGAATTATCTGCTCCGTCATTGTGTCAACAGACGAGGTTGCCTCGTCTAGTATCAGCACTCTCGGCTCGCCGATTATTGCTCTTGCGAAGGAAATGAGCTGTTTTTCGCCCGTTGAGAGCAGGTCTCCGCCCTCTCCGACCTCGCTGTCGAGTCCGTTATCCATTTTTTCGACGACCTTGTCGGCGGAGACTGTACGAAGTGCCTCCCACATTTCCTCATCCGTTGCGTCGGGCTTGCCGTAGCGCAGATTCTCGCGCACGCTTCCCGAGAAGAGATGCGGAGATTGGAGAACGTAGCCGATATTTGAGTGCATCCAGAGCTGCGAGCGCTCACGCAGATCGCGTCCGTCGACGAGCACTCTTCCCTCCGTCGGCTCATACAGACGGCAGACGAGGTTTACGAGCGTCGATTTGCCCGCGCCCGTTTCACCGACTATCGCAACTCGCGTTCCCATCGGGATATTGAGCGAGAAGTTTTCAAGCACCTGCTCTTCGCCGTCGGGATAGGTGAACGACACGTTTTCAAATGCTATGTCGCCGTGTATCGGCTCCCAGTTTTCCTTTTTGGGATAGAAGGTATCGCCGTATTTTTCGATGACCTCGGGGGTATCGGTAACGTCAGACTTCGTTTCAAGAAGCTTCGTTACACGCTCGATATTTACTCTTGTATTAATAAGCGTGCTGATCGCGTCGATCACCCAGAGAAGCGGATTAAGGAGTCCCTGCGCGTACGACATGAATGCCGAAAGCTTACCGACCTTGAACGCCTGCTCCTGCGTAAGTATTCCTCCGCGCCAAAGCACGAGTGCTAGCGCGATGAACGAGAAGAACGACACGCTCGACCACAGAAGCACTCTGAACCTCGTCACCGAGACGGTCGTGCGCTTCATTTTGAGAGTATCCTGCTTGAATTCGGAGGATATTTTGTCCTCAACGACAAGCGTTTTTATCGTCTTTGCGCCGACTATTGCCTCGTTATAGTCGCCCGAAATCTTTGAGTTAAGCTCTCTTACACTTCTGTTAAGCACCGTCAGCTTATTCAGACACAGCGCGATGAGAAGTGCCGCTACCGGCATTACTGCCAGGACGCATAGTGCGAGCTTCGCGTCGATCGAGAACATTACGACGATCGCGCCGACCATATAGGCGAGGTTCCAGATACTATCCATCAGCACCCAGGAAACAAGCTCACCGATACGCGCGGTATCGGACATTACTCTTGAGTGTATATATCCGACGCTGTTCTGGTTGAAATATGAGAACGAAAGCGTCTGAAGATGATTGAAGCAGACCTCTTTTATATCGTGTCCGATATTCATTTCGACGTAGCTTGCCAGGTACATCGTTCGCGTGTTTGACGCGACCTGTATTCCGAGAGCAAGTATATAAAGTCCTATGAACATCGGTATACCCTTAAGGGTCTCCGCAACTACGAAATTGTCTATCGCGTACTGCTGGAACAGGGGTATCGAAATGTCGATCACACTTCCGACTATACCAAGGACAAGCATCGTTATAAGCTTGCCGCGATAGGGTCTGAGATAGGTCATGAGCTTCGGTATACCGAAATACGGAAGATGCGTATACTGCTGTTCCTTCTTTTTAATTTTACTCATGCCGTCACCTCCTCATCGTCGGGATCTGACATCTGTATCGTATATATCTTTTTATATATACCGTCCTCTTTTTGCATAAGCGTGCTATGATCGCCCATTTCGGCTATTCTGCCCTGATCGAGGACTATTATAAGATCCGAGTTCATCAAGGTTGCCGTTCTGTGCGATATGAGGAACACGGTGCTATCTCCGAGATTCGTTGACAGTGCGTTTCTTATCTTCGCGTCGGTCTCTGCGTCAACTGCCGAGAGCGAGTCGTCAAAGATCATTATCGGAGCGTTTTGCGTCAGCATTCTTGCTATCGCGGCTCTCTGCTTCTGTCCGCCCGAGAGCGTTACGCCCTTTTCTCCGACGAAGGTATCGTAGCCGTCACTGAAAGACATTACCGTCTCATCAAGACTTGCTATCGCCGCCGCGCGGCGCACCTCTTCCATATTCACCGCCTCTTTGGTAATTGCGATGTTTTCGGCAAGCGTACGCGAGAAGAGATACGGCTCCTGAAGGACTGTGCCGACGTTCTTTCTTATATGCTTCGCCTTTATGTCCTTGATGTCTGTTCCGTTTATCGTTATCTTACCGCCGCTTCCGTCATCGGGCAGGTCGTAAAGACGCCCGAGCAGGTGCATAAGCGTCGATTTTCCCGATCCGGTTCCGCCGAGGATTCCGACGGTGCTTCCTGCCTTTGCGGTGAAGGATATGTTATGAAGAAGCTCGGGGCAGTTATCGTATCCGAAGCTTACGTTATCAAATACGATATCGCCGTGAAGATCGGGCTCGGTTGCCCCCTCGCGGTCACTTTCCGACTCGGAATCGAGGATGTAGGCAAGTCGCTCCATCGATATTCCCGCCTTGCTCATTTCCGATATCATTCTGCCGAGACGGCGTATAGGCCAGGAAAGCATTGCGTTATAGGAAATGAACGCAATAAGCTCGCCCGAGGTCATACCGTCGTTTACGCAGAAGACTACGCCGAGAATTACTATCAGCATTACCTGAATTCCCGAAAAAAGGTCGCCGAGTCCCCAGAACATAGCCGAAAGGCGCGACAAGCTCAGCCAGCTCTTAAGGTAGTTCTTATTGAGCTTTGCGAATTTGTCTATCTCGTGCTTTTCGCGTCCGAAGGAACGGACGACGCGAACACCCGTCAGGTTTTCCTGAGTTGCAGCGGAAAGCGCGCTTTCCGCTTCGTCGCACTTCTTGAAGCGCTCACCGATCTTCTTACCGAGAAGCGCGGAATAGATAAGTATCACGGGAAGAGTGAGCGTCGAAACTACTGCGAGCTTAATATTCATGCTGTACATCATGGTGAGCGAAAGCCCTACCTGAAGCACTATCTGCATTATTCCTATAAGCTGCTCGGAAAGGAAGTTCTTTACCGTTTCGACGTCCGACGTACAGCGCTGAATTACGTCACCCGTCTGATTTTTCATGTGCCACGAGAAAGGCAAGGTCTGAATATGGTCGAAAAGAAGATTTCTCATTCTCTCGACAAGCGTCTGCGACGCCTTTGCGTTCGACATTCTCTGAATATAGCGGAATATTGCCGCCGCAGTCGCAACGACCATTACCGCTACTGCCAGCGTCCAGAGATTTTTGCGCAGAAAATCGACACCGCCTATTCCGCTGACAAGGTCGTTAGCAAATTTCGGCAGTCCCGATTTTTTACTTCCGAGGACCGTGTCAACTGCGTAACGGATTATCTGCGGATTGACCGTATCTGTCACCGCGACGATTATCGACGCCACTATACTCACGATAAAAAACCGCTTGCTTCCGTACAGGAATTTTACAAGCAGCTTGCCTTTACCGCTTTTCTTTTCTTTACTGATTTCTTTTTTCATTTTACCTTGGTTCTTGATTCAAAAATTGATGGACAGACCGTCTTCGGAACGCTCTGTTGCGAAATTCCGTTCCATTTTTGAGATTCCGAGTTATATTCTAGCATATATAATATAATATTTCAATAGATAACCTAAAGATTTTTTAGTGGGAGTAAAACGGGCGACCGATGGTCGCCCCTACAAGAAAAATCCAAACGTCCTCGTAGGGGCGACCATCGGTCGCCCGAAAAAGTTATTCTTCTGTTTTTTCGTCATTGACGGGGATCGGAATGAAGCCCTCAGTCATACGGCTTCTCTTTCCTCTTGTTTTAAGGTAGAAGAATCCGCCTATTGAGAACACGACTGCTCCGATGAAGTTGACGAAGAGGTCCTTCATCGTATCGACAAGACCTATATCGAGATAGCCGTTTATCGGCAACAGCTCACCGTTTACCGCCGTCATTTTTATGCCGTCTATAACTATGACCTTATTGCTGTTCGTAGGATCGAGCGCGACGGATTTTATTGACGTAATTACCGTGTCCTTCTGCATATCGGTACCGAGAAACATATCCATACCAAACTCAAAAAATTCCCACAAGACGCCGACTGTCATCGAGAAGCAGAATGCCGCGACGACAACGTATACCGGCGAAAGCTCGAAGCGGAATTTTTTATTTCTGTTAAGCAGGTCTACAAGCGATATTCCGACGCCGACGCATATAAAGCCGTTAAGCGTATGAAGCATCGTATCCCAGCCGGGAACACGGACGTAAAAGCTTGCAAGCTCGCCAAGTATCGTATGCGCAAAGATGAAGCACATTACGACGACCTCAAGCGTCGTCGGCAGGTCGACCTTGAAGGTCTTTTCAACAAACGGCGGTGCAAGAAGCATCACTATCGTCAGAGCGCACATTGCGGCGCTTTCATAGTTGCCGAAAGCTATTGACAGAATGAGAAGTATCAGCGCTATCATTCTTAAAGTTATGTAGACTGCAAAGCTGACCTTGCTTTTCTTGATCTCGGCAACGAGTAAATCCTTTTTTCTGGTTCTTTTCTTTTTCATTTCAGTCTTCTAGTGAGAATGGGGTGAAGATTCCGCTTTCGTATATCAGTCCGCCGCGGCTTGTACCGCCCTTCGGTATCGAGACAGAGCCGGGGTTTATATAGGTGAACGAACCCATATCTCGTCTTTCGGCAACATGGGTATGACCTCCGAGAAGGAACGCGCCGTTCTTGATCTTCGGCGGGTTTTCGGGGGAATATTTATGACCGTGAGTTGCGAAGATCTCGGTCTCTCCGTCGTAGATGACTGCGCTGTCGCTCAGCACGTCGAAATCCAGCACCATCTGGTCTACCTCGGTATCGCAGTTTCCGCGCACGCAGATCAGCTTGTCTGAAAGAGGGTTGAGCATTGCTATTACCTCTTTCGGCGCGTAATCTCTCGGCAGGTCGTTTCGCGGACCGTGGTACAGTATATCTCCGAGCAGAAGTATTCTGTCGGGGTTTTCTTTATTTATTACCTCGACGAGCTTTTTACAGTAGTACGCCGAGCCGTGTATATCGGATGCGATTATCAGTTTCATTTTAGCTCCTTAATTCCTTGAAAACTGCCGAAAGGCAGGTTATAACGTCGCTCGGAAGCACGCTTTCCTCCGCCATAACGCTTGATACCATCAGTCCTGCTTCGCTATGAATTATTGCTCCGCTGAGCGCGGCGTCGTACGGGGCAAGTCCCTGCGCCGAGAGCGATGCAATAATGCCCGAAAGGACGTCGCCCGAGCCGCCCTTTGCAAGTGCGGAATTCTCGCGGTCAAGGGTCATACATTTTCCCTCGGGAGAGGCAATGACGGTTATCGAGTCCTTTAGGACCGTTACGCAGTTATACTTTTTTGAAAAGTCGAGAGCGACTCTCTCGCGGTTTTCCTTTATTTCCGCAATCGACAGCTTAGTCAGGCGCGACATTTCACCGACGTGCGGCGTTATTATCGGTGTTTTCTTTGCGTTCAGAAGCTTCTCTGGGCAGGTTTTGATGCTGTTTAGTCCGTCTGCGTCGATTATCAGTGTGTTTTCATAATTTGAAAGCAAAGCGCTTACTACCGCTTCGGTATCAAAGCAATCCGTCATTCCGATTCCGACGAGAACTGCGCTGCCTTTCGCGATATTTTTCATTTGCGAAATGAAGCTGTCCGCGCTTATTGCACCGTTAATGCTTTCATCTATCGACTGAAAAACTATTTCGGGGCGGCGAGATGCGGCGGACTGTATTACCTTTTCTATCGAAGCAAGACGACAGATGCCGACGCCGCTTCGCAGCGCGGCTTCACAGGCAAGTATAGGCGCACCGCGGTATTTTTCCGAGCCGCCGACGACTGTCAGCGTACCGAAAGTACCCTTATTTGCGCTCTTTTCGCGCTTTGGAAGAAGCGTTTTTACGAGATTTTTTATCATAGATTCTTTATGATTTCCTTAAAAGTATTTCCTCTGACCTCAAAATTTGGGAATGCGTCGAAGCTTGCGCATGCGGGGGAAAGAAGGACTGTATCGCCTTCCTTTGCCTCGTTATGTGCCGCCATTACCGCATCCTTGAAGTCGGGCTTTTCGATTATCTTTATAGCGTCTACTGTATAGTCCTTATGGTTTATCAGCGCGTCCTTTATCTTCTGCGCGGTCGCGCCCGTGAGGACTACCGTTTTCGCTTTGCGGAGAAGCACGTCGGCAAGCGGCTCGAACGGTATCTTCTTATCGTATCCGCCACAGATGACTATCACCTTGTTTTTAAAGGAATTCAGCGCCGCGGCACTTCTCGTAGGTGAAGAGTCTATTGAGCTGTTATAGTAGCTGACTCCGTTCAGACGGCGGACAAGCTCTATACGGTGCTCAACTCCGCCAAAGGTCTTTGCGACCTTTTCAAATACCGCGTCGTCAACGATTCCGTCAAGAGCGCATATTACACCGCAGTAATTTTCGATATTGTGTTTACCGGGAATGAGAATGTCGTCCGTTTTCAACACTTCTCTGCCGTTGACGGTTATTTTTCCGCCCTCTACCCTTGCGTAGCCGTTAAGGAAATAACGGACCTCAACACCCTCGGGAGCATCTGAACCGAGGTTTTTCGTCACCTCGTTTTCTCCGTTGAGAACGAGGACCGAGCCGGGCTTTGCGTTAAGATAAATATTCTTTTTCGCCTCAACGTACTCCTCCATTCCCTTATGGTATCGAGGTGGTTCGGCGAAAGGTTGGTAATGAGCGATATCTCGGGCGAATGCTTCATCGTATGAAGCTGGAAGGACGACAGCTCGACTACCGCAAAGCAGCTTTCGTCCATTTTACCGACCTCGGGCAGAAGCGGCTTTCCTATGTTTCCGCCGACGAACACCTTGTTTTCGCCATACTGCTCGCAGAGGCATTTATAAATTAGCGTCGTTGATGTCGTTTTACCGTCTGAGCCGGTAACGCCTATTATTTTGCAGGGACAGTCCTCAAAAAACTGCTCCATTTCGCTCGTTAATACCGCGCCATTTTCAACTGCTTCCGAAATTTCGGGCAGGTCGTAGCGAAGCCCGGGGGCTTTGAAGATAACGTCGGCGTCGATGCCCTTAAGATACCCCTCTCCGCAGACGAAATTTACGCCCTGCTCTCTGTATGCCTTTACTGCTTCGGGCAGGTTATCAAACTCCTTTTTATCCCTTGCGGTAACTACTGCTCCGCGCGAAAGGAGCCACGGGATAAGAGGCGTATTTGAGATTCCGAGTCCTATTACAGTAACCTTTTTGCCGTTAAAACTTTTCATATTATCTCTTTCTTACTAGCTTACTCAGCGTTTCGTTCAAGCACTTTGCGAAAATCTCGACTTCTTCTTCGGTGTTATGAGGGGAGAGACTGACTCTGACAGTCGAATCTGCCTTATCGGGAGTATGTCCGAATGCCGTCAGCACCGAGCTTGTTTTCAGCTTCTTCGACGAGCAGGCAGACCCTGCCGAAATATATATTCCCTCGCTTGAGAGCGCGCGGACGAGCACCTCGCTTTTAACGCCGTCTGCCGTCAAGCTGATTATATGAGGCAGGTATTCGCCCTTAGGCACGTTGACAGTCACACCATCGGGAAGAAGAGATACGAGCTTTTCGCGTAGAGACGAAACGTATTCGTGATTTTCGTTTATACTATTCTTATGCTCCGATATTGCCGTAGAGAACGCCGCTATTCCGGGAAGATTCTCGGTTCCCGAGCGAAGCCCCTGCTCCTGACCGCCGCCGAATATTACAGGGCTTATCTGCTTTTTCATCAGAAGCGTGTTTTCGCATATAAGCGCTCCCACGCCCTTCGGCGCGCCGATCTTATGTGCGCTTACCGTCATAAGGTCGCATCCGAGCTTTGAAATATTTATCGGAAGCTTCATATACGCCTGGATCGCGTCACAGTGCGTAAGCGCGTTCGGACAGCGCTTTTTCACCTCGGGAAATATATTTTTAACGTCGTAGATCGCGCCCGTTTCGTTATTGACGAGCATAATAGAAACAAGCACCGTTTCGGGAGTCAGAGCCGAGATCAGCTCGTTCATATCGATAACTCCGCCCTTGGTCGAGAGGCGAACGACGTCGGCACCGTTTTTCTCGGCTTCAGCTATTGGCGAAAGGACCGCAGGATGCTCGCTGTCTGTCGTTATTATTCTCGGCTTGAAGCGATAATTCTTCGCGTTCAGCACTCCGCTTACCGCCATATTGTCGGCTTCGGTTCCGCTTCCCGTAAAGAAAACGGTGTAACTACCGCGCGGACGGACTCCAAGCGACGATAGGACTGCGTTTCTAGCTTCGGTCAGGATCGCTCCCGCCGAAACGCCTCTGCCGTGTACCGACGAGGGGTTGCCGTATTCCTCGGTCATCACCTTATACGCTATATCCGCTGCGCTTTTCAGCACCTTGGTCGTTGCGCTGTTGTCAAAATAAATGTCGTTCATTATTTGATTTCAATATAACCTGCGATCTTCTTTGCGGTATCGTAATGATCATCGAAAAGGTCTGCCTTCGCAGTATAGGTGAGAAGGTATACGGTCTCGCCCTTAATAACGACGATCTGCATGAATTTGTACTCGGCGCCCGTTACGGTTGCGGTATAGATATATTCCTTCGCCTTGTACTTTTTTGAAATGACCATTTCCTTACCGTTTACGTTCTCGTCGTATTTCATATCGGGGAAGGTCTTAAGAAATTCTGCGCTGTAATAGTCCCAGAATTTATCAAGCATGCTCTTTTCCTCGGTATCGCCCTCGGACGTTTCGGAATTGATAAGGGATTTATCAAGCTCGAAGCCCATAAATGAAATATTCGAGGAATCGCTCTTCGATACTCTGGCGGTGGTTACACCCGTCGACATATCGACTATCCAGCTCTCGGGTACGTAGAGGGTATAATCGGCGTTCTTGTTCGACGCTCTCTTGTAGCCGGCAGGAACAAAGTCGTCCTTATCTCCGCAGGATACTGCGCCAAGCACGAGAATGACTGCGAAAAGCGCGAGAATTATCTTTTTAAGTGTCTTTTTCATTATACGTTTTCTCCGTTAGGTATTATTGATCACCTTATATTATACTACCGCTTTTTACTCTTGTCAATTAAAGCACAAAAATGTAACAAATTTTATTTATCGCTTGAAGTTATATTCAAAAGGTGATATAATGATTTATTGGAAATACTTTTTTTGGAGGCAAATATGACAAAGGTAGATATATATTCGGGCTTCCTCGGCGCAGGAAAGACTACGCTTATCAAGAAGCTCATCAAGGAAGCTTATGCAGGTCAGAAGATCGTTCTTATCGAAAACGAATTCGGTCAGATCGGTATCGACGGCGGATTTTTAAGAGAAGCAGGCATTGAGATAACCGAGATGAACTCGGGCTGCATCTGCTGCTCGCTCGTCGGTGATTTCAGCCAAGCGCTTGCAAAGGTGCAGAAGGAATTCTCTCCCGACAGAATAGTTATCGAGCCGTCGGGTGTAGGTAAGCTTTCCGACGTTATCAAGGCAGTTGAAAACGCGGGCTGTGAGGATCTTACCGTTTCGGCTCTTTGCGCGGTGATCGACGCAGGCAAGTGCAAGATGTATATGAAGAACTTTGCGGAGTTTTACCGCAATCAGATAGAGCATGCGACCGCTATCGTGCTTTCGCGTACCGACGGAATCCGCGAGGACAAGCTCAAGGAATGCGTTGAGATAATCCGCGCTGTAAACGAGCACGCGCCGATAGTAACTACCCCTTGGGATCAGGTCGACGGTAAGGCGATACTTTCCGCCGCGGAGAACAAGGATACCCTTGAAGAACGCTTGCACGAGCTTATGCACGAGCATCATGATCATCACGAGCACGGTCATCATCACCATCACGAGCACGAATGTGACGATCCCGAATGTGAGTGTCACCATCATCACGACCACGAGCACGAATATGATGACCCCGAGTGCGAATGTCACCACCATGAGCATGAGCATCATCACGAGCATCATCATGACCACGATCATGAGTGTGATTGCCACGAGCACGAGCATCATCACCACGAACACGATCACGAATGCGACGATCCCGAATGTGAATGTCATCACCATCACGACCATGACCACGGTCATCATCACGCTGACGACGTATTCACAAGCTGGGGCGTTGAGACTGCAGATAAATTTACCCTCTCGGCTATCGAGGACTGTCTCGACGAGCTTATGACGGGCAAGTTCGGAATGGTTCTCCGCGCAAAGGGAATCGTTATGGCGGAGGACGGACAGTGGATACATTTCGACTACGTTCCCGGCGAAAAGAGCGTTCGCTACGGTGTCTCCGACATCACGGGCAAGCTTTGCGTTATCGGCACGGGTCTTGACAAGCACGGCTTACATCATCTTTTTGAAAGAGGTTGATTATGTTTAACCGAGAAGAATATCCCGTATATCTTTTTACAGGTTTTCTTGAGTCGGGAAAGACCTCGTTTGTAAACGAAACGCTTTCCGACCCCAAGTTCTTTAAGCCGGGCGACAGGACTCTCCTTCTTCTTTGTGAGGAGGGTGAAGTTGAGCCGGATCCTTCGGTTTTTGCTTCGCCTGACGTTTTCGTTGAAATAATCGACGACAAGAGCCGCTTTAATCCCGACAAGCTTGAGGCGCTCCGCCGCAAACACAAGGCAAACCGCATTCTCCTTGAGTACAACGGAATGTGGCTGGTTTCCGACCTTTTTGCGTCGGTTCCCCGTAGCTGGGTAATTTATCAGATAATGAATTTCGCCGACGCGAACACCATAGAGGTCTACAACGCGAATATGCGAAATCTCGTCGTTGACAAGCTCTCCTTCTGCGAGCTTACCGTTTTTAACCGTTGCTCGCCCGAGACTGATACCGACGCGCTTCACAAGCTCGTTCGCGGTGTTTCGCGCCGCACCGACATTATTTACGAAAGCTCCGACGGATCCTTCGTTTTTGACGATACCGAAGATCCCCTACCCTTTGACGTGAATGCCGACGTTATTGAGATCGCAGACCGCGACTATGCGCTTTGGTACAGAGATCTTGCTGACAGCATGGAAAGTTACGACACGAAAAAGGTCACGTTCATCGGTCAGGCAACGAAAAACGACAAGCTTAAGCCCGACGAGTTCGTTATCGGCAGACAGATAATGACCTGCTGTGCTGACGATATAACCTATTCCGGACTGCTGTGCGAAAACGGCGGAAAGAATATCGAAAAGGGCGGCTGGTACAGGATAAGCGCTCATATTTCAGTCAAGCACTGTCCCCTTTACGGTAAGGTCGGTCCCGTTCTTGTAGGGGTAAAGGCAGAGCCGTGCGAGGCGCCCGAGGAAGTCGTAACAACATTCTATTAAAAACGCAAAAAGCGACGGGATTCCGTCGCTTTTTTGCTGAATATATTTGTTAGTTTTTAGGGATAACGCCGAGGGTCTCGTGGAACTTCTTGCCGTTTTCTATTTCCTTTTGGACGGCTTTTGCCAAGCTCGAGTGCGGGAGCTGATATTTTAAGTTAAGCTCCGTTGTATTCCAAGTAAATAGGTAGCGTATCAGCGCTGTGCTTTCGTCCTCGCTTATCTTATCGAACATATTTCCGAAGCGGATTATTCCGCTATGCTCGGGCAGGTATTCCTTCAGTGTGTCATCGAGAAGCCACGAGTGGCAGGTGAATACGGAGTATTCAAACTCGGGGAAGTATTTTGCGAAGAATTCCTTTGCGCGGGAAATAGAGTCCTCACAGTTAGCAGGTGTAAGACTTTCGCCTGCCGGGATATGTATCTCCATAACGTTATCGCCGATTTTTATGCCGTATTTCGGTATATCGTGCATTGCTTTTGCCATACAAAACTGCAAGCGTCCGAGGCGGAAAAGCTTGAGTCCGAGATGGCATGAGAGCCAGCCAAGCTCGCCGAGGTATAATTCGCCCTTTACGTTCGACCAGGTTATGCACCAGGTAACGACATCGGAAAGTGTGTCGAGGATAACGCTTTCGGGGATTCCTATTTTGCGCGCTTCGTTATACGTGTTTTCGCACATATATAGGTAGGAAAGCAGGTTTCTCTTTCCGTCTTTACAGTCTTTGTCGTAAGCGTCGAGCGTGATCACGTCGGAGATCGGGATCGCGTTCAGCGCGTTATAAAATTCTTTGTCATACTCCGACGGGAAGGACAGCGTTTTATACCATTTTTCGATTATTTGCTTAACGCTCGGCTCGGTCGGCAGCCAGATATGTGAATCGTCGGTTTGCGGCGCGATAATTTCCGCAGTTCTCTCCTTTTTGCCGAGGAAACGCATCACGTTGTCGCTATAGAGCTTGTTCAGGTTTTCCTTGCTTACGCCGAGATTCAAAAGTATCTCGCCGTCGGTTTCGAGCCATTCTTTTGCCCATTCGGAATTATATGAGTCTGCTATCGAATCAAGCCCGAGCATTACGTTATCGCCTACGTTATAGCCGATCGTATAAAGCTTTGTCAGAAGCTCCTCGCGGTAGATTTTCGGGGTGCCGGGGGTGATGTCGAAGAACATATCTACGTTTTTGCCCTCGTTTTTCGCATGAAGGAATTTGCCGTAGAGCGCGATGCACTCGTCGACCCACGGCCACGAGCAATGTCCCATTGAGAATCTTATACCCTCAATGTCGAGTAGCGCTTCCCAGTTTATCGGGCGGTTATATTTCGACGATACGTTTCCGTCCCACAGAATTCCCGTATGGAAGATCACGGGAACGTCAAGCTTTGCTATCTCGCGGAGAAGCGCCATTGATCTTTCGTCGTGAACATAGTAATTAGTGCAGATCATTTTGAAGGCAACGATCCCGCGCTTGACCGCTTCGTGTACCTTTTCTGCTATATCTTCTTCAAACGGATGTATCCACATTACGGGGAACAGGCGGTCCTCATACCCTCTCGTCCAGGAAAGGACTTGCTCTATGCGCTCGTCGAAGGTCAGAACGCCGAGTCCTTCGTATTCCTGTTCTTTCGGGGGTGACGAGAAGACGCAGCCGCCGTATACGCCTGCTTTTTCCATTGATTCAAGAAGTTTTTCGGGCGCGGGTGCGGTGTTTTTGCAGTGAACGTGCATATCGAAGATTTTCATGGTGTTTTCGCTTTCGTTGTGAAATTGGGTTTATTGTATTGTAGCATATCGAAAAAATCAATTCAATAGGATTATTGAATTATTATAAAATTTCAGCGCAATATCGAAAAGGGGATTCCAAAGGGGAAAACGTTTGAAAATTTGCAAGTGCAAATTTTCATCGGTTTGTCCCTTGGTGTGCTTTCTTTTGTGAGCTTTTCTTTGCACAAGCAAAGAAAAGCGGAAAATGCACGCGCTTCGCGGTGCTCGAATCACTCCGTATTTTCCGCCAAAAAAACAGGCACCCGTTTGGGTGCAGCGGAGAAGGAGATGATTCTAGCAGGAAATGTCTGCTTTATTTAAGTATGGAAATTTCAATTCGCGGTCAAACGCAGAAATTTCCTGCCGGCGAGCGAAGCTCGCTCGAATCTCTCAGCTGATCTGCCAAAATAAAAATGCACCCTGAAGGGTGCATTTTTATTTTGTCTATGGGCTATGAAAAAGATATTTTGGGTAGAAGTGAAACCAAAGTGTGTTATGTCTATTTTTTGCTAAATTGCTCAAAAAGATCGCTTGCTAACATTTTCAAAGAGGTTCTTGCAATTTCAAGCATAACCATAATCATATTTTCATCACTCCAGTGACCACCGTCGCCTTTAGTGTATATTGAAGCGGCCTGCAACATAATGGTTGCACCATTACTTTTTACAAACTTATTTTCGCATAGGTTTGTGTTAATAGGCATTCCATAATTTGCAGCAGTCAATCTATCAAGCCTATTTAATTTACCCGCATTGTAAACTAATGTTACTTCTCTTCCGTCAGGTCTCTTAACAGTTACATTTTGCGTCAAAAAATTAGATCCTTCCAGAAATAATACATACGGAAAGTATCTCTCTCCCAACATAAAATTTGCAATCTCGTTTATGTTTTTATATGCTCTTTCAATAACGTTGCCAGCATCCATAATATCCTGATCGTTTTTCTTGCCAACCAGTTTTCCAGCTTGAATATTTTCAATATCTTTCCCTTGGTGTTTCGCCTCGGACACTAACACAACACGCCAAATGCCATTATCATCTTGAACCTCGATAATTCCGCCATCTGGAATTATGCTTGCTCGCTCGACATAAAGAGTTTGACCAAGATAAGCATCAACTTTTTGAAGAGCCGCATTGATTTCTTTTTTGGACAGCGTTTTTCTATATCGGAAAGTTAGCATTGGGAACTCAAATTCAAGTTGCTTCTTTACAAAGAGAGAGGTATTACCAACTTCCTTATCGTGGATTTGAGCATCTATATGAAAAATCGTAATAGGTCCCTGTCCCTCTTTTTGCTGTTTTGTTAGTCTATTTGACTGGCCTTTTCTCATTGTATGCACCCTCCTTATTCGGCATCAAAAAAATCGTCTATGCTTTTGGCCATCTTGTATTTTGCATGTTGTCTTAAGTTTCTCATAAGTTCAAGGTGTTTGTTGAAAAAATCTAGTGATGCGGGATCGTTATCACACATAATACAATGTCGCCCCTCTTTTATGCACACTCTTCCGACTGTACCACTTCCGGCAAAGAAATCAAGGACGGTAGAACCAGGATAAGAAAGGGCTTTAATAACCGGCAATGTTACTCTTATTAATAATCTTCTTATGGCGCTTGCGGAGGAACAAATCAAGTCGGCTTTTCTTCAATCAGAAAAGGAAGTTACCGATCTTCATACTCGCATTAGTCAGGGTATGCGTGAAAGTAAAAAGAACGGTAATAGGATCGGACTTGAGAAAGGAACGACGTTAGTTACTGAAAAATCAATTAAATGTAAAGAGATAATAAAAAAGCATGCCATCGAGTTCGGTGGCACACTAAGCGACAAGGAGGTAATGACACTTTGTAAGATTTCCAGGAATTCATATTACAAGTACATAATTATATCATTTTTTAGGATAAAATCAAGTTTAAATTAATTGCGCTTATCTCTACCCAATTAATATAAATCAGCGGACTTTCCACATCTATCACCATATTGAGAATATTAACAAAATAATGTTTGATTTTTTGATAAAATGTTGTATAATACACTAGAGTAAGACTATATAAGGGGGAGCTATGGAAAAGAAAAAAACGAATTGGCGTTACATATTGATACTAACTGTCTTTTTTATAATACAGCTTCTTATAGTAACAAGGTTTGGCCGTTATTTGTACGGATCTACGACGGACTGGGACAGCCAGCACGTAAGGATACCCGAATACTTCAGAAATCTTTTCTACTCCACGGGAGACCTGTTTCCTGACTTTGCGCCCAACATCGGCGGCGGCCAAAATATCTATTTTATGTCCTACTATGGGCTCTTTAATCCCGTCATAATGCTATCGTATCTTATGCCCTTCGTTCCTATGAGATACTATATCATCTTTTCGACCGTTCTACTTGTATACATAAGCACACTTCTTCTCTATCGCTGGCTTCTTGGACACTTTACGGATAAAAGCTCGGCGGTTACCGCAATGATGTTCATTCTGGCGTCTCCAATGCTATTCCACACTCATCGCCATATAATGTTTATCAACTATATGCCCTTTTTGATACTCGGTCTTATGGGCGTTGACGAGTATTTTCTCAGGGGTAAGCGGTGGATCATAGCCATTTCCGTTTGTCTCGTATGTCTTATGAGCTATTTTTTCAGCATCGGTGCTATTGCCGCTTTAGTGATCTACGGCATATACCGATACATTAAGCAGACCGAAAGGATAACGGTCAAGGGCTTTCTTGTTGACGGCTTTAAATTTCTTCTTCCGGTACTTCTCGGAATATTGATGGCGGCGTTTTTACTTGTTCCCACGTTTATTGCATTGCTTTCCGGACGTGCAGAGGGTGAGGCCCAAGCATTCAATTTTTTATCGTTGTTCATTCCCACTCTTCAACAGTACAACATTCTCCACTCTACTTACTCACTGGGGCTTAATTCAACGGCGGTATTCAGCTTATTTTATTTGATCATAAAGCTGAAAAGAGAAAAAAGATTTCTTGGAATCATGCTTGCTCTCATTCCCGTGTTCCCTGTTTTCATTTTCTTCCTGAATGGAATGATGTATGTAAACTCCAAGGTTATGATTCCGTTTTTGCCCATCTATATGTATGCAATTGCAATTTGCATCAGGGATATGTTCTTTGCCAAAAAGGCAGACTGGAACTGTATTAAAATCTTTTCGGCTTTTGCTCTTATCATAATAATACTGAATATCAGATCAATCAACATCATTCTTGATTACAGCATAACGATCATTTCTCTTGTTCTTTTTAACTTAAAAAGGAAAAGAAGATTTCTTGTGGTTTCCGCAACGATCGTATCTCTTGTAACCTTCTGCTTGGCTCAGCTATCAGACACGCTGGTTGATCCTACAGTCTTTGATGCTTATAAAAAATCTGACGGTCTTATAAAATATGCCATTGAAACAGATTCCTCTGTTTACAGGATCAATGACAGAACGGGAGGACTTCCTGTCGCAAACAGGATAGTTTCTTCGCGCCACTACGTATCAAGCATTTACTCTTCCCTTTCTAACCAGCATTACGTTGACTTCTATTACAACAGCATCGGAAACGAGATCAGAAACAGAAGCCGCGGTCAGCTTTCAAATCCATTTAACCTTGTATTTGACCTATATATGGGAAACAAGTACACGGTCAAAAAGGATCTGAATATGCCGGGGTATACAAAGATCAAAACGGATGAAAACGGTTTGAGTCTTTATAAAAACGAAGACGTATTGCCTGTTGCATATTTTTCTGACAGAGTTATGCCCTTGTCTCAGTTCGAAAAACTTTCCTATCCATATGATGCCGAGGCACTACTCAATTACGTAATAGTTAAAGATGCACCCGAATGCGAATATGAAACCGTGATCACTCCTTTTGAAGGCTTTGATTACAAAATAGTTAAAAAAGAAAATCTTGAAGTTACGAAAAGCGGTGATACAATTACCGTGAACAGCGAGGATAACGGTAATCTGAAGATAGATTTGAATTCCGATCTGACAAACAGTATTCTGTTTATCGAGTTTACCCTCGACAGTAACAATTCCTCTAAGATAGGTGATAATCACATATCTATAAACGGTAACGTTAACAAGCTGTCTTATGCAGGATGGAAATATCACAACAACAACTATGTATTCCAGTATACAGTAGCTGAAAATACAATAGATACCCTTAATATCAAATTCAAGAAGGGTGAGTACGTAATAAAGGATATTAAGCTGTTTACTGCGGATTATGATGCGTTTGTGTCTAAAACGTGCGCCGTCTGCCCTCTTGAGCTTGATAAGGTGGCTACGAAGGGAGACGTTATCGCAGGAAAGGTCAATGCGCCGTCGGACGGATACTTTAACCTGAGCGTTCCTTATGATAAAGGCTTCAAGCTATACGTTGACGGTGAGAGAACTGACTTTGAAATGACAGACACCGCATTTGTTGGCTTTAAGATGGAAAAAGGCGAGCATGACATAAGTATCGTTTATGCTGCACCGGGTGCCAATATTTCAAAGATCGTATCGTTTACAGCATTACTCGGATTTGTTATCCTTGTTTGCCTTGAAACCAAGGGCTACAAGGAACCCGACAAAAAATGAAATAACACAAAAAAGGGGCTGTAAAAAAAGTCCCTAAAAAAGAAAGACAAGGTTCATCGTAAACGGTGGACCTTGTTTTTATGCACGAATATTGGAAAACGAAAAAAAACAAGAAATTTTGGGTACAAGAACAAAACCATCTCTGCTTTTGAGTTCAAAAATGGGTTGTCTGTTGAAAACTTTTTTGCTTTTTTTGAGAATTAAGCTGCCTTCTTTTTTGCCTTGAGCCGGCTCAGGTGGTACTTATGAAGATTAAAATGCGCAAAGTGAAGACTGAAATTTCACCCATAAAAACAGAAAAACCCTGATAAAATCAGAGTTTTTCTGTGGCTATATCTTTTTTGTAGCCCTTTGATGGCGGAGAAGGAGAGATTCGAACTCTCGAACCCATCTCTGGGTTACACGATTTCCAGTCGTGCGCGCTAGACCAACTACGCGACTTCTCCATTAGGATAGAGTGACATAGCAAAACCCGTTTTTGAAAGACGGGGAGGCCACTCATATTTCGTTAAAATGCTTGCCAATATCTTATATTGGCTTCGCATTTTGCCTCATCTGATCGGCCGTCCGTTCTTTCAAAAATCCTGCGGACCTTGCGGCGAGGATATTTCGAGGAATTTTTGGCTGATTTAGACGAAGCAAGGTAAGACCTTGCGAGGATAAAGCGGACGGAAATAACCGAAATACTCCCGCAGCAAGGCGGATTCTGATATGTCACTCTATCCTACAGCTCACAACAGTTGGTATTATACCATGCTTATTTCGTTTTGTCAATATCCAAAATAAAAAAATAAAAGTTTTTTTCACAAAAGTGTTGACAAGCTATATTCGTTGTGTTATAATCACTAAGTCAGCCAAAGACAGCAGGTCAATTATGTAATCGCTTCACGCTCCCTGCCGAGGTTACACAAACATATACTTGTTTTTTGTGTGCCTGCAGAAAGTGAAGCTTCCTGCAGGCATTTTTATCAGGAGGTGAAAACGATGCCCAGCGCAAAAATTCTTGAACAGAAGATTGCTGAAACTAATGCCCTTACAGAAAAAATAAAGGCAGCTCAGTCCGGCGTTCTCGTTTCCTATACCGGTATCACCGTTGATCAGGATACTGCCCTTCGTAAGGCACTCCGTGAAGCAGGTGTTGACTACAAGGTATACAAGAACACTATGACAGAGCGCGCTTGCAACGAAGCCGGCTACCCCGGAATGAAGGAATACCTTACCGGAATGACCGCTCTCGCAGTAAGCGGTGAGGACGCAATCGCTCCCGCTAAGATCCTCAAGGAGTACGCTGAAAAGATCCCGTCCTTCGAAATCAAGGCAGGATTTATCGACGGCGAGCTTCTCGATCAGAACGGCGTTATGGCTCTTGCAGATATTCCCAACAAGGAAACTCTCGTTTGCAAGATCATGCTCGGAATCCAGAACCCGCTTTACAAGCTCGCTTATGCCCTTCAGGCAATAATCGACAAGAGCGGCGAGGAGGTTCCTACCGAGGAAGCTCCTGCAGAAGCAGCAGCTCCCGCTGAAGAAGCTCCCGCAGCAGAGTAATCTGCTATCGGCTACCGAGTGAGGAACGCTCGGATATGCCAAAATTTTCGTTCCAAAACAATATTAAAACAAATACTTAAAAGTGAGGTATATTAAAATGGCTAGCGAAAAGACTTTAGCTCTCCTTGAAGAAATCAAGGGACTTACCATTCTCGAAATGAACGATCTCGTAAAGGCACTTGAAGAAGAATTCGGCGTTACCGCTGCTCCCGTTGCTGTTGCAGGCGCAGTTGCTGGTGGTGCTGCTCCCGCTGCTGCTGCAGAGGAGAAGACCGAGTTTGACGTAGAGCTCACCAACTTCGGTGCTAAGAAGCTCGACGTTATCAAGGCAGTTCGTGAGATCACCGGCCTTGGCCTTAAGGATGCAAAGGACCTCGTTGAGGCAGCTCCTAAGATGGTTAAGGAAGGCGTTTCCAAGGACGAGGCAGAATCCTTCAAGAAGGCTCTTGAAGAGGCAGGCGCAACCGTTACCATTAAGTAATCGGTTATCGACCAAAAATGCAAATGAAAAACCGTGTTTCCGATCGGAAACACGGTTTTTTCGTTTAAGACGGATCAAGTTCAATGTGAAAACCGTTTACTCGATATCAATTATTTCAAAGCAATCATAGGAGTTATTCAGGCTTTTTCACCGTCCAAAGCATATTCCAAACTATTATGCTGTCAACCATACAATACCGTTATTTCGTTATGTGCCTCATAAACCGTACGGCCATCAAACAACGTAGCTTTTTCCAATGCTTCCACACATTTTTGAATACTTGCGTCCTTGAAATAGAATACCTGTTTACTTTCCACTTCAATTGTATCTACTTGCAGTATATACTCATTACTGTCATCACGATAGCCAGATACAAGATATCTTTTGTCTTCATATTCAAACTCCATTTCTGGATTTAGATATAAAGAGTCAATAAAAAGTGAAAGTTTTTTTCCTTTCATAGTTTACACTCCTTTGAAATACTTTTTGTATTTTTCATACAAATCGGGGGTTATAGGTTTGGCTTTACCACGGTTCTCTATCCCCGGCTTTGAATACTCATGATAGTGAAAAGCAGACTCACCTTGTTTTGATATACCTCGTTCAAAATGATATCCAATTTCAAACACCGGAAGGTGTTTGTCGTTATATTCCATATACTGCCTAAACTTCCCCAATTTGTCCAAGACAATGTAATTTTTGGAGGAATGTGCTTCTGCCGGCATACTAAAACTGTCTTTTGAGTTCACCGGCTCTAAAACTTTTACTCCAGCTATTTTCCCTACAGTTTTATAGGTATAGGGAACGGAAATGCCGCTTGCAAAAGTGCCGCGTCCGCCCATATCAACGCACCACCTTTCTTGATTCGCGATAATTAACGGTGATAATATTACCTTGCATTTCCGCAAATGTGTCTCCGAAGCAAATAACAGATTTCGGTTCCAGCCGTTCCATCATTGCCTCGTAGCCGCGCATAAAGCTCGGTTTTGATTTTCTGCATCCCAACGTACTTATTGCAACTGTAGCATTTCGTTCCACTCCGTCAAAGCAAAACTCAAAACTCCGCGATGAACTCCAACTAACAGTAGGAATGACTTTAAGACCTTTGCTCTGCCAATATGCCCCTATCCAGCGATTTTTTACAACGCTTTCGAGCTGCCGCCATAAGTCCATATCTGCATAGGTGGAAAAATCAGGCGTCAGTAAGAAAGAATATTGAGAGAAACGCCCTAAAGAACGATCGGGATTGTCGTATATTCCGGAAAAACGATAATCATCAACAAAGAAATGAACTCCCTTTTTCTTGTTCACCTCATTATCATTCGTCCTTGTATCGGAACAAGCCACCAGCATAACATTGTCGGTATCAAGTTCTTGTTTTCTGACAAGAGGTATACCCCACTTGCCAACAGTTTCAAAAGCATTTCGCATAAAGAGAGGGTTTTCTCTCATTATTTGACCGGTCATATATCTGACCTTTCTCCGCACGCCCATGCGGAACCCATTGTTTGGCGGGCGGAATTTAGTCCAAACGGGTTGACAGAAAGGCAGAAATATGTTATACTTTTTATGTCACTAAAGAAGTATGTAACATATTTCTGCGAAAGTCACACGGTTTGCTGCTGCAACAGTTTACTCGTGTGTCTTTTGTTTTTAACATCATTCAACGCACATCACCCCTTTCGCATGGATTTATGTTGAACGACGGCAGCATCAAACGAAACGCCGCATTTCTCGGAAATTTCCTCCGGTGTAAGATCTCCGACAAGATGCGCCGGAATCAAAAGCTCACCTGCAAAGCACTTTGCTTGCCATTCGGGATCTTCGAAGGAACGAAGTTCCTTACCGTCAAAATTTCGTTCCAATCTGAACCCACAATAGTATATCAGAAAGTAGTGCCCGATTTCGTGTGCGATAGTCATTCTATCCCTGCCTTCACCGTTACACGCTCCGTCGTACACGCTCTCCTTTATGCGGATATGTCCTTTTGTGATATCGGTGTCCGCATGAACATTTAATGGTAATTCATTATCGTCGACGATTTCGTAGCTGAAGCCGTAAAATATATCTGACATGATGTCAAGCAGCTCAACGATAGGAAAATACAGATGCTTATCGAGCTTCAGATATTTTCGGAATTCATGAGCATACGCCCTGATCTCCGCTCGGGATTTCGGTTCGACCTTATAGCTGATCAATAGTATTATTCTCCTCTTCGCTTTTTAAGGATTTCGTATATTTTGTTGCTTGTTTCTTTGTCAAGAGTTTCAAACTCGCGAGCAAAAGAAATTGCAAGTGCCCTGCCCTCGGGTGTAGTGTTTTTCAAATTAAGCTCCACAGTATCGTTGGACTCAATAACTGCAACCTTAAGCTCGTCCACCTGTTTTTCGGTAAAAGAATACACTTCTGCCAGCTTTTCAAACCAGCTTTCGGGCATTTTCTTTTTTCCGTTTTCGACTGCAGACAAAAAAGCAGAGGATACACCCAAAGTTTCAGCCATATCCTTCAAGATTTCGCCACTTTCAATACGGAGCTTTCTCAAAAATTTTCCTATACTCGTTATCATTTCTAAACCTCTATCCTTCATCCTTTAATCAATACTCTTTTACGAGGTAACATCATTATAACCCATCAGGTTAATTTTGTCAACCCTTTTTGGTTAATTTTTTGAAATTAATATTAAAAAGTGCTTTCCGAAGAAAGCACTTTTTTGTTTACACCAATGCTATTATTGTTACAAGCCGTAATTTAACGCATATCATAAGAAGCTTCATTTTAAGCGGAACGTTAAGCTCGCTTAATTTGAGCTTTATTTTTTTCGCAAACGGATCCTTTACGATATTAAGGCAGTGGCGGCGCTTTTCCTTAAAGGTCATAAGCTTATCGCGCTCGCTTATACAGTTAAGCACTATATACCACCTGAGGATCGCAAGCTGTTTATCATAAAAGCCGTTATCCTTTCCACCGAACAGCTTTTCGCAGGCGTATGACAGATTCTTCAGCTTTTCGAAGCGGTCGGGTTTGAAGCCCTTTGATATTGACGCTTCGTTATAGAAGTAGCAGTATACTCCCGCTTCCTCTATGTAGTAGAATGAATTTGCGCAGTATGCGACCTGTGCCGAGAAGATAACGTCCTCGCTGTTTTTGACCTCCTCGTCGAATCGCAGTTCATTGTCGCGCAAAAACTGCGACTTATAGAGCGCCATACACGCGCTGACCGTCGGACCGAGCGTCATACTGTTTGTCGTAAGAACGCGCGCAAGCACTTCTCTTTCGATGTCGGCGCGGTTATAAAAGCCGGGGCGAAGCTCGCACGGAGCGCCGTCGGTATACGGCGCAAGCTCGGGGAGATTCGGCCAATTCGCCTTATATGGGCGGAAGCGGACGAAATCGACTCCCGTTTCGGTTGCCTTATCGTAAAGCTTGCGTAAACCGTCCTCCTCAAGCCAATCGTCGGAATCGAGGAAGAAGGTGTATTCCCCCTCCGACACATCAAGTCCTGCGTTTCGCGCCGAAGAAAGACCGCCGTTTTTCTTATGGACGACCTTAATTCTGCCGTCTTTTTCTTTGTACTCGTCGCAGATTTTTCCGCATCCGTCGGGCGAGCCGTCGTCGACGAGAATTATCTCTATGTCGGTCAGAGTTTGAGAGAGCACGCTGTCGACGCATCGGCTCAAGTACTTTTCGACGTTATATATCGGAATTATTACCGAGATCTTCTGCTTACTCACGGCGCTCTCCTTTCTGCGATTTTCTTTTATTATCAGACGTTAAATCTGAAGAGGACGACGTCTCCGTCCTTCATTACGTATTCCTTACCCTCGGAGCGTACAAGTCCCTTTTCCTTTGCTACAGCCATCGTTCCGCAAGCAACAAGGTCGTCAAACGCGATTACCTCTGCGCGAATGAAGCCGCGTTCAAAATCGGAATGTATCTTTCCTGCCGCCTGGGGTGCCTTTGTTCCGCGCTTGATAGTCCATGCGCGTACCTCCTGAGGACCGCCCGTCAGGTAGCTTATGAGTCCGAGAAGCGTATATCCCGCCTTGATGAGTCGGTCAAGACCGCTTTCGCTTAGACCCAGGTCGGATAAGAACATTGCCTTATCCTCGCCCTCAAGCTCTGCGATCTCTGCTTCGATTCCTGCGCAAACGGGGATGATTCCCGAGTGTTCCTTTTCCGCGAAATCCTTAAGCGCGATATAGTTCGGATTGCTTTCGTATTCGCCCGAGACCTCGTCTTCGCCTATATTTGCTACGTATATTATCGGCTTGCGCGAAAGAAGCGGACTCTGATCGAGAAGAATTGCCTCGTCCTCACTTAGCTCCATTGAGCGCGCCGAATGTCCCTCGTCGAGCCACGCCTTTGCGCGGTTGAGAAGCTCAAGCTCACCTGCAAGCGTCTTATCGCCCTTCATCGCCTTGCTTACGCGGTCGATACGCTTTTCGATAAGCTCGATATCCGAGAGAATAAGCTCCATATTAATGATGTCCACGTCACGGAGCGCGTCTACGCTTCCGCTTACGTGAATGATATTTTCGTTTTCAAAGCAACGGACGACGTGTGCTATCGCGTCGACCTCACGTATATGTGAAAGGAACTTATTTCCAAGACCCTCTCCGCGAGATGCGCCCTCAACGAGACCTGCTATATCGACGAACTCGATAACTGCAGGCGTATATTTTTCAGGATTATACATTTCCGCAAGCACGTCGAGACGGCTGTCCGGTACTGCTACGACGCCGACGTTCGGCTCTATCGTACAGAACGGGTAGTTTGCCGTTTCTGCTCCTGCGTTCGTTATTGCGTTAAAAAGTGTGCTCTTTCCGACGTTCGGAAGACCTACGATTCCTAGTTTCATTTCTTCTATCTCCTTAAAAATCCTTTATTTATCAAGGTTTTTTGGCACCCCGGTTTTCCGTATACACCTTTTGTACACCTTTTTACACGGTAGCGGTGGGGAGCTTTCTTCAAACAAGGATACAGCCTTTAACATAGAATCGTTCGTGACGTGCACATAACGGTCCATTGTGGTTTGAATACTCGCGTGTCCTAAAAGCTTCTGCAAAACCTTGGGTTGCATTCCGCTTTCAATTGCTCTTGTCGCATAAGTGTGGCGCAGGGCGTGCATACAAAATCTTTTGATGCCTGCCTCATCGCACAGCTTATACGGGTGGGTATCATAGGAACTGTTCTTGGCCGGCTCGCCTTTCCTCCAATTGATGAAGACAAGATCGTTCATAACAAGTGTAGATTTTGCTCCTGTGTGTCTGTCGATGTACTCCAGTTCCTGAGATAGGATTTCCGATCTCTTTTGGTTCTTGGAGTTCTCGTAGACCGTCTGCAGGATTTCGTAAGCAAAATTGGTCAGCGGAATGGTTCGGTAGCTGTGCTGGGTCTTCGGAGGTCCTGCCCGCCAATCCTTTTGCTTGTGTCGAAACTCAAGCGTCTTGTTGACGGTCAGTGTCCGATTTTTCCAGTCGATGGCATCCCAGGTCAGTCCAATCATTTCACCGATACGAAGTCCTGTTTCCAAGATCAGAGCGTATTGATAGTAGTTGTGAGACCGCTTGGCGACCTCTAAGAACTTTTTCTGCTCTTCAATGGTTAAGAACTTGATATCGTTTTTGGCTTTCACCGGCTTGGTGTAGCGCACACCGTCCATAGGGTGCTTAGGAATCAGATCGTTCATCATTGCTGACTTCAACATGGTTCCCATACAGATGTAAGTTTGCCGGATCGTTGCACCTGCGTAATCCTTGTCCATTTGATTCAGGACGATTTTGCAGTGCATCAGTTTTACATATGTGAGTTGCATCCCACCGATGACGGGCTGAATGTTGAACTTGTATCGCTCACGATAATTTCTCAACGTGTTCGGTGCCAAGTCTCCGACGATGTTTTGAATCCAGTAATCAAACCAAGTGTCCACCGTCATGTTCACAGGAACAGCTATGGAAACGTGTCGGTCCTGGTACTGAGAATCTGCTTGCCAGTTTCTTGCCTCCGGAATCGTTTTGAAATATTTCTCGTGGCGCTTTCCGTATTTGTCCACGAATCTTGCTATGTACCATCCGTCTTTGCGTTGGAAGATACCCTTGCCACATTCTTTGCCTTTTATACTTTTCCCCAATGAATTAACTCCTTTCTCAAATTGAGAAAAAGAGCCAATACAACTATTGTATTATATCACATTGGCCCCCTTTTTTCAATAGGAATCGGTGAATATCTATCGTTGTTTCACTTTTTTCGAAATTTTAGAAAATTAAAGTTTTACTGATGTATTCCTCGAATTCCTTGCGCTTGATCATTTTCTTTGTGCCAACGAACAAAACAAAGGGAC
Organism: Clostridia bacterium; assembly: GCA_017621655.1. Lineage (GTDB taxonomy): Bacteria > Bacillota > Clostridia > Oscillospirales > CAG-272 > Colimorpha_A. Next base: position 3,121 of record JAGASS010000049.1, on the reverse strand, counting down.
AGTTTGGTTCGCGCAGACGATCTTCGATGCTGTTGATTCCAATTCCCGTGAGCTGATTTGCCTCCTTGATAGACAGCGTAACCTTGAGGTGAATCGGAACCGGGTTTTTGGCTTCAGACATGCGATAGCCTCCTTCCAATTATTTAGAAGTTAGGCACATTCATCCGTCTGCAATGTCCGGCTCATTGCAGTGTCGTTCCAAAAGTTCATTTTGTGGCGAACTTCTATGTTTATAAGATATGAGAGTTCCTGGTTGAGTTTCAAGAAAACATCACGGAAATAAGAAAAAATTGTTTTTTTGTGTCATTTTTTATGAAGAAAAAAGGGTAGATCCACTATGTAAAAACCGGATTGTCGTTGGTTTAATGGAATTTGCCATATAAGTTAACATAACCCCATAAAAGTGGCATAAAACGCGTTACGGACTGTTAATCCGTTGCTCGTTGGTTCGCTAAATATGATAAACCTCTCGATTTTTAGGTAAAATCGAGAGGTTTTGTGCATATATTCATCTCGCAAAAAGCGTTTGACACACTTTTTGACACACTTTTTTCGCAGGGGTTAATGGGTCAAAAATGCTTAAATATGGGGTTATATGCCGCTTTTAAGGAAATATTGCGTACTTTTCTGTGTTCTTTGACGTAAATTTTGACACAGATTTTACCTCAAGAATATCTATACAGCCTATGCACCGCAATTGGGACTGAAATCGCACAAATATGTATTACCGATTTGTGTCAACTTTTGCTTCAAATGACTTTGTCCAATCGAAAAAACATTGATATTAATGCGGAGAAACTTCTTGGGACGAAAGCCGGAGAAGAAAAGGCCGAATATATCTGGGGAATTATTGCGCCATATGTTAATTTCGCTCAAACGGTGTTTAATGACCTTTCTGTTTTGACGGAGGATGTCATTTTTGCAGCAATGAAAAATGCATACGAAATTGGAATGCTGACCGCCTTCTATTATTTATCTGGAAAAGATAAAAAACACAGTTTGGGTACACGAAACGAAATTGACAATGCGCTTTCAAAGTTGGCGGCATCCTCACGGGATTATCAAGATCCACCTCCAGAAAGTGCTATGTGTTACTCTATACGCACCCCCGAAGAGGTTAATATTCGTTTCACTTGCGATAAGTGTGGCAGAACTGCTACGATCAAGGTGTATGAAGGTCAAGAAAAGTTAATGTCTCACTACCGTAATCTTACTAAAAAGTTCGTGGAGCTTGGACATAAGGCGGAAGTAACGTGTCTGTGTGATGATTGTGCAACACGGCATTTCCCGTCGAATTCTTCGTGGAGAAAGAATAATATTGTATTTGCGTTTACAGCAAAAGGATCTAGCACACCGGTTTACAGTTTTCCGTCTTCTTGGACATATAGGGATTTTGAATATCGGGTTGCCCTCAGTTTCTTAAATGGTGCTGATACCGTCGAGAAATTGGCAGAAGAAACAGGTACTAAGCATAAGGCTCAAACCTACCTTGACCACGTCAGGACTGTTATTGGGTCAACCAAGCGGTAAATGGAGGCTTGTATGGAAGAAGCGATTCAATATCCAACCATATTGCCCAAAGTTGCCGCATTAGAGTTGACCTACCGGTGTAATCACAAATGTTTGTTTTGTTCTTGCCCTTGGGAAGCCGACGAAAAGTATCTCAAAGAGGAGCTCTCGTTTCAAGAGTGGACACAGGTCATTAACACACTTATGAACGCTGGTGTTTCTTCGTTTACTCTGACCGGCGGTGAGCCGCTTATGAGGGAAGACATCAAGGATATCATTGACTACATCCTAAGTCGTGGTGCAACACTCAATATGATTTCGAACGGTCGAAGAATTACCGATGAGTTCCTTGACTTCATCGCCGAGAGAGGCGTTTCTATTTGTATTAGCGTTCCTGGCATAGAAACATTTTCAGAGCATACAGGTGTCGATAATGTTGAGCACGTGCTTTCGCTATTTGAAAAGACACTGGCGAAAGGGATTCGAGCAACAGCAAATATCGCAGTGACAAAGAAGAACTTGCCTGAACTGTATGAGAACATTGCGTATGCTCTCATCAAAGGTGCCGATTATGTATTGCTCAACCGTTTCTTGCCCGGTGGTCGAGGATTAAAAAACCAAGAGTATTTGTTGACGAGGGAAGAAACGAACCAAATGCTTGATATTGCTGAAGAAGTTCTTTCAAAGGCAAATAAATATGGTCATGTTGGCACAGAAATGCCACTGTGTGCAATTAACAACCCAGAAAAGTATAAGCACATTCTGGTAAGTAATCTATGTTCTGCGGCAAAAGGGTTCTGCATTATTGATCCAAGCGGATATTTAAAAGTATGTAACCACTCACCAATCCGAGTATGTAGATATAATGAATTGGAGAGCCTAAAGGACAATACATACTGGAACGCTTTTAGGCAGAGAAAATACATGCCGGATATGTGCAAAGACTGTGATAAGAGGGACAGATGTGACGGTGGTTGCCGGGAAGCAGCACATGTCTATCACGGCAAGATTGACGATCCTGACCCACTTTTTGAAACGCCATAAACGACGTTTATATCTTCACAATAATAGAAAGCTCCTTTCGTTTAATTTGCGAAAGGAGCTTTTTACGTAAAGAGTATTTGACGATCGGCAAGAATGAAAGGACAATCAATGCGCTATCGGCAACAAATGTTTGCAAAATTGAAAACGATATTGATATTTTGCCGATAATGCGATATATTAAGAGCAAGAAAAAATTGCCTGGAGGTAGTTATGGAATATATATCTGTTGCAAAAATGGCTGAAAAATGGGGGCTTTCTGAACGAAGTGTGCGGAATTACTGTGCCCACGGTAGAATTGCCGATGCGAAACTTATCGGCAAGACTTGGTACATTCCGGAGGATGCACAAAAGCCGGAGCGTGCGAACAAGAAAAACGATGCACCTACATTGCTGCAGATCTTGCGAGAGCAGAAAGCGGCCAAGATGACCGGTGGCATCTATCACAAGGTGCAGATTGAGTTGACCTATAACTCCAACCATATTGAGGGTAGCCGGCTTACTCACGATCAAACCCGGTACATCTTTGAGACCAACACCATTGGTTTTGAAAACGAAGCTGTTAATGTGG
>JAGASS010000048.1 GCA_017621655.1 Clostridia bacterium | reverse complement strand
TGACGAAAATCCGCTGCTCATCAACGATCCACGTTTTTCTCCTGCGGGTGTTCTTGCACCCAAATCCAAGGCAGACCTTGCCTTTATTATGCACTCACTTTCTTGGCTTGCTACGGGCGGTACTGCGGCAATCGTGTGTTTTCCCGGCATTATGTATCGTGGCGGCGCGGAGCAGAAAATCAGAAAGTATCTGATTGACAACAACTACGTTGATTGTGTTATTCAGTTGCCCGATAACCTTTTCTACGGCACGTCGATTGCTACCTGCATTATGGTCTTAAAAAAGTCTAAAAACGATAGCGGTGTACTGTTTATTGACGCATCCAAGGAGTGCGTAAAGGTTACGAACAATAACAAGCTGACCGATCAGAACATTACGAATATTGTAAACGAGTTTACAACACGTGCGGAGGCGGCTCATTTCGCTCACCTTGCTTCTTATGATGAAATCGTGCAGAACGAGTATAATCTTTCCGTAAGTACCTACGTAGAGGCAGAGGATACACGTGAGGTTGTGGATATAGTTAAGCTCAACGCTGAACTCAAAGAAATCGTTGCAAGAGAGCAAGTTTTGCGTGAGGAGATCGACAGAATTATTGCGGAGATTGAAAGATGAGTTGGAATCGAACTTTTATAAGTCAAAGCTTTGGACGTCCGACATACAAACACCGGGATTTACCCATTTACATCACTAATGAGTTTGATTTTTACCGCTGTGTTGAGTTTGTGCCAGATTTTTATGGTAAAACAGCCAGTGATCTTTTTAACGGCAATTTAAGGATGTGTACTGGAAGATATTCTAAGTTGTTTCCAAATCAAAAACTTTCATATTGGGCAAATAGTCCTAAAACTGCAAGAGCGGAAATAAAAAAGCATGGTGCAGGAAATAATATTTTGACCTTTTGGGCTTATGATGATGGAACAAGCACGTTTCCCACTTTGCTGAATCAAGAACCATTGATAATTATTGACGGACGAAAGTGCGGAATTCAAGAACTAATCGAAAGGGTGGATAGAGATATTTCCTTAACTGATTCCGAGTTAAAATATCTTGCAGATATTTTGCAGGAGGCGCCCGACTGTCTTGTTTATGATTCTCATGCATTGGAAGGTGGAGAAAATTATATTTTCTTTGAAAAAGGATTTAGAAAGCTTGCTATGAGAGAACTACAACTTAGATTGGGAAGAAAGGACGGAGGAAATAATAATCGTATAGTATGTGCAACATCTTCCGATTATTCTCCTCATATTAAAAGCTATGGCGAGATATTTCTTCCTAAGGCAAAACTTGGTTTTGATGAATCATATTTGTCAAGCGAAGAATATTTGTGTAGAAAAGCGGTGCTTGAACAATCATATCAAAAAATGAGGAACAGATAATAATGACTAAACTTGAACAACTAATAGATGAACTATGCCCCAATGGGGTGGAGTTTTATGAATTAGGAGAAGTATCCCATTACGCTAAAGAGCGAATTGCCGCATCTGCTATTGATAAAAACTCTTATGTTGGTGTAGAGAATTTGCTCCAAAACAAAATGGGCAAAACAACTGCCAGTAGTGTTCCCGAGAGTGGAGTAGTGATCGCTTTTCATCCAGGAAACATATTGATTGGAAACATTCGTCCGTATCTTCGAAAAATTTGGTTAGCAGATTGTGATGGAGGAACAAATGGAGATGTGCTTGCCATTCAAATTGACGACGAATCAATAATTTTTCCAAAATATCTTTACTATGTTCTGTCGTCTGAGCAATTTTTTCTTTATGATATTCAAAATTGTAAAGGAGCAAAAATGCCAAGAGGAAGCAAAGACGCTGTATTAAAATACACTATTCCCGTACCACCTCTGCCCGTGCAGAGTGAAATTGTCCGTATTTTGGACAATTTCACGGAGCTTACAGCGGAGCTTACAGCGGAGCTTACAGCGAGAAAGAAGCAGTATGAATATTATAGAACTGCACTGCTATCACTAAAAGACAAATCTTCGACAAATATGTTTCCGCTATATAAGGTTGTTAATTCGATTTCTTCTGGGAAAAATAAAACAAGATTGTTAGATGGTGATTATCCTGTTTATGGTTCTACGGGTGTTATCGCACACAGCGACAAATATATTTATGATAAAACGCAAATTCTTGTTGCTCGTGTAGGTGCTAATGCAGGATATACGCACATTGCACAGGGAAAATACGACGTTTCAGATAATACATTGATTATTGACGTTAAGGATGATGTGAATCTCAGATATTTATATTACCAGTTGTGTAATATTAATTTGAACAAATATGCAAAAGGCGGAGGACAACCGCTTGTTACGGCGGGACAAATCAAGCAGATAGAAATTCCTGTTCCGTCAATGGAGGAACAAGATCGAATTGTCGAAATTCTTGATCGCTTTGACACTCTTTGCAACGATATTTCTGATGGACTTCCCGCAGAAATTGAAGCAAGGCAAAAGCAGTATGAGTATTACAGAGATAAATTACTTACTTTCAAGGAATTAGCTTAAGGCGAAAATGAGAGAAAGACTTTTTGAAGGACAATTATATAAAGAATTACAATCATCCGCCGAGGCAACAGAGTGGGCTGAAAAGCATTTTGCCGACGTATTACATATGTCTTTTGATGATCCTTTGTGCCATTCGATACGCTCATATACTGGGAGCTGTTCGGATGCTTGGAATGCTTTTTTGCGTCGTAGTAATTCAAAAAAAGGATTTTATACCAAAAAAGAAAGAGACTTTTGGGGCGAAGAATTGGACGAGATAGATGCAATCATTGACTTTTTGCATCAGCATATAATTCCTGAAAATCTACTTGTTTTTCGGTACACAAATCTAAAAGATATTCAAACGTTATGTGGCAAAAAAACATTGCGCCCCAAAATGCGATTCTCGGACAAGGCGTATTTTAGCACTACGCTGGTAAGATTGTTGTTGCGGAGCTTTATATGTAAAAAACGATATAACTGTGTTTTAAAATTATTTTTGCCGCAAGGACTTCACGGGGCGTATGTTTCAGTCAAGGATGAAAAATCCGTCTTGAATGAGCAGGAAATCTTGCTTCCACCCAACACCAAGTTTGAAATTTTGAAAATACATTGGCTTCGATTCCCAATTCTGATCGAATGCAAGGCAATTATCAAATAACAAAGGAGCTTTTTCATGAGCTATTTCAACATCGTTGCTCAAACCAACGAAAATACCGTTGTAACTGAATATGAGTCCGTGACCAAGCGCTCTGATGCTTATCAGAGCGAAGCCGAGCTTGAAAAGGAGTTTATACGCTTACTTACCGAGCAGGGATATGAGTATTTGCATATCCATACCGAGGCGGAGCTTATAGCTAACCTCCGCAAAAAGCTTGAAGAAGTCAACGGATATACCTTTACTGATAGCGAGTGGAAACGCTTTTTCGGTGAAGCTCTTGCTAATTCTAATGAAGGAATCGCGGAGAAAACGCGCAAGATACAAGAGGATCACGTGCAGGTGCTTCGCCGTGATGACGGTACTTCCAAGAATATCCGCTTGATTGACAAGGACAATATTCACAACAACAAGTTGCAAGTGCTGAATCAGTACGTGATCGGCACGGCAGAGGGTGCAAAGCACGACAACCGCTACGACGTTACTGTGCTCGTGAACGGTCTGCCTCTCGTACATATTGAACTCAAACGTCGCGGTGTTCCTATCCGTGAAGCGTTCAATCAGATCACCCGCTATCAGCGGGATAGCTTTTGGGCAGGCTCGGGACTTTACGAATACGTACAGATCTTCGTAATCTCCAACGGCACGAACACCAAATACTACTCTAATACAACACGCTTCAATGCTATTAAGAATGCGGCATCTGCAAGCAAAGCCAAGAAGGAAAAGACAAGCAATAGCTTTGAGTTTACTTCGTTTTGGGCGGATGCAAACAATCGCGTTATCCCCGACCTTATCGACTTTACAAAGACCTTCTTTGCAAAGCATACCATCTTGAATATACTCACGAAGTATTGTATCTTTACGTCGGAAAACATGCTGATGGTAATGCGCCCGTATCAGATTACGGCTACCGAACGCATCCTCAATCGCATTGAGATCGCAAACAATTACAAGAAGTTTGGTCGCATTGAAGGCGGCGGATATATATGGCACACCACGGGTTCGGGCAAGACCTTGACCTCGTTTAAGACGGCGCGCCTTGCTTCCCGTATTCCTTATATCGATAAGGTTCTTTTCGTAGTTGACCGTAAAGACCTTGACTATCAAACGATGAAGGAGTACGACCGCTTTGAAAAGGGCGCGGCGAACAGTAATACCTCAACGGCTGTTTTGAAACGCCAGCTTGAAGATGATAATGCCAAAATTATCATTACGACCATTCAAAAGCTTTCTACCTTCATCGGCAAGAATAGCGGACACCCCGTATTTGACAAGCGTGTAGTTATCATATTCGACGAGTGCCACCGCAGTCAGTTCGGAGATATGCACGTGGCAATCACGCGCAATTTCAAGAAATATCACCTGTTCGGCTTCACGGGAACGCCGATCTTTGCCGTCAATGCGGGTGTTGGTAAAAATCCTAATCTCAAAACTACGGCACAAGCATTCGGTGATCAGCTTCACACCTATACCATCGTGGATGCTATCAACGATAAAAACGTGCTTCCGTTCCGTGTTGATTACATCAAGACGATGGACAAGAACGATGATATTGACGATGACCAAGTATGGGATATTGACCGCGAGAAAGCGTATATGGCTCCTAAGCGCATTGAACTTGTGACTCGCTATATCTTGGAGCATTTCAATCAAAAGACCTACAGGGGCGAAAGAACCTATGCTTATAACGTGCTGACGAACATTGCCGAGGTTGCCGCCGCACATGGTAAAACCGAAGTGGAGGAAACTAAGCGCAAGCAGAGAATTAGCGGTTTCAACTCCATCTTTGCAGTGTCAAGCGTTCCTGCCGCCAAGCTCTATTACGATGAATTCAAGCGTCAGATGGATGCCGATCCTACGAAGAAATTACGCATTGCTATCATATACAGTTACGGTGCAAACGAGGAAGAAAGCGACGGCATTTTGGACGAGGAAAACCCCGAAGATACCTCTGCACTTGACCAAAGCTCCCGTGATTTTCTTGATGCCGCTATCCGTGATTACAACGAAATTTTCCATACCAATTACGATACGTCAAGTGATAAGTTTCAAAACTATTACAAAGATGTTTCGCTCCGCATGAAGAACAAGGAGCTTGACCTTCTTATCGTTGTTAATATGTTCTTGACAGGTTTTGATGCTACAACTCTCAACACGCTTTGGGTGGACAAGAACCTTAAAATGCACGGACTCATTCAAGCATATTCGCGCACAAACCGCATCCTAAATTCCATCAAGACCTTCGGAAATATCATTTGTTTCCGCAACTTACAGAAGCGTACAGATGATGCAATCTCGCTTTTCGGCGATAAGAATGCTTCGGGTGTCGTCCTGATGCAGAGCTTCAACGATTACTATTACGGCTATACCGATAAGGATGGCAACGAGAAGTCCGGCTTTGTGGATATGATTGCGGAGCTTTCCGAAAAGTTCCCGCTTACCGAGCCACAGATTGTCGGAGAACAGAACCAAAAGGATTTTATTTCTCTGTTCGGCGCTATCCTTCGTATGCGTAATTTGCTCACGTCCTTCGACGAGTTTAAGGGCAAAGAAATCCTTTCCGAGCGCGATTTGCAGGATTATCTCGGACGGTATCAAGATCTTCGCGACGAGTGGAACGAGCGCAGACAGAAGGGCGACCTTGAGGATATTGTTGACGATATTGTATTTGAGATCGAGCTCATCAAACAGATTGAAATCAACATTGACTACATCCTTATGCTCGTAGCCAAGTACCACGATACCCATTGTCAAGACAAGGAAATTCTTATCACGATCCGCAAAGCAATCGACGCGAGCCCCGAACTTCGCAGTAAAAAGGCTCTGATTGAAAACTTTATCGATGGAATCAACGATGTTGATGACGTTATGACTGAGTGGCGAACCTACGTTGCGGAAGAAAAAGAACGCGAGCTTGCGGCAATTATCGAGGAAGAAAAGCTCAAACCGGAGGAAACTCGCAAGTTCATTGAGAACGCTTTCCGCGATGGTTCCGTTAAGACTACGGGTACGGATATAGACAAGATCTTGCCTCCAATGGGACGTTTTGGCGGCGGCAATCGCGCGGAAAAGAAGCAGGGGGTCATCACAAAGCTGTTAAAATTCTTTGAAAGATTCTTTAGCATTGGATAACTGAATATAGCTGCCATCCAACATTGCTTGTGCGCTGTGATGGCAGCTATATTTTTGCCTTGAAAAAACAGGAAGTTGTGGAATTATGAAGATTTTTTCAAGAGACAAAACATCCATCCGATGGGCACTATTCTCGTCGACGAAACTTTTTTCGCAAAAAATTCGTAGAAAAATGATAGAACTTTCGTAGAAAAAACGGTGATCGATGTCGAATGTTAGAAAAGAAAAAAGGCGCCCGAAGGTGCCCAAAACCAGCGTAATATAAGGAAAAACGGACAACCCGAAGGTTGTCCGTTTTTGGTCTGAGTGACAAGACTTGAACTTGCGGCCTCTACCACCCCAAGGTGGAGAAGCGCATTTTGTCTCGTTTGGTAAAACTTCGCAAAACCCCTATAATATAAGGGCTTGTGAGGTTTTTCTTTTTGTCTCGTTTCGTCTCGTTTGGTCATTATTCGCCGCCATAATGACCAAATAATGACCAAATAATGACCAAAAAAAGATCCTGCTTTGTTCCGAAACTGACACCGAGAAGGAGTTAAATTGTCTTGTCAACTGAATGCTTTCCCCTCTCGCTGAGTGCTGATGATGTCGAGCGCGGTGAAACTGTGACCTCATCCATACTGACCGAGCACATCGGGACAAGAGAGGGATATAATATTTTTTATCTCTGTAAATCCAATAGACGCCATCTGTCACGCTCCACAATCAACGGAGAGCGCGTTATATTGCTTTGAGGAGTATTTGCCTATCGAAATACAAACATTCGCTACAAGGCAAAATAAACGCCTTGTGAGAGGGACAACATCGGGACATGAAAATAAAAATCGGAGAGGGACGCAATGCCCTCTCCTTTTTTATGCGGTTTGAGTGAAGTGTCTGTACCACGACAACGACAGTTTATCCGTCTTGTAAGTGTTGCACCCTGCGAAATGATAGCTCGCGTCAATGCCGTTCATGTAGATGTCGCGGTCATTAACCTTATCTGTCAGCGCAGATTTGAGAAGCGTCTTTATCTCTGCATCGTTTACAGGACTACGCTCCATTGCGAGAAGATAATCCGTCTTGTTGACCTTGCTCCAATCTACGACCATTCCGAGCTCTTTCTTTAAGATTGCGTCAAGCCATATACGAGTGCTCCTGCCGTTGCCCTCTCGGAACGGATGAGCGATATTCATCTCGACATACTTCTCGATGATCTCGTCGAACGTGCTTTGAGGCATCTGCTCTATGCGGTCGAGTGACGCGCAGAGATAGAGTACCGACACGAAACGGAAACACCCTCTCGACATATTCACCTCGCGTATCTCTCCTGCGAAGTCGTATATATCCTCAAACAGATAGCGATGAATAGCCGACAGACCTTTGAATGTGCCGACCTCAAATGTATCGAGCTTGCCTTCAGCGAACATCAGACGAGCCTTCATTTTGCTTATCTTTTCCTCGTCCCTTGCGAGCTTTATGAAATCGGTGATACCGAGCTTGTTATTAAGCACCATATATCTCTAATCCCTGTATGGCGTTATCGTAGAGGAAGCGTTTCAGAGCTTCCCCTTCCCCGGTGTTGTAGTAATCAACCAAAAGCTCATTGAACTCCGCCATGTGTCTGTCGGTGATGGTAAGCATTCCTGCTCCCGAAGAAACGAGAATTTTATTTGCCAACGTCATGGATGTGCGCTTGTTTCCGTCCCAAAAGAGTTGGCGTCTCGTGCCCCACAGAAAGGTATTAAGAGCTATCTCTGTTTCGGTGGTGTTTTCGCGCATGATCTCGGATAATTCGTTTTCTGCCTCGTCCTGCGTCGGGATAGGGGGAATGTAATCGGTGCCCGATATTCCGACTTTGCCCGTTCTCAGCTTGCCCCATTCAAGAGCTTCATTGCGAGCGATGTGTTCATTGAGCTTGCAAACGTAATCCAACGTGACGGGAGCATCAACGGTGTTCAGTAAGAAACGCCACGCATCACGCATGTTCAAAATTGCTTGAATGTCGTCAAGCTGAACGTCGGGAACGTTTACTCCATCAAGGATTGTCTTTGTTTGCGGAAACGTTACTGCGCGGTTTTCCATTCGCATACCGCAGTACACGTTATTATCATACATTTTCTTTGCGAGGAAAACGCTCTGCACACGCGAGAGGGTATATTTGTTTTCGTAGATCATGACTTACTCGTCCTCCTCGTCGCGCTTCATCTGTTCGGATATTGCACGATTAATGAAACCGTTAACGCTTCCGCCGTCGTGCTTGTCTGCATGCGCTTTTATAATGTCTTTCGTGCCTTTGTCGACCGTAAGGTTTATGCGGTCGTATGCCTTTTCATTATAGCGGTTTTTTACCGCTGCCGATGTTTTTCCCATAGTAATGCTCCATTCATATTATGCTTCCGCGTCACGCTTCATTTGCTCCGTTATAGCACGATTGAAAAATTCGTTCACGCTCTCGCCTGTTCTCTCTGTGTGAGCTTTGATAATATCTTTTGTTCCTTTGGGCGATCTTATTTTGAACTCGTCGTAATTATTTTTTACATACTTTGCTACTGCCTTTTGGTTCGCTTTTGTTGTAGGCACGGTGAAACCCTCCTTTGAATGTATTGTCAAAATCATTATACCATAAAGCGCATTTGGGTACAATATACAAATCGCACAAATATATAGGGGACAATATATCGAAAGTTTGTAATGTTTGCCTATTGATATATTGGGGACAATATGCTACAATATACTCAAGCGAAGGGACAACGAAATCCCACGAAACAAAATCAAATAGCCAAAAGGCAAGGAGGACAGAACATGTCACAGTACGAAATCGCAGGAAAGATCAGAAATCTCAAGGAGCTCATGGCTCTGATCGAGGAAGCACAGGCAGAAGCCGAAAGCATCAAGGATGAGATCAAGGCACACATGGACGCGGCAAACGTCGAGGAGATCAGCGCGGATGTGTACAAGGTACGATACACGACGGTCGAGAGCACACGCCTCGACACGAGCGCATTGAAGAAGGACGCGCCTGCGATATATCAAATGTACACGCGCAAGACCACCACGAGACGCTTTACCGTAGCTTAAACCGAACGAAAACAAAAACCCTCTCGGGTATCGCACACACGACGCTCGAGAGGGAATGAGAAAGGACAAACGATATGAACACCAACGAAATCCGCAACACCCTTGTCAACATGGACACCGACGAGCTCGCGCAGGTACTACGCATCATGGAGAAATTCCTCACCCTCTCGCCCGAGAAGAAAGAGGAAGCTCTCACAAAGGCGAATGAGATAATGGCGACCACGCCCTCAGACGCCGTATAATCGACGAGAAAGGACGGAAGCATAAACCATATGACGAATACTCAGAAGCACACAAACGCGCCCACGCTCAACGAAAACGCCATTCCTGTTGATGTTATCGCATCGATAATACAGGCGTTTACCGAGATTGAGAATATCACATATCGCGGAAGCATGACCGATGACGAGAGGGAATCGCTCACAATGTGCAGCACGATCTTTTGGAATTGGATTGACGGACAGATGGCAGAGTGATGAATAAGAAAAAGAGCTCCCATGGCGGTGGGGCTCTTTTCCTTTTTCGTCCGTGTATGAGAACGGAGAACACACAACGTCTGTATTATATCACTACACAGGCGCGTTGTCAATATGTTTACGGAATTAGCCGAGAGGGATTAGAGCTTCAGCTTCCTTACGAGCTTTCGTATCGCCTTGTCGCGTTCGCTCTGCGATAGATGTCTCGCGTCGATCTCGTGCTTCCCTCTCTCGTATTCTTGCCAACGCTCCCGGACGGAGCGTCGTTTTTCTGTTCTTTGCTTTTTGGTCATTGCGCTTCGCTCCTTTCCCATCCGAAACGAGCATCGCCGTCTGAATACGGCTCCCAAAACCTTTTATCTTTCGGAGAAAATTTGAACTTGACATCTCCGCGAGATCCCGTCTGTCGGGATTTGAGGCATCGCACGACGGTATCCGCTTGTATGCTCTGCGCTTCTGCTTCGCTACAACGAGAGACAGAGAGAACATTGCACGCTATGTTTGTTATCGTGCCGAGACCACCGACCTCATCTGAATCGTCGATTTCTCCCTTGACCTTTCGAGGGTGTACGACAACGTGTACATGTACGCCATACTTTTCCGCAAACTTACGGAGACGTATCACGAAGTCTGATTGAAGCTGAAGTACCTCTCCTGCCTTGCCACCGAGAGCGACCGTCATGAGATTATCAACAATGAACACCCGACAGTTATAACGGCGATAAGCGGATGTGAAAGCGTTGATGATACTGTCGGTTTCGTCTGTCGCTACGATGCGGTTATCATAAAGCCACACACGGCCATTCATCCATGCTTCAATGAGAGACTGCTTGTCCTTCTGAACTCTGCTCACGTCGCGCCCCGTGCCTTTATCGTGAATTATATCGACGTTGTTTTGTCCCGCTGCACAAACTGAAAGCTGATACTTCAAACGATCTGCAGGAATTTCGCCCGAATAAATACAGACGTTCTTGTCTTGATCGATAGCTCGCAGCGCAATGACGTTGAGAAACGTGCTTTTACCCTCTCCACGTTTTCCCGTCCATACGGTTAAATCACCTTCAAGAAATCCGCCCAAGACTTTATCGAGCGTCTTGAAGCCCGAGAGGGTGCGAGGAATTTGTGTGAAGTCAACCGAGCGTATCTCTGCGACATTAAGTAATCCTTCGACAGGACGCGCCTTGAACGAGCGCAAGATGTCAATGAATGGATCTGTTCCGTATTTCAAAAGGATCTCGTTTGCGTCCTTGCATCCCCGGTACAATTCGTAGTCGGGGAACAGAACGATTTTCTCGGGGAGCTTCTTCTCAATCTCCTCTGCCATTCGTCGCCCTGCATCGTCGTTATCTCCGAAGATCGCTATTTTGTCGTACTGTGCTATCTCGTCGGCGCACGTTTCTATCCACGAAAAATCCTCTGCACCCGAGGGAACGGAAACAACGTTGATTGCACCGCCTGTTGCTTGATATAGCGCGAGCGCGTCAAACTCTCCCTCGGTGATATAGAGCGTACCGAGATTTGCCCGGCACAAATGCAAACCCATGAGGATCGGCTCTGTATCTTTCTCTCTCCACGACTTGCGCTCTCCCTTTTGCGTTTTCCGAGAGGGACGGAATTTGACGAATGTCGGCTGAGCGTTCTTGAATTGCTCGGCGTTTCGGTAAAAGGGAAACACGATGTTTCCGCTTCCGTCATCACCTACACCGAATACCTCGACGGTATCTTCGGTTATCCCTCTCAGCTTGATGTAGTCGAGGACATAATCTTTCGCGGTTTCGATAACCGTCTGAGGCATCGTATAACGCTTTTTAACGACGCTTTTGCTTTGGATGGGCGTTTGGTCTGCCTCCACGCCAAAGTGACGGCAGAGCGCGGAAAAATGTCCCTGCTGACCACACGATCCGCGCTTGCAGTTGTATGTATGATTTTCTTGATTAAGCGCAAACGTGTATTTATCACGATGTGTGCCGCCTTGACAGAACGGACAGTAAAGCGGTTTGATCTCATCACCGCTTACTGAAAATTCTCCAAGAAATGTTTTAGCAAATTCTATTTCGGTCATTGTTTGTCCCTCAATTCAGAAAGTTTCTCGTCGGTACTGTCTCGGAGATCGTGACCTCGTCTTCCCAACGACATTGATTTAGCCATGTCGCAGGATAGGGAATGAATTGTCCGCCCTCTCGTTTCCATTGGTCGCTCTGCTCCTGTGAGCGAATAGCGTTGACTATAACCGTCATGAGATCATCATCGGGATTGATTTTGTCAAACGCTTTCTTTGCCGCACCTTTACCAACGCGACGAGGATACGATTTCCAAAAGACATCAAACCTCTCATCAATCTGTTTCGCTTTGTTGCGGTTGTTGCTACATTTTGTATCATCGTCCGTATCATCGTTGTTACAATTTGAGGCGATTTCCTCGCATTCGTTGAGCAATATATTATATTCTATACTATCCTTACCTAACCTAACCTGTGTATCCATTCTGTATCCATTTTGTATACATTCTGTATACGCACCGTTATCATCGATGGTAAGTGACGCCCTCTCGTCGACATATTTACTTGCCTTGTAGCGGTCTTTTTGTATGTAGTTGTGTATTCTCCAATGCTTAATTACAATGATGCCGCTTTCAAATGTGAGCAGGAAGCGTTTGGCAAGCAATATGTTTAGATCGTCCACGCTTGCGCCTGCTTGTCTCATAACGCTTTTGGGATTGTTTACGAATCCGTCATCATCGGCAAGCATACCGAGAGTGAAGTATAAGCATCTTGCGCTCAAAGGCAAATCGAGAAAAGCATCGGACAGCACGATTGTTTTTGCAAACATTCTTCGCTCTGCCATGTCACCCTCCTATTCTGCGAATGCCTGTCTCGGCTTTCGCTTCGGGTATCGGTTGAGATAGAAACGTCGAGAGGGTATCAAGGTTTAT
This sequence comes from Clostridia bacterium, assembly GCA_017621655.1. GTDB lineage: Bacteria > Bacillota > Clostridia > Oscillospirales > CAG-272 > Colimorpha_A. The sequence continues at coordinate 2,940 of JAGASS010000048.1, read as the reverse complement.
GAGTATCTTTCGTCCTGCTCTGATAGAGGGTAATTCCCCTTTAGCAATTATTTGGCGCAGGAAATGAGGAGTGACAGATGTGTGCGGATCATCGCGGCGAAGCTCCTCTATTGCTTCTGCGATTGTTCTCATGCGCGGTACTGACATATTACTTTCCCTCTCGCGCCTCGATGCGCTTAAGTGCTGCTTGTACGCGCTCAAGACGTTCGCCTTCGAGATCGGCACGCAGCCACACAACAAATGTGCTTTCAACTACTCCCACCTCTCGGGCGAGCTCCCATTGATGGATTCCCAACTCTTTCATGATGTGATGTAATTCTTTCTTTGTCATTAGCATTCCCCCTTTTTGAGCGATATTTTTTTCTTGACAAATCGGTTGTCAAATGGTATTATGATTATGACACCAATATTATATCACGCAAAAATCGAATTTGTAAAGGGTACAGGTGATGAAAATTAGAATTTCTACATGCAATGTACCAAATTGTGCCAAAATGTGACAATAAAAAATGTTTTTGTTAACCTTGCACAACATCGCCAAATTTTGGCGACTATAAAGATCGCATTCAAAAAAGCAAAAGGAGCACACACAATGATAAACTATGAGAGAATAACGCTTATGCTGAAGGAGAGGGGATTATCTCAATCTTATGTCAGCGATAAATTAGGAATGTCGCGCGGTTATCTCAAAGACTGCAAGAGAAAAAATCTTGATATTCCTGAAGATCGCTTACAGCTTATTGCGGAAATACTCGTTACTACAACGGCGTATTTGCGGAACGAGACAGATGATCCGTATCCTCGTTATCCGCGCCCCAAAGGAATGAGCAACGAACTGTGGGAAAAGGTGCGCCGTAACCCTCAAGCTATCGGATTGCTCAGCATAATGCTCGACATGACACCAAAGCAATTAAAAATGTTGGAAACCGTCGTGCTGATGATGGACGACGAAATGAAGAAGGGGAACTGATATGGCAAACATAACACGCCGAGAGGGAAAGAACGGGATCTCCTACCGCATAAAAGTTTCCTGCGGATATGACACGACAGGAAAGCAGATCACCAAGACAATGACATGGCGTCCCTCTTCGTCAATGTCTGCTCGTCAGATCGAGAAGGAGCTCAACCGTATTGTCGTTGAATTTGAAGCGAAGATAAGCGGCGGAGATTATGCCGACACGCAAAACATAAAGCTCACCGATTTCTGCGATAAGTATTTAGAAATGGTCGGTGACACATTAGCTCCAACGACAAAAGCGTTTTATCGGAACGTCATTGAGAACATAATAAAACCCTCTCTCGGACATCTGAAGCTCAACGCAATAAAACCCCTCCACGCTCAACAATTCATCCACATGTTAAGCGAGGAAGGGATCAGAACAGACGGCAAGGGAGATAAGCTTTCTCCTGCTACCGTCAAACGATATTTTACTGTACTCAAATCTATAATGGCGATGGCATACAAGCTCGATCTCATAGAGAAGAATCCAACGGACACAACGAAATTGACAATGCCCGAAGTGATCGAACCCGAGATAGAGATATTCACGAAGGAAGAAGCGGCACAAATGCTTTCCTGTTTGACGGACGAACCGTTGTCATTCCAAGTGCTGATACATCTCGCCATCGTTACAGGATGCAGACGCGGTGAGCTCGTCGCCCTCAAATGGAATGCGGTTGATTTTTCGTCCTGCTCCATTACCGTTAAATTGAGTAACTACAAGCTGAAGGGCGACAACGTTCGCTCCAAAGCTCCCAAGACGCGCAGGAGCGCGAGAGAAGTCGCCGTTCCCGAATACCTTATCGAAATGCTTAAGCGATACCGAAGTGCGCAGGAAGCAGAGAAACGTCGTCTCGGAGATAAGTGGGAAGGAGAGGGATGGATATTCACGCAATGGAACGGAAAGCCGATGAATCCGCAGACACCGACAAAGCAGTTTTCAAAATTCCTTGAGCGCAACGGAATACCGCACAGAAAATTCCATGCTTTGCGTCATACGTCTGCCACGCTTCTGCTCCTCTCGGGAACTAATATTAAGAACGTCGCCTCTCGTCTCGGACACACGCAGTTATCAACGACGAACAGATACGTTCACGCTCTCAGAGACGCCGATCAGACGGCGGCGAAAACGTTTGAAGCGTTGATATTACCGCCTGTTGAAACGAGGAAAAAAGAGGTAAAATAAAAGCAATAATGACCAAATAATGACCAAATCGCATTTTGCATAAGAGAAACAAAAAAGCATTGACACCGTACAAACCAGTACAGGACAATGCTTTTCGCTTGGTCTGAGTGACAAGACTTGAACTTGCGGCCTCTACCACCCCAAGGTAGCGCGCTACCAACTGCGCCACACCCAGATGCAACATCGTGTATTATAGCACAGGTTTTTGAGTAAGTCAAGTGTTTTTGTAAATTTTCTTAAAAAAGTCGAGACTTTTTTGGATATTTGGTATTGACAAGCGGGATTTAAGGTGGTATAATAATCCCGTTGCACCGCCAACGGTAAAAAACGGGCCATTAGCTCAGTTGGTTAGAGCTACCGGCTCATAACCGGTCGGTCCTAGGTTCGAGTCCTAGATGGCCCACCAGGCAAAACGCCCCGACGAAAGTCGGGGTTTTTGTTTTGCCTGTGGGTCATCTAGCCAAAGAGAAACTGGTTTTCGCAGGCGAAGCCGAGAAAATAGGTTCGCATTCCAAGCGAAGCCGTCGGGGAGCTTGCTCACCAGGGGCGCGCGCAGGAATATTGCCCAAAGGGCAAAATCCGAAAGGCCCACCAAGAAAAAAGCACTTGCAAAGTGAAGTGAACCCCAAAGTTTAGACAAAATCAAATATTAAATCATTTGCGAATGAGCTCGGTATTGAACTGGGCTCATTCCTTTTAGTTTGAGAGATATTCTCTCGTTATTGTAGTAATGAATATACTCTTCCAACTTTTC
>JAGASS010000047.1 GCA_017621655.1 Clostridia bacterium | reverse complement strand
TTTGTATCCGAAAACCACGCGATAGTCGCGTTGTTCAAAAAAGGTTAACCGATGAGCAGAAATGACGCAAGTGAATATTGCAGTTTAACGGTAGTTCGTGCCAGCGGCTCCCTCAGGGAGGGAGCTGTCACCGAAGGTGACTGAAGGAGCCATCGGGCGAGAAACGTCCGAAAGAAGATATTTACAGAACCGCCCTAATGAGAAGGGCAACGCTCTATAATTCCATTCATCGCGTGCTCCTTCCGTCTTTTTGCTTCGCAAAAATCCACCTCCCTCCCGGAGGGAGGCAATGAAACGTCCCTGAACCCATTTATGGGTAGCAAGTATCCAATGCGTGGCTGACAGGCCAATTTAAGGCGCACTTGTGCGCAGCCAGTAGTATTAGGGCTACGCCCGAAACTGAAATACCCCCCGCTATGCGGGGGGATGTTTATTATCGGTGATTTGCCACCTGATTTTCGAAATACTCCTCGTAACCGTAGACCTGTATCGCGGGAACGTAGGTCTTTGCGTAGACGGTAATCGGTTGTCCGTTTGAGTAGTAGGTAAAAGTTTTTTTGTAAAAGGCATAGAACGGGATTACTATAGAAGTGTAGGGGGGATTTGAAAGATATTCGATGTCGACATACTCATATTCTTCAAAGTTGACCTTGTCCTGCGTTGCCATACACAGCGGGCAGTTGTGTCCGCCGAATACGTAACCCTTATAAAGAAGCTCTTCTGCCTCTTTAAGAGATATTCGCTTGGCATTCGCTATGTGGTCGTACGTTGTTGAAACCGCAGCTCTGTTTTTGACATAGTAGATGCAGGCATCAGTTAAAATACTGTCACTCACAATGTCGTTTGATGAGTTTTTATAATTGTCAAACGATATTTGAATGCAATCGGAAACGGGTTCTGTCATATATTTGTTCAGCGTATGGGCGTCTTCGTTATAGAAATATATATCTATTCCTTTTGCGCCGTGCGTTAAACTACCACCAAAAGTCCGTACTATTTTTGCATCCTTAAAAGATACGCCGAAAATGTCGAACAGCTTATTTTTTATTGATTCGAGAGATCTCAAAATCTCCTCGTCGCTTAGTCGCTGGTCGATCTGCACGGTTTCGCCATCCAGAACGATCTTACAGTCATTGTCGTCACCGTAATAATTGTAGAACCAAAACGTGTTGGATATTTTATCTTGCCACAAAGAGTAACTGTATTTGCCCATTTTTTCCCCCAGCGTGTATAGTTCATCTTCTTCGGTATCCTTTTCTACACTGTACGTTGGGGTGTCAATGCCGAGGGATTTGGATAGCTCGGCAATAAATCCGTTAAAAAACTTTTTTAATTCCTTCTTGCTTGACTTTGTGCCGTCGCTGTATTTGTATATCGGAAAATATTTGATGTTTGGTATTTCATTGACATACAAATATTTCTCGTCGGGCACATATATCTTCTTATATGCGTTTGTGCCTCCTACCGCCTTATACCCGGGAGACAGCTTTGCAACATCCGATGCCGAATAATGCGCCGTGTTCCATGTCGGAATAATGTTTGAGATAACGGATAGCACCACGCTTGCAATCAGCGCAAAGCACGCGGCGAGCGCGCCGACGCGTACCCAAATGCTTCTTTTACTTGCGTTTCTTTTGAGCCGATTGTCCATCGAAACAAAGCGTTCGACTATGTCGGGATCTATATTACTTACGCCGTCTAAAAACTCATTTTCTTTCATAGAGTGTAGCCCTCCTTTTCAAGCTTTTCACTCAGCTCGCGCTTGATAGACGCAATCTCCTTATTGACCGTCGATTCGCTGCAGGAAAGCGCTTTTGCGATCTCCTTTATCGGGCGTGCAACGTAATATCTGCTCATAAAGATATACATTCGTCTTTCCGATAGCGAACGGACGAAATCGCTTATAACGCGTCCCAGCTCTCTTGCGTCTGCCTCGGAATACATATCGTCCTCCGATATGAAATCTTCAAGCTCGGATAACGACACGGTCATTTCCGATGCGACACGCTTCTGCCTTTTTCTTGCCTTGTAGCAGTCTATGGCAGTACGACGCATTATGGTAGCGAGAAATGCCTGCAGAAAGGACGGACGGGCAGGCGGGATCGAGTTCCACGCGCCGATATAAGTGTCACTTAGACATTCTTCCTCGTCGGCGGTGTTGTGGACGATATTGTGTGCAACCGAAAGCAAAAATCGCTTGTATTTTGCGTCGGTCTCCTTTATGGCTTGCTCGTCGCGTTGCCAATAAAGCTCGACGATATTTTCGTCGCTCATGATCTGTGTCTGCTTGCTTTGAAGTTCCATACCGTACCTCCTTTTCCGATAGTCTGAAAGACCCTTCATAAATACAGTCGACAAAAAACGGAAAAGCTGTAAAAGAAATTGAGTTTTTTATATTATATCATATTGCGTTTAATGTGTAAACTGAAAAAACCGCCGAGTGTTCGGCGGTTTTTGTGTGTTTATAACGGTTTTGATGAAATTCTCGCGTAGGCGCGGGGGAACTGCGGAGGGGTATCGCGACGTTTGTCGATTATGATGAGGCATCGTTCCTCGTTTTCGCCTCCGACGAGGGTAAATTTCTTGACCTCGCGCGGCTTTCCGCCGAGCGTGCCGATGCCCGAGAGAGCTTCAGAAAGCTCCTCATCTGCGAGTCGGCTCTTCATTGATAAGAACACGCCGCCGACCTTCAAAAACGGCAGGCAAAGCTCGGAAAGCACGTTCAGACGCGCGACTGCGCGTGCGCTGACTACTGTGTAGCGCTGACGGTAGCTGCGGTTGTTCGCAAGCGTTTCAGCCCGCGCCGAGATCGTTTTGAGGTTACCTATACCTAGCTTTTCGGCGGTCGATTTGATGAATTCAATTTTCTTGCCTGTGCTGTCGAGGGCGGTGACCGATATGTCGGGTCGCAGGATGGCAAACGGAAAAGCGGGAAGTCCTGCGCCGCTTCCGACGTCGAGCAGATCTGCTCCCTGCGGTATGTCGTTTATGCAAACGGCACAGTCCGCGATGTGCTTGATTATTGCCTCGTCGGGATCCTTTATTGCGGTGAGGTTTGTCGTTTTATTGGTTTCGAGAAGCTCGGTCAGATAATCGGACAGGAGCTTCGCTTGCGGATTATTAACGGACACACCGTTGTCCTTTAGTGCGGCCTTTATTTTTTCTGAATACATTTTGACCTCTTTATTTTGAAGGGCTTGTGACGATGTTGCATGGCTCCCTCCGGGAGGGAGCTGTCGGCGCAGCCGACTGAAGGAGCCATCGGGCGAGAAACGCACGGTGACAAATATTTAGGGAACCGCATTTGATGAGGCGGGCAACTTCGCGGGATTATGTACATCGCGTGCTCCCTTCGTCCGTGGCTCTGCCACTTGCGCCATCCCTCCCGGAGGGAGGCATTGACACACAGCTTGCCCATATGGGATAGAGTGATTGAGAAGGTTACTCCTTCGCCTTAAGCCATATAAGCAACACAGAAATATCTGCTGGGCTGACGCCGCTGATGCGCGACGCCTGACCGATGTCGGACGGCTTTATCTTGTTCAGCTTCTGACGGGCTTCAAGGCGAAGTCCGTCTATTTTCGAATAGTCGATGTCGGGCGAGAGCTTCTTTTCGGAAAGCTTTTCAAGCTTCTTTGCCTCATTCTTTTGGCGCTCGATGTAGCCCTCGTACTTTATCTGCACCTCGGCTTCATAGCGCACGCGGTAGGGGAGGGTCGGGCGCGTCGTATCGAACTCGGTAAGCATTTCGTAGCTCACCTGCGGACGGCGAATGAGGTCACTGAGGCGCATACCGGTAGTCATCGGCACCGTTCCTGCCTCGGTCAGAAGCTCGTTTAGTTTATCGGACGGGGGGATAGAGGTCTTACTTAGGCGTCTTATCTCGTCCTTTATCATTTGCTGTTCGTTTAAGTATGCCTCGTAGCGCTCGTCGCTGATGAGTCCTGCGTATCTGCCGTACTCGATCAGGCGCTCTTCGGCGTTATCCTGACGGAGAAGCAGACGGTATTCGGAGCGCGACGTCATGATCCTGTACGGCTCGTTCGTTCCCTTTGTGACGAGGTCGTCGATGAGCGTACCGATATACGAGCTGTCGCGCGAGAGGATTATCTGCTCGCGTCCCTGAAGGTCAAGCGCGGCGTTTATGCCTGCGATAAGTCCCTGCGCGGCGGCTTCCTCGTAGCCCGAGGTGCCGTTGAACTGACCTGCGCCGTAAAGACCTTTTATTCTCTTGAATTCGAGAGTAGGATAAAGCTCTGTCGGGTCGCAGCAGTCGTACTCGATAGCGTATGCGTTACGCATTACCTGAGCGTTCTCAAAGCCCTTGATCGAATGGAGCATATCCTCCTGAACGTCCTCGGGGAGTGAGGAGGAGAAGCCCTGCAGGTACATTTCGTCGGTATCAGCACCCGTCGGCTCGACGAAGAGCTGATGACGCTCCTTATCGGAGAAGCGGACGACCTTGTCCTCAATGCTCGGGCAATAGCGCGGTCCTACGCCCTCGATAACGCCCGAATAGAGGGGCGACCGATGCAGATTCGCGCGGATTATTTCGTGCGTTTCGGAGTTCGTATATGCGGTGTGGCAGGGTATCTGCGTGATACCGTTAAGTGCTTCGGCGTCGGTATCGCGCGAATAGGGAGTTATATATTCCTCGCCGTCCTGACGCTCGAGGATGTCAAGGTCGATGGTGCGGCGGTGTATGCGTGCGGGAGTTCCCGTTTTGAAGCGGCGGAGCGTGATTCCGAGGGCACGGAGATTATCTGAAAGACCCTTTGACGGAAGCATTCCGTCGGGACCCGATGAAAATGCGTTTTCGCCGACGACGATACGGCTGTCGAGGAACGTGCCGCTTGCGATGATCACGCGCTCACATTTCCATTCTGTGCCGAGCGCGGTGACGATGCCCTTGACGGTGCCGTTCTCTACGAGAATTTTCACGATCTCTGCCTGAACGAGTCGCAGATTTTCGGTTTTCTCGATGACACTTTTCATTACCGAACGGTATTTGAGGCGGTCTGCCTGTATTCTTTTTGAACGGACGGCAGGGCCTTTTCCCGTGTTGAGGGTGCGGCTTTGCAGGGTGACTTTATCGGCACTTCTGCCCATTTCACCGCCGAGTGCGTCTATTTCAAAGACGAGATGACCTTTGCCTGTACCGCCTATTGACGGGTTGCAGGGCATATTGCCGATGGCGTCGAGGTTCATTGTGAAGAGAACCGTGTCGATGCCCATTCTTGCCGAGGCGAGCGCCGCCTCAATGCCTGCGTGACCTGCGCCGATGACGGATATTTTTGTGGTTTTTATCATTGTATTTTCCGTAAAATGAATTTAGAAATTTTATGAATATATAAAATACCTTCTCCAGCGGGAGAAGGTGTCAACCGAAGGTTGACGGATGAGGTGTCTAAAAAGCGAACTTACTCCTCATCCACCACAGGCGTTCCGCCTGCGGTCCCCCTTCTCCCTCAGGAGAAGGTATCAGCGGGAGCAAGCCCCCGCCCTACGGCAAAGTGGCGCATTTTACATAAGTTAAATAATATTCCTTTCGTTGATACGGGGCGTCGAGGTAGGGGTTCCCGAAAACGAGCAAAGCGAGTTTTTGGGGTTCCCGAGGTTGTCGCCCCCCAAGGCGCGGCACAATTTTTAAGCGCCGCGCGATAGTGGGATTATAAAATTTATCTCTTCTCGACGAGGAAGAAGAACGGTGACGTCGGGGAATTGACTATACGGAGCTGCGAGACGCAGATCTTGCGCCTGTCGAGGGTGGAAAAATACTCGGTGAGCATATTACCCTCAAGCGTTCCCTCCTCGTGTCCCGGGTAGACTGCGATAAGAAGTCCGCCGTCGTCTTCAAGGAGGCGAAGGGCGGCTTCGACCGCCTTCATCGTCGACTCGCGGAGAGTTGTAACCGTTTTATCTGAGCCGGGCAGGTATCCGAGGTTGAACATTCCTGCGCAGATCGGCTCTTTTACGTAATTCTCGACGTTTGCGTGCGAATCGAGGATCAAGGTATAGTTCTTCGGGCAACCGCTATCACGAAGCAGCTTTTCGGAGCTTTCGAGCGCTTGCTTCTGTATATCAAAGGCGTATACCTTGCCGTTTTCGCCGACCTTATTTGAAAGCCAAAGGGTATCATGACCGTTGCCCATCGTGAAATCGACGACGGTTCCGCCCTCCTTTATATGGCTTTCGATAAACTGCTTTTCAACTGTTAATAGGTCTATCATTTGTTCGGGTTGATATAGGGCCAATATGCCTTGAAGTAGTTAAGACCCGAAACGAGGGTTGCGAATGCGGAGATGCCGACGAGAACGTAGGTTGCGATGTTGTTCGTATTGAAAACGTAGGTGCAGAAGACCGGCTCTATAATAGCGACGATAACTGCTACCATCTGCGATACGGTCTTGATCTTACCCATGATGTCAGCCGCAATAACGACCTTCGACGATACGATCATACGGAGCGAGGTGACTGCAAGCTCGCGGAAGAGGATGATGAACAGACACCAGAACATGAAGGTAAGGTAGAACTTATTGTCAGCGTGCTTGACGAGAAGTGCCAGATACGAGCCGATGATGAGAAGCTTATCGGCAACGGGGTCGAGGAACTTTCCAAAATCGGTGACGAGGTTATACTTTCTTGCGATCTTGCCGTCGAGCATATCGGTAAGCGAGGTCAGCGAGAAGAGCACGAGACCCACGATGGCAAAGATCAGATGAAGGGTCGCGTTATCCTGACAGAAGTTGAACGCGATGAAGAACATACAGAAGGGAACAAGGATGATGCGGAGAATTGTAAGCTTATTCGGTAGATTCATTTTTAATACCTCTTTCATATCATTTCGCCATAGAGATCGTAGTCTATTGCGTCGGTTATTTTGACAGTTACAAATTCGCCCTCTTTGGGCTTTCTTTTTGATGAGAAGTAGACCTTGCCGTCGATCTCGGGCGCGTCTGCTTCACTGCGTCCGAAGAAGGTCTCGGCAACCGGGTCGAAGCCCTCGCAGAGCACCTTTACGGTCTTGCCGATCTTCTTTTGGTTATTTTCCTCGTGAATATCGAGCTGGAGCGCCATTATCTCGTCGTAGCGGTCCTGCTTTACCTGCTCGTCTATCTGGTCGGGCAGGTCGAAAGCGGGAGTGTCCTCCTCACGCGAGTAAGGGAACGCGCCGAAGCGGTCGAACTTCGCTTCCTTTATATACTCGCAAAGCTCGGTAAAGTCCTCCTCGGTCTCGCCCGGGAAGCCGACTATTGCAGTCGTTCTGATGACGATTCCCGGGACCTGCTCGCGCAGGCGCTTGACGGTGTCGCGGACGCATTTTCCGTCGCCGTGGCGGTTCATCGCTTTCAGCATATTATCGGAGATGTGCTGGATAGGCAGGTCGATATATTTTACGACTCTGTCGTTAGTTGCAATCTCCTTTACAAGCTCGTCTGTTATCTTATCGGGGTAACAGTAGAGGAGACGGAACCACGGGATCGTAGTTGCCTTTGTAAGCTCGCGGATCAGCTTCGCAAGGGAATACTCGCCGTAGATGTCAAGACCGTAGCGCGAGGTGTCCTGCGCGACGATGACAAGCTCCTTTACGCCAAGCTCCTCAAGCGACTTTGCTTCCTCGACAATATCCTCGATCTTACGGCTTCTGAATTTGCCGCGGATGTTCGGGATCGCGCAGTAGGAGCAACGGTTATCACAGCCCTCCGCAATCTTTATGTAAGCGGTATAATCGGGGGTAGTAACAACTCGTTCGCCGCCGAGAACAAGCTCCTCGTTTGGCTCGCAGGAGAGATATTTTTCGCCCTTGCTTACCGCCTCGACTGCTTTCACGATATTGTGAATGCTTCCCGTTCCGACCACTGCGTCGACCTCGGGGAGTTCTTCGAAGATCTGTTCCCTGTATCGCTCTGCAAGACAGCCGCAACAGATTATGCCCTTGAGCTTTCTGTGCTTCTTCAGCCACGCGACGTCGAGAATGTTGTCGATCGCCTCCTGCTTTGCGCTTTCGATGAAGCCGCAGGTGTTTACGATTATTATATCTGCTTCAATATCCTCGGGCGTAATGTCGTAGCCCGCGTCGACCAGCTCACGAAGCATAACTTCTGTATCTATCTGGTTTTTCGGGCATCCGAGGGAGATGAAGCCGATTATCGGTTTTTTCATTTTAATTCCTCGTTTTGTGTTAGATGTGCATACATAATTATTATAATACCTTTCGCGCGATATGTCAAGGAAGAAAGGATAACAAAATCGGTAAGAGCTTGAATTGTCGCTCTTACCGATCGTTTTTTGGATAGCGCTTACGGCAATCCGTCTCGCCTGCAATGTAGTCAAGACTGACCTTGTAATATTTTGCTAATGTAATTAAATGACATACCGGAATCTCGTTTATGCCTTTTTCGTAGCGCGAATACACCTGTTGAGTGGTTCCGAGAAGGTCTGCAACGTCTTTTTGACGCAGATCACTGTCCTCGCGAAGCTCGCGTATGCGTTCTTGTATAGTTTTCATTGTGGCGCACACCTTTCATTTATATTAGTGTTCCGAAAAAATCATATCATAAACCTAAAGTGGTGTATTGACAATACACCAAAAGTGGTGTATAATAATGTCAAAATATTTCGAAAGAAGGTGTGCGAAATGAAACATCACGGTATTAAGAAAACGCTTTTGGCTCTTTTTTTGATCGTGTCGGCAATCTGTTGTATTTCTTGCACGAAAAAAGCAACCAATATTTACCTATCGGAATCGGAGCTTGAGCTTCGCGTAGGAAATTCTAAGTCGTTGATATGCACGGTACTTCCTGAAGACGCGAGCGATAAGAGCGTTAAGTGGAGAAGTTCAAATCCCAATATTGCGGAGGTGAGCGAAAACGGGGTGGTGACTGCCATTAAGAGTGGCTCCTGCACAATTACGGCAACCTCTAATGGTATCTCTGCAACTTGCAACGTAACTGTGAAATTGCCTCCTCCGAATTTTACGGGCGCGTATAATACCTGCTGTAACAAGTCGTACTATGCGAAGCTTGCCGATGACGGAAGTTATCTGGAAATTGATACAAATCCGTTTGATTTTGATGATTTTACTGCGACAGGATCGTTTGATGCTATTGAGCTGACTAATACGTTTTTAGGGCTGCCAGATTCCGTTTTCAGAAAAATGCTGCAGACAAATTCGTTACAAGGCGTTCAAAGACATGAGACTGAAAATCTTGTAGTATCGTGGACATATCATCCCGATAACGGATTAGAGGTCATATACGAAGCAAAAGATTGATTTATTGATACATATATGAAAAACAAAAGAACCGAGGTTAAACTCGGTTCTTTTGTTTCAAATAGTTGAGAGGGGTAAGATGGGAAGAAGCATTGCGTAGGGCTTTCCGTTGTTAATGGGATGTAACACCGTTTTTATGCGGCGGGAGCAAGCCCCCGCCCTACGAAAGAGACGCGCCACGTCGTCTTGCCTTCCCCTCAGGGGAAGGTGGCAAGCGCCCGTTGTCATCCTCGAGGGAACTGCTCGTCAGATTCTTCGCTTCGCTCGAGAATGACAGACGAGCGGTGACCGAAGGATCTCGGGCGCTTGACGGATGAGGTGAACGGGGTTCCCCAAGACGAGCGAATGCGAGTTTTGGGGGTTCCCGAGGTATAGGTTGCGAAGCAACCGTGTAGGGCGGGGGCTTGCTCCCGCCGTTCCAAAGAAAAGTAATATCGTTTTGGGGCGGGCGACCAATGGTCGCCCCTACAAGGTACTTTGAAACGCTTTTGTAGGGGCGAGCATTGCTCGCCCGTTTTAAGTAAAGCAACATCGTTTTTTTTGCGGCGGGAGCGCGTGGGGTTCCCCGAAGCGAATGCAATGAGCTTTGGGGGTTCCGAGCATGCCCCCGCCCTACGAATAACGTGGCGAAGCATCGGGGAACCAATAACAAAAAGCACCCGAGGC
>JAGASS010000046.1 GCA_017621655.1 Clostridia bacterium | reverse complement strand
TGTCGTGGGCGTAGGATATTTGAGAGGAGCTGACCTTAGTACGAGAGGACCGGGTCGGACGTACCTCCGGTGCACCGGTTGTTCTGCCAAGGGCATAGCCGGATAGCCGCGTACGGAAGTGATAAACGCTGAAGGCATCTAAGCGTGAAACATGCTTCAAGATTAGATATCCCACAACTTAAGTTGGTAAGGTCACTTGTAGACTACAAGTTTGATAGGTCAGAGGTGTACGCACAGTAATGTGTTTAGCTGACTGATACTAATTGACCGAGGGCTTGAACTTCTAAAGTTCAAACTACTTGAGTTTCAGTTCCTTTGCTTTCCATATTCGGTTGTGAATGAGCATTTAACCTCACCAAAAGGTGAGGTTTTTTCTTTTCCTATGGACTTTTTTCCGCATCTGTTATATAATAATGAAGATCAAAGCTAAAGGAGGATATATGTTCGGCTTATTATCAAAGAAAAACTCGCAAAAGACCCATTCAACCGTTGATCGCAGAAATTTTCTCTTTGAGCGTCTCGATGAAGACCTTGGTCAGATCGAGCGCACCGATGATCCTGATAGCTTTTTCCTTCGCTACAAGGATGCAGTTGACGCTTGCGCGGAGCTTCTTTCGCTCAAGTTGGGCGATGAAATTGACAGCAAAATGCTTGAGACTCTGCATTATCTCTTCGGTAGCAAGACTGAACTAATTAACAAATTTATTGACCGTTCAAGCTCAAGCGGCAGATTGTCTTATGATACTGACAAAATAATTCAACATAAGGATGATATGACTGCTGAAAGTTACGACTATTTCCTTTCGCTTACGGGTCTTGGAGAGCTTTCCTACACCTACTGCACTGTCACGTTTGGCGGCAATCACACCTACGACTACATCTGCGAAATTTCCGATATTTCTGTCGGCGACGACGTTATCGTTCCTGTTGGTGAAGAGGAAATCGAAAAGCTTGCAAAGGTAACTGCGATAAAGAAATACCGTTATGACGAGGTTCCTTATCCCGTCTCTAAAACCAAGAAGATCATTGCAAAATACGGCTGCGGACTGTAAAACTATGAATAAAACCGAGATCATAAACAAAATATCTTCCGATCCCGAACAGCGGATCCTGCTCAGTCACATTTTCGACCTATGCGAGCGTCGAAACGGCAGAAACGTGATAACGGCGAGCGACTTTATGTCGGAGCCGGACGCATATTTGGCTGGAATTCTGATCAACACCGTTAAAGCCGAAAACTACATATTTTTCGGCGGATACGAAGACGCAGAGCGCAAATGCGTCGTTTTTCTGCCCGATTATTATACTGAAGACGATATTAATGACGAGCCGTCGCTCTGCGATATTAACTATATTGAGGCATCAGTTGACAAATTCAACGAAAAATCGGCGAGCTTTTCGCATCGAGACGTGCTTGGCTCACTCATGGGACTTGGAATCGAGCGTCATCTGATAGGCGACATCGTGGCTGAGGGCGGATGTGCGGTCTTTGCGGTAAAGAGCAAGATCGTGCCATTTATCACCGAAAATCTCATTAAGATCAGCCGATATCCGGTTACCATAACGGTCTATGATAAATACGAAATGGCGCCGAAGCAGGACTACGTTTCGGGTTCCGATACAGTTGCATCAATGCGCCTTGACGCAGTAATTTCAAGCGTTTTCTCGGTATCGAGAAGTGCTGCCTGCGACGCAATAAACGGCGGACTTGTCAGCGTGAACGGAATGGCCGTAATAAAGCCCGACAGAACTGTAAACGAGGGCGACAAGCTGTCGCTTCGCGGAAAGGGCAAGGCGGTAATTGATTCCGTCGGCGGATTTTCGAAGAAAGGAAGAATCAGGTTCTCCTACCGCAAATACAGATAAAATGTACTCACTAATGCTTTCTATAATATATCTTGCCTTTATGAGTCTCGGTCTGCCCGATGCGCTTCTCGGCTCGGCTTGGCCGATAATGAGGCAGGATCTAGGCGTACCGCTATCGTATATGGGAATAATATATATGATAGTGTGTAGCGGAACTATCATATCAAGCTTGCTTTCGGACAGAATACTGCGCAGATTCAGCACAGGCGTCGTCACCGCTGTATCTGTCGGAATGACTATGCTCGCGCTTTTCGGATTTTCGGTCGCGGGGAACTTCTATTTGATTTGCCTTATCGCGATTCCTTACGGACTCGGCGCAGGTGCGGTCGACGCGGCGCTGAATAACTACGTCGCGCTCCACTATTCGTCAAAGCACATGAGCTGGCTTCATGCCTCTTGGGGCATCGGAGTCACGATAAGCCCGTATATTATGAGCTATTCTCTCGGCACGAAATACGGCTGGGAGGGCGGATATTTCAGCGCGGGAGTGATTCAGCTCGTTCTCACAACATTTTTGTTTGCCGTTCTTCCAATATGGAAAAAAGCGGCGACAAAACGGGGTGTAGAAGAGGTAAAGCCAAAGGTCCTCAGCGTCCGTCAGGCACTGAGATTCAAGGGCTTTCCGCTTATGCTCATCTCGTTTTTCTGCTACTGCGCACTTGAACAGACGGCAATCATTTGGGCGACGAGCTACCTGAACGGAAGTCGCGGAGTTGACCCGAAAACCGCTGCGTCGTTTGGCTCGATGTTCTGCATCGGAATCACGGTCGGACGAATTCTTCTCGGCTTTATAGCGGACCGACTCGGTGACAGATTCATGATAAGAGCCGGTTGCTTGGTTACTATTTTCGGCATACTGCTTGTCGGTCTGCCGATAAGCAGTCCGTTGCCTGCGCTGATAGGTCTTGTCGTTATCGGATTCGGAAATTCCCCGATATACCCGTGTATAATCCACTTGACACCCGATAGCTTCGGTCGGGAGAACTCACAATCGCTCGTCGGTAAGCAGATGGCGATGGCATACTTCGGAAACACGCTTATGCCGCCGCTTTTCGGAGTGCTAGCACAGTTTACGAGCTTGTCGCTTTACCCGATATACCTTGCGGCTTTCGGCGTTGTAATGCTTGTCAGCTTTGAGCTTATGGTAAAAAAGGTCGACGCGGCAAAATCGGAAGCAAAAACCTTGTAAAAAGACAAATTTTTTTAAAAAAACTATTGCAATATATAAAAAACTGTGTTATAATATCTCGTAATGTAATTATTAAAGGATAAGAGGTGCAATAATGAAAGCAGGAATCCATCCCGAATACAAAGAAGTAACCGTAAGATGTGCTTGCGGCGAAGAATTCGTGACCCGCTCCACTAAGGACAGCATCCGCGTTGAAATCTGCTCGAAGTGCCATCCGTACTTCACCGGTAAGCAGAAGTTCGTAGACGCAGGCGGACGTGTTGACAAGTTCAAGAGACGTCTTGCAGCTTCCGGAAAGTAATAGGAACGAGTTATACGGGGCAGGTATGTCCCGTAAAAGCGGGGACAGGAATACTGTCCCCTTGTTTTTTTCTTAAACGGAGGTGAAACTATGGAAGTAACCGAAAAAATTGAGATAGAAAAAGCGGCGATAGTAGGCGTTGTGACCTATGATAACCCGGCTGACGAATGCGAAGCATCGCTTGACGAGCTTGAACGGCTTCTCGATACCGCAGGCGGAGAAGTCAAGGTCCGCCTTGTGCAGAACAAGGAAAATCCCGACGTCCGCACGTTCTTAGGAAGTGGAAAGATAAAGGAGCTTCGCGAGCTTTGTCAAAACGAGGGGATAACCCTCATCGTCTGCGACTCGGAGCTTTCTCCGTCGCAGATAAGAAATATGGAGGACGTGCTGAACGAGGGCGACAGCGAGCCGATACGCGTTATCGACCGTTCGATGCTCATTCTCGACATCTTCGCTCTGCACGCAACGAGCGCAGAGGGTAAACTTCAGGTAGAGCTTGCACAGCTCAAATATACCGTTCCGCGTCTTATCGGTAAAGGTCTTTCGCTCTCCCGTCAGGGCGGTAGCGGAAGCATCGCGGCAAGAGGCCCGGGTGAAACGAAGCTCGAGCTTGACCGCCGTCATATAAAGCGCCGTATGCAGGCACTTTCAAGCGAGCTTGAGGAGCTTGAGCAGCGAAGAGCAACCCAAAGAAAGCAGCGTGACCGTTCGGGAATCTGTAAGGTCGCTATCGTCGGATACACGAACGCCGGCAAGAGTACGCTCCTTAACCGACTGACTGACGCAGGTATTCTTGCCGAGGATAAGCTGTTTGCAACGCTCGACCCGACGACGAGAAAATTCGCGCTCCCCGACGGTACTGAAATATTGCTTGTCGACACCGTCGGATTTATAAGAAACCTGCCTCACCACCTGATAAAAGCGTTCCGTTCGACGCTCGACGAGGCGGCTTATTCCGATATCATCATAATGATGACAGACGCATCGGATAAGGAAAATCAGGCACAGCTTGAGGTCACCGAAAAGCTGCTTTCCGACCTCGACGCAGGCGGAAAACCGACGCTTTGTGTCTTCAATAAATGCGACAATGAGGGCGAAAGCATACCGAAGCCACCGACGTCGGTTCCGAGCGAAAACGTCTTCTATATCTCGGCAAAAACAGGGCAGAACGTCGACGCGCTCATTACACGCTTAAGTGAAATAGTGAACGAAAAGACCGCGCGTCTCGTATTTGAAATTCCGATGTCGAGACAGGACGAGGTTGCAAAAATGTACCGTTTTGCAAAGGTCGAAAGCGTAGATTATGAGGGCGAAAATACCGTTGTCGCGGCGATTTGTGACAGCCGCGCGAAGGGAATGTTTGAAAAGTGGCTGAAGAAGTAAGAATAACCCTCGAAAAGTACGGGGAAGCTGAATTTACCGAGAAAAAATCTGTGTTTTACGGCTACGCCTCCCCTGTGAACAGCGAGGAAGAGGCGATAGAATTTATCAATACGATAAAGAAGAAGCACGGCGACGCGCGCCATAACGTCTACGCGTATATGGTCGGATCGAACATCGCGCGTTATTCCGACGCAGGCGAGCCGCAGGGAACTGCGGGAATACCGGTGCTTGACGTGATACGAAAAAGCGGATTTACCGACGCAGTCATCGTCGTTGCGCGTTATTTCGGCGGAATACTCCTCGGCGCAGGTGGACTTGTAAGAGCATATTCGACGGCGGCAAAAATGGCGGTAGACGAGGCGAAGATCGTAACCTATAGCACCTACCGTCAGTTTGACCTCGTGCTGAACTATACCGATCACGGAAAGATCACGACGCTTTTGGCGTCGGCTGATCCGATAAACGACGGCATAGATTACGCGGAAAACGTCAAATTATCCCTTGCTTTGCCGATAGATAAATTTGACGATTTCAAGGAAAAGGTTCTTGAAATAACGGCGGGAAGAGCAGTGTTCGTCGACAACGGAACACGCTTTGATAAACAGTAAAAATAAGAGAACGCATACGCGTTTGCAGAGAACGCGAAGCGTTCTCCTGTTTTTCGACATAAAAAAGAGGACTTTTTGCATTTTTTGCGTATATTATATATAATCATAAGATGATGGGAGTTATCCCTACATATAAAGCGTTCGGTGAGCTTTTTGTAGGGGTCGACGTCCTCGGCGACCCGTCTTTATACCCTCAAGTAATTATAGGAGGTTTTATATGACCGTTACCGAAATGATCAATGAAAGAGAAAAATCGACTCTTTCTGAATTTGCATTTTTGTCCGCGAATTCAAAGGGCAGAGATTACCCGATAAATCCGTGTGATCTTCGCGGTGAATTTCAGCGTGACCGTGACAGAATAATACACAGTAAGGCGTTCCGCCGACTGATGCACAAGACGCAGGTCTTCCTCTCGCCCGAGGCGGACCATTATCGCACGCGTCTTACCCATACTCTTGAGGTAAGCCAGGTTGCAAGAAGCATCGCAAGAGCGCTTCGTCTTAACGAGGATCTTGCTGAAGCGATAGCGCTCGGACACGACCTCGGTCATACGCCCTTCGGACACGCAGGCGAAAGAGTGCTCCGCCGTTGCTACGACCCGTCGTTCGCTCACTATGAGCAGAGCATAAGAGTCGTCGAGAAGCTCGAAAAGCTGAACCTTACGTGGGAGGTGCGTGACGGTATTTTGCATCATACAAAGGGCGGCGCGTCTACCCTCGAAGGACGGTTGATACTCGAGGCGGACCATATCGCATACATAAACCACGATATAGACGACGCCTGCCGCGCAGGAGTCCTTCGATACTCCGACATTCCGAGCGATATAATCGAAACTCTCGGATATACTCACGGCGAGCGTATAAATACGATGGCGCTCAGTATTATCAGAGCGAGCGAGGGACGCCCCGTTATCGAAATGGAGCCGAAGATACGTGAGGCGACTGACCGTCTTCACGAGTTCCTGTACGAAAACGTCTACCGAAACCCGATCGCAAAGGGCGAGGAGGGCAAGGCGGAGGAGCTGCTTGAAAAGCTCTACGATTATTTTATAAAGCATCCCGAGGAGATGCCCGATGAGCATAGAAATACGGCAGATAGAGAGGGAGTCGACCGCGCGGTCTGCGACCATATCTCCTGTATGACCGACCGATATGCTCTGAATCTATATAAAAAGCTGTTCCTGCCCGACCCGTGGCGCGGATAAAACGGAGAAAATTCTTAAAGGAGGGAAAACATGATATCGCCTCAAATAATCGAAGAAATCAAATATCGAAACGATATTGAAGAAGTAATATCACAGTACGTTTCCCTCAAAAGAGCAGGAAACAATCTGCTCGGACTTTGCCCGTTCCACAGTGAAAAAACGCCGTCGTTTACGGTGTTTACGGGAACGAAATCCTTTTACTGCTTCGGTTGCGGAGCAGGGGGAGACGTTATCTCGTTCGTGATGAGGACAGAGAACCTGACCTACGTTGACGCGCTTCGCGCCTTGGCAAAGCGCTCGGGAATCGAGATCCCCGAGGACGACAAGGCGGCGCAAACAGGCGTCCGCCGCGAGCGAATAATCGAAATGAATAAGGACGCGGCGCGCTTCTTCCACGAGTGCTTAAAGAAGAGCAAGGAAGCGCAGGAGTACGTGGCAAAGAGAAAGCTCTCGACCGCGCTTATCAAGCATTTCGGCGTCGGATATGCTCCGAACGACTTTGAAGCGCTTGCAAAGCACCTGCGAAGCAAGGGCTATACGCAGGAGGAAATGAAAGAGGGCTTCCTTTGCTCGATAAGCAAGAAAAACGGAAAATCGTACGACATTTTCCGAAACAGAATAATGTTTCCGATAATCGACGTCAAGGGCGATATAATTGCCTTCGGCGGACGAACCTTAAGTAACGATAAATCGGAAGCAAAATACATAAATACGAACGACACGCCGGTCTTTAATAAAAGGCGAAACCTGTTCGCGCTTAATTACGCGAAAAACTCATGCTCCGACCAGATGATACTCTGCGAGGGATATATGGACGTCATAAGCTTGCACGGCGCGGGCTTTACGAACGCAGTTGCATCCTGCGGTACGGCATTCACGCCCGACCAGGCGCGGCTTATGAAAAAATACACGAAAAGCGCGATAATCTGTTTCGACGCAGACGAAGCAGGTCAGCGCAACGCCGATAAGGTATTCAAGCTCCTTTCCGAAGTTGGTCTTGAAGCGAAGCTTCTTAAGGTCGAAAACGCAAAGGACCCCGATGAGTTTATCGGAAAATTCGGAAAGGAAGCGTTCACTCGGCTTCTTAACAGAAGTCGAAGCCGATTTGACTTCAAGTTCTCGTCGATAATCGCGAAATATAATATCAACGACGTAAACGACAAGGTAAAAGCCGCATCCGAGCTTTCCGACCTGCTTGCAAGCGGTTGGAGCGAGGTCGAGCGCGACGTCTACAGTAGGCAGGTCGCAAAGCACCTTGATATATCGCTTGAAAGCTTCAAGGCGGATATTAAGCGTAAGATGTCGAAAAATGAAAAAGCAGAGAAAAAGGACTTCGGAAGAAGCGTAATGATGTCGACTGAGGGCTACGGAGACCGTATAAACCCCGATCGGCTTCTGAATCAGGGCGCGGCGGGAGCCGAGGACGCGATCATCGGAATACTCGCTACCTATCCTGAGCTTATCCCAAGTGCAGGAAGCAAGCTGGGACTTAAAGACGACGATTTCGTGACCGAGTTCAACCGTCTTGTCTATAAGAAAATGACGGAGCTTGGAAGCGGATTTGATATTGGGCTTATCGGCGACGAGTTCAGTCAGGAGCAAATATCGCGGATAGTCCGAAATTCCGTCTCGCGTCAGTCTCTGACCGACAACGGAGAAAAGGTGCTGGGTGAATGTATTGCTCGGCTCAAGGCGTTAAAGAAAAAAGAAGATCAATCGCTTGAAGATCTGATCGCAAGCAAACGAAACAAAATATAAACGAGGGTGAAAAAATGGAAAAGGAAAACAACACCAACAATACCGTACAGGAAGTAAACGTCACTTTAGGCAACGGCGAAAAGAAGTTCGACGTGCGTGAGCTTGTCGAGCGAGGCAAGGCAAAGGGCTCGCTTTCGCAGAGCGAAATAATGGAGGCGTTCGAGGACGTAGATTACGATATAGAGCAGGTCGAAAAGCTCTATGAGACACTTGAGGGAATGGGAATCGAGGTAACGGGTTACCTTGACACTCCCGAGTTCCAGGCGATCGAAAACGACGTTGAGCGTTACGAGAGCGCTGAGGATATGGAAAAGATGCTCACTCAGGAGGGACTTGCCGTTGACGACCCCGTTCGTATGTATCTTAAGGAGATCGGTACCGTGCCGCTTCTTGATTCCGATCGTGAGCTTGTGCTCGCGGAGAAGATGGCTGACGGCGACGCAAAGGCAAAGGACGAGCTTGTAAGAGCAAACCTTCGTCTTGTCGTAAGTATCGCCAAAAGATACGTCGGAAAGGGAATGTTCTTCCTCGATCTTATCCAGGAGGGTAACTTGGGACAGTCGCAGCCTACATCATTCCCGAGGAAAATGAAACGCTGACAGTGCAGGAAATCGCTTCATTCTGCGCGGACAGCCCGCTGCTTTCGCAGTACA
>JAGASS010000007.1 GCA_017621655.1 Clostridia bacterium | reverse complement strand
TTCGCTTGCGACGTTGAGCTTAACAACGTAGTTTCCGATAAGGCACTTGCATTCAAGGCAGGCGCAACCCTTAATAACGTAACTATTTCCGACGCAAACACCTCCGATACCTACGCTATCTGGATCCAGCCGAACGGTCAGGCCGTTACTCTTGATAACTGTGTAATCGATATGCTCGCTTGCACCGACGGTCGCGGAATCAAGATCGACAACCAGTATATTGGCGATGCTGCTAAGAAGGTAACCCTTAACGTTAGCAACACCACCTTCAAGACCGAAGAGAAGTCTGCTATCATCGTTAAGACCCCTGCAGGCGCAGAGATCAACCTCTTTAACCTCGACATTTATGGCGTAACCGCTGATCCCGTCAATGCTGTATGGGTAGACGAAGCTTCCGCTGCATACGCTGACCTCGTTGTAGTTAACGGCGGCAAGAAGGTCGTTGAGAATCAGGCAAAGACCAACGTTGTTGCTTCCAAGAGCGAAATGAAGAACGCTCTTACTAATGCTGTTGCAAACGGCGAGACCGACATCGTTATTAACGCAAACGGTCAGACAATCGATATGTCCTATGGCTTGAACACTTCTACCGTTCCCGCAGGAACTACCGTTACTATCTATAATGCTAACATAGCTGCTAGCTCCTACGGTAACGCTGTTGATGGTACTGTAGTTTTCGAGAACTGCACCTTCGAGAATCCTAACGGCGCTTACTCCATCCACTTCGATGCAGGTAACGGTAACGTTGTATTCAACAACTGTACTCTTGCCGGCTGGTGCTCTTTCGGTAGCGCAATTAAGAGCGTTGAAATGAACAACTGTACTATCCTCGGCAATGGAATCTATGCGATGACTCGTTTCTATCAGGACACTGTTATGAACAACTGTGTTATCGACTGTAGCAACACCATAACCGATGACAAATATGTTGACGGCTTGAGTATTGTTGGCGGTGCTACTCTTACTCTTAATGACTGCACGTTGATCTATTCTGATCTTGAAGTAGGTGCCGGTTCTAAGCTCGTTGCAGACGGTAGCGTATTGGTTGATGCTGTAGATTACACCCTCATCAAGAACGCTGACAGATAATTATCAAATCATCCACCCAACTCCTTCGGGAGTTGGGCGGCGACCAAAGGACATAAGAGAATCCTTGTGTCCTTCGGTCGCTGTTATAAAGGCGACGAATTCGCCTGCTTTATACATTATTTTTAATGAATGGAGATGAAGTGTTGAAAACGCTTAAGTGGATAGCAATCGGTATCGTTCTTGCGTGCGTTACCTCAATCGCTGTCAGCGGTACTCTTGCGGATGACGACGCTGATAATAAACGGCTCTCGATAGTTCATCTTGAGCTTGAAAGATACGGCAACGGTCTTACTGAAGTGATCAAGGGAAAAGATCTGCTTCCCGTTACCGACACACTGTTGAATAAAGAAAACGTGACGCTTAGCCAGGAATTCGCAATGGTTGATAAAAACGGCAATTCCTCTACCTTTGAGGTGTCCTTCTCGGAGGAGATGTATACAGCGTCAAACGCGCTCGATCATATCGTTATGGTCAGAAACTGCGGTAACGTAACGGGACAAGTTCGCACTTGGTTTGCCTTTGAAATGGGCGATCTGACAGCAGAGGAATTTGAGGCGGCAGTCGTTCTCAACAGAAATACAGATGATTGGGAATGGTCGAACTTTGAATACGGTGTCTTGATCAATGGCGAGAGATACGCTGTCGTGCGCGCCGAGCTTAAGGTCGGACTGAAAGCAGGGGAGGTAACACCCCCGTCGCTTATGCAGATATTGCTTCATAGCGAGGTCGACAGTGAGACCGCTGAACGTCTGGACGGAAACTACGATCTCAAGTATATGATATTCTCTCACAGTCAGGCAGTCAGTGACAAGGGAGCATGGGGCGAGATCGCAAAACCTTGGATAGCAGGACAAAACAACACCTACCCGCCGCAATAAGCGGGCGGCAATGAAAGGGTATAAGCGGTGCTTGTACCTTTTCGTTGCCGAATAACAATTATTGATTGCAATTCTGCGAAAGGAGACTTTTGATTTGAAGATTGGTAGAATTATAAGAAGAATAGCGATGATATTTTCGCTAATAATGCTTATAACTTCGACTGTCGGAACGACTTACGGTTATATCGTAACATCGACGGATTCTCTCGTTACAGTATTCTATCCGCCCGACGTTAATACGGGTGCGATGGCTGTAAATAAAATCGTCGAGCATCCCTTGGGTTCACAGTACAAGATACCTAATAATATAAGCTTTGAGTTTAAGATAGAGCTTGGCTCATATTATGCCGGCTCCAAGCTGATGACATCGGCGGGAGAAATGACTGCTGATGCAAGCGGATCGCTTGCAGTCTCGATAAAGCCGGGTGTTACCTTTACGATAGAGGAGCTTGATGAGGGTACAGAGGTCAAGGTGACCGAAATGGATACGCTTCTTAACGGATTTACCGTTAAGGGCGATAAGGTTAAGACAGTTACTGTCGGTGCAGGCGGTACAGTCAGCATTGACTTCACAAACGTATATACGCCTGAGAGCGTTAAGCCGAACAACGTTTCCGTTTCGGGTATCAAGGTCCTTGACGGCCGTGATTGGAAAAATGGCGATTCCTTTACGTTTAAGCTTGAGCAGCTCGATAATGCGCAGTGGACCGAGCTTGGAAGCAAGACCGTTTCCTATGATGCGGCAAATCCCGACTTTGACAAGTTCGATTTCAGCGATATTTTTGCAAACGTAAGCTTCAGCGCAGTAGGTGACTATCAGTTCCGTATGACCGAGGTCATCGGTACACTCGAAAATGTCGATTACGATAAGACGGTCAAGACCTTTACGGTCAAGGTTACCGACGTTGACATGGACGGAAAGCTTGAGATCAATACGGTTTTGGGCACCGAAAACGTGACGGTCAGCGAAGAAAACGGTGTTTATACGGTTTTCGCAACGTTTAATAATACGTTCGTTCCTCCGATCCTTCCGGATCCGGATCCTATTACCGTGAATATATCGGTTAATAAGATCGTAACGAATCTCGGAACGATCAAGCTTGGACCCGGCGGATTTGAGTTCGTTCTCGAAAACAGCGATACGGGTGAAAAGCTCGCAGTAACGTCAGACGATCAGGGTAAGGCATCCTTTGATCTGACCTTCGAAGCTATCGACGTCGGTACTCACACCTTTAAGCTTTACGAGACTGACAAGGAAATGCTCGGAATGACTTACGACAGTGACGTTCATGAGATAACGGTCACGCTGACGGTCAACGGGGATAACGAGCTTGTCGCAGCTCTTACGATGGACGGAGTTGCGGTTTCGGCTCTTGAAGCAGAGTTCCAAAACGTATATGACGCGGATCAGCAGGTGTCTCCGCCTACCGATGATTACAGCTTTATGTATGTCGGTCTGTCTTTGATTGTAATAAGCGCGTCTGCGTTCGCATTGCTCTTCATTTACGACAGAAAACGTAAAGTATGATTAAAATGACCCACCCGAGGAGGGTGGGTCATTTCATGACTATTGTCAACGAGAAAAAAACAACTTTTTTTCGTAAGTTCGAAGAAAACACTTGACAAATGACCTAAAATATGTATATAATATAGAGTAACGTCATTAAACGCCAAGGAAAAGGAGTGACACAAAAATGCTTAGAACATACCAGCCGAAAAAGCTTCAGAGAAAAAAAGAGCACGGCTTCCGCAAGAGAATGAGCACTGCAAACGGAAGAAAGGTACTCAAGAGAAGACGCGCTAAGGGCAGAGCAAGACTTACCCACTGATTCTTCTCTATTTCAAGAAGGGGTAAAAGTGTGAAAGAATTCGCCATAAAAGAAAACCATCTTTTCGTTAAGGCGTATCAGGGCGGAAAGCGGTATGTTACCGATACCGTAGCTGTGTACGTTCTTAAAGACCTGAAGGCAGGGCGTCTTCGTAAGGAAAATCCGCAGAAGGAGTTCCTTAACCGCATTGGCTTTACCGCAACTACAAAGCTCGGACATGCCGTCGTCCGTAACCGCGCAAAGCGCGTTATGCGTGCGGCGTATCGAAATATCGTGTCAAATAGACCTATTAAGACCGGAAACCTTATTGTAATCACCGCAAGGGATAAAATACGCGAGGTTGGCTCACTTGAGGTCGAGCGTGATATGAACCGTGCTTTTAATAAGCTTGAGCTTTTTAAGTGATCGGCTTTATCTTCTTGATTTTTTCGGCGGACTGTAACAGGTCCGCCATTTTGTTAGTATATAGGCGAATATATTAACCAACACTACGGAGGAAGCATGAAAAGAGTTTTTCTGTGGCTCATAAATATTTACAGAAAATATATTTCACCTCTGAAAAAGCGTCCGTGCTGTCGCTTTTATCCAACCTGCTCGACCTATGCCTATGAAGCAATAAGCGAGTGGGGAGCGATACGCGGCTTCTTTCTTACGGTTTGGCGCATTTTGCGCTGCAATCCGTTCTGTCGAGGCGGCATCGACCGTGTCCCTAAAAGGGGCGCTTTCCGTAAAATGACGGCGGAAAGAATTTCTTACCGTGGCCGCAATAAGGGGCTAAAAAACGAGAGCTCCGATAAAAATTGAAAGGATGCTTGTTTACACAAGCTATAAAAGAAAATGGGTTTTTTGAATAAACCGATAGGTTGGATAATCAATCTGTGCTATAAGCTTGTACCTAACTATGCAGTAGCGCTTCTTCTTTTCGCTATTGTCATGAAGCTGCTTCTTTTCCCGTTCGGCATCAAGCAGCAGAAGAATATGCTCAAGCAGGCGAAGCTTCGCCCGAAGGAGCAGGCAATTCGTAAGCGTTACGCAGGTCGCGACGATAAGGTTACCCGTCAGAAGATGCAGGAAGACCTGATGAAGCTTTATCAGGACGAGGGCTACAATCCCGCTTCGGGATGCCTTCCCATGATACTTCAGCTCGTTATCGTTTTTGCGGTCTACGGAGTTATGCGTGCGCCGCTTTCTTACGTTTCTAACCTTAGCAATAAGGAAATAAAAGAGCTTGGCGTAGGAATCGTTCAGCTTTACGACGAGGGCGTTCTCGACAAAAATGACTTTTCTAAGGCAACTTGGGAAAGCATCGAAAAGCAGGCGAAAAAGATCGAATTCGTTACCAAGAAGGATGCGTACGGTGACGAGTATGAAGCTAAGAGCTTTGCTAAGGTGAATAATCCCGTAGCAGACCAGGTCGAGCTTGTTCGTATAATCAGAAATAATTACGTTGCATTTGAGCAGTATGAGTGTCTTCCGAAGGGCTTTACCTACGATGATCTCCCGAAGATATACCTTTGGGGTGACAGCGTAGACCTTACGGTTACGCCCTCCCTTGACAGCTGGTACATCCTTATACCGATACTGACTTTTGTATTCACCTTCGGAAGCATGAAGCTTACAAAGAAGTTTATGTATCAGTCCGAGATCCAGCAGCAGACTCAGGATATGGGCTGTGCAGGTAAGATAATGGATTACGTTATGCCTCTTATGTCCACGTTCATTACTCTCGGAATGCCTGCGATCATCGCTGTTTACTGGATCTATAACAACGTTCTCTCGCTTGTTCAGCAGATCGCACTCAAGTATATGTATCCTGTTCCCGTATTTACCGAAGAGGATTACAAGAAAGCAGAGCTTGAAATGAACAAGGGTATCAAGCAAAAGAAGAAGTCGGGAAGCACTAAGCGTGCGGCTCACCGTATCGACCTTGATGATGACTACGTTGAAGAAAATCCGAAGACTGAGCCGAAGAAGGTAAAAGAAGATCCCAAGGCAGGACTTATCACTCCTGCGCAGATGAAAGATGAGTCGGATAAAAAGTCCGATAAAGATTAAGGATGTGAATGAATGAAACAGGAAATTACTGTTACCGCTAAAACGATCGAGGCGGCGGTAAACGAGGGTGCCGAAAAGCTCGGCGTTTCCTCCTCTGCCGTAACCTACGAGGTTATTGAAGCACCTAAAAAGGGCTTCCTCGGATTCGGTGAAACTCCCGCTACCGTAAAGGTATCTTGCGTTTCCTCTCCCGAGATGACCGCGCTTTCCTTCGTTAAGACTATAATCAGAGATATGGATATTATCGCCGATGCTACCATCTCCGTAGTGCCGGGAAGCAAGAGAGCTTTCCTTATCAACATTACGGGCGAGGAAGCAAGCGTTCTTATCGGACATCACGGTGACACTCTCGATTCTCTTCAGTACCTCACGAATCTCGCCGCAAACCGCCGCGAAGAGGACGATGAGAGCAATTATACGAGAATTACCGTTGACGTTGAGAACTACCGTTCAAAGCGTGAGGACACGCTCCGCCGTCTTGCAAGAAGAATGGCAGATAAGGCGCTCCGTTACCGCAAGAACGTAACTCTTGAGCCGATGAATGCTTATGAGAGAAGAATAATCCACTCTGAGATACAGGGAATCTCGGGCGTTACGACAAACTCCGTCGGTGCAGACAACAACCGCCGCGTTGTTATAAGCTGCGATAACGCTACGAGCGCTCCCAAGACGCCCGCGCGTCCTCCTCGCACTGCCGCTTCGAGAATCGTTCCCAAGAATAAGATAGAGAAGAGAGCTCGCTTCGACGACTCGCTTCCCGAGTATCAGCTTGGCGATAGCTATTCTTCCGATAGCGCAATTGACGAAGCTGAAGCAGAAAACGATACCGACGAGATCTAAAAAACTACACCCGTTTGGAAATCCAAACGGGTGATTTTTTTTATGCGATCTTTTCTATGATCTTGGTGTTGACGGGAAGAATGCCGGCCTGCTCGTAAACGATCTCCTGGATCTGTGCGACCTGATTTGGCATAAGAGCAGAGGACGTCTTGACTATTACGTTGCATCCGCTGTCACTGATGACCGCGATGCACTTTTCAAAACCCTTAGCGGTGACAAGACTTTCGATCTTGCCCTCGTTTTCAATTGCAGACGCGATCTTCGAGATCTCCTGCATAGCAACGACCTTCGATTCGTCAAGTGCTTCCGGATTCTCGACTACGAGCTGAAGCACCTCGATCGCCTCGTCGCGAGATCTTTGGCGCTCGATCTGAGTTGATGCGAAGAAGCTGTCGACCTCATTTACGTTGTCGCTTCCGTTTCCGTCGACGACGATGTTTCCGGCAGAGCCGCCCGTCTCCTTCGTTCCCGCGGTGAACAGCGCAACGTTCACCCATACCGCGCCGCCGATAACGAGAACCGAAAGGATTATCGCTAAATTACGCCTTCCGATTTTTTTGACTGCCTCCTTGGTTTTAGCTACGATCAGAGCCGTGTTCGGCTTTTTGAGTTTAAGCATAAGAGATTCCTCCGAAAGTTTGTTTGGTAAAATATATGACGCTAACCGCTGACATATACCTGATTTTGCGCAATGTCGAAAAGGGAAGCGAGAAGCTTTGATATTTTTTCCTGATTGATCGGATTGCTTCCGCCGTAGCAGACAACGGCGACGCCGCGTATCTTCGGATAAACGAGCTTTATAACGATCGGCTCGTCGCTGTCTCCACGGTCGATTATAACGTATTCCTTTTCGGTAAGTGATCCGCCGTCGTAGCGTCCGTTTTGCGCGTATACTGTCTCAGCGCAGGAATCGGCGGTTATTATGACCGATACGTCGGATATTCCGTCCATTTTGGATAGGATCTGAGTTACGCGCACCTCAAGATTCTTGATGTATTCGTTAGTTATTTCAATTTGCCCCGACATATCGGGCATAGATGCTTTTTCGGTATTCTTGTCGCCGCTTCCGACGAATATAAGCAGAATTCCAGCGGCTACCCCAATCAGAAGCAGTAAGACGGTCTTTTTACCCTTGAATATTCCGCCTAAAAGACCCTCGTTATTCTTCGTATCCGATCTCACAGCCAAGCTCCTTTCCAATATAATCAGCCGCTTCCTTTAAGCTGCCTTCGCCCGATAGCATGCCGGACAGTATTTTGATGCTTTTTCTGTCTGACGTGTCAAGGGTAAGGGTAAGAGAGGCGTTTTTTACCCCGTAGCTACGCTCTGCGATGCTTTCCATCTCACTGCATATTCTCTCGGAAGCAAGCGAAATTATCGCGTCAAGTCCGCTTGGATCATCCGCTACCTCTTCCTTCGGAAGCGAAATGTCAAATGCGCTGTTTTTCCCCGTGATCAAACGAATGATAGGCAACGAAAGGGAAGCGCATATCGCAATCGCGCAGACAAATGAGATCTGCTTTTTGATGCTCTCGTTTTCGGGCGAGAGCATCGAAATAATTGCGGCGCAGACAGATACGCTCATTACGGCAAAAAGTAATTCCTTCATAATCAAACGCTCGGCAGAACCGAGGCAAAAATCCCCATTGTGATAACGAATATAAGCGAGCTTGTAACCAGCATGGCAATAAGCATATCGGTAATCGACGCAAAGTCGCGCACTATCGAGCCGTTTACTCCGAGAATGTCGGAAACGAACGCGACGAAGGTAAGACATAGCTTGACGGCGAAAAGCTTGAGAAGCATTGGGACGGTTGCAAGCACGATCGCCGCCGTGATGAGCGTTCCTGCCGATCCTTTTATGAGCGAGATCCCCGATAAATATGCTCCTGCTGCCTCGGAGAGCGCCGCACCGACTATCGGGACGGAATTTCCCGAGGCGAATTTTATGCTACGTAGAAGAATGGTGTCAGACCCCTTTGCGATGACCGTTTGAAATGAAATAGTGATGCATAGGACGGTTGAAAGAAGCGATATAAGAAAGATGAACGTCTTCTTTACATATCCGACCATATGCGAAAGGTCTATTCCTGTTCCGTGCGAGAGCGCGGATACCGCCGTAAAGGCGATAGAAACGGCGAGAACGGGCGTTAAGACCTGTCTGCCTATTTCCTCGGTTAGCGCCAGAACGGCGTTTAGAAAGGTCGCATTTGCCGCTGAGGCACTCATCTGACCGCCCGAGAGCGATATTGCGGTCATTATCGGAAGCGATGTCTTGATTATGCCGCTTGTTACGCCGATAGTGCCGAGCGTTTGCTCGGTCAGCGGATTGATCAACGCGATGCAGGAGCCGCAAAGCGAAACGCTAGATGCAAACCCAAGCGCCTTGCCGACGCTCGTGCCGTTCTTTGAAAGCGATGATAAGAGCGCGCAAAGAAGAACTGTAACTGTCAAGGTCAAAAGAATGGGTGCGGTGTCGGAAAGCGCTACTGAAAGAGAGCTACCCAGAAACGATACGAAAAACGACGCGTCAAGAAGCCCCACTGCGCTTGTCCCGTCATTTTTTTCGATCTCGTCTTCGAAATCCTTTGGCAAAAGCTCTTCTACACCGTCAGGAAGACCGTCGTAAATGTCCTTGATCTCGCCTTCCGCGTAAGAGACGGTGGGCAGAGAAAAGAGCATTATCACGGAAAGAATAATAACCGCGGCTTTCATACTAAAAGCTCCTTTATCAGCGAAAGCATTTCGGTTATAACGGGGAGGCATATAAGGAGTATTTCTATTTTTCCGGCTAGCTCAACTCCGCTTGAAAGTGACGTTTCGCCCATATCGCGGCAGATGCTCCCGACTGTGTTTACTACGATGCCGATGCCGAGCGATTTAAGCATGACCTTTCCGTAATTCGTCATATTGCTTTCCCTCATTATATCAGTCACCGTCTTTACCGCGCCTGAAAAGCGAAGGATGACTGCGCCGACAATGAGCAGGGAAGAAAGGAGCGCGACGGCAATTGCAGCGTTCTTTGCACTGCTTTTTAACGTCATAGCGCAGAGTGCGCCAATGAGCGCGCAGGCGCATATTTTGAATAGCACCGTCATAGTCCGAAAATGTTTTTTATCGAGGAAATGAGCGAGCCAAGCTCCTTGACGAGCATAAGCAAAACTATGATAACGCCTGCAATCGAAACGAGCATTGCCTGCTCGTCTCGCCCCGATTTATTAAGGATCTGGCAGACAACGCTGACGATAAGTCCTACGCCTGCCGCCTTCAGAATCAAGCTTATGTCCATTTGTCTGTCCTTTATATAAATAATATCGCGATGAGCGCCGAAATAGCAAACGAAAGCGAAAGCGAGAGCTTCGTTTTGGTCGGTAGACCTCGGCAGATCTCATCGTATTTCCCTTTGAGGAACGATAGATAGTTTTCGCAAAGCGTCAGCTGTTCGTCGTAATAGCTTTTGCCGAGCCGATTTGCGAACTTTTTGCTTTCGAACATAATATCGTGTCCGAGTGTAAGCTTGTCACCGTTGCTTTCGAGCGCGTATGACATTCCTTTTTCCTTGAGGGCGGCGGTAAAGCCCGTAGCGTCAAGAAACGGATTTGAAAAGCCGTCGTATATTTCGCTTATACCTTGGCGGAAGCATTTGATCCGCGTGTTTATCCTTTCGGTAAGCTGTATAAGACCCTCGACGCATTCCTTTTCGTTTTTGAGCCCCCTGTTGTAGGAAAATCCGAATCCCATTATTGAAAGGGACAAGATCCCAATTCCGACTGTGCTTATCATGACGGCCTCCTTTCCGATATATCGAAGGAAAAACCGCGCCCCTCGCGCCGAACGCCTACGTATGTCTTAAATATTCCGCATTCGTCAAGACATCTGAACACCTTGCGCGAAAGAAGCACGTCGAGAGACGGCGCGTGAGCGCTTGCGATAAGAGGTACGCCAAAGGACTGCGTTGCAAGAATCGAATCTGCCTCACTTGAGCCAAGCTCGTCACAGACTATAAATTCGGGCGACATCGTTCGTACAGCAAGCTCGATTCCGATACTTTTCGGATAGGAGTTGTAAATATCGGCAATCGAACGTCGGAATGCGTCGGGGCGGAATATCTCGTTACGACTGTCAATGACAGAAACCCGTTTGAGGTAGGGCGGTGAAGACAGCGTCGATGCGATGTCGCGCAAAAGAGTAGTTTTTCCAACACCGGGCGGCGAATAGAGAAGCATTCCGCCGCCGTTTATCATGATCCGCTTGCAAAGCCCGTCACCGATACCGTAAATGCTTCTCGGTATTCGGATAACGACAGAGGTTATCTCGGTAATGCTTCCCTCCGAGTACCTTCCGCAAACGCCTACGCGACAGCCGTCACTAAGCGGTATGTATCCTTCCGCCATTGTTCTTTCAAACGAATGCAACGAACCGCGGCAAAATTCCGATACCGTCAAGGTCATTTCCTCGTTTGACAACGTATCGCCGAGCAGAACGCTCTTTTCGCCGACAGTAAGCGTTATCGGGCGGTTGACGGCGAGGCGTATTTCGTTTATTGAGGAGACGTCGTATTTAATAAGCTGCTCCGAGATGCGTTTTGGCAGGCATCTGATTATTTCTTCCTTCAAGGTGCTTCTCCTCTTCTTTTTCTTGCTCCATTATATGGGACGGCTCCCACTTTTATTACCTTGTCCCTTACCGTTTTTTCTCCGAATATGATGGCGGCGTAGACAAGCGCACCGAGTGCTATTCCGACTGCCAAGCGCAGGGTACAGCTATGGATAAGCGACGCTATCGGCTTCGTTATAAGGATTGACGCAAGGATCGATATAAGCGGCTTCGGCAGAGCCGAAAGCAGTCCCGTTTTTTCGCCCGTCACCTTTTTGAGACGGAAGACCGAAAAGCCGAAATTGATAAGCTCGCTCAAAAGAATGACCGCAACGTAGCCCATTATTCCTACCCTTGGAACGAGGAAAAACACGCACAAAACGCAGGACGCGGCGTCAATTACATTCACCTTCATTGTAAATATCTGCTCGCCGAGACCCTTTAGCATTGAATCACAAATATTGTCAAGGTACATTATCGGAATAAGCGGAGCGAGAATATTAAGGTAATAACCGACCTTGTCGCTATGATAGATCGCTTGACCTAGATCGGCGCTGTAAGCGAAGATAAGCCCCGACGCGCCTACTGAGAATATGAGAAAGGCACGGAGGATCTGACGCATTTTGATTCTTATTTCGTTTTTATCTCCTCTTTCGTTTGCCTCTGCCATTTCGGGAACGGTGAGTGATGAAAAGGAGTAAAGAAATGACGCAGGGAACATTATTATCGGAAGAGCCATTCCCGTAAGCGTTCCGTAAGCCGCCATCGACGCACCGTAGGAAAGTCCGCTTTTGAGAAGACCTTTCGGAATGAGTATGTGTTCAAGCGCGGTAAGCGCCGACCGCAAAAACGAGCTTATTGAAACGGGCAGTGTAATTGAAAGCACCGCGGCTGAAATGCCGCCTCGAGTGATACTTCGCTTAGGAAGCAGAGCCGCTTCCTTTTTGCATAGATACAGCGAAATGACAACGGAGAATATATCCGAGCAGACATTTGAAAAGACAACGAGAAGGAGGCACAGATCGGCTCGCTCTGACATACTGTATATCAGAGTAAAGGTGATAAGCATCTTGAAAAGCTGCTCGGAGATCTGTGCGATGGCAGTGTTTTTCGCCTTGCGTAGCGCGATGAAAAAGCCGTTTATACAGGACGAGAGGGAAATGAACGGCAGACCGACGGAAAGCATACGAAGTAGGTGCGATGCTCCTGCGCTTCCGAGCCACGAAACCGATATGTACGGAGCAAGTAAAAAGAGAACTGCGGCAATAGGAATTGACGATAGCTGAGAGAATAAAATGCACCGTAAAAGCACCGCGCGCGGATTACCGCGCCGTTTTCCCATTTCCTCGGCAACGAGGCGAGATGAGGCGAGCGAAGTGCCTGCGCTTGCAAGTGTAAGGGCAGGGGAGTATACAGACATTACAAGCTGAAAAAGTCCCGTGCCGACCTCTCCCACACGGGAAGTTATAAATATATTGAACCCAACGCCGAGAGTGCGCAAAAGAAGCGAGGCGGCGGTGAGTATTAAACCGTTATAAATAAAAAGCCGTGCGTTTTTCATTATCTGATCCTTTCGTATTTCAATTTATATTCCGCATTAATCGTTTTAGAACATAGCCGAAAAGAACAAAATGAAGGACGCGACTTCAAAAAAATCATTATATGATGTTAAAACTGCGATTATCCGTCGTTTTTTACAAGTTTTAATTACAATAATTTCAAAAAAGCGTTTTTTTCTATTGACAAAGTAAAGTAAAAAATGTATAATTAATTCATCTTTTTTAATTCTTACCGATCAATCGGTTCTTCAGGAGGAAGATAATATGGCATTCACTAATGAATATCTTAAAAGTGTTTATGAAAAGGTTGTAAAAGACAACCCCGGCGAAACCGAGTTCCATCAGACAGTAAAGGAAGTTCTTGAGTCGATCCAGCCCGTTATCGATCAGCGCCCCGACCTTGTCAAGGCAGGCGTTGTTGACAGAATGGTAGAGCCGGAGAGAACGGTATCCTTCCGTGTTCCGTGGGTAGACGACAACGGAAACGTTCAGGTAAATAAGGGCTACCGCGTTCAGTTTAACTCGGCTATCGGTCCGTACAAGGGCGGTATCCGCTTCCATCCTTCTGTAAATCTTTCTATAATGAAGTTCCTCGGCTTCGAGCAGACCTTCAAAAACTCTCTTACTACTCTCCCTATGGGCGGCGGTAAGGGCGGCGCTAACTTTGACCCCAGAGGCAAGAGCGATAACGAGGTTATGCGTTTCTGCCAGTCCTTTATGACTGAGCTTTCGAAGCATATCGGCGCTGATACAGACGTTCCCGCAGGTGACATCGGAGTCGGTGCGCGCGAGGTCGGATATATGTTCGGTCAGTATAAGCGCCTCCGTAACGAGTTTACTGGCGTTCTTACCGGTAAGGGACTTTCCTTTGGTGGATCGCTTATTCGCCCCGAGGCAACCGGATACGGTGCGGTTTATTATACCGTTGAAATGCTCAACCACTTCGGCGACGATATAAAGGGCAAGACCTTCGCTGTATCGGGCTTCGGTAACGTTGCTTGGGGTACCGTTAAGAAGGTTACCGAGCTTGGCGGTAAGGTAGTTACCATCTCCGGCCCCGACGGATACGTTTACGACGAGGACGGAATCAATACCGAGGAAAAGATCAACTATATGCTCGAAATGCGCGCATCCTGCCGTAACAGAGTTCAGAATTACGCTGATAAGTTCGGCGTGCCCTTCTACGCAGGCGAGAAGCCCTGGAACGTAAAGGCAGACATTCTTATGCCTTGCGCAACTCAGAACGAGGTTGACGTTAAGGAAGCAGAGATGATCGTAAAGAACGGCGTTAAGTACTACGTTGAGGTTTCCAATATGCCTACTACAAACGAGGCAGTTGCATATCTTAAGGAAAACGGCGTTATCGTTGCTCCCTCCAAGGCAGTTAACGCAGGTGGCGTTGCTACGTCGGGTCTTGAAATGTCTCAGAACTCGATGCGTTATAGCTGGACCGCAGAAGAGGTTGACGCTAAGCTTCACCAGATCATGAAGAACATCTTTGATGCTTCCGTATCTGCAGCTAACAAGTACGGCCTCGGTGACGACCTTGTCGCAGGCGCGAATATCGCCGGCTTTATTAAGGTCGCAGAGGCAATGCTCGCACAGGGCGTTTGCTGATAATAAAAAAATAAAAACGGATGCTCTTATGAGCATCCGTTTTTTGTGCACCAAAACCACGCGATAGTCGCGTGGTTCAAAAAAGGTTAACCGATGAACAGAAATGATGTAAAGAAAAAATGTAGTTTAAGGGTAGTATGTGCCAATGGCTCCAACTCCGGAGTAGTTTGCTGCGCAACC
>JAGASS010000045.1 GCA_017621655.1 Clostridia bacterium | reverse complement strand
GTCACCTTCGGTGACAGCTCCCTCCCTGAGGGAGCCGCTGGCACGAACTACCGTTAAACTGCAATATTCACTTGCGTCATTTCTGCTCATCGGTTAACCTTTTTTGAACAACGCGACTATCGCGTGGTTTTCGGATACAAAAAAGCACGGTGCATACGCACCGTGCTTTATATTTTTTCTTACTCGCCAAATGGATTGAAACCGGGGAATGCGAACGATCCGAGATTAAAGTTAAGACCGGAGCTTGTAATAACGTCTTCGTTTTCAAACACAACTACCGTAAGAGTAGGTATTTCAAATTTCTCCATTACTTTAGCTCCTTTCTTACTGATAATTTGCGTCCCAGACACGGCACTTATAGAAGCGTCCCTGATCAGAATGGATCTGATATGCTTCGCCGTTTGCGGTAACGTAGGTGATATACGTGGTATTCCAACCGCCGCCTTTGCCGTTATCATCGCCGCCGTCGTAGAACATATAGATGAAATCTCCGTTTTCGAAGGTTCCTGTGCCCTTTACGCTGTTTTTGGTAATAAGTTCTTCGAAGGTCTTTGTTACCTTGTTATATATGTATACGTGCTTCCAAGCAGAAACGATAAGGCAATCGCTGTTTTCGTATACCGGCTGGAGATCGTGTCCGTGATCGTCGGGCATCTCTGCGCTGAGATCGTCATTCTTTTTAACGGATACAGAGCAGTCAGCTTCAATGGTTACGTTATACGCCCAAAGATGTGTGCGTCCGAGCGTCCAAATAACCTCGTATTCGGGATCCCAAAGAACACCGTGTGCGTCGCCAAGCTCAATTACCGCATCATATTCCGCAGGATCTTCATCGTTTACGTTAAAGAAGTATACAAGACTTCCGGGTGCAGCGCCTGCTACCGCAATTACGCCGTTAGGAAGAAGCTCGATACTGTGTGAGTTTGTAGGTGCATTGGTCGTGCTCCAAATGATCTGCTTTGTATCAAACGACACCATTTCGGCTTTTGTTCCGTCTGCAATAAGCACTACATCGCCGTAGGGAGCAAAACTGCGGAGCTTGAAGCCGCTGATATTACCGCAGGTCGTTCTATACTTCCATATTGGAGTATTCATATTACCCGTAGCGATATCGTATACCTCTACCTGCTTCGTAGTCTGGTTAGCCATACCGACAAGTACCATTTTTTCCTCCTTTGACGCCTCGTTCAGGTCGTAGAGCGATTTGAGCAGGTCTATCTTAGCGGGTGACAGCTCACCGACGTTATTTTCATCAAGAGCTATCTTGAGATACGAATAGAGCGACACTTCATATGTTTCCTCTGTCTTGCCATTGTTAACGGCTATCGCATCAGCTATGTGATACTCTCCCGCCTTAGGCGTAACGTCAAAGTAATAAATATTAGTGCCCTCAACGTTTATAAGCGCCTGTTCAACTCCGTTCAGGTAGACCTTTGAGTTATTATCAATTATAAAGTGATGGCGCAGATACATTTTGCCGCTATTGTCGAAATGAATATTGAAAAGCTTATATTCAGCGCCTTCAATAACGCTGCCGTTAACTACGTAATTATCAAGCTCTCCGTCCTGAGGACCGACAACTGTAACGCCGTTATTACCACCCTTGAACGCATTTTCAAATGCGTCATTCTTGTTGCTTTCAGCGGCATCAATTTTAGAATTATCGTATCCGCACTTATCACATATATCGTCAGTACCGTAGATGCACTTCTCTTCCGCTATATCGGTTGCGTCGCAGCAGATGCGGTTATATCTGTGAGTACCTTTGCCGGTGTTAACGTACGTACCGTCTTTATCGGAATGGTTGCTCGGGTCCTTCGGTGCGATAATCTTATTACAGATAGAACATAAGGACGCCTTATTACAGGTTGCGGCATTAGCGTCATCATGCTTACATTCATAATCACAAATTCCGCACGCTCCGTCCTCCCAGCTATGAGCTTCACGACCGAATTCGGATCCGCAGTTATTTGCACAGATCTTCCAATGCTCGGTCGCACTCTGCGAAAATACCTCAGGATCTTTATGTGAAGTCGTTGCGGGATCAACTACCGTTTCAAGCTTACTTGAAGCCGCTGCGTCTGCAAACGTATTTCCGCAGTAGCAAGCGTAATGCTCAATTATTCCGTCAGAGCATGAAGGGATCACTGCACTTACCTTCTTGACTGTATAAGCAGAACAGACGTGATCAAGCTCTGTGATAACGATCTTAGCTACTCCGTCGCAAGAATCGTTTGTCGATCCTTCAGTCGGAAGCTTAAGTATATACACCTCTTCGCCCTTTTTCAAGGAAACGGTATGAGAAATCTTCGTTACGTACTTGTTTCCTTTTCCTTCATTGCTTTCGCTGACAAGCACGTTTCCATTTTGATCCATAATTATACTGTCGTGGAAGTTCTTGTTTTCCGACCAGGTCGTTCCCAGTTCGGCATACAGATAGAACGTACCGTCGTTTGGCGCCTTGAATACGAGAGCAGAACCTGTATCTGTGGTCTTTTGAGCACCGCCCACGTGAACGATCTCACCATCGTTTGAAATACACCAAAGCATATTGTAGCCCTTTGGTGCTCCGCCAAAGTTACTGTTGTAGATATTTGAAGAGATGTTATCGTATGCCACCCACGCCGAATAGTCGGGAGCGTTTTCCCACTTGGCAACGTCATAGAACTCTTTTGTGACCTTATTGTATCCTTTAAGAGTTACGTTACCGAGCTTATCGGTGTATTTTCCGATCTCAAATTTAGGGGTAAGATCGACCTCCGCCTTGTAATTTGAGTCATTTACATCTGCAGCCATCTTTACAACAAGACTGTCGATAAATGCGTTACAATATCCGACGTTCCAGTCCTCACTCCAAGAAAACTTATAAACGCTCGTCCATCCCGCAACGAAGATAAGTTCCTCACCCTCTTTAAGCGTTACTCTGCCGTTAAGCGTACCGGTTTTAGCTTCGGGATCAGCTCTAAACGTTGTCAAAACAACGCCGTCCTTTACGACCGACCATTCAACGGTAGTGTCGCTGATAGGATTACCGTTATCATTTGCGGCAGTAACAAAGGTTTCCTGTCTTACAACTTCGTTAAACTCGTAAACGCCCTCTTTAGGTGCGGTGAAAACGATAGCCGCGGCGGCTTGGCAGGGATTTACTCTGACGCCCGCTTTGCTTGCGTCATACTTGTTTATAAGCTCACCGTCTCCCTGAATATCTGCCATGTACCACCAGGTGCCTTTACTTTCGGTGCCACCCGTGCGATTCGATTTTGAAGTAACCAAGACGGTATTATAGTCAATTTGCGTTTCGTTTTTATATGCGTATCCACGGAGTCTGAAATTGCCGTTAATAGGCCATCCTTTACTGTCCTTTGTAATATTGTCGCCCCACTTAAAATCCAAAGGCAACACCCATTCGGTAGCTTCTTCGCCGTCAAGAGCGTGAATGTGAACGAGCGGCTTCGAAATTATGAAAGTAGATGCGACCATCAAACACGCCAAGAGTAATGAGAGTACGCGCTTTTTCATAAAAATTCCCTCCTATTATTTTTAGGTATACGCTGTGTTTTATGAAATGTTCCGCTTATCGTCAAAGGAACGGCATATTCTCTGACGATTTTTTCAAACCTCGGGATAAACTATGTTTATCGGAGTTCCCTTTTCGGCGGACTCGACGGTCGCGCAGCAAACGGAAATAGTGTATGCACCCTCGGAAGAGCTTACGCGGGTATCCTTGTCCTCAATAATAGCAGAAACAAATTCTTCGATCTCTGCCTTAGTATTATGATTGTCGATATAGACCTCAAGCTGCTGAGGATTTGTAAAATCTTCACCCTCAAAAAGAGTAAGCGTAGGGGACGTATTATCACAGATGATTGTACCCTTCGTACCGTAGAAGACCGATCTCATCGTGTAGTTTCTCTTACAGCCGATAGAAACAAAAACCTTGCCCATTACGTTATTCGGGAACTTGTAGATTGCGATCGTCGCATCGTTTACAGGCCAATCTGTGAGGCACTTATGCGTTGCGTAAGCGTAAACCTCGGTAGGATTTCCCGCGATCCAGCGGAGAAGGTCTACCGCGTGGCATCCGCCGCCGATAAAGCCCTCACGCTCGGGGCAAACACGCCAGCCGTTATATCCCGGCTTTTTGCTGTAATCGTGTGCGTACTCACTTTCAACGAAGTAAAGCTCTCCAATTCTACCCGAGTCAATAAGCTGCTTTGCCATAACGAAAGCATCCGTGTATCTGCATACTTGACCTATCATAAGTCGTCTGCCCGTTTCCTTTTCAACGCGGCGCATTTCGGTACATTCCTCAACAGTAAGCGCCATCGGCTTTTCGCAAAGAACGTCCTTTCCTGCACGAAGGAATGCGACCGTCATTTCAAGGTGACACATATCAGGAGTGACAATTACCGCTATATCAATATTAGGGTCATCCACAAGAATACGGTAGTCTGTAACCGCTATCGGAACGTTAAACTTTTCCTTTGCTTCTTCTAGACGGCCGTCGGTCGCGGTGTCGCAAATGGCGTAAAGGGTTGCGCCCTCCATCTGCGAAACTCCTGTCATATGGATCCTTCCCATGATTCTGCTGCAACCGATTACTGCAACATTCAAATTGTTTTTTGCCATAACTATTGCTCCTTTCGGGATTTTATGTTATAATGATAGCAAATATCGGAAAATCATACAACGGAAATTTGTTTGTTATTTTCGTCAATTTGTTTGATTGAGGTTTTTATGCGTTCACTTAGAATAAAAAGCGACGAGCCCATTGTGCTCTACTGCGAAAAAGAAACCGACCTCCCGCCCGGTGCAACATTCGGTCCCATTGTAAGAACGGTCTACATTTTTGAGACCTGTATCAAGGGCAGCGGCTCGGTTATCATAAACGGCAAGGAATTCCCGGTAAAGGCGGGCGACTGTTACATACTTCTTCCGGGCGATACGGTTATTCACACGGCAGACACCGTTAACCCTCGTCAAGGTATCTGGTGCGCGGTCGGCGGAATCGCGGTAGGAAGATACTTAAAAAAAGCGGGGATAACGTCAAGCACCCCCTTCGCCTCTCCCGAAGCGTTTAATGAATTATATTCCTGCCTTGAAAGAATGCTTGAAAGCTGGGACTCTCAGGAATCGGGCAGAGGTCTTAAAATGACAGGATATATCTACGAATTTCTTAGTATTCTTTTCAAAAACAAAAGAATGCAGGCGTCAGGTGACGAGTGGATCGACAAGGCGCTCGGAATTATAGAGTCAAGATACAGCGAGCTTTATACTGTCAGCGATATTGCCGATGCAACGGGGCTCGAACGCGCGTATTTTTCGACGCTGTTTAAGTCAAAGATAGGGCTATCCCCTCATGAATATCTCACCTCATTCAAGCTGAAAAAGGCAAAAACGCTCCTTGAGGACACGTCAGCTTCTGTCGGAAGCATCGCGGAATCGGTAGGTATTCCGCAGGAAAATTTTGCAAGAGTATTCAAAAAGGAATTCGGTATAACTCCGCTTGGGTACAGAAAAAAGAACAAGCAGTAAAAAAGCAGAGCTTTCGCTCTGCTTTTTGTTATTTTAATTCAACAACGGTAACTCCGCCGTCGCCCTCGCCGTAAATGCCGGCACGGAAGCTTTTTACGCGTGGATCGGTTTTAAGGTGTCTTTTAAGCGCGTCACGAAGTGCGCCTGTGCCTTTACCGTGTATGAGCGTAACGCTCTTTATATTCGCCATAATCGCCTCGTCGAGGTACTTATCGGTCATAAACCATGCGTCGTCGCCGTACTGACCGCGCAGATCAAGTGACGACGTGAAGGTCTTATTGAGCGTCGCCTGGTACTTAGATGCGGCAATACGCTTTTTATCTGCCGTCGTGACCTGGACTGCTTCCTCTATCAAACGCAGGTTCTTTATATTGCTTCTGATGTTCATAAAGCCCGCCTGAACGGTCACGTTGCCGTTTTTATCGGGGTCGGCTGTCAGCATTCC
Organism: Clostridia bacterium; assembly: GCA_017621655.1. Classification (GTDB taxonomy): domain Bacteria; phylum Bacillota; class Clostridia; order Oscillospirales; family CAG-272; genus Colimorpha_A. The sequence continues at coordinate 47,455 of JAGASS010000045.1, read as the reverse complement.
CTCTTGACCGAGGTTGACAATCTGCACGGTATCGCCCTTTTTAAGGGGTCTTGGCAGCTCGTAGTCCTCGTTTCCGCCATCCTGAACGGGGTTTACGTTATCCGATGCGTCTCGAAGCGTCTTTCTGATGTCGCGCCGTCCTGCTTCAAGCTTCGCGCCGAAGCTTTCCTTATCCTTCTGGCGTTTGATCTTTTCAAGCTCGTCCATAACGTATTCGCTCGTTATCTTCGCGCTCGTTATTATCTGCTCTGCCTTTTCGATATTCTTTTCAAGCTGCTTTTCGGACGCAAGCAGACGCGCCTTCATCGTCTTTTCCTGCTCGTCGCGGTATTTTTCAAATTCTGCACGCTCACGCAGTGCCGCGTCTCGCTCACGCTCCGCCTCGATACGTCGCGCTTCAAGCTCCTCTATGACCTTTTCAAAGCGCTTATCGTCAGTCGAGATCTTCGCCTCCGCCGCCGATATAATATCCTCGGAAATTCCGAGCTTACGCGAGATCGCAAAAGCGTTCGATTTGCCGGGCGTACCGATTATTAGTCGGTAGGTTGGGCGCAGAGTTTCGATATCGAATTCACACGACGCGTTCGTTACGCCCTCGGTTTCGAGCGCGTACGCCTTTATTTCAGCATAGTGAGTAGTTGCACAGCAAAGCGCACCGTAAGAGCGCACCTTTCCGATTATCGCCATAGCAAGTGCCGCGCCCTCCGTAGGATCTGTTCCTGCGCCAAGCTCGTCGAGAAGAACGAGAGAACGGTCGGTCACGCTGTCCATTATATCAACGATATTCACCATGTGTGACGAGAAGGTCGAGAGCGACTGCTCGATGCTCTGCTCGTCGCCTATATCTGCAAGAACGGAATCAAATACCGAAAGCTCCGCGCCGTCCTCACATGGTATATGAAGCCCTGCGTGTGCCATAAGGGTGAGAAGACCGATTGTCTTCATACAGACTGTCTTACCGCCCGTATTCGGTCCTGTAATGACCATCGTATCGTAATCGTATCCAAGCTCGACCGAGATCGGAACGACCTTCTTTTTGTCAATAAGCGGATGCCTTGCCTTTTTATAGGTAAGGCGCGAGCTTCCGTCAACGATCTTCGGCTCGGTTGCGTTCAATCTATACGAAAGCTCGCCCTTTGCGAATATGAAGCCAAGCTCCGTGAGCGCGTGATAATTGCCAATAATGATCGAGCTTTGCTCGGCACACATTGCCGAAAGCTCTGAGAGTATCCTCTCGATTTCGTGCTTTTCGCGGCTTTCGAGCGCGCGAAGCTCGTTGTTCGCGTCAACGACCGAAAGCGGCTCTATAAAGAGCGTTGCACCCGAAGCCGAGGTGTCGTGAACGAGTCCCTTGATCTCATTCTTGTACTCCGCCTTGACGGGAACGACGTATCTGCCGTTACGCTGTGTTACTATGTTTTCCTGAAGGTATTTTCCGTAAGCTCCGCTTACGTATTTATTAAGACTTTCCTTGATCTTGTTGTTTTCCGATCTTATCTTTCTTCTTATATCGGAAAGCTCGGGTGACGCCTCGTCTGCGATCATATCCTCGGCGATAACGGTTTTGGTTATCTTGGTTTCAAGCATTCTGTCGGTCATAAGACGCGCAAAATGCTCGTTCAGTGACGGATAAGCGTTTATATCGTTACGGTCGCCGAAATAATAATCGTAAAGGTGACGGCTTGACGCCATGAGCGCGGCGGTGTCGAGCAGGTCCTTAGTGCTCATCGTTCCGCCCTTTTCGGCTCTTTCTATCGCGTCGGTAACGTCACGCAGGGAGCCGAACGACGGAAATCCCTTTGCGGCTATCATTTGCTTTGCGTCCGTCGTCATAGAAAGACGCTTTCTTATCATATACGCGTCGCTGTCGGGCGTGAGACGCGCCGAGAGCGCCCGTGAGCCGTCTGTCGGCGAGCAATCCACGAGCATTGACAGTATCTTATCAAATTCAAGGGTATTTATCGCCTTTGAAAAGTTTGACATCGTTTTATCCTTATATATCCAATTTCTTTATGTTCTTGTAAAAATCGAGCGTTTTGAATCCGCGCTCAAGGTGGTTCGTTAAATATCTTTCGCAGACGCGGCAAAACGGCTCAAGCTCGTCCTCTTCGAGCTTGAATGAGAATATTCTCTTGCTCGGCGAGCTGATAACGTATCGCATAGCTGCAAGAACAGAACGCGATAACGGTATAATCATCAGTGCCTGTCCCTCGCTTTTGCGAAGCTCTATATCCTCGTCGCTCCCGAAGCAGTCTCCGCAGCGAAGCGAACCGTTCATTACGTCAAGATAGAATATATCGCTTTCCTGCTTGCCGCATAAGGGACACGCGCTAAGATCGGGGCAAAAGCCGTTCAGCGCCATACAACGAAGTTCAAACACCGCCTTGATAAAATCGGTATCGGTATCCTCGCGGCAAAGCATATAAAGCGTATTTAAGGCAAGCGAAAGCGTTTCCTCGCCGTTTTCGTTTTCAACGCTGACCTCACCGCAAACGTCTGCTATATACTGCGAAAGCGCAAAGCGGTCAAGTGAAGAACGAAGCTCGAAAAACTGCTGTATCAGCGCCGCCTCGGACAGCGTAAAAAATCCATTACGCTCCTTAACGGTAAATTCGCTGTAGCATAAAAGCTGACTTGACGCGCTGTTTTTATTCTTCAAGCTCTTTCCGCCCTTGAAAAGCACCGTCATTCTTCCCTTTTCAGCTGTAAGAAGCGTCAGCAGCTTATCGTTTTCGCCGTAGTCGCTCTCGCGTATGACGAGCGCGGGAAAGCTTGTTAATTCTTGTTTCATATTAAAGATCGTTCTTGTTGAAGCCGAAGTTTCCGAGATTGACGACATCGTCGCGCCAATTCGTCTTGACCTTTACCCAAAGGTCAAGAAAGACCTTCGTTCCGAAGAAGCTTTCAAGATCCTCTCTTGCGTAGCTTCCGATCTTCTTGAGCTGAGCGCCCTGCTTACCGATGATGATCCTCTTATGCGCCTCGCGCTCGCAGAATATTTCTGCTCTTATGCGGAGGAGCTTGCCCTCCTCCTTGAATTCCTCGATAACGACTGCAGTTCCGTGCGGGATCTCGTCGTCAAGGGTTCGAAGGAGCTTTTCTCTTATTATCTCGGATGCGATCTGTCTTTCGGGCTGATCCGTTATCTCGTCCTCGCCGAAGAACCAGTCGCCCTCACTTAGGAAATTTTCGGCTTCGGTAAGAACCGTATCAACGCCCTTATTATTCTGCGCCGAAATCGGCACTATCGATACGAAATCGTAAAGGTCCTTATACTGAATAATGGTATCGCCGACCGCCTCGCCGTTAACCTTATCGGTCTTGTTTATAACGAGTATTGCAGGCAGCTCGCGCTTGCCTATTCTTTCGATAATATTCTTCTCCGTCGGTCCGGGTGCAACGCCTGCCTCGACAACGAACAGGCAAGCGTCGACCTCGCCTATCGTATTTGAGATCGTCTTTACCATATAGTCGCCGAGCTTGTTTCTGCTCTTTATCATACCGGGGGTATCAAGGAAAACAAACTGATCCTCGCCACGTGTAAGTATGCCCGTTATTCTCGTTCTTGTCGTCTGCGGCTTCTTTGATACTATCGCGATCTTCTCGCCGAGCATTGCGTTAAGAAGCGTTGATTTTCCGACGTTAGGGCGTCCGAGTATTGCTATAAATCCTGTTCTCATAATTATATCCTTTATCTTAATAGTCCCATGGTTTTAAGTATTTCTTCCTGACGGAAAAACATCTCTTTCTCGTCGGCTTCCGATATTTCGTGATCGTAGCCGAGGAGATGAAGCATCGAATGCACAGTCAGAAACGCGACCTCGCGTTCAAAACTGTGCCCGTACTCGTTTGCCTGCTCTCTTGCCTTTTCAAGGGAGATCACGATGTCGCCGAGCGCGTCACCGTCGCTTGCCTCGGACAGCTCTTCCTTTTCGAAAAGCGGAAAGGAAAGGACGTCCGTCGCGCGGTCTATATTTCTGTGAGCGGCGTTCAGCTCTCTTATTCCCTCGTTATCGGTATAGGTGACCGAGACCTCGGGGACAAATCCGACCTTCTCATATTCAAGCGCCGCCTTTACCGCGCGGCGCGTAAGGGCGCGAAGTGACGGAGTTACCGTCTCAATTTTCTGTTCATTTCTTGTAAAAACGTCCGCTTTGGCGCTCATTCATCTTTTCCTGTCTTTCTTTATCGTACTTTTCGTATGCGAGAATTATCTGCTGAACGAGACGGTGTCTTACAACGTCGCGCTCAGTGAAATGGTGTATCGCTATATCGTCTATCCCGTCAAGGACGTGAATCGCCTCAACAAGACCGCTTTTCATTCCTCTCGGCAGGTCTGTCTGGGTTATATCACCCGTTACTATCGCCTTTGAATTTGAGCCGAGTCGGGTCAGAAACATCTTCATCTGCTCGGGCGTCGTGTTCTGCGCCTCGTCGAGAATTATAAACGAATCGTCAAGTGTTCTGCCTCGCATATAGGCAAGGGGAGCAATTTCAATTACGCCCTTTTCGACGTTTCTCTGATAATTTTCCGCACCGAGCATCTCAAATAGCGCATCGTACAGCGGACGGAGATACGGGTCTATCTTATTCTGAAGGTCACCGGGGAGATATCCGAGCTTTTCTCCTGCCTCGACTGCCGGTCGGGTGAGAATGATCCTGCTTACCTGCTTTGCGCGAAGCGCCTTTACCGCCATAGCGACCGCAAGAAACGTCTTACCGGTTCCTGCGGGGCCTATGCCCATTACAATTGTGTTTTTCTTTATCAGATCAACGTATCTGCTCTGACCGACGGTCTTTGCCTTTATCGGCTTTCCGCGCGTCGTAATGCAGATACAGTCGCCGTCGAATCCGGCAAGCTCCTCGTTTTTACCGTCGCGCACCATTGAAATTACGTAATCAACGTTTTGCGAGGTTATATTATTATTGAGCGAGGCGATCTTCTGAAGATACTTAAGCGCCTCCGCGGCACTGTAGACCGAGACCTCGTCGCTTCCCGTTACGGCAATTACGCTTCCGCCCGCGATCTCGCTATCGCGCGTTGTCAGCCGTACGCCGAAGCTCTCCTCTATTCTTTTCGCATTACAGTCAAGACCGCCGAAAAGCATCGCGGTCTGCTCTATACTGTCAGTTTTTACAGTTTTTTCTGCCATTTTTAACCTCTATACAAGTCCTATCGGCGTTTCGCGTCCGATGTCTATTATACATTCAACTTCCCAAGTCAATTTGAGCGTGCCGTTCTCAAGGACACTTTCTACGGTCTTGCTCATAAGCTCTGCGCCACTCATTATCGAGGCATAAAGAAGTGACATCTCCTTTTCGGCCACCTTGAGCGCCTCCTCCTCTGTATAAGAGAATTCCGTCTCCTCTGTGACAAGAGCGTATTCCGTTACGATAGTAACGGGAAGCGGTATGTGCCAGCTTTCGCCAAGCTCCTCAAAAAGAACGACGCGTTTGCTTTCTTTTATTATATCACACTCTTTACCTAAAATGCTACTGTTTTCTTCAAGTTTAATTGTTTTTCCGAAGAAAATAAGCGTCTTTTTTGCCAAAATTTTATCTTTGACGGTATTTTTGACGTTACTAAGCGGAACGCTGACCGAAAAACTGCGTTTTGTGAGCGCGTAAATACTACCCTTAGCGCGAGTAAGCATAAATTTTCCCGTGTCGATTCCCTGCCCGATCTCAACGACGCCGCTTATAAGAAGCTGTCCTTCGGTGACGGGATCTCCCGCCTTTACGCAGATCTCGCCGTCGATAGTTTCAGTGCGCACGACAATTCCGTCGTACGCGGCTACAATATTTGACGGCGTTCCGTTATCCCCGTCATCGCCCTTTGCGTCGCGTTCTATCAGCTTGACACGTGCCGACGTGCCTTCCATATTTACAGAGATCCAGGCGACGTTATCGTTTTCAAGCACGAACTCGTGGCAAATATCGTAAAAATCAATATCGGGAATGTGACTTCCGACCGAAAAACCGAGCTTGTCAAGAGTATTTATGACCTCGGAATCGGAAATGCTTTCGTTGCCGTCGACTGTAATATCCCACACGTAGCTTGTCGACATTTTCGTGAGCAATAAAAATATTACAAATCCGACAATCAGGCCGTAACGGTGTCTATATCGGTATAGAAAATATGGAAGACCTGTTCTATGATGCTGGCGGAATACGCTTTCGTCGATCATTCGTATAAGCTTCTTATACTCAAGCTCAGTGACGGAAAAGCTGACTCTACCTTCCTTTTCTTTTGTATCAGAGTATTTGATGCCGCTTTTCGCCATAAGCGTTACGATATTCGTAAACGTCCGTTTCGGGCATGATAGGTGTCTGACTCCCGTAAAAAATCTCATAAGCTTTTTCAGCATTTTTCCCCTCCGAGCTTAACTGACAGTATCTTCCCCGAAACCGCGGCTGTGTTCTCGCCGTATGACGAAAGTGTAAGATCACGCCCCACTACCGTCAGGTCGTATTCCTTCATTGAAAGGATCACCGTCTCTGACGAATATTCGACGATCCTACGGCAGCCGTTGACCTTAACGGTAGAATCCGATACTATCTCGATATGGCTTCCGCCGAGCGAATCCTCGGGCAGATCGACAAGCTGCAGCAAGCGTTTTTTTAGCTTCATAAGAATATCTCCCGCTTAAAATTTATATAGTATAATAAAATATGCGGACAATGGGAGCATAATTCATGGTCAAGCACAGGTCGCTTTTCGGGTACGCGTCTTTAGTATTTATATTTTTCTTTATCGTTTTTTCGGATGTAGCCGCGCGCTCGGCGCTTAACGGAATAAAGCTCTGCGGAAAGGTGCTCGTGCCGACGCTTTTTCCTATGATGGTCTTAACGGGAATCGCGATCCGTTCGGGCATTTTTAACGCTTTTTCGAGGATCGGAAACAAGGTATTTACACCGTTATTCGGAATTGGCGGAAAATACATAGCTTCTTTTTTTATCGGCATTCTCGGCTCTGCTCCGACGGGTGCTATGGCGGTAAAAAATCTTTCAGGCGAAAAGGAAAGTGACGGAGAAAAAGCAAGTGCCTTGCTTCTTTCATCAGTTGTTTCCTTCGGATTTATTTATTCTGTAGTTGGTATTAATATTTTGGGCAGTACTCGGCGCGGCGTCGCGCTGTTCATTTTCCAGATGATTTCCATTATGCTGACCTCGGTATTTCTCCGACCGAAAAAGCCGCGCGGCGTAACTGTAAACCGACAAAGCATACAAGCCGAAAAAATTTCAAATACCGTTGCATCATCGATACGCGACGCGGCTACAAATATGCTGTCCGTCTGCGGAAGCGTGATATTCTTCTCGTCGCTTTCTGGAATTCTCGTCTCATTGCCGATCGGGGAAAACATTAAGCTGGTCCTTTGTCCCTTTTTAGAGCTTGCATCGGGACTTCAATATATTTCGGGGCGCTTTTCGCCCGACGTTACCTTTATACTTTCGGCAAGTGCTATCGGTTGGTCGGGACTTTCTATGATTTTTCAATCGCTCGCCGTCTCGGAGGGCAAAATTCTCTCTTACAAATATATCCTCAGCAGAGCCGTTTCCGCCTTAATTTGCCCCCTGCTTGCCGTCATCTCGATTAATATCGGAATAATTTGATTATTTGCAAGAAAGCTATTGCAATAATTCATTATCTGTGGTATAATCGCTTTATATTTACCCGAATCGGCAAATATAATGACAATTTGCGGAGGCAAAAATGCAAGACAAAAGAATTTCATCATCATCACAAAAATTGGAATTTTCGTCCGCTACGAATCTTCTCGAGCAATCTTCGTATAAATATCAGCTTCAGGATAGAGAATCGCCTAATCTGTACCGCCATCTATTCGACTACGAGAGCATTCCGAAGGTCTCCTTCAACCACCGCTTCGTGCCGATAAATATGCCTGAAAACATTTGGATAACCGATACGACCTTCCGTGACGGTCAGCAGTCGACCTCGCCCTTTTCGGTAAGACAGATCGTTGAGATATTCAAAATGCTTCACCGTCTCGGCGGACCTAAGGGACTTGTCCGTCAGAGTGAATTCTTCGTTTATTCCGAAAAGGACCGCCGTGCGGTCGAGGAATGTATGGCTCTCGGATACGATTTCCCCGAGGTCACTTCTTGGATAAGAGCAAGCGAAAAGGACTTTGAGCTTGTTAAATCTATCGGAATCAAGGAAACGGGCGTGCTTGTTTCCTGCTCCGACTATCATATTTATAACAAAATGGGACTTACCCGCGCGCAGGCGATGGACAAGTATCTCGGCGTGGTAAAAAGCGTACTTGACAAGGGCATCCGTCCCCGTTGTCACTTTGAAGATATTACCCGTGCCGACTATTACGGTTTTGTCGTTCCTTTTGCCGAGGCGCTTACACGTCTGAGCGAGGAAAGCGGTGTGCCGATAAAGATCCGTGCCTGCGATACCATGGGCTTCGGCGTTTCCTACCCCGGTGCCGCGCTTCCGCGAAGCGTTCCCGGCATCATCTACGGTCTCCAGCACTATGCAGGTGTTCCCAGTGAGCTTCTTGAATGGCACGGTCACAACGACTTCTACAAGGTCGTAACAAACGCTTCTACCGCTTGGCTCTACGGTTGCTCGGGCATCAACTGTGCTCTTCTCGGCATCGGTGAGCGTACCGGTAACTGTCCGCTTGAAGCTATGGCTATCGAATATGCGTCGCTCCGCGGAACGACTGACGGAATGGATCTTTCGGTAATTACCGAGATCGCAAACTTCTTCGAGCAGGACATCGGATACGAGATACCTCCGAAAACTCCCTTTGTAGGCCGTAACTTCAATATGACGAGAGCCGGAATCCACGCAGACGGACTTCTTAAGGATCAGGAGATATACAATATCTTCAATACCGAAAAGATCCTCGGCCGTCCTGCGACGGTATCTGTTGACAAGCACTCCGGTCTTGCCGGAATCGCATTCTGGATAAACGGATACTTCCGTCTGAACGACGAAGACAAGATAGACAAAAAAGCTCCCTTTATCGCAAAGATAAAGGAAGTGATCGACCGCGAGTATGAGGAAGGCAGAACTACCGCTATGGGTGACGACGAGCTCGACAACATTATGCGCGAGATCGACTTCGACGAATACGAGCGTCTCTGCCACGTTCACGTCAAAAAGAGAAAGCAATAAACCAAAACCCCGAAAAGCAATGCTTTTCGGGGTTGTTTTTAGGTATAATCCTCGTAGAAGCCGCCGTAAAGCTTGACGCCCATTTCATTGGCGAGCTTTCTTCTTGCTTCGACGATACGGTTCATTTCTTTGATAACGGCTCTCGTATATGCGTCCTCATACTGACCGTTTGCTATAAGCTTGTTCGCGTACTTGTATCCGCCGTGATAATAGAGGAGTGAAATATGCTTATCATCGTTATAACGCGTAAGATAGGTACGCAGGTAATACGAGCCGGCGATTACGTTCTGCTCGAAATCCATAAGGTCGGTAACACCGCAATACTGCTTCAGTATCTTAAGGTTAGATTTTGCGATCTGCATGATACCGAGGTAATTGCCGTTTTTACCTATCGCGTATACGTTATACTTGGATTCGACCTTCATTACGCCGAAGATCAGCTCCTCGCTGATATAGAATCTTTCGGCTATCTTCTCGACGATCTTCTGCTGCTCAATTGACAGCGGAACGTCATACGGAACGAACACCTTTTCATTAGTTGCTCCCGATGACCCGACGCCCGGACGGCTCACGTCAACAGTTACGTCGTTTTTGTTTTCTTCCTGCTTGCTCGGACGCTTGATAATAACAGGAAGCTCAAGCTTTCCGTATGCGTCACCCTCATAGACACCGCCTTCGGCGATTTCCGTACTAAGAGGAAGTTTATCTTTTGCCATATTCATAGCGCAGGACGGAAGGAGCATTAAAACCGCCAAAAACGCTGTGAACAGACGGATTTTCGTATTGTTAAGTAACATAAGTTCGGAAGGGGTATTCCCCTTTGCCTTTCTGATCATTACTAAGATTATATGCCAATAAATGGTATTTTGATACGCTATTTTGAAAAAATTATAACTGAATTTCTAAATATTGTGGGCAAAAAATTCCCCCAAAGACTTCGTGAGGGCTGACACGTAACCGCGTCAGCCCTCATCTTTTCAATTGTTAGTCGCTGATATAAGGGATAAGCGCCATGTGGCGTGCTCTCTTAATAGCGATAGTAAGCTGACGCTGATGATAAGCGCAGGTTCCGGTGACTCTTCTGGGAAGGATCTTGGAGCGCTCACTTACACACTTTCTAAGTCTGCTTACGTCTTTGTAATCGACATGGTCGATCTTATCAGCGCAGAACTGGCAGACCTTCTTATGTCTCTTGTTCTGACGGAAGGGCTTCTGCGTCTGCGGTGCCTGATTGTTATCCATCTTACATTCCTCCTGTTAAAATTAAACTGTGCTCTCAGAAGGGCAGGTCGTCGTCGTTTGACATCTCCTCGAATTTAGGAGCCGACTCTGTCTGAGAAGAGAAAGAGGGAGCATAGCCCGTGGCATTGTAGGAAGCGCCGAATCCGCCCTGATCGCCGGTGCTATCGCCCTTTGAATCGACGAACATAACGTCGTCTGCTACGATCTCAAGGTCATATCTCTTCTGGTCGTGCTTATCTGTCCACTGACGCATCTGAATAGAGCCGGTAACACAAATAGAGCTTCCCTTACGGAAATAGCGGGAAACAAACTCCGCCTGCTGACGCCATGCGACAACGGTAATGAAGTCTGCAACCGACTGCGACTGACCTTCATTGGTCTTCGGCTGATATCTGCGCGAAACACCTACACGGAAAGAGCATACGGGAATACCGCTCTGCGTCTGTCTCATTTCGGGATCTGCTGCAAGATGACCTGCCAAAACAACCTTATTAAGATTCAAGCTTGCCATAATAAACCTCCAAATTATGCTTCCTTAGCGATTACCATAGAACGGAGAATACCGTCTGTGATGCTGAAAATTCTCTCAAGCTCTGCGGGGAAATCCGTGGGAGCGGAGAAATTAACAAGCACGTAGTAACCGTCGTTCATATCGTTGATCGGGTAAGCGAGACGACGCTTGCCCCACTCGTTAACCTCGTTAACGGTGCCGTTTTCAGCGATGAGAGAAGTGAACTTCTCGATAAGAGCTTTAACGCCCTCCTCGCCGGGGGTAAGATCAACTACGAACAGGACTTCGTAAGACATGTTGTTCTTTTCCATTTTTTACACCTCCTTATGGACATAAGACCGCCGCTATGATTTCGGCGGCAAGGAGAAAACAAAAGTTTTCACCCTACTATTATAAATCAGATAATTAAATATGTCAATGATTTTTTTCAAAAATGCTGTTATTTGTTTCCTTTTACTACTTTCATTATACTTTAATACGCTTTTTTGTGCCAAATTTCGCTAAATATCCGAAGAAAAAGCCCGCAATCGCGGGCTTTTTTATTGATTATCTTCCGAGGTCGTGAACGTCGGTAAATTCGATTTCGAGAGTAGCGGTTTCGTCGTTCTCGAATACGATGATCTCGTTCTTTCCCTCCTTGAGGATAGGAGCGGGAACGTAGAGGGTCTTCTGCGGACCGATCTTCCAGTATCTGCCAAGGTTGAAGCCGTTTACGGTTACGAAGCCCTTGGTAAAGCCGTCAAGCTTGAGGAAGGTATCGCAGGGCTTGCCTTCGATATTGAGTTCCGCCTTGAAGAAGTTAGGACCGACAAGGGGCTTTTCTTCGGTAGGAACGTTCTCGATGGGCTTGAAGTCAAGCTTTTCGAGGTTGTTCATCGGGAGAGTGTAGATATCCCAACCGTGATGCTGGCACTGTGCGAAGCGGATACGTGTACATCCCTTGCGGTCTGCCATGAAGGGACCGTAGTTGATACGTCCCTGGTTCTCAACGAGAACGTCGAGCTTTGCGCTTTCACCGAAGCCGATCGGAATAGAAACCGCCTCTTCGTCCTTAACGGGATTATTTCTGTGGTAGGTTGCCTTATATTCGCCGTTTACGTAGATGTTTGCTCTGTCGTGAAGCTCGTCGATATGAAGCGGCCATCCCTCCATCGGACCTGGGATCTCGGCGCTGTACAGGATATATCCGAATGCCTGACCGAAGTCCTCCATGGGTCTGGGAGCAGGAGCGCGGAACTTCTTACCGATATTGTCGAGGTTATCGAAGAGAGCTGCGGTCTTGGTCATAGTAACCTTACCGTATGCCTTCTTTTCGCTCTCCTTTGCGGTAAGCGCAGGAACCTTATCCTCACCGTATTTTGCGATAATGGCATCACGGAAAGCGTAGTACATGGGAGTGCGGTCGCCTGCCTCGGAAACGGGAGAGCCGTAATCGTAGCTGGTAGTATCGAAATATGCCTTTTCAAACATATTTGCGCCTGCCCAGAAATTGAAGTTCGTACCGCCGTGGAACATGTATACGTTAATAGATGCGCCGATCTCAAGGAAATCCTTAAGGTCGTTTACACAGGTCATATAGTCACGGGTAACTGCGTTCTTTTCCCACTGATCGAACCAGCCGTTCCAGTACTCACCGCACATAAGGGGCTGATCGGGGCGGAATTCCTCGAGCTTCTTGAACTGCTCCTTAGGGTTAGAACCGAAGTTTGCAACGCAGAGATATTCGGGAAGCGTACCGCCGTTAAGCATGGTATATGTAGGACCGTCGGAGGTGAAGTAGAGCGCCTTTGCGTCGTACTTCTCATACATAGCCGCTACAGCACGGAGATATTCCTTATCGGAACCGAAGCTTCCGTACTCGTTCTCGACCTGGATCATTACGATATTACCGCCGTTGCCCGAGAAATGCTTATTAAGACGGGTAAGAAGCTCCTTATAATATCTGTCCACCTTGGAAAGATAAACCTCGTTATTGCAACGAATATCTATATCTCGGTAGGTAAGAAGCCATGCGGGAAGACCGCCGCAATCCCACTCTGCACAGATGTAAGGACCGGGACGGAGAATTACGTAAAGTCCGAGATCGGTCGCGGTCTGAACGTACTTTTCAATATCAAGCATACCGGAAAAGTCGAACTTTCCTTCTTCCGGCTCGTGAAGGTTCCAGCAGGTATAGGTCTCAACGGTGTTGAAGCCACACTCCTTGAGCTTAAGAAGACGGTCGTACCAGTAATCCTCGGGAATACGGAAATAGTGCATAGTACCCGAGATAATTTCGATCGGCTCACCGTCCATATAGAACTGCTTGCCCTTAAAAGTCAAATTTGGCATAATTTTCCCTCTCTTTCGTTTGAGAACATTTTACTTTTTTAATTATACCAATTATAAAATACAAAGTCAATGATAAAAATCAATATTTTTAACATTTTGAAAAAACGGACGAAATGGATTCCATTTCGTCCGTTTATAACGTATTCAGAGAATTATGCAGATAAGTCCGCCGCTTCCCTCGTTTATTACCTTTTCGAGCGTTTCGCCGAGACGTTCTCTCGCCTCGGGAGGCATATGCCCGAGCTTTGACGTGAGTCCGTCCTCGACAAGCTCGTGCAAGGTCTTTCCGAAGATATTGGATTCCCATATCTTGCTTGGATCTTCGCTATATTCCTCGGTCATTCTGTTCACAAGCTCCTCGGACTGTGCCTCGGTGCCGACTATCGGATTAATTTCGGTCTCGATGCGCGCCTTTATCATGTGGATCGACGGTCCGCCCGCCTTAAGCTTAACGCCGTATCCGCCGTTTTGCTTGACTATCTCAGGCTCGTCAAGGGTAAGCTCGGAGAGGTCGGGAGTAACTATACCGTAGCCGCTTTCGTTCACCTCTTCAAGGGCGGAGGCAATCTTATCGTACTTCTTCTTCATTTCCGAAAGCTCGCGAAGAAGCCCGACGAGCGTTTCCTCACCTGTGATCTCAAATCCGGTCATCTCGCCGAGAGTCTTATAATAAAGCTCCTGCGGAAGACGTACGTTGAGCCGCGCGTCACCTGTACCGAGGTCTATCTCGGTAATAACGCCGCTTTCGATATACTCGTTTTCGGTAATGCCATCAAAAGCTCCCTTGACGTCAGCTATCTTTCGAATCTCGGAAGCCGACGCGAGAACGCTGTCCTTTACAGAAACGTAGATTGGATGATCGTCACCGAGCGCGCAGAGCCAAAGCGGAACGTCGACCGAGATCTGTCTTATCGGGAACTCCATAAGTATCATTTCAAGAATATGCTTAATGTCCTCACTGTTCAGCTCGAGGCAGTTTACGAGTGCAACGGGGACTCCGTATTCCTTTTCGATCTCGGTAGCGAGTCGAATACTCTCGTCACGCGACGGATCTGCCGAGTTCATAATGACTGCAAACGGCTTTCCCATCTCCTTAAGCTCATTTACGATGCGTTTTTCAGCTTCAACGTAATTCTGTCTTCCAATCTCTCCGATAGTACCGTCGGTCGTTACTACGACACCGATCGTCGAGTGATCTGTAATGACCTTGCGCGTGCCGTATTCTGCCGCCTCTGTAAACGGCATCGGCGCTTCGCGCCAAGGGGTGCTGACCATTCTTGGACCGCCGTTCTCAATATGCCCCATAGCTTCGGGAACTATGTAACCGACGCAGTCTACCATTCGTACCGACAGACGCGCGTTATCGGAAAGCACGATCTCTACCGCCTCATCGGGAATGAACTTCGGCTCTGCCGTCATGACCGTTTTTCCTGCCGCGCTCTGCGGCATCTCGTCACGCGCACGCTCGCGGTCGAAGTTGTTTTCGATATTAGGTAGCACCAGGTTTTCCATAAAGCGCTTGATAAAGGTCGATTTTCCCGTTCTCACAGGCCCGACAACTCCTATATAGATGTTCCCTCCCGTGCGCTCGGCAATATCGCGGTAAATATTTGAATTCATCATCTTCTGATACCTTTCTCTCATAGCGACGGCGGAGCCGTTCTGCCTCTTTTTGTTCAATATTATGCTCTTGTTTTTTCTTATATGACAAGTCATTAAAAAACTTCCCTGCGCATAAATATTAAAAAAAGAAACGAGGAGAAAAATATGGACTGTTTTCTTACCGAGCTTAAAAACAAAGAGGTTATTAACATTACCACGGGAAAGCGTCTCGGATACGTATCCGACATCGAGCTTGACATTTGCGACGCGCGGCTTGTATCAATTATAATTCCGGGAGAGGGCGGACTTTTTTCAAAAGCACCGTGTATCAAAATACCGTGGGCTTGCATTGAACATATCGGCGAGGACCTTATAATCGTTAAAATGAAGGATCCTGTGCCAAAATAACAAAACGCCTCAAGGTTGTCCTTGAGGCGCTTTTTAAAATTATTCTCTGTAGCCCTGATCGTTATAAATATAAGTCTCAGTCTCGTCATCAGTCTGGCATTCAACTGTTTTTGGCTGACCGTTAGCATAGAGTTCTTTGAAAACGTAGTTTTCTACCCACGCGTCACCGTCGCTTAGCTTATATTCTGTACGGCAACTGATTTGATTCCCCTTAGAATCATATGAGAATTTGCAAGTCATCTTCGAAGAAAGATCAATAATGGTTAGATCAGTTAAACGCTTGGCGCTATCAAAGCTAAACGATGCTGTCGCACCCTTCATTCCACTCTGAGCCATCATCTCTTCAGTATATACAAGACCGTTTTCGCTGAGCATCTGAAGTATTAAGCTGTCTTCATCAGTATCGAGAGAATTATAATATTCATTCGCGCCATCGCCATTTATCGTCTGCTTTCTTTTAACCTTTGTAAGAGTATACGTATCACCGTTTTTTTCAAGATACAAGGTCAAAGTAGTAGAGAATACACATCTTAGCTCATAGTAATTGTAAACATCAGAACGAACCAAAACGGCCTTATTGCCGTCTATTGTAACCTCGTATTTGCCAAGGTCTCCGTCCATAACATCATACGCGGAAGCCGTAACGCTGCCCTTACCACCTTCGCTCTTGTCACAAGCACAGAATGAGACGAGCATAAACATCGCCATCAAAATTGCCAAAATCTTCTTCATTTGTTTAATCCACCTTCATTTTTATTCCGCTATCGCGGTTGATGCTCATATTATAACCTGTTTCAGGTTATTTGTCAATACTCTGAAACAGATTAACGTATAATATCGTTATAAAAATTTAGGGAGAAAAATGTATGTACCGCAGAATCAGAGATCTACGCGAGGATCATGAGCTAACGCAGACACAGATAGCAAAAATCCTTGGAATGTCTCAAACAGGATATTCAAAATACGAAACCGGCGAAAATGATATTCCGACGTCTATTCTAATTCGCCTTTCCCGTTTTTACAACACCTCTATTGACTATCTTCTCGGCGAAACCGACGATCCCGTAAAGCATTGATTGAATACAAAAAGGAGAACTTGTATAAAGTTCTCCTTTTTTATCAGTGTTATTCAAACTGATACGGGATCGTGCTATATTCCTATCTATCAAAGGAATTTGTTTTTAATCTCCTCAGTCAAGCGCGATGCGGAATCAAAATCGCAGTAGAGCGTGCAGTCTGCGTGCTCTTTAAGAAGAGTTGCGGGAACGTCGGGGGTAAGCTCGCGCGTAAGCGTGTTATAAACCGCCTCGTCCTTAACCTTGTAAGGAACTACGGAAATGATGGTCTTACACTTCATTATCTGCGGGCAGGTCATGCTTATCGCCTGCTTATATGTCTCGTCAACGCTCTTGAACCAGCCCTCTCCGACCTGCTGATTAAGACAGCGCTCGTCAAGAGTTACGACCTTATACGCACGTGTATCTTCGAAATCCGCAGGGGGATCGTTGAATGCGATATGTCCGTTCTCGCCGATTCCTATCATACCGAGGTCTATCGGCTTTTCGTTTACGAGCGCAGTAAGCTCAGCAATCGTTTCTTCGGGTGCTTTCTGTCCCTCGATAAGATGAACCTTACCCGGTTTTACGATGTTTACGAATCTGTCAAGAAGGTATCTCTTGAAGGACGCGGGGTGATCCTCGCTGATTCCTACGTACTCGTCCAGATGGAACATTTCTACCTTGCTCCAGTCAATATCTTGCTTTACAAATTCAGAAAAAAACGGAAACTGCGATGCGCCTGTTGAGAGAAGTATGCGTGCATATCCCTGCTCCTCGATAGCTTCGTTTACTACCTTTGCCGCCTGAGCCGCCGCAAGAGCGCCCATTTCTGACGTTTCTTTGATTATAAGCTTCATATTTCTTTTCCTCCGAAAATTATTTTCTTTATTTCAAGCTCGCGGTCAAGGATCAGCATATCTGCGCGCTTTCCTTCCGCGATCTCTCCTCTGTCAGTAAATCCCATCGCGCGCGACGGGGTAAGCGACGCCATTTTTGACAGCGCAACGAGGTCATTCCCTATCGCGCTTGCCATAGTTCTAAAAAGACGGTCGAAGGTCGCCGCGCTTCCCGCAAACGACTTCCTGTCGGGCATTTTTGCGACGCCGTCCTCGATTATAATAACGTCCTTATCCGCACGGCTTATTCCCGTTGTAGTTCCGCCGTCGGGAAGTCCTGCGGCGCGCGAAGCATCGGTTACGAGACATATTCTGTCTGCGCCCTTACATTTATAAATGAACTTCAAAAGCTCGATCGGCAGATGCTTTCCGTCGGCGATGACCTCGGCGTATAGCTCGTCAAAATAAAGCCCCGCCTCAACTGCACCGGCAACGCGGTAGGCATTCACGCGCTCGGTTCCCTTCATTCCCGAATAGAGGTGCGTCATCACCGTATAGCCGTTTTTGACCGCTTCTTCGATTTCGGTAAAGGTCGCGTCGGTATGTGCTATTGAAGCGACTATCCCGAGTTCCGAACACGTGCGTCCAAATTCCATTCCGCCCTCAAGCTCGGGAGCAACGCCAACTCGAAGAATATGCGGATACTTTTCCTTGAGCGCCTTTATTTCTTCGGCACTTGGCTTTTTCATACAGGACACCGCCTGCGCTCCGCACTGAGCCGGATTAAGCCAAGGACCTTCCATAAACACGCCCGCGACTGTCGGGTCTTCACCGTTTTTCATGTACTCGGCACAGGTCTCTATCATTCCTATGGTCTCATCGTCGTCGGACGTACAAGTCGTTGCGACGAGAGTAGTCGTACCGTGTGCAAGATGGAATTTCGCTATCGACGCGAAATCGTCAACGCTTCCGCCCATAAAGGACAAACCGACTCCGCAATGACAGTGTATATCAACGAAGCCGGGGACAAGTATGCCCCCTTCCGCGTCTATAACGTTTTCGCATTTCGGCAGATCCATTCCGACTGATACGATAATACCGTCCTCGTAAATACATTCACCGTTTTCGATCACTCGGTCACATAAAACTATATCTGCGTTTATAACTTTAGTTTTCATACAAATTCTCCCGTTTCTTCTTTTTAATTTTATCACCGTTAGTCGTACGATTCAATATATAATCGTATCAATTCAAAGAAATTTACATAAATCGTACCGTTTTTTATTGACAGATCGGTATTTTAAGATATAATTACATTAGAAATCCTTTGGAGGAAATATGAGATTTTCGGAAATAGATTTAAGAGAACGCAATTACGAATGGTCAATGTCAGAGCTTCAGAGCCACGGACATTATGAGATATACTGCCTGACCAGCGGAACGCGAACCTACTTTTACGAGGACAGAATATATAACGTAACGGCGCCGACGGTCTGCGTGATACCGCCGTTCGCGCTTCACAAAACGGAGGGCGGCGCATTTCGTCGCATTACGCTGAACGTTTCTCCCGACCTTTTGACTGACAGTGAACTTTCATATCTGAACGAGCTTGGTAAGCATGGTGTTTACAAGATAAGCGGTGAAAAGGCAAGCTTGTTTTTAACGATGCTTGACGAATCGGCGGAGCTTTCTTGCGATACGCCGAGTGGCGAGAAGGTATCACAGCACTTTATTCACGTTCTTTTGTCACTTCTTTCGCGAACAGAGCTTATTCCGTACGATTCAATAGACAAGCATATCGGCACAAAAAAAGAAACGCCCGCGATGCGAGCCGTTGGCTACATAAACAGGCATTTTAACGAAAGCTTTACGCTTGACGATCTTTGTGAGCAATTATTCGTATCTAAAAATTCTCTCTGCTCGGGCTTTCGCGCACTTATGAACTGCTCCGTCATGGAATACAGAACCTTTATCCGCATTAGCCGTGCAAAGGAACTATTGTCATCGACGAAAATGAGACTTGAAGAGATAGCGGCAGAATGCGGATTTTCATCTGCAAATTATCTTAGCTTGATCTTCAAAAAGGAAGTTGGAATATCCCCGTTAAATTACAGAAAAGTGAAGTAAAAAAGAGAAGGCGTTTTGCCTTCTCTTTTATTATCAGTTCGTATAGTTATCGAAATATCCCTGAACGAGGACGACGGGAGTTCCCTTATCTCCCGAGCCGGAGGTAAGGTCGCAGAGCGAGCCGATAAGGTCGGTAAGCTGACGGGGGGTAGTTCCCTGTGCCGCCATGTTTCCGACGAGCGACGAGCCGTCTTTCTTCTTGATACTGTCGGAGATCGCCTTTCTGAGCTCCTCACCCGAAAGATCCTTAAAGTCGTTATCTGCAAGGTACTTAAGCTTAAGCTCGTTCGGAGTACCTATAAGTCCGTCGGTGAATGCAGGGGAAACAACGGGGTCTGCAAGCTCCCAGATCTTTCCGCGGGGGTCCTTGAAGGCACCGTCGCCGTAGATCATTACCTCGACGTGCTTGCCGGTTGCTTCGAGAATATATTTCTGAATATTATCGACAACGGGACGGCAGTCACGCGGGAAGAGCTTGATCTGATCCTCGGTACTCTTATTCGAGCCGAGAAGACCGTAATTCTCGTTATAACCGCTTCCGTTTACAGGCGCGGTAAGTATATCGTCAAGACCGCAAACGACCTTTGCGCCGCCTGCACGAAGTATACGCTTCGTTCTTGCACGGGAATGAATATCGCAGTTAATGATATGATCTGCATACGGAAGTATCATTTCGGGGCGGTTACCGAAGAGTATCTCTGCCTCTGCTCCGCAGTCCTTGATAAGCTGCTCGTAGTATGCAACGTAGTCAACACCCGTAAATTCAAGCGGATTTTCTCCGAAAAGCTCGCGGTAACGCTCAAGAGTAAGCAGATCGGAATAGGGGTTTACGCCCGACTCGTCGAGCATATCCATATCCATAAGGGAATTACCGACCTCGTCGGACGGGTAGCTGAGCATAAGAACGATCTTCTTCGCGCCCATAGCGATACCCTTAAGGCATATTGCAAAACGGTTACGGGAAAGGATCGGGAAAAGCACGCCGACAGTTTCGCCGCCGAGCTTTGCCTTTACGTCGTCGGCAATATCCTGCACCGACGCATAGTTACCCTGCGAACGCGCCACAACGCTCTCGGTTACCGAGATGACGTCTTTATCACGAAGCTCAAAGCCCTCGGATTCAGCCGCCTCAATAACGCTGTCCGCAACGATTCTTGCAAGGTCGTCTCCCTTTCTTATGATAGGACAACGGATACCTCTCGATACCGTTCCCACTTTTCTTGCGTTCTCTGACATATAGATTCCCTCTTTTTCAGATTTAAATATCGGAAAGTCCGATTTTTACCAACAAGTAATTATAACTTATTTTTTGCCGTAATGCAAGATACTTCGAAGATTTTTTTCAAGTTTATTTATAGAAATACTGATGCTTTTTGATACGATTTTATATTTATTTTGCCGAAAAACGGTTATTTTCTGTCGTTATTATAGCATTTTGAGTACTCTTTGGGGCTTTTTCCGTATTTCTTTTTGAACGCTCTTGAAAAATGGCAATAGTCAAAATAGCCGACTGAAAGTGCCGCCGTCGTCGCTGACATACCGTGCTTCACGATAAGCTCCGCCGCCTTCTCGATTCGAAGATCGGATAGATACTTTATCGGCGAGATGCCGAGACGTTTTTTGAATAATACCGAAAAATACGTCCTGTCGAGATTGAGACGTTCCGCAACCGACGTAACCGTTATGCCGTTTGCATAATCGGTGTGAATATAATTGAGCGCCTTGTCGATATGATCGGGCAGGTTATCTGTTCCGTCGAGAATGAGCGAGATCAGCTCCCATATTTTTGCACAAAGGAAGGGGCTTCTGCCGTTATCCATTTCGGAGCATCTTTTCATATCGCGGAAGATCTTACCTGCACCCGCAACAGTCATTACGTGCTCGGTAAAAACGGTGCCAGCCAAGGTTTCGGAATCAAAGCCGATCCATATATATTCCCACGGATCGTTTTCGTCAGCTTGGTAATAGGTCTCAGCGTACGGCGAAATAACGAATATCTGCCCCGCTCCGACGTTATACACCTTTCCGTCGCGCTTAAATATGCCCTTTCCCGACACAACATAATGCAAAAGCCAATATCCTCTTACCACAGGACCGAAATAATGTGACGGCAGGCACGCCTCATATCCGAATTCCATCGGGCTGACATCACAGTAATTTTTGTTTATGACTATTTCAGTTACGCTCATCTCTTCTTCACCTCACACAACATTATAACAAGTTTTACCAACAAAAATCAATACCCAAACGAAAAAAACATGATAAAATTGAATTAACAAGTATTTTTGGAGGTATTCGTAATGAAAATAACCTTTTTAGGTGCGGGAAGCACTATTTTTGCAAGAAACGTCATTGGCGACTGCCTTTGCTCCGAAGCACTCAGAGACAGCGTTTTTGCTCTTTACGACATTGACGGAACTCGTCTGAATGAGAGCCGCGTTATCCTTGAAGCGATAAGAAAGGCAAAGGGCGGTTACGGTAAGATCGAGTGCTATCAGGGTATTGAGAACCGCAAGGAAGCACTTCGAGGCGCAGATTTCGTCGTTAATGCAATTCAGGTCGGAGGATACGATCCCTGCACTATCACAGACTTTGAGATACCGAAAAAATACGGCCTTCTGCAGACGATAGGCGATACCCTCGGTATCGGCGGTATCATGCGTGCTCTCCGCACGATTCCCGTTATGGAGGATTTTGCGCACGATATGGAGGAGGTCTGCCCCGACGCACTCCTTATGAACTATACTAATCCTATGGCGATGCTTACAGGTTATATGCAGCGTTATACGGGTGTAAAGACAATAGGTCTTTGCCACAGCGTTCAGGTCTGCGTTCAGTCGCTTCTTGACGAGGTCGGAATGTCCGATAAGCTTGAAGGACACAGAGCGAAGATCGCAGGTATTAACCACATGGCGTGGCTTCTTGACGTCCGCGACAAGAACGGTGTTGACCTCTACCCCGAGATCAAAAAGCGCATTGGCGCATGCCTTGACGAGCCGGGTTGCCGCAACAAGGTGCGTCTTGACTACATAAAGAATTTCGGATATTACTGCACCGAAAGCTCGTGGCATAATGCTGAATATAATATGTTCTACATTAAGAGCAAGTATCCCGAGCTTATAGAGAGATACAATATTCCGATAGACGGATACCTCAAGGGCTGCGTCGAGCAGATAAACGCATGGAAAGAAGATTATAAGAATATGCTCGAAAACGGCGTAAAGGAGCATAGCCGTTCTGAAGAATACGCTTCTTACATTATGGAATCCATGGTTACCAACACGCCTTATGAGATCGGCGGTAACGTGCTCAACACAGGCCACATTATAACGAACCTTCCCGAAGAAGCGTGTGTTGAAGTTCCCTGCCTCGTAAACGGCAACGGAATCACGCCCTGCCGCGTCGGTGCTCTTCCCCTTGCCTGTGCGGCGATGAATATGACGAATATCAACGTTCAGCTTCTCACGATCGAAGCGGCACGCACAAGGAAGAAGGAGCACATCTACCAAGCAGCGATGCTTGACCCCCACACGGGAAGCGAGCTTGATATCGACACCATCAAGAAGATGGTAGACGAGCTTATCGAAGTACACGGCAATTGGCTGCCTAAGTTTAACTGATTCCATTAACCAAAGCAACAAACCCGGAGGTATTACACATGAAGATAACGTTTATGGGTGCAGGAAGCACCGTATTTGCAAGAAACGTGATAGGCGACTGTCTGTGCGCCGAATCATTAAGAGACAGCGTTTTTGCCCTTTACGACATTGACGGAAAGCGTCTTGAGGAAAGCCGCGTTATTCTTGAAGCAATAAGAAAGGATAAGGGCGGATACGGAAAAATCGAGTGCTACCTCGGAACCGAAAACCGCAAGGAAGCTCTCCGCGGAGCAAGCTTCGTCATCAATGCAATTCAGGTCGGCGGATACGACCCTTGCACCATCACAGACTTTGAGATACCGAAGAAATACGGTCTTCAGCAGACGATAGCCGATACGCTCGGAATCGGAGGCATCATGCGTGCGCTGCGCACCATCCCCGTAATGGAGGATTTTGCGCACGATATGGAGGAGGTCTGCCCCGATGCGATCCTCCTTAACTACACTAACCCGATGGCGATGCTCAGCGGATATATTCAGCGCTACACGGGCGTAAAGACCGTCGGTCTTTGTCACAGCGTTCAGGTCTGCGTTGAGTCGCTTCTGAATGAAGTCGGAATGACAGACAAGCTTGAAGGACACCGCAGTAAGATAGCGGGAATCAACCACATGGCATGGCTTCTTGACGTCCGCGACAAGAACGGCGTTGACCTCTACCCAGAGATCAAAAAGCGCATTGACGCTCGTATTGAAGCTCCCGACTGCTACAACAAGGTCCGTCTCGAATACATCAAGAACTTCGGTTATTACTGCACTGAAAGCTCGGAGCATAATGCGGAGTACAATATGTTCTACATCAAGAGCAAGTATCCCGAGCTTATAGAGAAATACAACATTCCGCTTGACGAATATCCGCGCCGCTGTATCAATCAGATAGCGGCTTGGAAAGAGGATTACAAGAATATGTGTGAAAACGGCGTGAAGGAGCATAACCGCTCGCGTGAATACGCTTCGTACATAATGGAATCCGTCGTCACCAATACACCGTATGAGATCGGCGGTAACGTCCTCAACACAGGTCATATTATCACGAACCTCCCCGAAGAGGCGTGTGTTGAAGTTCCCTGCCTCGTAAACGGCAACGGAATCACCCCCTGTCACGTAGGCGCGCTTCCCGTTCAGTGCGCGGCTATGAATATGACGAACATAAACGTTCAGCTTCTGACCATCGAAGCGGCACGCACAAGGAAAAAGGAACACATCTACCAGGCAGCAATGCTCGATCCCCACACGGGAAGCGAGCTTGACATCGACTCCATCAAGAAGATGGTCGACGAGCTTATCGAGGCACACGGCAACTGGATGCCGAAGTTTAACTGAACATAAAATATCCCCTGCGGTGCTTAAACCGCAGGGGATATTTTATGTTAATTATTTTTTGTCTATTACTTTATCTGCGAGCGTGTAGAGACGGGCGAGTGCATCGAGCATTTCCTTTGTATCGAAGGTGCCGTTTGCGTTCCAGAGCCGCTCGGAAAGTGCAGCGAGGTTCTGCTTTACGGGCTGAATATCCTGATCGTAGTTACATTCCCATGCGCAGAGAGTACCGCCGATGACCTGATCCGTCGGCTCGACGACGATCGGCTCCTTGTATGCCGCCGACTTATCCCACCAGTTTCTCCAGGTAAACTTGTTCCACTTAAGAATGTCCTTCGGCAGCCATCTACCGCCTGTGACGTGAGGATGCGTAGGCGGAACGATGTAGAGAGGAAGCCACGAGGAGTTAGTTACCGTGAAGCCCTCCTCGATAAGGTCGTTAGGCAAATGGTAAAGCGATTCCCAAGCGGTAACAATAACGTCTCTTGAGATCGTCTCGGCGCCCTCCTTCGGGAAGCCCTCCCATACTACGGGAGTCTTGCCCATAGAAAGGATCATATCGGTTATATCTTTAACGAATCTGGTATAAAGCGGATACTTGCCGTTTATGCCTTCCTTTTCCATATACGCGACGCAATCGGAGCAGTTTTCCCAATCGGAAATATTTGCTTCGTCACCGCCGACGTGTATATAACGCGAATTCGGGAACATCTCGATAAGCTCACCGAAGAGCGTCTTGAGAGTGTCCATGATTCCCGGCTTACCTGCACAGATAATGTTGCGGTCGGTTCCGCCCGATATGGGCGTATTAGAAAAAAGCTCTGGATATGCCGCAGTAAGACAAGCTGCGTGACCGGGAACCTCAATTTCGGGAATTATCTCAATATTGCGGTCGGACGCGTACTCATTGAGAGATGCGATCTCTTCCTTGGTATAGCTTCTTCCCTTTGTCGAAAGCTTCGGGAAAGCGTCGGACGGAAGCGTATAGCTCTGAGTATCGGTGAAATGAAGATGAATGAACTTTATCTTATAGAGGTAGCAGAGGTCGATATAATCCTTCAGAGTATTGAAGGGATGCCACTGGCGCGCAAGGTCGACCATCAGCGCACGGTAGGACGAATCGGGCTTATCCTTTATCGTATAGGACGGAACTGTTATCACGCCGTCCTTAACTGTAAGTATTTGATGGAGAGTTGCGAGAGCATAGGTGATTCCGTCGTTATCGGATGCGGAAACAATCATTCCGTCCTTCGACGTTTCGATCTTATATTCACCGGGGGCAAGCTTCTCATCTCTAACGAGAACGATTCCGCCCTCTTCGTTCTTGAGTGTAACGCCATTGATCTTCTTAGCGTAGTTTCTGAAGGTATTGACGAACGGCTTGAAGTCGGCGTCGTCGGTCGTGATCGACGGCTCAAGCTCATAGATAACGTATTTTTCAGAGCTGCCGACGAGCTTGACCTCCTTCGGCACCGGAACAATCGGTAAAAGCTTTTCTTCACAGTACATATTGGTATCACCTTTCTTATTTGAGCAGGAATAAAGCGGTAGAGTCGCGGTAATCAGAAGCAATAACGCAAGTGCGACGTTTACAAATCTGATAGCGTAACGTTTCATAGTGCTTTCCTTTCATTCAATAGTTATCAGAACAGCTCGATAAGCTCCTTCGGTGCTTTTGTAAGATTTACGCTCTCGTTTTCCTTGAGCCATACCATGTCCTCGATACGGACTCCGTATTTGCCTTCAATATAGATACCCGGCTCGACGGTCACGATAGCTCCGACCTCAAGCGGCTTATCCCACATTCCCGCAAGACGGGGATTCTCATGTATGAACATACCGACGCCGTGACCGAGAGAATGACCGAAGCATCCCTCGTAGCCCGCGCCGTATATTATGTCTCTTGCGACCTTATCGCAGTCACATCCCTTTTTACCTGCCGCAACGAAATCGAGCGCGGCAAGCTGTGCCTTGAGAACGGTATTATATACCTTTTTCATCTCGTCGTCTGCCTTACCGATAACGATAGTTCTCGTCATATCGGAGCAGTAGCCCTGATAAAGCGCGCCGTAATCGAGAGTAAGGAAGCCCTTTTCGAGCTTCACGTTTCTCGGCTCGCCGTGAGGAAGCGACGAAGCCGAACCGGATACCGCGATAGTATCGAAGGACGGCTTTTCAGCGCCGAATTTTCTCATTCCGTATTCAAGCTCAAGCGCGACCTCGATCTCGGTCATATTCGGCGTCATAAGTCCGAGTAGACGATCGAGCGCCTGCTCTGCTATTCTCTGCGCCTTTATTACCTTTTCGACCTCGTCCTCTGTCTTTGCCACGCGCATTTCTTCAACAAGACCGCCGCAGGGAACGAAATTAACGTTCGGGAACTTATTTTTCAGTCCTTCAAGAGCAGATACGGTCATAGCGCCGTCCTCGAAGCCGATGTTCTTATAGCCGTTATCGGCGAAAACGTTACCGAGCGTAAGCTTTGCGTTTTCAAGCATTATGACGGTAAGGTCGTCGCTCTCACAGCGCTTTGCGACCTCAATATATCTGAAATCCGCAAGAAGAAACGCCTTTTCCTTACCGACTACTACGTAACCGTCGGTATAGTTAAGTCCCGTTAAGTATCTCTGATTCTTCTCGCAGGTGACGAGAAGGCAGTCTACCTTTTCGGGCAGCATTTTTTGAAGCTTTTTTATAGTGTTCATTTTATGTTTTCCTTTCTTAGATAAGATCGATTATTTTCTGAACGAGAAGCATTGTCGGCGGTATGGTTACGACCGAAATGAGCGTTGAAACGCCGACGGTCTGCGCCGCAATATCGGGGTGAAGATCGTACGTCTCGGCGAACATAGCCGTGCTTGACGCAGTCGGAAGCGCCATCATAAGAGCTGACACAAGGGTAAAGAAATCGGAAAATCCGAGAAGCTTCATTATAACGCCTGTAACTATGGGTGTCAAAAACAGCTTGAGTGCCATTCCGTAATAAGCCGAATATTCCTTAATATAGCTCTTAAACTGAACTCTTGCGAGCATTATTCCGATAAGTATAAGTGATAGGGGCGTACATGAATCGCCTATCATTTTCATACTGTCGTAAACGGGGGCGTAAGTCGGGACCCTTAGGACGTATAGGATCAATCCAAGAACGCAAGGAACAGTTCCTGCATTGAAAAATATCTTCGTAAGCTTTATCTTCATTTCCCTGTTTGCTCGTCCGATAATGATCATACCGTACGACCAGAGTACTGTGTTGAACGCAACCACGAAGAAGCCGCCGCAGAAAAGTCCTACGTCGCCAAATGCCGCCTGCAAAACGGGAAAGCCGAAGAAGCCGCAGTTTCCGAAGACTATGCAGTGTTCTATTATTCTGCCCTTCTTTTTATCCTTAAAAAAGCAGGTTCCGCTAAAACCGATGATCGCAATGATTACGTGCGCCAAGAAGCCACACAGCAGTGCGATAAGTCCTTTTGTCAAGAGCGAATCGGAATACCTTGCGCCGTAGGTCGCAGTCAGAAGCATAAACGGCTGACAAACAAAAAGTATAAGAGTCGAAAGCTTCTTTGCAAAGTCACCCTTCACAACTCCCGCTTTCGCAACAACAAAGCCCGCAATAACGGGAATAACCATTTTTATAAGGGTATTATAAAGTATTTGGTGATTAATTTCCATTTTTCATGCCTTCAAGCTTTTGCTTTATCACTTTCATGTCGGTGAACATCTCTTCCCTTTTCGACGGGTCGCGAAGAAGAAGCGACGGGTGGTAGACCGCCACAATCTCAAACGCGCCCTTTTTGAAGAAGATACCGTGTTCTTTTGTTATCTTAAAATCGGGCTTTATCAGCTTCATTGCCGATATTCTGCCGAGGCACACGATCATTTTCGGCTTTATGAGACGGACCTGCTCGCGCAGGTAGCTCATACACATATCCTGCTCCTCGGGAAGCGGATCTCGGTTATTC
The DNA here is from genome assembly GCA_017621655.1 of Clostridia bacterium. Lineage (GTDB taxonomy): Bacteria > Bacillota > Clostridia > Oscillospirales > CAG-272 > Colimorpha_A. The sequence goes on along the minus strand of JAGASS010000045.1, from coordinate 19,252 downwards.
GGCGGACGGCACTTCAGGATATTTGCAATATAAACTTCGTTTCTGTCTATGCCGAGCGCGAGGAGATATTTATCAAAAAGCTTTCCCGCGCGTCCGACAAAGGGTATACCGCTTTTATCCTCGCTCTCGCCCGGTGCTTCACCGACGAACATAAGGGATGCGTTTTTATTTCCGACGCCGAAGACCGTGTTTGTTTTTGTCTTGCCGAGAGGGCATTTATCACAGCTTTTACAGCTATTTTCCAGCTCTTCCCAGGTCATCATTCTTCCTCCGCACGCGCATACGCGTCCTCAACGAGTCCCGCCGCGAAGCGCATTGAAGCGTATCCGATCATAAATACGATAAGTGCTTCAACGTAAACACCGATTATCGGCATCCATTCGGAGGAATTAACGGGCGGGCCGTATTCGGTCAGATTATCAATTATCGTTACCGTCGGTGTAATCAGCGACATGATCACGTAAATGGCATCAAAAATGAGCATTGTAAGAAGCGCGGGGTTCTTTACCGATATGAGCTTACCGGTAAGAGATATTTCGCCCGTCATTCGCACGTTTAAGAACTTCGACGCTCTGCACGCAACGAGCAGAATGAGAAGCTCAATGACCAGGTTGGCTACGGCGTATGAAATTAAAAGCATAACATCGTCGACCGTAAGCGGCACGCCCGAGGATCCGAGCTGTATCATACCGCCTATAAGCGAGATAGCAAGCGTAAGCGTCGCTATCACATAAGTACCTGCATTCTTTTTTGCGGACAGGATGACCGCGAGCGCAGTCATAAGCGCGGATATTACGAATATCACAAGAGTGACAGACTCGTTTGAAATTGCGCTTTGTATACAGTAAAACACGACATAAAGCCCAACAATCAAAAGAGTGATGTTGCCGCCGCCGTTAAGTCCGTTGCGCGCCGAAAGATATATAAGTATACCGAGCACAGAAAAGAACGAGAACTGAGCGAGAATGTTAGCGCCGTAAGTACACAGCGGCTCGACAAACGGCTCGTATTCGTGATTCCCCGCGACCTCGTACAGGTTAAAGAAATCAAGCGCTATACGGAGTATCTGCGGAAGAACGCCGAGAAGAAGCACTAGAAGCTTTATCCTTTTTCCTGCCCTTTTTTCCGAAATGAAATCCATAAAATACAGAAAACGATCCTTTCGCTATCAATAAAAACGGAAGTTTGCAACGACGCGTCCGAGAATGAACACCTCGTCAACGATTATCGGCTCCATCGTCGGATTCTCGGGCTGAAGACGGAAATGTCCGTTTTCCTTATAGAACGTCTTAACCGTCGCGCTATCCTCAACGAGCGCAACGACGATCGTTCCGTTATCGGCACAGCTTTCCTTTTTGACGATGATAATATCGCCGTCAAGTATTCCCGCGTCGATCATACTCTCGCCCTTAACGCGAAGCGCGAAAAGCTCGTTTGCGCCGTAGGAATGGTTCATAAGAGGATAGTCAATATATCCCTCGTAGTTTTCAACGGCAAGAATCGGCATACCTGCTCTTACCGAGCCGAGAAGCGGCACTCTTGCGGTGTTTCTGCTTTCACGCGAAGTGCCTGCGGTCTTGAGAGTACGGCTCTTTCCGGGATCCTTACGGATCATTCCCTTTTCTTCAAGGCGGTTAAGATATGCGTGAACCGTCGAGGTGCTCTTTATACCGAGCGCCGACTGAATATCGCGCACCGTAGGAGAATAGCCCTCTTTTGCTATAGTTTCATTGATATAGTCGTATATAACCTTTTCTTTTTCACTGATCTTTGCAGCTCTCATATATGCGACTTCCTTTCAAAATAATAATTACATTTTTACAAATACATAATACCACATAACAGCCGAAAATGCAAACGGGTGTTCGATTTATTTTGTAAACATTCTGTGAACGTCGCTTTCAAAAGAGACGACGCACGACAAAATACGACATTACTCTTGACAAATCGCGCCTGCGGTGTTATTATGTATACATAATACACAGAGTAGAATTTCGGGCGTTAAGTGCCGATAGGACGGGGAGTTGTCTATCGGACGAAGACATAGGTTGCGATCCGAAGTTCGCATCCCGCTGGTACACAAGGAAGCTTATTCCTCCCTGTGCTGCGAGAATGCAAGGGAGGTTTTTATTTTGAAAAAAAGCGATATAAGTAAGGGCTTTTATTCCGCTAAGGTCATAACTGCCTCGGGTCTTCTTACCGCGGCAAGCGTAATACTTGCTACCGTTGCAAAATATATTTTCAACGAAAGCGCTCTGCGACTGACCATTGAGTGCCTTCCGATATTTATCGGAGCATTCGCCTTCGGTCCTCTTGTCGGCGGTGCTATCGCCATGGGTGCTGACCTTATTTCCTGCGTCATCGCCGGAATGGCGCCAAACCCGCTTATTACTATCGGTGCTTGTTACGTCGGCGTCACTGCAGGCGTTATCTACAAGTACTGCTTTACCAAGCATTTCCCGAAGCTTAGGATCATTCTCGCGGTCTTCCTCGGGCATATCGTCGGCTCTATGATAATCAAGACGCTCGCCCTGCAGATATATTATCAAATGGGTCTGATCGTTCTTTTCCGTATACCGATATATATCGCAATCGCAACCATTGAGAGCATAGTTCTCTGCTTGCTCTTCAAAAACAAAGGCCTGAAAAAAGAGATTACAGGTGATTGATAAATGACCTACGAAGAAGCACTTTCATTTATACACAGCACCGAATGGCAAGGAAGCCGTCCGGGATTAAAACGAATAACAGAGCTTATGGAAAAGCTCGGAAACCCCGAAAAGGCCCTTAACTTCGTTCACGTTGCAGGAACGAACGGTAAGGGTTCTTTCTGCGCAATGCTGGATTCCGTTTTACGCAAGGCAGGTTATAAAACGGGACTTTTCACGTCGCCGTTCATCGAATTTTTCGAGGAGCGAATCAGATACGACGGCGAAATGATAACGAAGGACGAGCTTGCCGAAACCGTCTCCGAGGTCAAGGATGCGTGTCTGTCTATGACCGATCCGCCGACGGAATTTGAGGTCCTTACCGCTATCGGATTCGTTTATTTCAAGAAGAAAAACGCAGATATTGTGGTTCTCGAATGCGGAATGGGCGGTCGTCTCGATTCGACGAATATCATTCCCTCTCCGCTTCTTTCGGTAATTACGGGAATAGCACTTGACCACGTTGCTTTTCTCGGTGATACCGTTGAAAAGATAGCATATGAAAAAGCAGGCATCATAAAGCCGTCACGCCCCGTTCTTTACGGCGGAAAGGACAAGGCGGCAAAAGAGGTAATAAAAGCCGCCGCGCTTGAGCGCGGATGCCCTTATTACGAAAAGGATCATTCAGCCCTTACCTGCGGCAAGATCTCGCTCAAGGGAAGCAGATTCGGCTATAAAAAGTATAAAAATCTCTCCCTCTCCCTTCTCGGAACCTATCAGCCCGAAAACGCCGCAAACGTTATCGAGGCAGTCGAGATCCTTCGCGGAATGGGCTACAAAATATCCGACAAGAACCTTCGAGATGGTCTATCCGATACCGAATGGAAGGGTCGCTTTGAGCGTCTACGCGATTATCCCCCCGTATTCTTTGACGGCGGACACAACGAAGAGGGCGTAACTGCCGCTGTGCGCACCGTCAAAACCTGCTTCGGCAAAAAGAAGATAAACATTATATCCGGTGTTCTCAGGGACAAGGATTATGAAAAGATCGCCTCAAAGATCGGATCGATTTCCGACACTGTATATACCGTGACACCCGACAGTCCGCGCGCTCTTGACGCCAAGGACTATGCTGAGGTATTTACCAAAAACGGCAAGAAAGCAGTAGCTAACGAAAGCTTTGACGAGGCGGTAAATAAAGCGTATTCAGCGTCGCTGAAAAAAGGCACGCCTATCCTCTGCGTCGGCTCATTATATTCCTATCCCGATTTCAAAAAGGCGCTGATCGCTGCTGATAAAAACGGTACTATCGGCAAAAAGGCGAAGGAAAAGCGTATCGCAAAGCTCATGATAGCGGCGGTATGTATCCTGACTGCACTCTTCCTTGCGCTGAACCTTATCCTTGAAAGCGGAGTTTTCTCGTCTCTTTTCGGCGAGGAGATAAAATACCGTGAATATCCCCCTCTCGGTGAGGAATACTTTTGCACGCCCGACTGGGAAGAAAACATTTTTGAAGATAACGAATATATCAAAAAGGATCGGCTGATACACTATTCGTCGAACAACGTGACCCTTCATCTTGAGGACGACGACGATTTTGCCGCCGCAGGTCCGATAGCGCAATTCTTCCGAGAGCATTTCAATGCGATAATCAACGGAGACCATGAGGCGTATAACGAGCTTCTTACAGACCTCTATAAGAATGAATACGGTGAAAAAGCGCCGTTTACGATGCAGAAGATATACGAGATCGACGTTATCGATCTCAACTGTGTCAGCTATCTGAATGAAGGCAAGGCAAACCAGATAAACGTTTACGAATTTGACGTCGCATATAGGATAATGGATAATAACGGCACGTTCAGAAACAACATCATGAGTGACGATAAGCGCGCCGTCCGTTATTTCCTGTATCAATATTTCTCGGGCGAGATCAAGATATTCGATATCGAAGAATACAAAGTTATGATCAAATAAGCTTTTAGGAATTTATTGTCAGGAAAGTTATTGACATATCCCCTTTTTATAGGTATAATTATATTATATTAGGAGGTGGCACAATGCTCGCAATCACAAACGCAACGATCGTAATGACCGATCATTACATTTACGACGGAACCGTTCTTGTCGATGACGGCAAGATAGTCGACTTCGGCAGAAAGGTAAAGATACCCGACGGTGCTGAAATTCTCGACGTTAACGGCGCATACGTCGGTCCCGGTCTTATTGACATTCATACTCACGCTGACGGTGAAACGTTCTTTAACGATGATGCCGAAAAAGCGGCAGATACCCTGCTTCACCATGGCGTTACCGACGTTCTTCCCGCGCTTTATTACAATATGAATAAGGAGCAGTACCTCACTGCTATCGCTTATCTCAAGGACGTAATGGCAAGCGGTAAGGCAAAGAACATTATCGGCTTCTATATGGAAGGCCCGTACCTTAATCCGAAATTCGGATGCAACCGCGAAAACAACCCCTGGAAGGGTCCCGTTGACGCGGCGAATTATAAAGACATCGTAGATGCGGCAGGCGACCTTGCAAAGGTCTGGTGCCTCGCTCCCGAAAGAGAAAATATCGAGGAGTTCGTTCGCTACGCAAAGAGCGTAAATCCGAACGCCGTATTTGCTGTGGCTCACAGTGAAGCGTCTCCCGAGGAGATCGAAAAGATCATTCCCTACGGTCTTAAGATCGCAACTCACCATACGAATGCAACCGGTACTCTCAACAAGTATCCCGAGTGCCGTTCCGCTTGCGTTGACGAGTGCGCGCTTTATAACGACTCGATCTATACCGAGCTTATCTGCGATAAGGTAGGTATTCACGTTGATCCCTATATGCTTCGCCTTATCAGAAAGATAAAGGGAGATGACAAGATCGTCCTTATCGCCGACTCCTTCGTTGAGCACGGCCCGATCCCGGACGGCGATCTCTACGAGGGCGCAACCGATATCAACTTCGATTTTATGGGCGAAATCGCCGGCTCGAAGATGATCCTCGACGGCCCCTGTCAGAACATCATCAAGCACACCGGTGCTTCGGTATGTCAGGCATTCAAGTTCGCATCGACGAACCCCGCAAAGGTCCTCGGTCTTGGCGACCGCGGAAGGATCGCTGTCGGCAACGTAGCTAACCTTATCGTTGTTGACCATCTATTTAACGTCAAATACACCGTCTTCGGCGGTGAAATTGTAAAATAAAAAATAAAAATCAAAGGAGTATAAGACAATGAACTTCATCACAGATCCCGCAACAAAATTTGACTTTGCCCCTGCCGATTTTGTTCCTTTCAAGGATAAAAAGGTTTGCGAATACGTTCGCAGCTTAAGCGGCAAGGACCTCGAAAAGAGAGAGGACTGGTGGCATCCCGAATTCGAAGTTAAGGTTATGATGAACCCCCATCCCGTTCTCATTTCCACCCTCTTCACCCGCCTCAAGGCAGCGTCCGAAGCAGGTAAGTCCTTCACTATGATCCTCGGAAACCCCGAGCCCGACACTTACATTCCGCTTGCACAGCTCATCAACTACTTCAAGGTTGACTGCTCCAAGGTTCACCTCGTAGCAGAGGACGAATGGGCAGACGAGAACGGAAACATAGCTCCTATCACCTACGAAGCAGGTTTCGCACACTCGATGATCAAGTACCTCTACTACCAGATCGACGAGAAGCTCCGTATGCCTATGGAGAACGTTCACTTCCCGACCAACGCTAACATCAAGGATTACTCCAAGATCATAGACGACATCACCGAGGGAACCGGTGCTGATATCGCATCGACCTCTCCCGGATGGGCAGGACACATGGCATTCGTTGACCCGATTCCCGAGTTCATCGGAAGCGGCGACATCGAAGAATGGCTCAACCAGCCCGCACAGATCGTTAAGCTTCACCCCATGACCATTATGCAGAACTCCCTTAACGGTACCTTCGGTCAGTCCGGTGATATTGCTAACGTTCCTCCCTGTGCAGCTACTATCGGACCGCTCGACGTTATGAGAGCAAAGGAGCGTATCGAGGTTCACGCACTTGCTACCTGCGGTACCTTCTCCTCCTGGCAGAGAATGACCAGCCGTCTCTGCACACACGGCCCGATCACTCCTTACCTCCCAAGCACCATGCTTCAGACCAAGAAGACTCAGGTTTACATCAGCGAAGAGCTCGCTGCTCCCTTTGAGTGCTGGGAAAAGGTCGGCTACTAATATATTAAAAATTACGCGGAAATCCGTCTACGTACGGATTTCCGCATAATGCCTTGAAAGGACAGATAATGTCAAGCATTGATTTAGGCAGCTATAAGCTTCTCGGTATAGATATAGGTACAACCTCGCTCAAGGCGGCAGTCTTTGACGGTAACGGCAAACGTCTTGCCTTGACAAGCAGAGATTATACCTTAAATACCTATCCCGATACCGGCTTTATCGAATTCGATCCCGAAGAATACATAAGGATCTGCAAAAGCGCACTTGACGAGCTGACGGAAAAGTGTGGTAAGATCGACGCAATATCGGTCGATACGCAGGGCGAAACGCTCATTCTGACCGACGAAAACGGTTCTCCTCTCTATCCCGCGGTAGTTTGGCTTGATAACAGAGCCGAAAAGGAAGCCGAGGATATAAAGGCGAAATTCGGAAACGAGCTTGTTTATAACGTAACGGGACAGCCCGAGATAACGGCAGGTTGGCCTGCAAGCAAGCTTCTTTGGTTTAAGAATAACCGTCCCGACGTCTTCAGTAAAATACGCAAGGTATTTATGCTTGAGGACTGGATACTCTACCGTCTGACAGGCAATTACGTTACCGAGCCGACGATACAGTCGTCGACAATTTATTACGATGTAATAAACGGTAAATGGTGGGGCGAGATGCTCGACTATATCGGTCTTAGTGCGGACGTGTTCCCTAAGATCTGCCGCAGTGCGGAGGTCGTCGGTGAATATGACGGCGCGTCAGTAGTAAGCGGAGCGCTCGATCAGATCGCAGGCACTGTCGGCGCAGGATGCGTAAGTGACAGAGTTATCAGCGAAATGACGGGTACGATAATGGCTATCTGCGTTATGACGGACAAGCTTCCGCCATATCAGCCGAACAGCATTATTCCCTGCCACGTCCACGGTATAGACGGTAAATACTGTCTTATCCTTTGGTCGTCAACAGCCGGAATGGCGCTCAAATGGTTCAAGAACAATTTTGCAGAGGACTTTACCTTCCGTGAGCTTGACGCTCTCGCTAAGGATATTCCTGCCGGCTCCGACGGAATGACGGTGCTTCCCTATTTCTGCGGATCAACTATGCCGAAGTATAATCCGAGCGCAACAGCGACCTTTACGGGTGTAACTCTCTCCCACGGACGCGGACATTTCGCGAGAGCGATAATGGAGTCGATCGCATTTATACTCAAGCAGGACCTTGACTACATAGGTGCAGATAAGGTCGAAGAAATTCGCATCACGGGCGGCGGCGCATCGAGTCCTCTTTGGGCGCAGATGAAGTCCGACGTAACAGGTAGACGCCTTAAGACCCTTTCCGAAAGCGAGACCGCGTGTCTCGGCTCGGCTATATTTGCCGCAGTCGGAATCGGACTCTTCGATAATATCGAGGATGCGGCGGAAAAGCTCGTTACGACGAAGAACGAATACCTGCCGTCGGGAAGCGACTACACCGAAGCTTATAACAGATTCTGTTCATACGACGCAAAACTCAACTGATACGAAAGGAAACTTTCAGGACAATGGTTAAAAATTATGTAATTAAAGAGCCCTTCTTTGAATACGGCCCTAAGTGCTATATGTACGGCGATACTCTTCTTGAGATCGCAAAGGGTCTTGATGAGCTCGCAGAAAAATACGACGTTGACGTCATTCTCGACGTTCCGGACACCGAGATATACAATATCGCACACAACGTAAAGAGAGTTCACGTTTACTCTCAGCATATGGACAGTCTTACCGTCGGTAAGGGCATGGGAAGAACTCTTCCCGAAGCTCTCAAGGCGGCAGGAGCTGTCGGCGTTATGCTTAACCACGCTGAGCACAAGCTCACACTTGACGAGATCAAGGCGGCTATCGCTCGCGCTGATGAAGTCGGTCTTGCTACTATGGTTTGCGCTGACAGCGTTGACGAGGTAAGAGAGATCGCTAAGCTCGGACCGAACATTCTCGTCGCAGAGCCGACCGAGCTTATCGGTACTGGCAAGCCGGCAGATAAGGAATACGTTGACGAGGTTATTCGCGTAATAAGAGAAGTCAACCCCGAGATCAAGCCCTTCCCCTCTGCAGGAATCAGCAAGGGCGAGGACTGCTACAACATAATCAAGGCAGGTTCCTCTGCATCGGGCTGCTCGAGCGCTATCGCAAAGGCAGAAAAGCCCCTCGCACTCGCCGAGGAAATGATCGCGGCAGTTCGTCGCGCATGGGACGAGGTGCACGGATAATATGAGAAAAGAAGCTTTGGAGGCGGCAAAAAACGCCTATAAGATCGAAAGCGAGTGCATCAGCACTATGCTCGATTACTTCGATGACGAGCAGTTCAGCAAAGCCGTTGAGCTTCTCAAAAACGCAGAGCGCATCGGAACGTCCGGCTGCGGACATTCGGGAATAATCTGCCAGCATATGGCACATCTTCTCTGCTGCATCGAGCGCCCCGCGAGATTTATTTCTCCTGCAGAGGCAGTTCACGGTGCAACCGGTTATCTCCAGAAGGGCGACGTTATGATATTCGCGTCCCGCGGAGGAAAGACCAAGGAGCTTCTTCCGATCCTCGATATTTGCAAGGCAAAGGGCGTCTCGGTCATCACAGTCACCGAGGACCTTAACTCGGTCCTTGCAACCAGCGCAGACGTAGTTCTTAAGCAGTACGTCAACCGCGAGACCGATAAGTACAACGCGCAGGGCACGACGTCAACGACTGCCCTTTGCATGATCTTCCATGCTCTTCAGGCGGCACTTATCGAAGAAACAGATTACAAAAATGAGCAGTTCGCTCTCATCCATCCGGGTGGAGCAGTAGGCGAACGACTCAATAAAAAATAATAAATTTTTGGAGGAAAACAAAAATGGAATTTAAGGTTTATCAGAAAGAGCTTGAGCTCCAGTCCAGAGGCTGGATCCCCACCTTCCACGACGTAACGAGCGAGATCATGAAGATCGTAGCTGAGTCGGGAGTTAAGAACGGTACCGTTTGTATCGCTTCTCACCACACTACCTGCTCGGTAATGGTTCAGGAGTGCTCTCACGACATCGATTCTTTCGACCTCGAGTATCTCCAGCACGACCTTCTCGACATCATGAGAAAGATGATCCCCGACTACACAAATGAGGGTGACTACCGTCATCCCGGTCCGATCCACTCCAAGTTCGGCAGATTCGTAAACGAACCCGGTGACTTCACTTCTATGAACACCGACGGTCACCTCCGTTCCTGCTTCTTCGGCAGAAGCGAGACCATGACCATCAAGGACGGCGTTCTTGACGGCGGTGAGTTCGCTCACGTTTACTTCATCGACTGGGACCACGTTCGCGCTCGTCACAGACAGCTTAACGTAACCGTTATGGGTACTACCGAGCCCGTTAACGACAGAAAGTGGAACGACGGTAAGGTCGTTGACACTCTCCACAAGTTCACCGACGAGGAAAAGGCAGACGACATCCACTACACCCTTAACTGGAAGAGATAATCTGATATGAGATTACTTTTAGACACGGCAAACCTGAATGATATTCGCTATTTTAACGAGTACTACCCTATCGAGGGCGTAACTACGAACCCGACCATTCTATCGGCAGAGGGCGGCGACGTTCTCCAGCTTCTCAGCGAGATCCGCTCGATAATCGGATGGGATAAAGAGCTTCACGTTCAGGTAATCGAAAAGGAATTTGACAGAATAATCGAAGAGGCAATCGCCCTTGTCAGCTTCCTCGGCGAAAACACTTACGTTAAGATCCCCGCAACCGACGTTGGTCTCAAAGCTACGAAGTATCTTAGCAAAAGGGGCTACAAGATCACGGTTACTGCGATCTTAAGCGAAGCTCAGGGAATGCTTGCGGCAAACGCAGGTGCTTCTTACGTAGCACCCTACGTCAGCCGACTTGATAACCTCTGTGCGGACGGTGTCGGAACCGTTAAGCAGATAAGCGATATTCTCAGCTTCTCGGGACAGAAGACTCAGGTCCTTGCGGCAAGCTTCAAGACCGCAAAGGAAGTTCTCGACGTTGCGGCGGCAGGTTGCCACTGTGCAACGGTTGGAAGCAGCGTAATGAAGAACCTGCTCTCCCACACCTCGACAGACACCTCGATCGCTCGCTTTGATTCCGACTGGAAGCAAGCGTTTGGTGACGTAACGATCCTCTCGCTTCTGAACGAAGGCAAGAAATAACAACATAAAAGAGCCGTCCATTGGACGGCTCTTTTTGTGTCGTTTGATTTACTTTTTCCCCTCAATGAAGAACGCCGCTTCGCTATCGGCGACCGAAAGCGCGTAGGCAAGCGGAAACATTTCAAACGCCGCGCCGACGTTTCTTTCGTCGTCGGTGCCTGAAAATCCCATATGATAACGGATAGCAAATGCTTCCTCGCGCGTGAGCTTCATATATCCCGAGATTATGTAAACGCTCTTTTCACCGTGTCCGTAAGGGAGCTTGTCGTCGTATTCGTAAGTCGGGACTGTCTGCCATACGCCGTTTGCGTCCTTGACGTTACGTGTTCCCTTTTTATAGCAGTTGACCTTGCATACGTCGTGAAGAAGCGACACGATAGCGATACTCTCGTCGCTGTATTCCATTCCGTATGTCTCCTTGACGCGCGGACGGTTGAGGTAATCGACGAGGCAGTCGTAGACGTTAAGCGAATGCTCGAGCAGTCCGCCCTCATAAGCACCGTGAAAGCGCGTGCTTGCAGGGGCTGTAAGAAAGTCACCGGTTGAGGTCAGATAATCGTAGAGCTTATCTGCGCCTTCTCTTTTTATGTAAGTAGTATATATTTCCTTAAATCTCTCTTTAGGTGTCATATTACTTCCCTTTCTTGATTTGGATTTTATCATATATCGCGTCGGCAATAAGCGCAAATTCGGTTATACCAAGCTTTTCGCCTCTTATATCGGGCGTAAACGATGCGCTTACTATCGCCTCTGTCAGCTCCTCTTTGTTAAGCTCGGAGAATTCGGAAGAAAGCGAGTTCACTAGCGTTTTTCTTCTTTGCGCAAATGCGCCTCGAATAACTCTCGTCATCGTTTTTTCGTCCTTGACGGAGTATTTTCTCTCCTTATCGACCTCGATGCGGATAACGGCGGAATCGACCTTCGGCGCAGGAACGAAGCTTCCTGCCGACACGTTAAAGAGTCGGCTTGCCTTGCCGTAACGTGCGACCGACGCGGTAACTGAGCCGTAGTCACTGTCTCCCGGCTTCGCGCAAAGACGAAGCGCGACCTCCTTTTGTATCATTACCGTTATATTATCAAATCGGCATCCCGATTCAAGGAGTCCCATAATTATTGGTGTCGTTATGTAGTACGGCAGATTGGCACAGACGGTAAGGGGCATATCGCCAAATTCTTCTTTGATAAGTGCAGGTAGATCGACCTTCAAGATGTCCGCATTTATGACCTTGAAGTTATCAAACTCCGCCATCGTTTCACCGAGTGCCGGAATAAGCGTCGTGTCGATCTCGACGGCGACGACCTTTTTATACAGCTTACAAAGCTCCTGCGAGAGCGTTCCGATTCCCGGTCCGATCTCGAGAATTGCAGACTCTTCCGACGCTCCGCATTCCTCTGCGATTCGGCGCGGTACTGCTTCGTTTATCAGAAAATTCTGACCGTAGCCCTTGTTGAAGCGCAGGCCGTGCTTTTCCATTATATTCTTAACTTCGCTTAATGACGTGAGCTTCATTATAAAATATTTTTCCTTTTTGTATCGTAAATTTCTCTTGACATAACGTGTTTTTTATGTTATAATCTATCGGTACGCTGGTATAGCACAGTCGGTAGTGCAGCTGATTCGTAATCAGCAGGTCGTGTGTTCGAGTCACATTACCAGCTCCAAAATCCCTGACGAGTTTCGTTGGGGATTTTTGTTTTGAATCAGTCTTCGCTGCGCGAAGATGCTGATCCCTAATCAGCAAGTCAGTGTGCAAGAGTCACATTACCAGCTCCAAAATCCCTGACGAGTTTCGTTGGGGATTTTTTGTTTACACCGCTATTATACTACACTTTTTGCAATTCATCAAGTATTTTCACGAAATTGCTTGTTGCGTTATAGGTCTCTATGTGTTATAATGAAAAAAACGGAAAGGAGAACGGCATGGAAGAAAAGACTAAAAAACGCGCCCGTGATTTATTATATGGTATTTTGCTTGCGTTTATATTCTCATCCCTGATCTTCTCGGTCGCAGCAATCGTATTCAGTGAATACAAAGAGCCGAACATAGCTCTGACTATAACGCTTTCCCTATCCTTTCTGAGTGCCGCCATCTACTGGATACTTGAATCCTGCGTTTTTTGTAAAAACAAATCGTCGGCGTTTTCAATCGGCTATTTTGGGACAATCGTCGTCCTCGCCGCATTCACCTTTTTCGTGACCAGCGTCTTCCCTATCTACTTCGTTTTCGACTACGCGCCGACCCTGACCGCTTTCTACCTCAAGACCGCTTGCGTCAGGTTTTGCCTCTTCAACGCCGCCGCGCTTGTCATCCGCCTAGGAATCGAAACCTACCGATATATCAGGCAGGTTTTCGGATATAAAAGCGAACAATAAACCGTTACACGCATATAATGCAGTGTGACGGTTTTACTTTCTTAAATATTTTTAAGTACAATATACAAATCCGGATAACAATATATGTATAAAACGATAATTTTTTTATTTTACAAAAAAATACTTTGATTTTTTTGATCGTTTATGATATAATATGTAAGATAGATAATTACGGTAGAGTAGTCTGCCATGAATTAGGTAACTGTACCTTTTGCTAAAAAATAAAGTAAAGGTGTTGACATAAAAATGGAAAGAATCGTAATAAACGGAGGACGGCCCCTGAACGGCGAGATCGAAGTCAGCGGAATGAAAAACGCGGCGCTTCCGATCCTTATGGGCTGCCTGCTCGTTGAAGATAAGTGTATAATAGAAAATCTCCCCGAGATAGATGACGTTACTCTTTCGCTTAAGATTCTCAGCGCTATGGGAATGTCCGTCCGTATGATAAACAGAAACACAGTCGAGATAGACTCGACTTTCGCTGTCGGCGGAACTGCTCCTATCGATCTTGTACGCAAGATGAGAGCATCTTATTATCTGCTCGGAGCTGAGCTTGGACGCTTCGGACGCGCGTACGTCGGTTATCCCGGCGGATGTGACTTCGGTGTTCGTCCTATCGACCAGCATATCAAGGGCTTTGAGGCACTTGGCGCAGAGGTAAACGTCGAGGGCGGATACGTTGAGGTTATCGCTAAGGACGGAATCAGAGCAAACAACATATTCTTTGACGTTATAACCGTCGGCGGAACTATGAACGTAATGCTCGCGGCTGTAAAGGCGGAAGGCACTACGATAATCGAAAACGCCGCGCGTGAGCCGCACATCGTTGACCTTGCAAACTTCCTTAACTCCTGCGGAGCTAAGATCAGCGGTGCAGGAACGGATACTATAAAGATCAAGGGCGTAACAGAGCTTCACGGCTGTACTTATGCTATTATCCCCGATATGATCGAGGCAGGAACTTATATGTTCGCCGCGGCTATCACGAAGGGTAGTCTTAGAATAACGAACGTAATTCCGAAGCACCTTGAGTCGATAACTGCAAAGCTTGAGGAAATGGGTGTTGAGGTCGAGGACGGCGACGACTGCGTTACCGTTAAATACTGCGGTACGCTCAACCGTATAAACGTAAAGACCATGCCCTACCCCGGCTTCCCGACGGATATGCAGCCGCAAATGGGAGTTCTCCTCTGTCTATGCAGCGGCGTAAGCTGCTTAAGCGAGGGAGTATATGACAACCGCTTCCGTTATTTTGAGGAAGTTAAGCGCATGGGCGCAAACGTCAAGGTTGACGGAAGAACTGCGGTCATCGAGGGAATCGAGAAATTCTCTCCTGCCGTCATCAAGGCAGTTGACCTCCGTGCAGGCGCGGCTATGGTGCTTGCAGGACTTGCAACGGTCGGAAGGACCGAGATCGAGGACATCCGACACATTGAGCGCGGATACGACGATATAGTCGGTAAGCTCCGTGCCGTCGGCGCAGACATTGAAAAGGTCACTTATCCCGACGACAGCGAGCCGATCGCAAAAGCAAACTAATATTTAAGGCGGTTACGTAGTAACCGCCTTTTCTTATTTTATGATCTTTGATATAAACGCCTTTTCCATTTTTTCGAGCGAACGGAAATCCATTGCCTCTTTGTATATATCCTCAAGGGTAAAATGATGCTCCTTCGCCATCTGAAGCTCGGCAAGCGCACAGTCCTTCAGCTCATTTTCAATAGCTGTCAAGAAACGGAGCTTTTTCCTTACCTCAGAAAGCTTTTCGTTTGCTATGAAGCGCTCGCAGTTAATTACTTTTTCTCCGTCACCGAGAAGCACAGTGACGCTCTTTTCGGGAAACGCGACGGCGTTGACGCGACCAAGGCAATCGCGCGAAACGTGCGTTTTCAGCTTCTGCTCCGCAGCTTTTTTAATTATCTCATCAAATATAAAGCTCGAAATTCCGCGTTTATCCCTTATATACGTTACCCTTTCGCACTCTTTGTTATAGGTATCGAATTCCGTTTCGCCGTTCATCGAGAATGCGCTTATCTGACGGGGAATGAGGTCGTATTTTTCTCCGACTCCGACGGTTTTCATAAAACGGCTGATCGCCTTCTCCGCCTTTTCCTTTTCGTAGCACGTTATAAGCGTTCTTTCCTTTTCCGCCCTTACCGATTCCGCTACCGAGAGATATTTATACGCCGTCGAAAAGCATCCGCCCTTATTAGCCGAGATCTCCTCTATTCTATCTCGGCAGAGCGAAAGAAAATCGCCGTTCCAGAATTCTCCGAGGTTAAGATATTCCTCCTTTGCCCCGGGATAACGCGCTTCGAAAATATGCGGCGGCGTGCCGTCCGTCACACCGATTCCGAGGGTCGGAATTACGATTCCGTCAAGCGAGGATGGGTCAGACGAGCAGTAGTAATACTCGACGTCACACCCCTTCTCCTCGGCTCTACGTGCTATCTTTTTCATAAAGGTCGATTTTCCTGTACCCGGTCCGCCCTTAATTACGTACAGCTTTTTAAGATTCGCAAAAACTTCGTCACCGTAATTTATAAATCCTCTTGATGTATTTGCACCGATAAAGTATTTTTTCGTTCTTACCGCTTCGCTATCTGACATAGTGATCCTCCGTAAAAACATTTATTCTTTTACATACTATGCAATAAGTTAAAAATTGACATAAAAAAGAACGGATGAATCACCCGTTCTTTTTTGTTTTGATCCTTCTGAATGGGTACTGATAGTTACCCAGCTTGCATAAAAGCATAACAAGCGGTAAACTAAGCAACGAGGAAACGAAGTTTCCGACTGCGTGCATCATATCAAACGGCAAACCGTTAAGAAGCCATATATATGCAAAGCTCCAATCGCCCTTGAAGAAGACGTAGCACTGATACGGCATATACAGTAGACCGAAGCCGATACCGTGAAGCGTTGTCAGAACTGTTATCAATATCCCTGCCGCTACCTCGTTTATATTCCTAGGTATCAGCATAATGAGAAGCCAGAGAACAGTCCAAATATACAGATACGGATACCACCATAGCCCAAAGCCACCCATAAGTCCTTCAAGGAAAACGTAGACGTATATCGGTATTAGTGCCTTGACGCGATATACCTCCGTAAACGCCGCGATAAATAACGATAACGGGTGAACGTTCGGAACGATGTCGATCTGCGCAGAGAGGTACATTATCGCGCCGAAAAACGCAAAAAGCACCATTTCCTCGATCCTTTTGAGGTGCTTATTCAGCTTCATGCCTTTTCGTACTTGATCTCGTACTTATCTCCGTCGGAAATGATAGTGTCGTCAACTCCGCTAGGAAGCTGCTTTCCGTCCTTATAGAAGCCCCACCATGCGCCGTCCTTATCGTAATCGGCGCGAAGTCCGTTTACGACCTTGACGTACAGGCCGTACTCGCTCTCGTCTCCCTCAACGAGCTTCTCCTGCTCGAGCGCGCCGCGCAGATTTGGTGAGTTCGTCTTTATTGTGAAGACGGTCTTCTCCCCCTTGTCGTCGATAACGGTAACGGTGATCGTTTTTTCGTCATTGTTACCCGTTGGCTTTTTACATCCCGCAAAGCTCATACACGCCGCCGCAGTCAGCGCAAGAACAAGCAGAACTGATAAGATTCGTTTCAGTTTTGTCATTTTCTTATTCCTTTCTTTTGGGCAATTCCCATTATAAAATGCGTTCGGCGTTTTTGCACCCGTAGATACGGCGTCGGCTCTCGCAACTTTTGCAAAGTCGGGGTAAGTCTTCCGGCTTACAGAGAATCGGAGATAATATCCCTGATGCAAAAAGCGCCTTCTCGGCTTGCGCCAATGGCTTTTCCCGTCCTTCTGCGGTCGGACGGTAGCTTTTTTGTATGGCAATGCCAATCTCTGTTCACGGCGACGGGCTCGCTTCGGTCTTTCACCGATATTCCTTATTAAACCGCCCTTTGGCGTTGCCCCTTGTCGAACAGTGTAATTATACTATGAACGTCTGAATTTGTCAATCAGGTTAAAAACAAAAGGCGGCATATGCCGCCTTTTATTAAGGAATTTTCTTTATTGCGTTGTTATTATACGTTACCTTATAGATTTCGATAAGCCCGTCACGGTATTCCGTCATTATCTCTGAAACGTAGCCGTTCTTTGCGTCGATCTTCCACGCAGGAAGTCCGTCGCCGATGAAATATACGATATGATAACCGTAGGTAGTCTCAACGATCTCGCAGTCACCGGGAGTCCTTTCGCCGTAGATCCAGTTTTCAAACTCCTCTACCATATATCCCTTCGTTACGTTATAGTATGCAGTCGCTTCCATCGCGCTTTCATCGCCAAGACATTTAGTTTCAAGCGCCTTGAAATCCTCTTCGGTCTTATTTCCGTTCTTGAATTCGTTGAGGATCGAGTTTGCCTTCTTAAACGCATCAAGCTTTGCTGCCTCAAGCTTATCCTTATCGGTCTCGTTATTGTCGACGTAGAAAAGGATATGTCTGCAGTCCTTGGTAAGATAGTCGTAATAATACGAAGGAGTAACTATACAGGAAACGGTATAATACTTTTCGCCGTCCTTATATGCCTCTTCAAGCATATAGGTGTCACCTGCCTTGCGGTCGGGAGAATATGCCCATTCGTAATATGGCTTGTATATTTCCTCCGCGGCATTTGTCGCATTATAATACTCAGCGTCAAGGAGATATTTCGAGATTATAGCCGATGCTGACTCGGTTGTGTTTCCTGCCGCCTGCTCCAATGCAACGATTCCGTTCTTGAAGGAGTCAACTGTTTTGTAGCTTCCAAAAAACGCCTCTGCTCTCTCCTTTGCGTCAGCTTCGGCTGCCTCAATTTCTTCATCGGTCGCATCCTTATCGTATTCCGCAAAGAAGCTATACTGAATAACATCTATCATAAGAAACTTTTCGGGATGGTCCAAGCGGTATTTATCGAGATCCGCATCGGTGTATTCAAGATCTTCGGCGCGCGAATTCATATAGCTGTAGGTAAGCTGCTGAAGCATTATACATTTTTCGTAGGTCTCGGCGGTTATTCCCTCAATATAATAAACAGCAAGAAGCTCATCGAGGTTCTTATAACCGTTTTTAAGGGCGTTTTCCTGAAGCTCCTTAATATAGTTTTTAACCTCGGCTATCTCCTCTTCCTTCAGTTCAAAGGAATCATTATACGCCGCCTCTGCCTGAGAAAGGCACTCATTGATATATGAATTTGCCATGTCCGCGAAAAACTCGAACCATGTCTTTCCCTCTGCCAATGGGCAAGCCGACGTCTGTTCACGGAGCGAAAGCTCGACGTTGTAGCCGTAATAAGGCAGATAGGTGGAATTCTGTCCGACGAAGTCGTAAAGGAAAAATGCGTACATAGCGCCGTCTATCTCGTAGTGCTCAGTCTTTGCGACGATAATTGAGCTAAGATCGATCTTATCTTCCTTTTTGTCACAGGAAATTAGCGAAAAAAGCATCATAACAGATGCAAGGATCAATGCGATTATTTTTTTCATAATACTCTCCATATAGTTTATCTATTATATAATACCACAACAATATTAACAAATCAAGGCGCGAGAGTGTTTTTTATGTGACAATAAACATCCCCCCGCATAGCGGGGGGTATTTCATTTTCGGGCGTAGCCCTAATACTACTGGCTGCGCACCAGTGCGCTTCAGATTGGCCTGCCAGCCATGCATTGGATGCTTGCTACCCATAAATGGGTTCAGGGACGTTTCATTGCCTCCCTCCGAGAGGGATGGCGCAAGTGGCAAAGCCACGGACGGAAGGAGCACGCGATGAATGGAATTATAGACCGTTGCCCTTCTCATTAGGGCGGTTCTGTAAATATCTTCTATCGGACATTTCTCG
>JAGASS010000044.1 GCA_017621655.1 Clostridia bacterium | reverse complement strand
TTGTAGGGGGCGACGTCCTCGACGCCCCGTTGCAACGTTTGAAATCTTAAGACAGTTTCTCACTGTTGCATAAATGTTTATAATTATACAAAAAAGATACATTGCTTTTAATGCGGGGCGTCGAGGACGTCGCCCCCTACGATGACATTGTGAAATTTCGATAAATGAGTGAACGGTTTGAAGCGTTTATGAAACAAATGTTGTTACAAGAAAGCCGTATATACTTCCTCTCCGCCGTTTACGTATACCTCGGTCAGGTATCCGTCGCGGAGGATTTTTATATCGTTGACTTTGCCCTCATAGACGACGGGATCGCGTCCCGTTCTTTCGATCAGAAAGCCGTTTTCGGTCATTTTAACCGACGGGTCGCTGTCGGTCAGCAGATGGCGGACTTCCTCTATCGGATAAGCGGTGATCTTGCCATTCTCGAGCTTGACCTCTCTCGGCACAGACATACAGCCGACGTCCTTCTCCGCGTAGCCGCCGTATGCCCATCCGGGCGCCCATGAGATCAGAATATTTCTGCCTTTATGGTCGCGGAATATCTGACCTGCGTACTGGTCGGGTCCCTTATCGACCTCGGACGAGCATTTGACCTCAAATCTTCCGTCCTCGAACGTGCCGTACATTACCTTGAAATAGTGACGGCTTTCAAGCGGACATACCGACGCGGAAAGCAGATACAATCCGTTCTCGGCTTGTATAAACGACGGACATTCGCAATATCGGCAGCCGGGCCACTCTGCCATAATGCCGATATAATCCCAATTATAAAGGTCTGCGCTCTTGTAGAGAAGCAAACGCCCCATTTTAGTTTCGGGGTTTCCCGACGCCATTACGCAGTAATATTTTCCGTCTATATAGGCGACTGCGGGATCGCGGAATGCGGGGCCACCATCTGGCGGATAGTGCTTTATTACGGGATTGTTTTCATGTTTTGTGAAATTTATGCCGTCGGTTGAATACGCGACGCACATCGTCGATTCCGTTTCGGGCTCGCCTCTTTTTATTGCCGCGTAGAAGAGGTATAGAACGCCGTCTTTTACTATCGCGGTTCCCGACCAACAGCCGTCTTTATCGTAGTCCATATCGGGATAAAGCGCGACGGGAAGCTCCTCGTAGGTTATAAAGTCCTTCGTTCTCGCGTGTCCCCAGTGCATCGGCTGCTGCCAGGGCTTTTCAAAGTCGGGGGCGTGCTGATAGAAAATATGATAGTAGCCGTTAAAGTAAACGAGACCGTTCGGGTCGTTTACCCAGCCCTTTTTTGGACGGTAGTGGTGCATTAGTTTTTGTAAATAATCCATACGCGCTCCTCTTGTCAGGTTATGTGTATATTTTAGCATATTGAAATGTAGCAGTCAAGGGAATTTGAATTAAAAAAGGACGCCGTATGGCGTCCTTTTGACTGCTTTTATTAAGGGCGAAGTCCCATTCCGCCTTCAAGGGTGAGCGTTTCGCCGTTCATGTACTTGAAGTCGGGGTTAGCGAGCTGAACGCAGACGCGTCCGATCTCGGTCTCGGGATCGCCGAAGTGTCCTGCGGGGGGCATCTTTACGTTTGCCTTGAATGCCTCGGGATATGCCTTTTCAAAGCCCTCGAGCTGTGCTGTCCAAGCGAGAGGACATACGACGTTCGTATTGATTCCGTCCTTTGCCCATTCGGTTGCCGCAACGCGCGATAGACCGCGTATACCTTCCTTTGCAGCCGCGTAAGCGCACTGACCGTAGTTGCCGAAAAGTCCTGCGCCCGATGCGAAGTTGATTATGCTTCCCTGAGTTTCCTTAAGATAAGGATAACACGCCTGCATATAGTAGAACGCCGCGTAAAGACCCGAGTAGATAGCAAGGTCGAACTGCTCGGTCGTGTGATCCTGGATAGTAACGCCCGATGCAGATGCCTGCGCGTTGTTAATAAGCACGTCGATTCTGCCGAATTCCTTGATAGCCGCGTCAACGACTGCCTGTGCGGTTGCCTTATTATCGTTTCCTGCCGAAATGTCGCCCGAAAGAGCGAGGACCTTGATTCCGTAGAGCTTTTCAAGCTCTTCCTTTGCCTTTTCAAGCTTTGGGATATTTCTTCCCGTGATAACGAGGTTAGCGCCCTCCTTTGCGTAAGCGGTCGCGATGCCGTAGCCGATAGAGCCGCATCTGCCGTCGGAAAGGACGGAGTAGCCGCCACCTGTGATTATAGCTGTTTTACCTGTTAAAAATCCCATTGTTATTCTCCTTTAAGATATTCTGTAAGATAACCGATACATTCTTCAAAACGAACTCCGTACTTATGCTCGTCGTCGCCTATCGACTTCTTTATGCACTCTACGGTATAATCGACCGCAACGCGGATAGAATATTCAAGCGAGCGGCCGAGCGCGAGAGCGCCGCACATGGTTGAAGCGAAAACGTCACCCGTTCCGTGGAACTTTACGGGGAGGTTTTCGTTATAGTAGGAGCAGAATTCGTCCTTGCTCTTATCATACGCGATAACGCCCTGTCTGTCGGGTGCGCTGTCAAGCACGACACCTGTCATCGCCGCGACGCTAGCGCCGAGATCGGAAAGCTTTTTTAGAATGTCCTTTATGTATTCCTCGGAATAAGGACCCTCCTTATACTCCATGCCGAGCATGAAGCACGCCTCGGTCATATTCGGTACGATGATGTCCGCCTGCGCACAGAGCTTTGCCATCTCGCGAGCAAATTCGGGGGTGAAGCCGGTATAAAGCTTGCCGTTGTCTGCCATTACGGGATCGACGAACTTGATAGCCCCGTCGCCGAATTTTTCGAATATATCCTTTACTATTGCGATCTGCTCGAACGAGCCGAGATAGCCCGTCGAAATCGCGTTGAATTTCAGTCCGATAGATTCCCAGTGGTCAGCGATCTTCGGAATGTCTTCGGTAAGATCGCGGTAGGTGAAGCCGGTGAAGCCACCTGTGTGTGTAGAAAGAATTGCCGTCGGAACAATACAGGTTTCGGCGCCCATTGCCGACATTATCGGAAGCGCAACCGTGAGCGAGCATTTTCCGAAGCAGGAAATGTCTTGGATCGACATTACTCTGGTTTGGAACATAGTATCATCCCTTTCATTTAAATGATAACAGTATTATAAAGCATCAAAGAGGGCGTGTCAAGAGCGCGAAAAAACTTTTTTAAAAAAATTAAAAAAAGTTGTTGACAAAGCGCAAGTGATGTGTTATAATATCAAAGTCGCAAGGCAAGAGTCTGCGAGATAATGGGAGCATAGCTCAGCTGGGAGAGCATCTGCCTTACAAGCAGAGGGTCATAGGTTCGAGCCCTATTGTTCCCACCATTACGGCCCGGTAGTTCAGTTGGTTAGAACGCTAGCCTGTCACGCTAGAGGTCAGGGGTTCGAGTCCCCTTCGGGTCGCCACTTTTTATTTCGGCATTCTGCCATATCTTACTGAGTTGCCGAATATG
>JAGASS010000043.1 GCA_017621655.1 Clostridia bacterium | reverse complement strand
GTAGGGGGCGACGTCCTCGACGCCCCGCGCAAAAACGATGTTACATCACACCCGAACACCTCATCCACCGCAGACGCAGCGTCTGCGGTCCCCCTTCCCCCGCTGGGGAAGGCAAGAGAACGCCCCGAAGCTTCGCCACGTTTTCGTAGGGGGCGACGTCCTCGACGCCCCGTGAAAAACGATGTTACTTTGTTTTGTAACACCTCATCCGTCAACCTGCGGTTGACACCTTCTCCCGCTGGAGAAGGTAAACAACGTGGCGCATCTCTTTCGTAGGGCGGGGGCTTGCTCCCGCCGCATAAAAACAGCAGACGCATTTGCGTCTGCTGTTTTTATTTCCCATTATGCAGGAAGGTACTCTATCGAAATCACCTTTGCATCCTTAAGGATAAAGTTAAGCGTCGTGTTACCGTCGGTATAGGAAAGAAGAGTTGCGGTCTCCTCGGTGGGTTTGCCGTAGATGTCCTTTACCGCGTCGGGCGCCATACCGATATACGCGCCCTCGGGGGTCTGCACGCTGTCATCCGAAAGCTGGATTGAATTAACGTAATCCTTTTTGCCGTCGGGACGGGTGAGGATAACGTAACCTGCATAGGTATAGGTCTTATCAAGACCCTCAAACGCGCAGGAAGCAGCTTCAAAATACTTAAGCGGCTCGCCGAGCACCTCAAGCACGTCAGCCATATCCGCGTCGAGCTTGACCGCGTAATTATCCTTGCTTGCGACCTTGAAGAAATACTTGCTGTCCTTTGCCGGCTTTCCGCCCTGACTGCCGCTGTCCGCAGGTGCGGTACAGGAAGCAAAGGAAAGCAGAAGAATTGCGCTCAGAAATAATACTAAAAATCTTTTCATGATATACTCCTTAATCAACTACGTCGTAAGGACAGTTTTCCTTATCGTAGCCGTAATAGTTCGGTTTGTCGGTTCTGCTGTCGGAATACTCCTTGACCTCGGAATCGGTCTTGAGGAAGCACTTGAAGGGATACTTTTTCGAGGTGGGGCAGGTATCGAAATGATACCACTTTTCGTCGATACAAACGATAAGCCAATAATGATCCGTCGTGCCGCCGACACGCTCGATCTGATAGTTCGGTATTCCCGCCATCGTAAGAAGCGCTCTCGAAGCGGCGGCGTAATTGACGCAGTCACCCTTATTCGTAGTAAGAGCCATCCATGCGTTTACGATCCAATTGGGGTCGTCATCGGTCGAGACGTACTTTACGTTATGTACCTTATTATATATTGCCTCCGCCTTCTGGCGGTCGGTCATACCCGGCTTGAGGATACTGTCAAGAATGCTTTGGCAAAGAGCATCAAGCTCTTCCTTAGTGCAAACGCTCGAATCCTGACCGCCCTCAAGCGGCTCAAGGACAGAGACCTTAGCAGTTACCGATGCGGTATTTCCTCTTTTGTCGGTTGCTGAATATGTTACCTCGTAAGCGCCGAGGCGTGTAAGGTCGACCTTCGTCGCATCGACGGTAAAGGTCACGTTTTCGTCGTCGTTATCGGTAACGGTAACGCCGTCGCGGTAAGAAACGGTATCACCGAGATATACGACGAGGTCCTTGATTCCCGCAAACTCTGGCGCAGTTGTGTCCGCCGGCTTGACGGTAAGCGACGAAGTGACCGCTTTTACCTTCTTATTCTTCGCCGTGTAACGAATGTCGTATTCTCCTGCGGTAAAGAGAGACGTCTCGGTATCAGTACCCTTGTTGAACACCTTAACGACTATTTCGGTCTGCTTTCCGCCCTCCGTCGTCACTCCGTCGAGGAGCGCGTTCATTATAACGTCGGAAGAATCGTCAGCATAAACGGTTACGTTTTCCTTGACTCCGACAATAACGGGAGTCGGCTCACTCTCATTGCAGGAAAAAGCGAAGCAGAGGGTAAGCGCAAGCAGAACGATAAATATTATCTTCTTCATATTTCCTCCTTACACCTTAAGTCCATAACGCTCGCAAAGCATCGTGACCGTCATAACTATCAGCAGATAATCTATCTCGTAAGCTCCCATGAGTCGGAAATCGTCCGCGAGATATACCTTCTTCATTTCGTTGACCTTATTGAGGTCGAAAATATCGTACTTCTTAATAAGCGAATCGGAAAGGAACTCGATCTCGCCGTTCGCCTTCTTTACCATCGACGACATACCGGGCGCCTGGAACGGGAACTTTCTTCTCTTGAGTATCTCGTCGGGAACTATTCCCTCTCCCGCTTTTTTGAGAATGTACTTTTCCTTTGCGCCGTTCATCTTGTACTTGTCGGGGATCGTCGCAACGAAGGCGAGCAGATCGCGGTCAAGGAAGGGATGGCGTCCCTCTACCGAATGAGAGAAGAACATTCTGTCACCGTGCTCTGTGAGCAGGTGATCGGAAAGGCGGAGCTTGTAGTCTATATAAGATCGGCGCTTCTGCGAGGAAAGCCCCTTGACGCGGTCAACGTTTATCGGGCTTGTCTTGAATGCAGAGAAGCTGTCGATCTCGCCTCTTACGCGGTCACTGTAGACAGTTTCGTGTATCTTTCTTATTTCGGGATGATTTCTTTCATAGCGGAAATAAGGATCGCCCCAAAGGCGCTCGTTTATTTCACATTCTTCCTTCGTCATTTTACCCTTCTGCATTTCGCGGAAAAGGTCCACCATATATCCGACGTAACCGCAGAAGAACTCGTCGGAGCCCTGACCGGTAAGAACCGCCTTTGCAGGCGACTGCTGAACGAGCGACGAAAGCATGAACGCCGCTACGTCATAGCTCTCCTTAAGTCCCGACTCCGCGTGGTAAACGACGTCGTAAAGGTTCTTCCAAATTTCTTCCTCGCCGACCTTCGTCTTATAGTGAGTAGAATTGACGCACTCCTTGACGATCTTCTGGAATCGGCTTTCGTCAAGATCGGCTTCACCGATCTCGGCGGAGAAGGAATAATAGCTGTCAAGTAAGAACTTACCGATATAGCAAGCGACGACCGAGCTGTCAAGACCGCCCGAAACGTAGAATCCGACGGGAACGTCGGCAACAAGACGGCGCTTGATCGACTCCTTCATCATCTCGCGAAGCTTTTCAACGTAATACGCCTCGCCCCTGTCGTCCTCTTCCTCTGCAGAATATATGAGATCCCAGTATTCAATATCCTTGATCTCCTGATGACGCTTAATGACGAGCAGATGTCCTGCGCGGAGCGAACGAATACCGTCGAAAAAGGTCTCGGGGGAAACGACGCCGGGATAGTTCATAAGCTGATCGACTGCCTTAAGGTTAAGCTTTCTTTCTACCCAAGGACATTCAAGGATTCCCTTGATCTCCGAGCAGAATATGACCTGACCGTCGGCAACGGTATAAAACAGCGGACAGATTCCTATCTGGTCGCGCACGAGGATAAGCTGATCCTCCTTTTTATCGTAAAGAGCGATAGCAAACTGACCGTTAAGCTTGTTCGGGAAATCGAGGCCGTGCTCCTCGTAAAGATGGAGAATTACCTCAACGTCGGTCTGCGTCTTAAAGACGTGACCGAGAGAAATAAGCTCGGAACGAAGCTCACGGTAGTTGAATATCTCACCGTTACAGATGAGAGTAAGAGTATCATCCTCGTTCGTTATCGGCTGCATACCGCCGTTAAGGTCGATAAAGCTGAGACGGTTGAAGCCGAGACCGACGCCCGGCATTATTTTACTCTGAGAGCCGTCGGGACCGCGGTGGCGAATCGCCGTCAGCATCTTGTTTATCATTTCGCTTGTGATAAGACGGCTTCCCGTATTATCAAATATTCCGCAAATTCCACACATTTTAATTTGCCTCTGTTTTTTCTTTCTCTTTTTCGTACTCTTCGTACTTTTCCTTTTTGTCTTTCTCGTACAGCTCGATCTTGTCTAACCAACGAGATGCAAGATCACTTTCACCGCGTCTGTCAGTCAGACCCATATTTTCGGTCAGATACTTACCGAGCCAGGACGCGAGCTTTTCCGCGCCCTCAACGTTCATATGCAGACCGCCGTCGTAGGTGTCTTTCGTATAATCAACGCCCGTTTCATCCTGAATATCAAGGAAGTTTATATAGGTGAGGTTATGCTCCTTCGCATATTCTACGACCTGCTGATCGTATTCGGGATACCAATAAGGATACAAGCTCGGCGCCTTTATGAGAAGGAGCTTGATTCCCTTCTTTTCACAAAGCTCGACCATCATGTCAAGATGCTTCCATGCCTTCTCGGTAAACTCGTAGCTCGGAAGCGGCTTTCCCTCCGGCACGTTTTCCGCGGGCTTAACGCCGACCTTCATAAGGTAGCCGTTATGCGAGACCTTTTCCGATTTGAACATATGGGTGAAATCGGTCTTGCTAAGCTCGCTCCAACGGCTGTGATAGCGGAGGATCGGGAAAACGTAGTCGAGGAACTGCTCGTCCTCAAGCATCGAGGAATTGATCGCACCTATCTTCGAGGGCGACCACTTCATTCCGTCGATCGACATTCGGTTATATGCCTCTTTTGCCTCGGCTTCTCTCTTGGGATCAAGCGCCTGAACGTTGAAAACGACGACCTTTGGAGTTTCGTAGCGAAGCGTATCCTCAAGGAGGTAATAAGACTGATAAATGTACTGATCGGCGCTACCTCTTATGTAGCTGTTTATACCGTAATCGCGCCAGAGGACGATGGGCGAGAAATTCTCATAGACCTCGCAGTCTCCGACGAAAATAACGTCGTGATCCTTGGCTTCGCCGTAATATTCAGCTACGAACGCACCCTCTAAAGGTCCGTCCACCGAATACTTCGGCATAAGTATCGCCTGAAGAAGCGACAGAGTCACAACTACTATAACGGCAGAAGCTATAAATTTTATCCACTTTTTAGCGGCAGCTTTCATAGTTAAAAATCTTTCTTAGAATTGGTTGTAAATAAACTGGCTTGCGTCGTAACCGATTCCGTACGCGCCCATAAGGATAATGATAAGGAACAGTCCGTAGTAGATCATAAATCTTACGGGATAAGGTAAACGGAATATCTGCTCGCGAACGCTTCCTCTTCCCTTGAGCAAGCTTACGGTAAGCATCAGAAGCACTCCGCAGAGAATAATTATATAATCAAGCGAAGTAAGCCCGAGCTTAAGAAGCGAGCCGTCGAAAAGAACGTGATAATTGCTTGCGCCGAACGCCGAGAAGAATATCTTACCCGTCGTTGCGATAGAAACGTAGCAGTCGAAAAGGTTGAGCGCGCAAACGAGCGCAAAGGTACGAAGGATCCTGAAAAGCGTATACGGGAAGCTCTTCGTAAACTTGAATTTATCGTTGAATTTCTTATAAAGCGGCTCAAACTCCTCGGAGATCATAAGAACGGCGAAGTTTGCCATTCCCCAGACGATGAAGTTCCAGCTTGCGCCGTGCCAGATACCCGTCGAGAACCACACTATCGCGCTCGAAAGGTAGAGAGGAATACGCTTTCCGACCTTATCGCCGAAGACCTTTTTACTAAATTTCGTAA
The DNA here is from genome assembly GCA_017621655.1 of Clostridia bacterium. GTDB lineage: Bacteria > Bacillota > Clostridia > Oscillospirales > CAG-272 > Colimorpha_A. Next base: position 10,434 of record JAGASS010000043.1, on the reverse strand, counting down.
TTCCCTGCATCGGCTTGCTTACCGATACGGGATAGAAAAGGTAATCACGGAACCACGAGCACATAGATATGTGCCAGCGTCTCCAGTATTCCTTAAGCGACTTTGAGAAATAGGGACGGTCGAAGTTTTCACTTAGGCGAATGCCCATCGATTCGGCGAGACCTATCGTTATGTCGATTCCGCCCGTAAAGTCAGCGTAAAGCTGAATAGTATAGAACAGCATAATGACGATAGAGTACGCTCCGTTATAGGTCGACGGATCGCCTATCATCGTGCTGACGGCGACAAAGAGACGGTCTGCGATAACGACCTTCTTGAAATAACCCCAAAGAACTCTCTCAAGACCGAAGCCGACCTGCTTACTGTCGAACTTATGCGGTGTGTAAAGAGTTTCGCTCATATCTCCGTATCTTCCGATAGGTCCCTGAACGAGCTGTGGGAAGAAGGAGACGAAGAGCGCGTACTTAAATACGTTTTTCTCCGCCTTTACCGTTCCGCGGTAAACGTCGATAAGGTAACCGATCGACTGGAAGGTATAGAAGGAAATTCCGAGCGGAATTATCACGTTAACAAAGGATAGAACGTTCTTCGAGCCGAACGACGTCAGCGCAGAATTTATATTCGTGATAAAGAAATTCGCATACTTGACGGTCGCCAAAATGCCGAGATTAAGAAGCAGACAAAGGACAAACCAAAAGAGCTTTTTTCTCTTCTGCTTGTCCTTAAATATCTTCTTTTCTTCCTTTGACAGCTCTTCCTTATGCGCTTTAAGATAGGCGCTCTGCTTATCCGCGATGCTCTGCATTACGCGGGCAGTCAGATAGACCGTCAAGGTCGTCGCTGCGATAAAAGGAAGAAACTGCGGCCCTGCTATAAAGTAAAACGCATAGCTTGCGATAAGGAGCAGGGGCCACTGTGCTTTTTTCGGGATTATGTAATAAAGCAGTAAAAGAACTGCACAGAATCCCAAAAATTCATACGAAGTAAAAAGCATTAGTTAAATCAGTCCTCGTCGGAAAGTCTTTCGATAAGCGCGTAAAGAGCTTTTGCGGAATTGAAGTTTGCGGGAATGATGTCCTTTGCGGTGATGGTAACGTCGTACTCCTCGCTTATCTCGGTAATGAGCGAGATGATGTCCATCGAATCGAGGATGCCGTCGTCGATAAGGTTTTCTTCAGTCTCGAAGTCAACGTCGGAGTGAAGATCGGTAAGAATTTCAAGAAGCTTTTCCATGATTTTTATCCTTTTCAGTAAATATTATTTTCGAAGTTATTTTTAAGCTCAACGCGGTTGAGCTTTCCGTTGGCAGTCAACGGCATAGTTTCAAGACGAATGAGCTTGTTCGGTATCATATAACGCGGCAGGCGCTCCTTAAGCGCAACCGTAAGCTCCTTTTCGGTACAGGTACCGACGTAGAAGAGAACGATCTTGCCCTTGACCTTGTCGTAAATGCAAGCCGCCATCTGTACCGCCTCTATCATATTCGCGCTGACCTCGATCTCACCAAGCTCGATGCGGTGTCCCATGTGCTTTATCTGATAGTCGCGGCGCGAAACGAAGACGAGCTCGCCACGCTCGTTCAGCTTACCCATATCACCCGTCTTGTAGATGATCTCGGGATAGGCACTGTTAAGCGGATTCTGAACGAACGCCTTTGATGTGCGCTCGGGGTCGTTATAATATCCGAGAGTAACGGCAGTACCGCGAATGCAAATTTCACCCTCCTGTCCATTTTCGGCAAGCTTGCCGTCGTCGGTCAGAAGAAGTATCTCTCTGTTACGGAAGGGCTTTCCTATCGGGATCGCCTCGCCGTCCTCGAAGTCTCTGTCTGCGTGGAAGTAGCAGCACATTCCCGTGCCCTCGGTCGGACCGTAAAGGTTCGTAAAGGAGGCATTGGGAAGCGCGTTTTTCCAAAGTCGGAACTGCTTTATCGGGAATACCTCCGAGCCAAATGCAACGGTATGCAGATATTCGGGCTTGATAATATCAAACGTGCCGAACGCACTTACCATGGTAAGCGCCGAAACGACCCAGCAGACGGTATTTATCTTATGCTTGTTGAGATATTCAAGAAGTGCTACGGGCTGTGAAAAGAGCGTTTTCGGGATAAGATATGTCGTCGCACCGAACTTAAGCGTCGGATAAAGCTCCTTCAAGCACGCATCGAAATACAGAGGCGTCTGATTTCCGAAAACGGTGTTTTCGTTAAAGGAAAGCACCTCGGAAAGCTGCTCTATATAATCGATGACCGAACGGTGACACGCGGCAACTCCCTTCGGAATTCCCGTCGAGCCGGACGTGAAAACTATATATATCGGATCAATGTCAAGCGAACGCGCATAGATACCGTCTATCGCCTCATAATTCGGCTCGGTATCAAGAAGCTCGTCGTAAAGAACGACCTTGCCGTCCTGAATATCGAAGTTTGAGGCAACGGGAAGCGTATCCTCGTCGCAGATAACGAGAGGCGAGCACACGTTATTCAGTATCAGCTGTATACGGTCACGCGGCATTTCCTCGTCTATCGGAACGTAGAAGCAGCCGCCGCTGATAACTCCGAAGAAGGCAGTTACCTCGCGCGGTGATTTTCTCATAAACACAACGACGGGGCGCTTATAGATGCCGTTTTCGCTAAGATACGAGCCGATGCGGCAGGCACGGTCGTAAACGTCCGAAAAGGTGAGCGAAAAATCGCCGTCGGAAAAAGCGATCTTGTTCGGCTTTTGCGGTACTATATTGCGTAAATACGCTAAAACGTTATGTATTCTCTCGCTCGACACTTGTTATCCTCCGTCACTTCGCTTTATTAGTATTTTGGGCGCACAAACAAACGGGTGCATGAACACCCACTGTATAATACCATACATTATAATAAAAGTCAAGCAAAACAAAAAAAAAGGACGGCTGTCGCCGTCCGATTTTTATTTTTTATTTATCGCACCGATTATATCGTCAGCACCGATGCCGAAGTCTGAATAAATATTGCCGGTTGATAGCGGCGTATCGAAGACGTCGTCGATTCCGAGGTGAATATAACGGCAGTCATCGGGAAGCGAAATATCCTGCCCGAGAACCATTCCCGCGCCTCCGTTTTTGATACCCTCTTCAAGGAAGATGACGTTTTTCACGCCATTCGGAATTATCGAATTCAATACGTCACATATCGGCTTCATCGGCTTAAGCTGCTCAATGAGAACAACTCCGCAAGAAGGCAGCTTAGATGCCGCCTTGACTGCCTCGGATACTATCCTTCCGTACGTAATTATAACGGTCCTGCAGTCGTTTTCGAAGTTCTTATAAACGAAATCCGAGATCGGCGTAAAGCCCGAAAATTCCTTAATGTCTCCGCAGTTTGCGTATCTTATCGCAACAGGCGACTGTACCCCCTGCGTGTCCTTCATTATCCTCTCGAGCGACTCAAAGGAAGCGGGAGCGTAGACCGACATATTCGGTATCTGCATAAGGAACGAAACGTCAAATATTCCGTGGTGCGTTGCGCCGTCGCCCTCGCTTATTCCCGCGCGATCAACCAAAACCGTGACAGGCAGATTTTGAAGCGCAATATCGTGAATAAGGTTATCGTAGCCCCTCTGCAAAAACGAAGAATAAACCGCAAAATACGGCTTGTATCCGTTCGCGGCAAGTCCTGCGCAGAAGGTCAGCGCGTGCTCCTCGGCAATTCCAACGTCGAAGAACCTGTCGCTATGCGCCTTCTGAAAGCCGACAAGGCCCGTTCCCGAAGCCATCGCGGCGGTAACCGCGCAGATCTTTTCGTTTTCCGACGCAAGCTCTGTCAGCACCTCGCCCATCCGAGACGAGAAATTCTTAACCTTTTCAGTACCCTTTGGCGAAACGCTGTGAAACGCGCCCGGATCCTTCTCGGCCGGCATATATCCCCTGCCCTTGACGGTGCGAAGGTGAATGACCGTGCTCTGCGAAGCGTTCTTTGCTTCGTTAAGCAAACGCTCGACCCTCGTCATATCGTTTCCGTCGGCAGGACCGAGATAGTATAGACCGAGGTCCTCGAAGTAATTACTCTTGTAAAGCTTGTTCTTGAAGCCCTTTTTTATCCTCTTGATAAGGGCGAAAAGCCCCTTTCCTATAAGCGGTATCTTTTTGATGATCTTAACAGTGCGTCTTTTGTTTTTGTAATAGTTTTTCGATGCGCGTATCTTTGCGATAAGCGAAGCAAAAGCGCCCGTGTTTTTCGAGATAGACATCTCGTTTTCATTAAGGATTATAATGAGCTTCAGGTCGCGTCGGCAGTTGTTAAGCGCCTCGTGTACCATTCCGCCCGTAAAGGCGCCGTCACCGAGAACTGCAACGGTATATTTATCGCTTCCGTTCATCCTCTCGGCTTCCGCAAAGCCGATAGCGGCAGAGACCGACGTGCTGCTGTGACCCGCGCCGAAGCAGTCGAATTCACTTTCCTCGCGCTTCGTAAAGCCCGACATTCCTCCGCGCTGACGGAGCTTGTCAAAGCCGCCTCGTCTGCCCGTCAGTATCTTATGAGTATAGGACTGATGACCGACGTCAAAGATAAGATGATCGTTCGGGAAATCAAATACCCTGTGGAGCGCAACGGTAAGCTCTACAACGCCGAGATTCGAGCCGAGATGTCCGCCGTTTTCCGTAACCTTTTCGATAAGAAATTCTCTTATCTCGGAGCAAAGCGGAAGAAGCTCATCCTTGTTCATCTTCTTCAGCGCATCTCTGTCTTCCGCGCGTGCTATAAGCGGATATTTTTCCATACCGTTACCTCCTTTCACGAATATCGCAAAATCTTAAAAATCTCTCGTAGGTGGGATTTGCAAATCGCACCTATAGAAATGTGCGAACGCATCGCCACGTTGTTTTGCCTTCTCCAGTGGGAGAAGGTGCCGAGTGCAACGAGGCGGATGAGGTGTATTGCACGGTCAAAATCTTATCATATCAAGACTCAGATAGATGCTTTACGACACCTCATCCGTCATTTGCTTGCGCAAATGCCACCTTCTCCCGCTGGAGAAGGCAAGAGGGCGCCCCAATAATTTGACACGTTTCAATTATACCCCCATTCGGCAAAAAAGTCAAGGCGTTCGGTAATTGACACAACGCGTAGCGAGTGGTATAATGAAGTTACTATGAACAACGAAAAGCTACTGACAAAAAATACCGAAGCCATCGTGATATCCGATACCCCCCTCGAGCTTCCGTCATACTCGCTTAAAACCTATAATCTCTACCGTTGCGATAAGCTAATAAAGAAGACCGCAAGCGGAAAAGCGTTGCCTGCCGCCAAATGCGGCGACGCAAAAATTCTGCTTTCGTCAATGGCATCTTCTCTCGGTCTTTCGGTAAGCGAAAACGAGATAAACGCCTTCTCGGACGGCGAAAACGGGCTGTATCGTTGGGACGACGGCGGCATCTGCGCCATCGCTCGAATAGCGTTTGTCGGCAAGGAATACGCAAGGATAAACACGGTCTATACGTCGCCCGAAAAGCGCGGTCACGGCTACGCGGGCGCGCTCGTTTCTGCGCTTTCCGAGCTGCTTATCGGCAATGGTCTGATACCAACGGTCCTCGCGGACGAAGATAATCCTATTTCGAACAAAATGTACCTCTCCCTCGGCTTCACCCCCGACGGTAAGATCTACGAATACACAAAAAACGACACTCCGAAAAAGGAATGCGCAATATTCAATTTGAGGAAATAGTATGGAAAATATCATTGAAATTACAGACCTGAAAAAGCATTTCGGCTCCGTCAAGGCAGTCGACGAAATATCGTTCTCGGTCAAAAAAGGCGAGCTTTTCGCCTTTCTCGGGCTTAACGGCGCAGGAAAGTCGACCACGATCTCCGTCATCTGCGGTTCGCTCAAAAAGGACAGCGGAAGCGTACTTATCGACGGCATAAAGATCGAAGACGATCCCGATAAAATAAAGTCGCGCCTCGGCGTCGTGTTCCAGAACTCGGTTCTCGATAAGCCCCTTTCGGTATATGAAAACCTGCGAAGCCGCGCCGCGCTCTACGGAATAACGGGCAAGGCATTTGAAAAGCGCCTGGCAGAGCTGACCGAGCTTCTCGAGCTTAAGGAAATCCTCCGCCGCCCCGTCGGCAAGCTTTCGGGCGGACAGAGGCGCCGTATAGACATCGCACGCGCACTGCTTCACCGCCCCGAGATACTAATTCTCGATGAGCCGACAACGGGTCTTGACCCCCAGACAAGACAGACCGTCTGGCGCGTCATAAACGACCTGCGCGCAAGCGAAAACATCACCGTTTTCTTAACGACCCACTATATGGAGGAGGCGGCAGAGGCAGACAATATTGTCATTCTCGATTCGGGAAGAATATCTGCAGAGGGCTCTCCGCTTGAACTGAAAAACCGCTACGCGTCCGACACACTCACGCTCTATTCGGTCACCGAGGACGAGGTAAAATCCCTCGGCGTTCCGTATAATAAAACTCACGACGGATTTGCCCTCACCCTGAAAAAGACCGCAGACGCGACCGCTCTTATTACGAAAGCGCCCCGGATATTCCGCGATTACGAGCTGACGAAGGGCAAAATGGACGACGTCTTCCTCGCCGTAACCGGTAAGCACCTGAACGGAGGTGAGACGAAATGAAAACACTTCGCGCACTTATAAGAAGAAACGTAAAGCTGTTCTTCAACGATAAGGGAGCGTTCTTTACCTCCCTCATAACGCCGCTTATCCTCATAATGCTCTTCATCACCTTCCTCGGTGAGGTCTACCGCGACGCGTTCGCATCGGCAATTCCCGAGGGAACGACCGTGGCAAAATCGCTCGAAAACGCATTTGTCAACGGCTGGCTCTTCTCGTCGCTTCTCGGCGTTTGTACCGTAACGATCTCGTTCTGCTCAAATCTTTTGATGGTATCCGATAAGGTGAACGGAAGCCGTTCCGACATCGACGTTTCGCCCGTGTCGGGAACGGTGCTGTCACTCTCCTACTATATAGCGTCGGCAATATCGACGCTGATAATATGCCTCGTCGCGCTCATCATCTGTTTTATCATAATGGCATCCGGCGGCTGGTATCTCTCGGCGTACGACGCGATAATGACGGTATTCGATACCGTGCTTCTCGTCCTATTCGGCACGTCGCTTTCCTCAATAATCAACCACTTCCTGTCTACACAGGGACAGATCTCGGCAGTCGGCACGATAGTAAGCTCGGTCTACGGCTTCATCTGCGGCGCATATATGCCGATCTCGGAATTCGCGCCCGCAATAAGGACATTCATTTCCCTGCTCCCCGGCACATACGGCACGTCGCTGCTTCACCTGCACCTCATGCAGGGCGTCTATAAGGAGCTTGACGGCAAAATACCGAGCGAAGCGATCGAAGGTCTTAAGACCGCCTTCGACGCGAAGCCCGAGTTCTTCGGACATAACCTGAACGAGGGAACAATGTTCGCGATCCTCATCGGTTCGGTCATAGTTATCACAACGGTATACGTGCTTCTCTGCAAGAAAAAAGTGAAAAAGAAATGATCAAAAAACACCGCCACGGCGGTGTTTTTTATTAATCAAGGTCAAATCTCATAATCTCAATAGCTATCCTCGCGCCGAGACGAAAGCCGTAAGCAAATATCTCTCGCTGACTCATATTTTCAAGCTCATCCTCACAGTCGTCAAGCTTTTCAAATATCGCCTTTTGTTCATCAGTCATTGTGTCTTTCAGATCTTTTCTGTGCCTTTTTATGTATTCTATCAAATCCGACATCTGCTCACACGATTCACGGTAGTTTTCGATTGGGCATAGATTTCCGTACCATAATTCTTCAAGTATTTTTTGCATTGTTGTGCTCCTTTTGTGATTGTTGTTGAAGTATTATAACACAGGACTGTTTCATAAAAGCGATTTTATCTCAAAATGTGATATATAAACTTTTTATAACTTTTGCAAGCGGTGTTTTTTTGTTCGAATTGTTTGAATTTAATTAGGCGCTTCACCATTTTTGTTTGTAGGGACCGGCGGCCACGTAAACCCCCAAAACTCGCATTCGCTCGTTTCGGGGAACCCCTACCTCGACGGTCCCTACACCCTCTCCGCCCCTTCGGGGCACCTCTCCCGAAGGGCGAGGCAGAACAACGTCACGAAGCTTCCTTAAACCGAAAGGGGTTTCCAAAGGGGAAAACGTGTGAAAATTTGCGAAGGCAAATTTTCATCGGTTGTCACCTTGGCGCGCTTTCTTTTGCGCAGGTTTGCGAAGCAAAACTGCTTGTTTCATTTGCGTGGGCAAAGAAAAGCGGAAAAAACTTATCTTGACAAATTTCAATAACAATAATATAATCATACTACAAACCTATCCAAAAAATCAGGACACAAAAAATGAAAATAAACATGGAAACAGACTACGCTTTCCGCATAATGCGCGCACTTGCCCGCAAGGGTGAGCTGACCGACGCGTCAACCATCGCGGAAAGTGCATCCGTACCGCAAAGATTCACCTTAAAGATCCTCGGCAAGCTCGTCACAAGCGGACTCGTAATGTCGAAAAAGGGCGCAAACGGCGGCTACGCCCTCTCGCGTGACCCGAAGGAAATAACGCTTCTCGACATACTTGAGGTAATCGAAGGACCTATCGTAATGTCGAAATGCCTCGGCGACGATTTCGTATGCCGTCACGACGGCGTAAACGAGCATTGCGACTGCTTCTTCAACCGAGTTTTCGACGATATTTCAATGACAATAGCAAATAAGCTGAAAAGCGTAACGGTGGCGGATTCGATATGAATAACTGCGTAGAAACCACCGACCTTCTGCTCGATACGGCACAGCTTGCCGCACTGATCGTACTCGAAAGCGGCGGCGAGACCTCGCGCGCAGAGGAGATCGCGACGATAATATGTAAAAGCGGCGGCAAAGATGCCGAAGCGATAGTTCTGCCGACAGGCGCATTCCTCACAGTCAAGGACTGCGAGGGTAAGAAAATATCAGCCGCGGCGAGAATCAAGATAAGAGGCGTAAACCTATACAAGGTCGAAAGAGCAAACGCATATTCAAGAAGCTTCTCGGCAGGAAAAATAACCCTTACCGAGCTTCACGAAAACCTGACGAAGCTCCGTTCGAGCATCCTCTATTCAAAGGCGGCAGTAATACTCGCATCGGGTCTTTCAGCCGCGCTGTTTACGTTGCTCTTTGAGCCGATCCTTAACTTAACGTGCCTCTTCGATATGCTCGTCGCCTTCGGCGCAACTGTAGTTTCGCAGTGGGTCGGGATGTCATCGCGGCTTAAAAATTCATACCAATTCACAGTCACCTTCCTCTCCTCGCTCCTCATCGCGCTTATAACGGTTGCGTCGGTGCATTTCTCGGGAATAGGTAATATTGATCCCATAATCATCGGCTCGATAATGCCGCTTCTCCCGGGACTGTCCTTCACAAACGCAATACGCGACACAGTAATGGGCGACCTTATTTCGGGAACCGTCCGAGTTGTTGAAACGCTCCTTATCGCAATCGGCATCGCGGGCGGCGTCGGCGTCGTGCTTATAGCGTATATGAATATGGGAGGTGCGATATAATGTTTATCTACTACCTCCGCGACTTCGTTGCCTGCTTCGGCGCAACGATATTCTACTGCATCATAATGCAGCTTCCGAAAAAAGCGCTTTGGATCTCATCGCTCTCATCGGCACTCACCTATATCGTATTCAGAACTGCATTCCTTTCGATTGAATCGGAATATATGGGCTATCTTGCCGCGTCATGCTTTGCGGCACTTTCAGCCGAGGTGCTGGCGCGTGCCTGCAAAATGCCTGCAACGATATTCATTTTTCCCGCGGTCATTCCTCTCGTTCCGGGACTCGGTCTATACAGAACGATGCTCTGTCTCGTGCGAAGCGATATGAGCGGATTCGCATCGGAAGGAACGAAAACGCTTATTATTTCGGGAATAATCGCCGTGACGGTCGCCGTCGTAAACGCATTTTTCCGAAGCATTCTCAAAAGAAAACCAATCGCAAAAGAATAAACATCCCCCCGCATAGCGGGGGGTATTTCATTTTCGGGCGTAGCCCTAATACTACTGGCTGCGCACAAGTGCGCCTTAAATTGGCCTGCCAGCCACGCATTGGATACTTGCTACCCATAAATGGATTCAGGGACGTTTCATCGCCTCCCTCCGGGAGGGAGGTGGATTTTTGCGAAGCAAAAAGACGGAAGGAGCACGCGATGAATGGAATTATAGAGCGTTGCCCTTCTAATTAGGGCGGTTCTGTAAATATCTTCTATCGGACGTTTCTCGCCCGATGGCTCCTTCAGTCACCTTCGGTGACAGCTCCCGTAGGTTGCGCAGCAAACTACTCCGGAGTTGGAGCCATTGGCACATACTACCCTTAAACTACATTTTTTCTTTACATCATTTCTGTTCATCGGTTAACCTTTTTTGAACCACGCGACTATCGCGTGGTTTTGGTG
>JAGASS010000042.1 GCA_017621655.1 Clostridia bacterium | reverse complement strand
TCATACAATCCCCGTGAATTACCTTGACGAGGCAAAGACAAATTGCCTTGCAAGTAAGTTCACGGGGGTTTTCGTTTATGAGAGAACGAACCTACAGAGCAGTCATCTTTGCGGATGGCTGCTCTTTTTTTGTTTCCGGCATCTTCTGTAGATGCCGCGCTCCTCCGCTCTGAAATCTGACTTCACCACAAATCAGATTTCAGAAAACGGAGGAACAACAATGACTAATAACATCACCTATGCACTCGAAATCTCTTTCAAAGAGGAGTGCCATGTAATCAATCTTCCCATGGAGTACCCCAACTTCACAGGCATTGAAGAATGGGCAATCTTTACTTCGCTTACCGAAGCAGAACTTCGGACGAAATATGAGTCGATCATCAGAAAGTACGAACCTTTTGTTTTTATGACCAAGGAACAGTATGACCCCATAAGGAAATCTCGCAACAACGACCGCAGCCATCGGCGGCGCTGTTCAACAGATATCGTACCTTTTTCCTATGAGGATGATCTCTCTGAAAAGTGTAACGATACGATCCTGTTAATCGATCCTTTCGAGGGGAAGCCGAACTGGACAAAGCTTTACCTTGCACTTGAGCAATTGGCTCCGAAGCGGCGCATCAGAATTGAAAAGTATTACTTTGACGGCATGAGCTTTGCGGAAATTGCGCGAGAAGAAAAGGTCTCTACGCAGGCCGTTCAGCAGAGCGTTGAGCGTTCCTTAGCAAAGCTGGCTAAGTATCTGAATGCCGAGAATTTTGATCCCTATGACGATCCCATCTGGGGTTAATACATAAAACTAATAGAAAGCAGGTACATATATGAAAAGCGTAAAGCGTGGAGATATTTTTTGGTTTAACTTTGGCATCAACAGCGGTAGCGTCCAAAACGGTCACAGACCCGCGTTGGTAATCCAAGCTGATAACTTTAATGCAAACAGTACGACAACCGTTATCGCAACCATTACATCCGGGCAAAAAGGGTTGCATCTTCCGTCCCATATCTATTTGGGTGATAGGTATGGGTTGTCCCAGCCGTCTACAGTTATGTTAGAGCAAATCCGCACCATCAACCAAGACGAGCTTGACGATTATATCGGAACCGTCAATGACAAACCGACTCTTCGGGCATTGGAGATCGGCATAAAGAAAACCTTCGGCCTTTGGGTCTACGGTACTAACAAGGATGATGTTCGTTGTCTGTGTCCGAAATGCGTAAACGAATACATGAACAGTGGATCGTTTCGCATCAGCAGATTAGATCCTTTCCAGAAGGTCAAAGAGCCGTGCGACCGGTGTAATAGACCTGGATATGATTATGTACTGCGTCTCCGCCATGGCAGGTAATAATAAAAGGGGCTGTGTTTTTGCACAGTCCCTTTTCTGCATCGTTGCAATTTCTTATCATGTGTGCTATACTGAGGACGCTTACAGGAGGTATCACCTGCAAGCCAGTCGAAACTTCTGTCCGCAATAATTCACCTTGGCTAATGAGAAAAAGTCCCACTCAAAAGCCATCTGTGAGACATCAGAGACTGTCCTCATTACTCCGAAGCAGTAATAAGGCTCCAAACGCTCTGTTTTCACCATCGTGTGAGGACAAATCGTGAGGTCAAAATGAGGACACGCGCTCTGAGACCAGTGAGACAAGAGAGAATCAGGCACAATTTAGAGCCAAAACTGCCGTAAATTGACCTTTATTCGCCACTTATAGACACCAGAGATAGATTTGGTAAGCGAGTGGGAATAAACAAATAATGTAAATCGGCTCGGAGGGATAACCTCCGAGCCGATTTTTTGTCTTTTACAGTTTCGCGCCGCCGAGGTTAATTACGGTAAGTCCGCGCTTTTTCGCCAGGCACGCGAATTTATACGCCCCGCCCCAAGTGTTATTAACGTAGCAGATGCAACAGTCCGCGCGGTCAATGAGCCATCTGTTTCTTTTTTCAATAGCGAATTTCGGATGTACCGTCTCAAGCTCCTCCGGAAAAACACTGTAGTCGCAATATAACTCGTTTTTGGTTGTATATGTCGGCATATACGCAAGCACTATCCAAAATTTGATATGCGGATATACCGTTTTAAGTTTCAGTAAGCAGCTGCAAGCCATACTGTCAAAATTCCCCTGATGCCCGACGTAAAAAGTATCGACACCGCTTTTAATAAGCTCCTCGATAGCGTTTTTCAGTGTTTCTGCGTTTAGTTCACCGACATCCTTATGACCGAAAAAAGTACAAACCATATTTTCGCCCCCTCTTTACGATATGTCGTAATTCTAACACGATTTTCTTAAATTTACGATATATCCCACACGATTTATCGCAAATTTGGGTAAAATAATTTACGATAAATCGCAAAGAGGGGGAATTTTGCTATGCGCGCAAAAGAAGCTATTGCAAATCGAATACTTCAGCTGTGCAAGGAACGCGGCATTGCCGTTAACGAGCTTGCAAATATTTCAGGTGTTTCTCCGTCTACTGTTTACAGTATTTTGAATGAAAAAAGTCAAAATCCGGGGGCTGTCACGATAAAGAAATTGTGTGACGGCTTGGAGATAACGCTTGGCGAATTTTTCAGTACTCCCGAATTTGACTCCTTGGAACAGGAAATTGAATAATTAAATCGGCTCGGAGCATAAGCCCCGAGCCGTGTTTTTGTATTTATTCCTTTTCCCGCCCCATAGACACAATAAAACCATTGAATCAAAACCGCGAAATGAACTTTTTTCAAAACTTAAAAGACAAAGGTTGACAAACACACTACATTTGTAATATAATTGAAATGTAGATTGCATTATAAGGAGAAGTATTATGCCGAATGAAAAATTGATTATTTCTTCCAAAAAGTATCGAGGTGATTCTACCGTGGTATCTATACGCCTGCCGGACGAACTCGTAAAGAAGCTTGATGAGATCGCCGAGCAGACCGGAAGAACAAGAAACGAGGTTATTCAGAAGTGTCTCGCCTTTGCTGTTGATAATTTGGAGATTAAAGAATATTGATATTGGAGGATGATGAAATGAAAATAGCAGATATTATCAAATACGAAGGTGATAACACCACCTTTATCTGGAAGCACCCATGCGAGGATTTTAATTATCTTACTCAGTTGATCGTTCACGAAAGTCAGGAAGCGATCTTCTTTATGAACGGTCAGGCACTCGATATGTTCGGTGCCGGTCGTTACACCCTTGAAACTCAGAACATCCCTCTTATTGGTAAAGTCCTCAATAAGGCAACCGATGACAAGTCTCCCTTCCACTGCGAGGTCTATTTCATCAACAAGACCGAGCAGATGAATATTAAATGGGGCACAGATTCCCGTGTTCAGTACATAGAGCCGGTCTATGGCTTCCCGATTTCTATCGGCGCATCCGGCGAGATGTCTCTCCGCGCCGAGGATAGCCGAAAGCTTCTTCTGAAATTGGTTGGCACCGAAAGCTATCTCGGTCAACAGCAATTAACCAATTACTTCCGTTCCTTCCTTATGACCCGTGTTAAGACTTATATCGCACAGGTCATGAAGACGAACAACATTAACATCTTTGAGATTGACGAGAACCTAACTATGTTCTCGAACGCCATCAAGAATCTTCTTGTAAACGATTTTGCAGACTACGGTGTGGCGCTCGAGCAGTTCTTCGTCACCACCATTATGAAACCCGATGGCGACAGACAGTATGAAAAATTCAAGGAACTGCATTTCCGTCAGTATGCAGATGTCGCTGAAGCAAAACTTCGTCAACAGACAGAGATTATTAATGCTGAGACCGAAGCTCAAAAGACCGTTATTGATTCCAAGGCACAAGCAACCAAACGAGCACAGGAAGGTTACACCTACCAGCAGGAGAGAGGTTTCGACGTTGCTGAAAAGGTAGCACAGAATGAGGCGGTCGGTGAGTTTACCAATATGGGTGTTGGCTTTGGAACAATGGCAGGTGTCGGCGGCGCCGTTGGCGGTATGGTCGGCGGTATGGTCAACGATGCAATGAACTCTGCTGCTCCTGCGGCTTCCGACCCCGTTAACGATATGTCAGCATTCAAAACAAAGGTAGAAAAGCTTTCGCTGATGAAGGATGCGGGACTGCTGTCCGATGAAGAATATAATGCTATGAAAGCAAAACTGCTTTCCGAGATTTTATAAGGAGCGAGACAAAATGAAAAAAACGATCGGGCTGTTCTCAACGATCTGGGCAATATGCCTTGCCCTATTTAACGTAATTGTATTTGTTACACCAAACGAAGCGGGTGGAATGACCAAGTTCGGTGGAGCATTCTGGGTAGGATACATATTCATCACAATTGCTTTCATCGGTCAATTAGTGTGTGCATTCTTCGCATTCAAACCCGGCGATAAGCAAAAGGTGTTTTATAAAACTCCTCTTGTAACCATTAGTTATGCCGGTTTAATTGTTATGCTCATTGCAGGAACCGCTTGCATGGCAATTCCTAATTTGCCTAACTGGGTTGGCATTATTGTTTGTGTGCTTGTTCTTGCGATTACCGCCATCGCGGTTATTTCGGCAACATTCGCAGCGTCAGTCGTTGCCGACACCGACCAAAAAGTTAAGGGCAAGACCATCTTCATCAAGTCCCTTACCGCAGATGCCGAACATCTGATGAAGGCATCAAAGACAACAGAGCTCAAGTCTCTCACGAAAAAGGTTTATGACGCGATTCGCTATTCCGAGCCAATGTCCAATGCGGCGCTCGTTGAGGTTGAGAAGAAAATTAGGAACGGTTTTTCTGATTTTGAAAATGCGATCGTTGGCGAAGATATTGAGCTTGCCGCCCCTATTGCTGACGAACTGCTTTCCCTTATCGACCTAAGAAACAGTAAGGCCAAATTGACTAAATAACGGGACGGAATATTCTCACTAAAAGGGGTGACGAAATGTCTTTATTCAAGTGCAAAATGTGCGGTGGCAGTCTTGAAATAATTACCGGTACGACCGTAGTACAATGTGAGTATTGCGGCACAAAGCAAACGTTGCCGAGACTGTCCGACGAACGAATAACCAACCTATATGACCGCGCCAATCATTTCCGCAGGAACAATGATTATGACAAGGCGTTAAGCTTTTACGAGCAAATATTAAGCGAGGATAGGAGCGATAGTGAAGCATACTGGTCTATAGTTCTCTGCCGTTACGGTATTGAGTATGTTGAGGACCCTGCCACTCGCCGTCGTATTCCTACCATTAATCGAGCACAATATACCTCTATCTTCTCCGATGAGGATTATAAGTCGGCTATTCTGTATGCCGACGATGCTCAAAAGGTTATTTATGAACAGGAAGCAAAGGAGATCGACGACATTCAGAAGGGAATTTTGGAGGTGTCTCGATCGGAAGACCCATTCGACGTCTTTATCTGCTACAAAGAAACCGACAATAACGGTCGCCGAACTCCCGACAGCGTTTTGGCAACCGATCTTTACAACGAGCTTACCCGCGAAGGATACAAGGTATTCTTCTCGCGTATTACACTCGAGGATAAGCTCGGTCAGGAGTACGAGCCGATCATTTTTGCCGCGCTTAACTCGGCAAGGGTCATGGTCGTGCTCGGCACCAAGCCCGAACACTTCAATGCCGTTTGGGTGAAGAATGAATGGAGCAGATACCTTTCCCTCATTCGTAACGGTAAAAGAAATACGCTCATTCCTGCGTATAAGGATATGGATCCCTACGACCTGCCCGAAGCATTTTCGCATTTGCAGGCGCAGGATATGTCCAAGCTTGGATTTATGCAGGACTTAGTTCACGGCATTAAGAAGATCCTGTCTGACGGCAAAGTTGCAGAAAAAAGAGAAAGCACGGCAAACGGCGGCAACAGTATTGAGGCGACCATCGACTACGCTCTCCTTCTTATTGAAGACGGCAATACTCAAAAAGCGCAGCAGCTGCTTGAACAGGTCGTCTGCATCGCGCCGAAGCATCCGATGATTTACGTTGCAAAGCTGCTTATCGAACGCGGTGTGCGAAAGCAGGAGGATCTGGCTCGGCTTGACGACAGCTTCGACAATTCCCCCAACTACGAGAAAGCGGTCCGCTTTGCGAATCCACAATTAAGAGCAACTCTTGAAGGATATGCGGAAGCCGTCAATAAAAACGGTGTTAAATCGGTATACGACCAAGCCGTTGCCAAAATGAATACCGGCACTACGGCGAAAGACTTTGCGGCAGCAAAGAAGTTGTTTGACAGTATATCAGACTTCAAAGACGCCGGACAGCTTTCCCTTCTCTGCTCCGACAAAGCAGAAGCCGCAAAAAAGGAAGTGGTTTATCAGCATTCTTTAGTACTGATGAATTCTGAAACCAACTACCGCCTCGCCGCATTGGAAAAAGCGATTGACGGTTTCGAGTCTATTAAAGACTATAAAGATTCCACTGTGCAGAGGGACACCTGCGAGCGACTGTTATATGCCGAAAAGGAAACCCTTGCCGCCAAGAAAAGGAAGAAGAACACCCTTATAAAAATACTCATATTGATCATTCTCGCAGCTGTTCTCTTCTCTATTATTTTCTTCGGATTCATTCTGCCGAGAAATAATTATAACAAGGCAGAAAAGCTCTTCGATGAGCAGAATTACTCTGCCGCTTACGATATTTACTCCAAGCTCGGAAGTTACAAAGACTCTTCCGAAAAGGCGATGGAATGCCTATATATTCAGGCAACTGCCTTGAGGGCAGAAAAGAGGTGGGATGAGGCCAACGCTTTGTTTGAGAAGATATGGGGTTACAAGGACAGCGCCGAACTTTTTCACGCGCATAATTACGAGGTCATCGCTTCCGAGAATGCTACCTGTGCAAAGAACGGTTATAAGGATTATAAATGCAGTGATTGCGGACAGACTTACCGAGCAAACATCGCGGCAACAGGTAAGCACGAATACAAGGTAGTTAATTCAAGGAATGCCACTTGCGAAGCGGGCGGCTTCAAGGAATATAAGTGTTCTACCTGTGACCGCAGCTATCGTGATGACATTAAAGCAATCGGTCATAACTACTCCTCTGCGACGTGTACAAAAGCAAAAACCTGTAAAAACTGCGGAAAGACGTCCGGAAGCGCTCTCGGTCATACAACCGACACCGCAAAATGTTCAAGATGCGGTACGATTACGTTTAAGACGATAACATATTCGGGAAAGGGTTCCGAGGTGAAGAATAATATCACATTACCGCACGGAACATTTAGATTCACTTGCACGATGACTTCCGGTAACGACAACGTTACTATGTACTTTAGTGATGGCACGACCGGGTATCAACCTATGATTTTTTGCGATTATGTAGCAGGAACAAGCGAAGTTACAGTTATAAAGGGTCCTGTCAACAACGGTAGCATTGTTATAAATGCTAACGGTTGGGGCGGCTCGAAAATGGGCTGGAAAATAGTAATCGAAGCAATCGGGTAAAATGGTTGGCAATCGATCTTGAGCTGTAATGAGGTCTTTTTGACAATTGAATAATTAAATCGGCTCGGAGCATAAGCCCCGAGCCGTGTTTTTGTTTTATTTTTGTGCGTCTTAAACGCAGAAGGTCTTGACCATATTGCGGTATACCGCGTCTGCGATCTGAAGATAGCCCTCCGTTGTGGGATGAACTCCGTTCGTTCCGAATCTTTCGGTCGCCTTGCTTCTCGTATTCACCGGCTTTTCGGTATACGGCATATTGTATTCGCTGTCAAACTGTCCCGAAATATTGATGAATTCGAGGAAATCGCGATACGCTTCTTCGTTTGCCCACGCCTCATATGCGCGGTTCAGCGCAAACACGAATTTGGTAAGACCGTAATCGTCGCTGTACGGAAGCTCTGCGCCGTTGTTTGCTCCGTTGCCTCCCGTTATTGAGGGGACCTGCACTCCCATTATCTTGATCTTTGCGTTCGGGTACTGCTTATGCAGAGCATCAACGAAAACCTTTCCCTGCGCAACGATGCTCGGCCCTAAAGTCCACGGCTTAAGGGGATCGCCCCATAGACCGTTCCACGTCAAGAGAATGTAAACTGCGTCTATCGACGGCACGTTCAGCCGCTTACAGTAATCGACGAAATCAAGTCCGCCCGTCTCGTCACTCCAGAAGGGATTGGATATTTCGTATTCGGAGTCCTTTACACGGATCTCTTCCTTATTCACAGCGTTTTTCGCGTGCTTGATGACGCTTCCCGCGCTCGGCTTCGGGTTTTCGTGCGTTACCCTGTTAAACTTCAAGCGATCGGACTCGATGGTTTCGAGCTGCCACAGGTTACCGTCCTCGTCGACCCACGTCGAATGCTGATCGTCCGCTGTTTTGTTATGCTCGCACTCGATCCAGACAGCAGCGAATCTTTCTCTGCCTCTGATGATATAGGTTCCCCAGCTCCATCCGCCGTAGCCCTCGTAGCACGCTTCACCGAGCTTTTTAGTGCCTATGAAGTTGAAGCCGGTCAGACCGAGACCGCAGGGCGTACCGTCGGTTGCCGTAAGTCGGCGGTGAGCTTCGCTCGGCCAGATACCGCCTGCCGTAAGAGAGTCTCCCATACATAGGATATTGACCTCTTTTTCGGGCGACATCTTTGCTTTATGTACGTAGAGCATCGTCTCGCCCGAGCCAAGTGGCGTCTTATCGTTATCATACACCGTGACCGTAAGCTTATGTGCGCCCTCTTCTTCGGGTGTATATTCAAAATATCTAGGATAATTATGTCCCTTTTCGCAAACTGCCATAATATCGTATATATAGGGATCTACCGCCTCTATGATTCCTCTGAAAAACAGCTGGAAGGTATCTCCAACCACCAGATCGAATTTCTCGGGCAATACCACTTGTACCTTTTGCATATTCAGTTTCCCTTTCTCAAAGTCTTACTTTGTGATCAGTTTAACATATTTTCTTTGACAAGTAAATATATTTGAAAAATTTTTGTGAGCCGACGACAAAAGCCAAGCGGAAATTTCGGAAAAAGCATTGAGTTTTTATTTGATTTATGTTATAATGGAATTTATGATAGCTTTTGCGACAGAGAAATCCACTCCAAAGGAGCTTTCAATGGATAATAACACGGTCAAAAATCCGCTTAACCCCAAAAAGATCGCACTTTTCGTATTATACGGAATTATCGCACTTCTCCTTTTCATCACCGTGCTTTCTTTTAACGATCTGCCGAGCATTTTCGAGCAGCTCAAGCAAGTTGAGCTGAAATATGTTTTCGTCTCAATGTCTATGCTTCTTACTTATATGGCATTATATCCGCTTTCTCTCTGTATTCTCACGAAGTCGAAGGGGTGTGACATTTCAATGCCCCTTACATATTCTATAGCGATGACCGAGCATTTCTTTAACGGAATCACTCCCCTTGCGACGGGCGGTCAGCCCTTCCAGGCACATTCCTATTCGCGTGCCAAGGTCAAGCTCGCCGATTCGACGGGTCTGCTTCTTACGAACCTCATCATATACATGGCAGTCACGACCGGATATTCGCTCCTCGGAATTTTTTATTTCGATACCTTTACCGCAAACGTCAACCCCGTATGGATCCCGATAATCATCGTCGGCTATGCGCTGAACTTCGCAGTCCTCGTCGTTATGATTTCGCTCGGAACGAGCAAAAAGCTCAGAAACGGTCTTGTAAGATTCGTTTATTGGCTCTGCAAATTTAAGATCTTCAAGTGGCTCGAGCCGAAGGCAGAGGACGCAAAGATCTATTTTGAGCAGGTTCAGGAGGCGTTCCACGATCTAACCAAGAAAAAAGGACATTTCCTCCTTGCGCTTCTTACCAAGATCTGCTCCTTTGCATTTTTCTACGGCTCAAGCTTTTTCATTCTTCGCGCGATGGGCATTTCGGCTGATCCCTCGCAGTTCTTCATGATACTTTGCGCGACCTCCTTTGCGCTTACCGCCGTCGGCTTCATTCCGACTCCCGGTGCGTCGGGCGGTGTTGAGGGCTCTGCCTCTCAGGTGTTCAAGTCGGTTATTATCTTCATCGTTGGTGACGCTATCATTTCTACCGTCGTACCGACCGCAAACGGCGTTATGCTCATCTGGCGACTTCTCAGCTATTATTTCGTAATGGCGGTATCTCTCATCTTCGTTATCGGAAACGAGATATACTTCAGAAAATCCAAAAATTACGCGGTCAACAAAAAGAAGAGCCGCGAGTAAGGATCTACAATGTTTTTAACTGTCCTTTGGTTTGTCGTCGGACTTATCCTGCTCATCAAGGGCGGCGACTGGTTCGTCGACGGCGCAACGGGAATAGCAAAGCGCTTTCGCATTCCCGATATACTGATCGGTGCTACTGTCGTTTCTATCGGAACGACGCTCCCCGAGGTCATGGTCTCGGCAACAGACGCTCTTGCCGGTCACGGTCAGATCGCTTACGGCAACGCGATCGGTTCAATAATTTGCAACACTGCGCTGATCGCGGCTATCACAGTTACTCTCCGTCCGTCAAAGATCGAGCGCAAATCGTTTGTTTTGCCCGTCTGCGTCTTCTTTTTCGCCGCCGCGATATATTCTGCCGTTGCCTATTTCTTCGGTGAATTTTCGAGGATCGTCGGAATCATACTCCTTGCGATATGTGCAGCTTACATCGGAATTTCGGTCTATACGGCGCTGAAAAACGCTCATCACGATGAGACCACCCTCGACGAGCCGCATGAGAAAAAGGGGCTTGCTCTTGAGATCGTCATGATCGTTATCGGTGCGGCAATAATCGCATTTGGTGCCGATCTGCTCGTAGATAACGGAATCATTATCGCAGAGGCACTCGGAGTACCCGAGTCGGTAATCGGTATGACCTTCATCGCTATCGGCACGTCGCTTCCCGAGCTTGTTACCGCGATCACCTCGATCGTCAAGGGACACGGCGCGCTCTCGCTCGGAAACGTTATCGGCGCGAACATCTTTAATCTCGTGCTCGTCAGCGGAGTTTCCTCCGTTGTTTCTCCCTTCCCGATACCGAGCGAAAAAACGGTGTTCGGCATCAATTCGTCGCTCGTTATCGACATCCCGGTAATGCTTACCGTTATGGCGCTTCTTACCGTACCGACGCTTATTTCAAAAAAGCTGACGCGTACTCAGGGAATTTTGCTTCTCGTTATCTACGCGGCGTTCTTTACGGTGCAGTTCGTAATTTGAATTTCGGCATTCAAAAGACCGATTCCAAGAGGAATCGGTCTTTTTTATTATGAAATTAAGACATCACAACGGTTTTTTGCGTCGGTAAGAGAAAAGTATTTCTCTTCAAGCGGTATCCATTCGTTAAAAAAGCGAGCTGCCATTTTTTCGCCGTTGCGGCGCAGGATCCTCTCCCTTTGAAGCTCGGGAGAAATATCAAGAAAAACGGAAAGATCGTAATACTCAGCAAGCTCGGGGTGCATTGAATACGCACCCTCAATCACGGTAAGCTTTTTGGGGATCACGGTTTCTTCGTCCGTTAAAGTCATTGTTGAGCAGTCAAATTTACGGTATTTTATCTGCTCGCCGTTTTTCAGCGGGATCAGAACCTCGCTCAAAAACCGTTCGCGGTCAACGTTTCCGCCCGCCTCCTCATAGCGCTCCTTCGTCCTCTGCTCGGGGCGAAGAAAGAAATCGTCCATGTGGAACACTGTACAGTCATACACGTCAGAAAGCATTTTTGCAAGCGTAGTTTTTCCGCTTGCGCTTCCGCCCTCGATAGCAACGACCGCGTTGCCCCTTGCTATGAGTCCGTCTATTTTCGAAAGCAGCTCCTTATACTGTTGCTTCATTTCTTCTGTGTTTTCGTTTTCTTTCATAAAGGTCTTCCCTGTTCTTTTTCCGTCACTCTTTCAAGCAGCATTACGAGTATCGGAACCAGAACTATCTGTACTATAATACCCGGAACTGCGTTTATTACCGCGCCGGAAAGGAATGCACTCAAGGTAAAGCTTCCGCCGTTCATTCCAATGCACGCGAACATCGCCGCGCCCCATATAAGTCTTCCCACGACCATAGCCAAGAGCAACGAGCAATAGATATACGGCTTCTTTTTCGGAAGAGCTCTGTGCATCAGTCCCGAAAATGCTCCGTACGCGGCAAGCTCAGCCGCCATGCAAACCGCAACGGGAAAAAGCGGCGGCATTCCGAGCGTCAGGGAACGCATAAGCGGTGCTATCAGTCCAATTACCAAGCCCCACTGCCAGCCGCAAATAAATCCGCAGAGCAGGATCGGAACGTGCATCGGACAGAGCATCGAGCCGAGCTTCGGTATCTGTCCTGTCAGAAAAGGCATCACGTAGGCAAGCGCAAGGAAGAGCGCCGCAAATATCATTTTTAAGAGGTTATTACGTTTTTTCATCGGAAACCTCCTTTCTGTTAAAGCTATTATACCATAGATCGCCTAACTCGACAACCTGTTTTTTCGGCTCTTCATACATATTTCCGAAAAGCTATTGCCAGCATAAAGAAAGTATGGTAAAATGTAAATTGGGGCTGTGCAGGCACACGCTCACTAAAATAATCGGAAATAATTATGAATTTTATTAAAAAGTACGTCCAAAAAGCCGTCGACGCTCGGCGTAACAGATACCTGAAGCGGCTTCGCAGACGCCTTAAAAATCCGTCTCCGACCGTTATTGCAGACACCTGCATGGGCGGTCTTATTTACCATAATCTCGGCCTTAAATTCACCTCGCCCACCATCAATATGTGGGTATCGAAAAGCGATTATCTCGACTTTCTTGAGAACCTCAGCGGTTTTCTTTCGGTCGACATAAAAGAGGTGACCGACAGCGGCTATTCCTATCCCGTCGGCGATCTTTCCTACGGCGGCAAGACGGTTCGTTTTTACGGGAACCACTACGCGACCTTTGAGGAATTCCGTGAAAAATGGAACGAGCGAAAGAAAAGAGTCGATTACGGCAATCTTTTCGTAATAATGCTGAACTCCGATATCACGCGCGAGGACATTGAGCGTTTTGAGGCGCTTCCTTATGAAAATAAGCTTCTGATAACGGGAAAATGCGATCTTGAGCGCCCGTTCATCGTTCATCACAAGCTCTTCGACTCACCCTCCTACAGACCCGGGGACATGATGAACTACAAGGGCAAAAGGTCGAAAAAAAGATTTATGGACGATATTGATTACGTCGGATTCCTTAACAAAAATCAAAAAACGAGGAAGAAATAATGAAGAATTTTAAGCGCATTTCGGCGGCATTACTGCTTGTATTTGCCCTGATAATTACGGCTCTGCCGTTCAGCACTCCCGCGTCAGCGGCGACGCTCGTTTACTCGAAGGAGTCGAACTCCGGCACGCGCGACGTCGTTTGCATAACGCTTGAGGGAACGGGCGCAAGCAAATATTATACGGGTAATTATACATACGATAAGCTCGACGATCTCTCGGAGGACGCGCTATTCGACGCGCTTCAGGAGCTTATGACGGAGACTCACACGTATCTGTCAACTTACAACGACTGTCATTACAAGGCAGATCTGACAGACTGCGAAGAAAATAACGGCAAGGTAACTCTTATCTACACGAGCTATCAGGCGACCATGGCGCAGTGGAACGGCTGGAACCGCGAGCACGTCTGGCCTAAATCGCTCGGCGGTAAAGATGACAAAGACAGAACGGGCGGTGCGGACATGCATCACATTCGCCCCTCCGACAAGGGAGTTAACAGTAGCCGCGGAAACAAGAAATACGGTAATTCAAACGGCGGAAACAAAAAATACGGAACCGATCCCGCGGTGGGGGTTCTGGGCGGCACTTACAACAATACATACTTCGAGCCGAACGACAACGTCAAGGGTGACGTTGCGCGTATCTGTCTTTATATGTACGTAAGATGGAACTCCGATTGGGGTTGCGACAGTCTTAATAAGGTTTTTGAAAGCGTTGAGGTGCTTCTTGAATGGTGCGAACTCGACCCCGTTGACACCTGGGAAATGGGTCGTAACGAGGTGATCGGTGCTATCCAGGGCAACAGAAACGTATTTATCGACTATCCCGAGCTTGCATGGCTCATGCTCGGCTACGATATTCCCGAGGGAATGACGACGCCTTCCGGCAAGGCATCCGCAGGCGATCCCTCCTGCAAGCACACGTCGACCGAGATTAAGAACAAGTCCGACGCGACCTGCGGTAAGGACGGCTACACGGGTGATACACACTGCAAGGATTGCGGCAAGAAGATGTCTACAGGCACAGTCATCAAGGCAACGGGCAACCACAAGTTCGGCTCATGGACTACCGTAAACGGCAAGCAGACACGTACCTGCTCGGTATGCAAGACCGTTGAAACGAAGAATTGCGAGCACAAGAACACCGAGATAAGAAACGCTCTTTCCCCAACCTGTGCAAAAGAGGGCTATTCAGGCGATACTTACTGCAAGGACTGTAATACGAAGACCGCATCGGGCGCCAAAATTGACCCGACGAACGAGCATAACTACGAGGTCTGGAAGACCGAGGGAAACAAGCAGATAAGCTCCTGCACCGTCTGCGGCAATGCGGGCGAAAGACCGATCCCCGAGTGTGATCACTTAACGAGCGAAGTCGTCGGCGCACTTTCCCCGACCTGCGGCGGAGAGGGCTACACGGGTGACACCTGCTGTAAGGATTGCGGCGCGTTGATCGCCTCAGGCACTTCGATCCCTGCGACGGGTGAGCATAAGAATACCGTTCTTCAGAACGAAAAGAAACCCACCTGCGGCGAGGGCGGATATTCGGGCGACACCTACTGCAACGACTGCAAAAAGGTCGTTAAGCAGGGTAATGAGCTTCCCGAAACCGGCGAGCATTTTCTCGTCGAGGGTGAGATTATCTCCGAGCCGACCAAGGATAAGGACGGCTTGCGTATGGACAAGTGCGTAAACTGCGGTTATGTTGAGGGCGTTGTTCTCCCCAAGACGGGAAGCGACAATACGGCGGTAATTATCATAATTGCCGTTGTCGCGGCAGTTGCCTTGGTTGCAGTTGTCATTACCGTTATAGTTGTGAAGAAGAAAAAAGCGAAGTAACATAGTATAAAAGAGCACCGAAATGGTGCTCTTTTTCGTTTCAGCAGTCGCTTGTTAGGGGGCGACGTCTCGACAGCCCGTAGGGCGGAGGCTTGCTCCCGCCGTGTAAAACCAATGTTACATTGTTCCCGTGCGGACAGTCGAGGTGAGGGGTTCCCCGAAGCGAATGAAATGAGCTTGGGGGGTTCCGAGGTTGCCTGTCCCTACAAATTTACGTTCAATATCCTCTTGTAGGGGCGACCTCGGAACCCCAAAAACTCGCTTCGCTCATTTTCGGGAACCCTCGCCTGTGCTCGCCCGCAAAAAATGATGTTCTTTTCTTTTGTATACGGTTGCTTCGCAACCTACACCTCATCCACCGCAGACGCAGCGTCTGCGGTCCC
>JAGASS010000041.1 GCA_017621655.1 Clostridia bacterium | reverse complement strand
GTCACCTTCGGTGACAGCTCCCTCCCTGAGGGAGCCGCTGGCACGAACTACCGTTAAACTGCAATATTCACTTGCGTCATTTCTGCTCATCGGTTAACCTTTTTTGAACAACGCGACTATCGCGTGGTTTTCGGATACAAATAAAAATCCACCCTTTCGGGTGGATTTTTTATTTATTTTCATGCCAAAAATGCACTGTAACCGGCGTTTAAGAGACCGTTTTGTGCCGTTTTTGCGTCTTTTTCGGTGTCGAATATTCCGAATACTGCCGAGCCGGAACCCGACATAAGGGTTCCTAGTGCGCCGTTTTCGGTGAACGCTTTTTTGACTTCCTGACAGCTCGGCAGGGTGTCCTCGAATCTGTTATAGAGGTGCTTGCCGATCTCTTTCAGGTCTCGGTTTTCGATTGCCGAGCGAAGTGCTTTGATGTCGCCACGTGCTGACGGTGGCGTATTGTCGATCACGCGATACGCCTCGGGGGTCGATACCTTGCCGACGCCGCCGCTGATCACAATATGACATTCGGGCAATGACGGAAACGGACTGAGTATCTCTCCGATTCCCTCGGCGAGCATTGTTCCGCCCACGACGCAGAAAGGCACGTCGGCGCCGATCTTCGCGCCTATTTTGCATAGCTCTTCGGTCGTAAAGACATTATCATAAAGTCGGTTAAGCGCGCGGAGAACTGCCGCCGCGTCGGAGCTTCCGCCGCCGAGTCCTGCCTCTCTGGGCAGGTGCTTTTCAAGCTCTATAAAACATCCGCCGCCGCTTCCGAGAGCGCAGAAGAAAGCGTTTGCGGCTTTGAGGCAGAGGTTATCGTCACCTACGGTCAAGGTCGGGTCGGTGCAGGTCATGCTTCTGCCCTCCGCCTTACTTACCGTTACCGTATCGTAAAAGCTATCGCTTTTGACCTCGGTCATGACGCTCAAAATATTATGATACCCGTCCTCGCGCTTTCCCAGCACATCGAGGTACAGATTTATCTTAGCATACGCCTTTTCAGTTATCATTTACATCACCTTGTTTAGAAGTCCCGTAAGATACACGAAAAGCGGCACGAAAAGAAGTGCAGGCAAAAAATCCGCGACCTTTATTTTCGTTATCTTCATAAGATTCAGACCGATAAGCGCAACCATAAGTGATCCTACGCAGGTCAGCTCTGCGATCAGGTTTGCCGTCATTATCGGGCTGATATATTCCGCCAAAAGTGCAAGTCCGCCTTGGAAAACAAGGACGAACACCGACGAGAGAAGCACGCCGATTCCGAGCGTCGACGCGAGTACCATTGAGGAAACGAGGTCGAGAATCGACTTCGTATAGAGCATCGTATTGTCGCCAAATCCTGCGTTAAGCGAGCCGACTATCGTCATAGCGCCTACGCAGAATATAAGACAACCGTTGACCGCGCCCTCGGCAAGCGAAACGTCACTTTTGCCGCCGCGTCGGAATTTCTTTTCGATATTATCCCCAAGCTTGTGGATTCCGTCATCGATCTTCAGAAGCGAACCGATAGCCGCGCCGAACGCGATAGACAGGATGAGCACAAGCGGGTTCTTTCCGCCGAGCATTCCACTCACACCGATATAGACGGTACACATTCCGAGACCGATCATAATAGTATCGGTCACTCTTTTCGGAAGCCCCTTTTTGAGCAGCCAACCGATAGTACTTCCAATAATTACTGTCAGGGTATTGAAAAGCACGCCCTGCATAATATCATCTCTTTTCTATGCCAAATGCGCGGTAATAGCGGTAGAGAACTTCCTCCGCCGTCTTTTTGTTTTGCTCCGACATTGTCGGGATAAGTTCATTTATTATTTCGGCTCTCCGCCTGTCAAAAACTGCGTTTTTGAGTCCGTTAATGAGTGTCAGAAGCGGAAGAAGCTCGCTTTCCGAGGTCAAGCTGTTGATGAGACCAAGGCACGCTTTGGATTCATATTCAAAGCCGCGCCGATTTGGTGTCGGTTTCATATCAATCTTCTCGGAAAAGCCGATCTCCGTCTCGCCGCGACGGAAGAAGATCACATCGTCCTCGCACCGACAGTTTCCCTTAAGGGTGAGCGTCAAGCTTCTGACACCGTCCGAGCAGGTAAATTCGTATGAATCGCCGTTTTCCTTGAATATTATTCTGCTTCCGTTCAGCGCTTTTATCTCTGCCTTGGCGTCGTGCATTGCAGTCAAACGGGATTTATCTGAAAGCGCGAGCGTATTATGCGAACGGAGAAGTCCGTTCGGCTCGCTTCCGTAGAGAACGATTCCGTTACCCGAATATTCAAAGTCGCGGCAGTCGAGCTTTATCGACAGTATTGCGCTTGTAAATCCGAGAACAAGCTCGTTTTCGAGGAAGACCGCGTAGAGATTGCCGAAGTCAATAACCTTATAGTTCATTTACTGATAAAAAGCATTATGAAGCTCGTTTATAAGTGAGGCGAGCTTATTTATATACTTATTTACGGTATCGTTGCTCGTCATATCCGACATAAACACGAGGACGTACGGATGCTCGCCGTCAACTACCGCCATATCGTGATATGCGCCGTCTGCCCAGCCGCTTCCGTGTATAACGTCGCGTCCGACTATACCGGGCGTTATCATCACGTTATGGACGCCCTTCATCATCGAGTCCTTCATCATCTCGGCATAATACGCGTCGCTTTCGCAGAATGCGTACGCCTGCTTCATAATGAGCGCGAGGTCGGTTGCGGTCGCCTGATTCGGATCGGTCTTCATCGTCACTGTTCCGATATTAGATAGGAAATTCTTGCGCAAAGACGTTCCGTATACCTTCGTCAGCTCCTTCTCCGCAACGGGGTCTCCGTACTTCAGGTATGCCTCAAAAAGCTCCTTATGAGAAAATTCGGTGCCGAACTCGCTGTCCTTTATAATACCCGAGCCGCTTACCGCCTTGTCCTCGGTATAGGTGAACATACGGGAAAGATCGTATTTGAATTTATAGGTCGGGAAGCCGTCAGAGGTGCCGTGAGTTGCCTCATATTCCGCCAGCTTCTTTTCATAATCCGCCATTTCGTTTGACGCCGCGATAAGCACCGAAAGAGCAAACGGTGTGCGCAGACATCCTGCCGACGGATATTTTGCGCTTTCGTTTATCTTCAGCGTATAGCCCCTGCCGAGATCCTCATAATAGAGAGAGATCTTTGCATCCTTGACTACAGGATTTTCAAGAAGCGTATATATCTGCTTCAGTATTTCGTACTGCTTATTTATATCCGTACCGTAGGACTTCGTGATCTCCGACACCTGATTATTAAGAACTTCGATCTCCGCTTCCTTCGCCTTAAGCTCCGCCTTCAGCTCGGTCAGCTGATCGTTCAGCTTTTTATACGTCTTATCGGAGTTACCCATCGAGTTTTTCAGCTCGTTAAGCTCGGTCTCGGTCTGCCATATTTTCGCCTCAAGCTCTGCCTTACTTCTTTCGGCAAGCTCAATGCGGTTATTTATATCGGAAAGCTTTGCGTTAAGCTCGTTTTTCTTCTTTTCGAGGTCGGAAAGCTCTATTTCGTTATTCGTGCGGTAGCGCGAATACTCTTTTTCGGTATCTCCAAGCATTCCCATCAGCGCTCCTGCCAGAATTGCCGTTGCCAAAAAGAGTGCCGCCATTGCCGCAGTAAGAGAATATGCCGCTTTTTCGTGTACCGTAAGATTTTTCATAATGTCCTCAAAAAGAAAAAATACTGTATTACAAAGTAATACAGTATAATTATAACTTATTCGGCTCCTAAAATCAATAGTTATCTGTCGTTAAAGAAAATAACTTCGTCGGGGAGATAATATCCGAGCTTTTCTCTTGCGATGCGCATGACGTAATCGTCGGTCATCGGACTCGCAAGCTCTTCCTTTAATCGGTCTATCTTTTCCTCATACTCCTCTTTTTGTGCGCGAAGCTCGGCTTCCTGCGCACGCAGACTGTTATATTCGGTGCGCAGGCGTATAATATTTACAGCGCAGAAGCAGATGACGATGAGTATCGTCAGCTTTATGAAGAAATTAAGCCGTGCACTCTTTTTCATTTTAACAGTCCTTTCTTTTTATTTTATGTCTTCGACATTTTGCCGTTATTTTCTTAGTTAAATCCTTGAACCGTAAAAACATCGGGCGCAAAAGCGTTCGTTTTATGAAGGAAAACGCCCTTGCAATAAGGTCGATTATTTTATCGGATAGCTTCATTATCAGCCGTCCGACGGTTTTTTGCCACAGGAAAAATCCGAGCGCGCAGGAAACGTACGCGTACCATCGCGGAATTCCAAAGTACAATTTGTACGTTGCAAGTATCATACATACCGTAGCGAAAAGGCAGAAAACTACGTCTTCAAAAAGCGTCAAGACAAAGTCGAGCCGTCTTTTCCCCGCCTTGCGAGCCGCCTTGCGCCTTATTCGGAAAACGTCGTATATCGCGCCGAGCATTATTCCGATAATAAAAGCACAGACAAGAAAAGGGAGAAACGCCTCCCTTGAAATCTCAAAAAGTATCATCGTCCCCTTCGTCCCTTGCTCTTATGAGCATCGGAGAAGTAAAGACCGTTTATTTTGCCCTCAAAGGATATGTTTCCGTGTCCGAGGTCAAGAGAGGTAACGTGAAGCCCCTCTCCGTCAACGGCAAGCATGCCGTTTTCCGTTTTTATCAGCGCGTGCTCCTCATCGAAGGACGTAACGTCGGTCACGCCCGTCATTTCGAGCTTCGCTCTGTCGATAAGTATCAGCTTTTTATGCTCACCGATACTTTTTTCGTTACCTGTCATAAGCCGCCTCCCATCAAATATTACTAAAATATATGACAAGGAAGGCGGCATTATGATTTCGGTTATTGAATTACCTCATAGAGGGAGGAAGCATCTGCCTTCGCAGTATGCTCCTTTACGTCAAGCACCTTTACCTTCAGCGAACGCTCACCGAAGGTGATCTCGATAACGTCGTTCAGCTTGACGTCGTACGACGCCTTTGCGCTTTTTCCGTTTACCGACACTCTTGCGTTATCGCAGGCGTCGTTTGCAACGGTACGGCGCTTTATAAGACGCGAGACCTTAAGATACTTGTCTAAACGCATAATTATTTAACCTGGTTCTTGAGAGCTGCGCCTGCAGTGAAGGTGGGGCGCTTGGAAGCTGCGATCTTGATAGCTTCGCCGGTGAAGGGGTTACGGCCGTCTCTCTCTGCTCTTTCCTTAACCTCGAAGGTACCGAAGCCGATAACCTGAACCTTGTTGCCTGCTGCGAGCTCGTCTGCTACAGTTGCGAAAACTGCTGCTACTGCTGCCTCAGCGTCCTTCTTCTTAAGTCCGGTCTTTGCTGCTACTGCTGCGATAAGTTCTGTCTTGTTCATAATAAACCTCATATTCTCCGTCGGATAAATTTTTTAAACGGTATTTCCGCCGACGGACGCAAATACCTCTTGTGAAATACTGTGTATATTTTACCACAATTTTTCCTATATTACAAGGGGTTTACACGATTTTTTTACATCATCATATTCATAAGACGGTCGTTGAATTCCTTTGCGGTATGGTAGCCCATCTTCTTCTGACGGTTGTTCATTGCCGCGATTTCCAGAATGACTGCGAGGTTTCGTCCGGGGCGGACGGGAATGACCGTTGTCGGCACCTTTATACCCATAATATCGGTATATTCCGCCTCAAGGCCGAAGCGGTCGTACATCTTGCCCTGTACCCACGGCTCGAGGTTGATAAGCATATCTATCTTCTCGGTGTCCTTAACTGCTCCCATACCGAAGATGCGCTTGATATCGACGATTCCGATTCCGCGAAGCTCAACGTAGTGACGTATCAGCTCGGGAGCAGAGCCGACGAGCGCCTTAGCGGAGACCTTCTTGATCTCTACCGCGTCGTCTGCTATAAGACGGTGTCCGCGCTTGACTAGCTCGATCGCCGTTTCGCTCTTACCTACTCCGCTGTCGCCGAGGATAAGTATACCCTCGCCGTAGACCTCTACAAGAACACCGTGGCGCGTGATACGCGGTGCGAGACTTACGCAGAGAGACGCGATAAGCGCAGCCATAAATTCCGAGGTCTTCTGCTGTGTGCGCAGGATCGGGACTTTATATCTGTTTGCCGATGCGATCATTTCCTCGGGGACGGGGAGACCCGTTGAGAATACTACTGCGACGGGGTCCTTCGAGAAGAAATTTTCGAAGACCTCCGACTTTTTTTCGTCGGGAATATGGCTTATGTAGTCGGCTTCGCTTATGCCGATTATCTGAATTCTTCCCGGCTCGAAGTAACCGAAGTGACCTGCCAGAGCAAGTCCCGGACGGTTTACCTCACTTCTATGGATGAGTCTGTCACGGTCGACGGGCGAGGTTATTTCCTCAAGCTGAAATTCGTCGATTATCTGTCCGAGGGATACGGAATAAGTAATTTTGGAGTCCATGATTTGTTCCTTTCAGTGTTTTATTTTACCTGTTCGGGGAGGTTTTTCGGATCGTTTACAACGTACGCCGAGTAGTTTGAGCCGAACGTAACGTAGCCCGGCTTTGCAGACGGCGGTTTTTTGATGTTCTTTATGCGCGTGTAATCCACCGTCACGCGCTGACCCTGCGGCGCTTTTGAATATACCGCCGCGACTGTTGCCGCTTCGGTAAAGTCGAGCGCGTCCGGCTCTGCCCCGTCGCAGAGAAGCACGACGTGTGAGCCGGGGTAATCCTTGATGTGAAACCAGATGTCGCCCTTTGATGCGACCTTATGCGTGATATAGTCGTTTTGCGCGTTATTCTTTCCGCAAAGCAACTTCCAGCCGCCACTCGTACGGAATTCAAGCGGCTTCGGCGCCGTCATTTTCGCTGCCGTGTAGTTCTTCATACGGCTCGCGTAGCCGGATTCGTAAAGCTCGCGGCGGATCTCGTTAAGGTCGTTTTCCGTCTCGGCGCGTGTGAGCGAATCGAAGACTGTGTCGAGGTATTTTAGCTCCTCGCGTCCCTTGTCGATCTGCTCGCGCAGGTGCGTTTCGGCGGATTTACATTTATTATATTTCTTATAGTATCTCTGAGCGTTTTGCGATGGGGAAAGTCGGCTGTCGAGATTAAGGACGACCTGCGGACAGGATTCGTCGTAATAATCGGTCACCGTTACCTCCGTCATTCCGCGCTTGAGCAGGTATATATTTGCCGTTATCAGGTCGCCGTTGCGCTTATAAAGCTCCTTATCCGCGCAGGACGACAGCTCGTCCTCCTGAAGCGAGATTCTTTTCGTAAGTCGGCTTTCGGCGTTTGTCAGCAGCTTAAGAATGTCTGAGGCGCGCTGCTTTATTCTTTCGTTTCGGCTTCGCTCGGCGAAGAATCCGTCGATCAGCGCCGAGAAGCTTTCGCATTCCTCTACCGTTCCGCCGTTTTCGTACTGATATATCGGCATAAAGGAATATTCAAGCGGTTTTCCGTCGGGGGATTTGATTAGCGTCGGGGTAAAGTTATGCTCCTCAATTCTGCGCGTAAGGTCGAAAAATTCGCTACACAGCTTTTCGTTTGAGCCGTTTGCCCTAAAGGAAAGCTCGCGGCAGACGAGGGGGGATAGACCCAGGTATCTGTTTTGCAGATATTTCGCGTGCGTCATTCCGCTTTCGATCAGCGAATCCATGAATCGCTCCGCGGTCTCGCTGAGGGGCGATATTTTGCCTTCCTGTGGAGGCGGAAGCTCGTAGGTTATTCCCGTGATAAGCGGACGCTTCACGCCTGCCGAAAGGTCGGTCAGGTGAAGCGCTGACACTACCTTTTTGCTTCCGTCGCAGAAGACCAGGTTACTGAATTTGCCCATCAGCTCTGCGTATATATATTTATTTGAGAGAAATCCCAGCTCGTCGCGGCTTTCAAAGGTGATCTCGATCACGCGCTCGAAGCCGAGCTGCTTTATCTCTACTATTTTCGCCGAGGATAGATGCTTACGGAGAAGCATACAGAACATCGGCGGTGTTTTCGGGTTTTCAAATTCGTTCTCGGTGAAGCATATGCGAGGACTCGTCGTTCCGCAGTCGATAAGCAGACGGCGGTTTTGCGCTCCATCGCCCGCCCTTTCGCGGTCGAGGCGCAGATTTAATATAAGCGAGTCACGCGAGGGCTGAAAGAGCTTCTCGACTCTTGCACCCACGCATAAATTTTCAAGCTCGCACGCTATCGCCGATGTGAATGCGGCGTCAAATGCCATTTTTTACTCCTGATTGTGAAAATAAATTGGGGAAAAATTCAATTTTTTGCAATGCTCACTCAATTCGCATGTTTCAAAAAATCTGCAACTTTCTGTAGGGGGCGACGTCCTCGACGCCCCGTAATGCCACAATAAGACTATTGAAATGTAAAATTGTAACGCGAACATCAAAATTTGCGAATAACAAAGATGCACTGCCTATGTAACGGGGCGTCGAGGACGTCGCCCCCTACAAATATGTTCCGCGTTTTTTGTAAGCGGCGGGGTACTCCTGTTTATGCGCAAAAATATTAAGTACGAAGCGGTCAAGCTTAAAGCCAACCTTCTCGGCGAGGCGTATTGACACCTCGTTTTCGTTATCTACGGTATATTCGACTGTCATTCCCGTGTCGAGCAGGTAATAGGTAAGCGCGGCGACGTTCGACGCGCCGTAGCCCTTTTTCTTATACTCCTCCGCGGTCTCGACGCCGATATTTACGACGTTTTCGTCCTCGCGGTAGGGGTTTTCCGACGCGATCGAGACTATCGTTCCATCTATAACTGTTGCAAATGCAAGACATCCCGCTTCAAGCGCATCGACGTCAACGTCGATCATGCAATCGTATTCTCCGTCTGGCAGAAGCGCCTCCGACGAATCGAGGATAAGCGATTTATTCACGTCCTCGCGGCGCGTCATTTTATAGATACGGTTTTTTCCGTAGTTTATTTCGTAGCCGTTCTTTTCGACCTCGTTTTCGATGAGCGCTATCAGCTTATCGATCACATCGGTGCTTGACAGCTCCGCTTCGGTCATATCGGAAATGAAGTCGATCTTATCGGCAAGCTCTTTACTGACCTTTGCCGTCAGAATGCCGTTCTTTATCTCTATACTAAACGGCCACAAGATCGGATAGCCGCTTTCGATCTCGGATATAAAACTGCTTTCCCTTATTATCTTCATATCTGTCCGAGCATCTTTCCAATGCCGCGTATAACTGCGTTTTCCGGCTCGGGTGCGATCTCTATCGGGATCAGCATAAGGGGAGCAAGAGCATTCGGAAGTCCCTTGAGCGCGGCGCTTCCACCTGTAAGGATTATCTTGTCGGGCGCTTCAGTGAGAGGTTGTATCATATCGGAAATTGCGTCTGCGAGGTTTTCAAAGACCTCCTCTAAGGATGCCGACACCTCACTTTCCGTTACCGTCAGCTTTTTTGGCAGACCCATTCCCGGGCGTATAACGTCACATTCGAGTGTCTTATCTCCGACGCCCGAAAGCGACGCAAGCTCGAGCTTCAGTCGTTCCGCCTCGCTCTGCGACGGACGGTAGCGGCGCTTCTTTATGAAACCCGTAATTATAGCGCGGTCAAAGGCGTTGCCTGCAAAAGAATTGCTTGCAGTCGCCACCTGCTCGCCTCTGCGGTAGCAAGCCATATCGGTCACCGACGCGCCGATATTGATAACTGCGGAATCGCCGACGTCGAAAACTCCGCAGCCCTGTGCCGCCGCGTAAACGGGGTCAACGACCGACACTGAGCCGGCCCCCGCTTTTCCGAGCGCCTTAACGTAAACGCTCTCGGTCTCCTCGTCATGTGCGCCGGAGAATGACACGAGAAGTGACGCGCCTTTCATTCTGAGGCGTTTTATAACGTAGGAAAAATACGCAGTTACGTACTGCGCCTCGGGAGTCATTTCGCCCGAAAAGGGACGGACGAGCTTAACGCTTCCCGGTACTCTTTCGTTTACCTCTATTGCACCGTTTCCGCATGCGACGACGCTTCCGTCAGACACGCTGACGGCGATAAGCGCCGCCTCGGAATAGACGGTATCGTTTCCGTCGAGGATTATTCTTACTTTACTGTAACCGATGTCGGCTCCGAATTTTTTAGCCATTGTTTTTCTCCTTGGTAAGGTTTTCGCCTCCCTCCGGGAGGGATGGTGCAAGCGGCAGAGCCACGGACGAAGGGAGCCCGCGATGAAAGATATTATAGAGAGCTGCCCGTCTCATCAGGGCTGTTCCACAAACACCTATTATCAAGCATTTCTCGCCCGCCTGCTCCTCCACCGGGCTTCGCCCGGAGCCCCCTCCCGGAGGGGGCCTTGTGTAATCAATACTTCACCGATCTGCCTGCGCCGAGGCAGATTACGTCAAGCGCGCCTGCTTCGGTAAGCAGATCCGAACAGATCTTTACGGTTGCGCCGCTTGTGATTATATCGTCGACGAGGACGATCCTTTTTCCTTTTATCTTCTCCTCCGCACCGAGGCGCAGTGAAAAGCGCGATCTTGCGTATATATCTCTTTCTCCGTATTCGAGTGACTTTTGTTCCTTTGCACCGCGGCAGATGAATAGGTTTTCAATACCGAAATTCATCTTCTCAGCGAGTGAACGTGCAAGGATCTTCGCCTGGTCGACTCCCTCAAGACGTATCTTCATCGGCGAGCGCGGAATGTAGGTTATCATATAGCCGTTTTCAATTCCGTTTGTCTTAAGAACCTCCGCCATTTTATCCGTCAGGTGCGAAACCAGCGCTCTGTTATTTGACGTTTTAATTTTGAGAAGCAACGAGCGCGAGACTCCGTCCGTCTTATACGGAATAGCGTAGAAGAGCTTTTCGTTATCTAAGTATCTTGAATCGCAACGGCATTTTCCGTGAGGATTTCCGCAGGAAAGACAGCCGTCAGATAGCTCTTTTTCGTATTCTTCCTTACAGTCGTGGCAAAGGAAGCCGTGCTTTGCTATTCTTTTGCATCGGATACAGACCGTCGGGAATATGAAAGAAAGAAGTTTGTTTAGCAAGTCAGTTTATCCTTAACGTAATAGTGTTTTAGAAGGGTTTTTGTAGGGGGAGACGTCCTCGACGCCCCGCATCAAAAGTAATGAATCTTTCTTTTGCCTGTCGTATAAATCGCAGATAACCTTCTATGATTTTGATAATTTGAACGTGGAAACGGGGCGTCGAGGACGTCTCCCCCTACAACAGCGTAGCAAAGCTTCCATAAATTTCGGAAAGCTTAATACGTCTTTATCAAAAAGCAAAGCCCCGTATATCTGCGGACCTGGCGGTCGTTATTTATCATATTATAGACGGTATTTTCGTGTCCTACCGCTATCGCCATATCCTTTGCTCTCGTTACCGCCGTATAGAGGAGGTTTCTTGTGAGCAGGCGCGGTGAGAAGTCGGAAAGGGCAAGCACGACCGTGCCGTACTCGCTTCCCTGACTTTTATGGATCGTTATCGCGTAGGCAAGCTCAAGCTCGTCCGTCTGCGAAAAATCGTAGACTACGCGCCTGTCGTCGCTTATAACGGTTATCGTTTCTTCCTTCAGG
The DNA here is from genome assembly GCA_017621655.1 of Clostridia bacterium. Classification (GTDB taxonomy): domain Bacteria; phylum Bacillota; class Clostridia; order Oscillospirales; family CAG-272; genus Colimorpha_A. Next base: position 9,028 of record JAGASS010000041.1, on the reverse strand, counting down.
TCGATGTCGGTTATGACGCCGATGTCACCGTTGAAGATGCCGACGCCCTCAACGCCGTTCTTTTCCCAGACTGCGTCGTAGTTATTCTTCGTCTGCATTACCTTATCGCCGACTCTGAAAATTCTTTCGCGGAATTTCTTTTCGGGCTTATTCTTGCTCGGCGGATTAAGGCGCGCCTGAAGAATTATATTCAGGTTGTCTGTTCCCGATGCACCCTTATGCGTCGGGGTGATCACCTGCAGGTTATTTATTATATCCTCGCCGTATTTTTTAGGCAAACGCTCCGTTACAAGAGACGCGACCGTCTCTGCGATCTCGTTACTTCCGCTTCTGCGCATAAAGAAGAAATCGCTGTCCGTCGTCTTAATATCTATCATTTCGCCGCGGTTTATCGCGTGCGCGTTACGGACTATCAAGCTGCTCGCCGCCTGTCTGAAAATTTCAGTCAGGGCTACCGAGGAGTATTTTTCACTTTCGATTATATCGAAAAGCACCGTTCCCGCGCCGACTGACGGAAGCTGGTCCGCATCCCCTACGAGTATCAGGCGCGCGCCCGGCTTTATTGCCTTAAGAAGTGCCGAGAACAGGAGCGTATCTACCATTGACGCCTCGTCTACAATTATAACGTCCTCGTCAAGCTGATCGTGCTCGTCACGGCGGAAGGACGGCTTATCGTCACTTGAGAACTCGGTTTCGAGAAGTCGATGCACCGTTTTCGCGTCACGCGAGGTCGCCTCCGACATTCTCTTCGCGGCTCTTCCCGTCGGGGCACTCAGAGCGATCCTCATTCCCATTTTTTCAAATACTGAGATAAGCGCGCGAATTACCGTCGTTTTACCCGTTCCGGGGCCTCCCGTCAGCACCATTACGCCGCTTTCCATCGCGTCGAGAATCGCCTTTCTCTGCATTGACGCGTAGGTTATATCAAGCTCGATCTCCAGCATATCGACGAATCTGTCTGCGTCTCGGAGTGATACTCTCTCGCATAGCATATCGAGCTGATGAAGCTTCGCCGCAATATAGCGCTCGGCTTCGAAATAATCTTTTAAGTATATTACCTCCCGTCCACCGAACTTTACGCTTACTGCAGTGCCGTCGGAAAGAAGGTCCTCAAGCGCCTTTTCGATCCCGTCTTCGTCGCCCTCCAACATACTGCAGGCGGCGGGGATAAGCTTATTTCTCGGTATGAAGGTATGACCGTTCTGATTTGCGCTATAGGAAAGGAAATATATTATTCCCGCGCGGAGGCGGTCGGGGCTGTTTTTCGGCGAGCCGAGCGACGCCGCTATTCTGTCTGCGGTCTCGAAGCCGATTCCGTGTATCTGCTCGCAGAGCTTATACGGATTCGCCTTTATTACGTCGACGGCGCTTCCGCCCCATTTTTTATAGACCTTGACAGCTGTCGCAGGTCCGAAAAAGTCGCGGCAGAACATCATGACCGAGCGCACGCCGAACGCTTCCTTGAAGCGTTCGGAAATTTTTTCCGCCTTCTTTTTCGTGATACCGTTTATGTCGGTCAGCCATTCGGGGTGATTCTCGATCACGTCGAAGGCGTCTGAGCCGAATTTATCTACTATTCTGTCGGCAAGCACGACGCCGATTCCCTTTATCGCGCCCGACGAAAGATATTTTCTTATTGCGTTTTCGTTTGCGGGGAGCTGTTTTTCGAAGTATTCGACCTTGAACTGCCGTCCGAAGGAGGGGTGAGTCGTCCACTGTCCGAGTGCCTTTATGCTTTCGCCGACACTTAGAAACGGCATTTGTCCAACTGCCGTTATCAAGTCCTCGTCACTCAGCACAAGCTCGCAAACGGTATATCCGTTTTCCTCGTTTTGGAAGACTATATGCTCGACGGTACCCTCGATCTCGCTCATCCCGTCCTTGTTTATTATATTATCATCCACTTATTATTTGCCTTATTCTATTCTGAATTTCTTTATCGGCTTTACTGCCTTACCGTTATCAAATTCACGCACCTCGCCGAGCGAGAAGAAGCCGTTCTTATCGTATAGGCGCACCTTTTCGCCAATCGGCAGGTCGATCCCGAGCTTCTTGAGGTAAATTTCGCACCCCGAGTTACACAGGCGCGCAAAAAAGTCGGGCAAAACCACCTTTTTATGCTCGTAAAAGAGCGATTCGGTATCGAGAAGCAGCGCTTCGCGCTCGCTTTCGGTCATATTTTCAAGCTCGGTGAGGGTCACCGCATTTTCGAGCGAAAATTCGCCCACCGAAGTGCGGCGCAGAGCCGCCATCACGCCTCCGCAGCCGAGGGCTTTTCCTATGTCGGCGCAGAGCGTTCTTATATAAGTACCCTTTGAGCAAGCTACTTCAAGGGTATATTCGTCTTTTTTATCGGTCTCCTTACAGGTAAGGGAATAGACCGTTATATCTCTTGCCTCGCGCTCGATCTCGATTCCCTCGCGTGCGAGGTCACAGAGCTTTTTACCGTCCCTTTTGAGCGCAGAGTACATCGGGGGTATCTGCTTTATATTTCCTACGAAGCTTTCGCAGGTCTTTTTTACCTTTTCGGGATCGGGAATATCACGTTTTTCCGTCAGCACCTTACCGCTTATATCCTCGGTATCTGTCGTGATACCGAGCTTCAGGGTCGCCTGATAGGTCTTATCGTGCTCGGTCAGGTATTCAGACGCCTTGACCGCGCGTCCGACAAGGACTGTGAGCAGTCCCGTCGCCATCGGGTCAAGAGTTCCCGTATGTCCGACCTGCTTCGTACCGTATAGCCGTCTTATTTTTCCGACAACGTCGAAGGAGGTCATTCCCTCTCCCTTGTCTATCAGCACTACTCCGTCTCTCATTTTTTATCGCCTCTGCCGAGATAACGGCGTTCGCGCGATGCGAGCAGCTTTCTTTCGTTTTCCTTCTTCTGTCTATTTACCGCCGTTGAGATTATATAGAATACGACGGCGAACAGGATAAGAAGTATCAAAACGATGAAGAACGGCGTCGATACCAGCTCTTTTATCTTATATCCGAGGGTCAGCCAGCCGTCACGCTCGATATTGTTTCGCGTGACAAGCGGCACCTCTCCTATCTTTTCTCCTTTATACGTAACGTAAAGCATTCCGACGACCTGTCCCGCCTTTACCGGGGCGGTAAGGGACTTTACGTTCAAAACGTATTCGTAGGTTACGTCCTTTTTCGCGTCAACGTCGTCGGGGACGAATATCTCAAGGTCACGTTGCGGCATAAGTGCGACCTTGTCGCTTCCCGATGCGAGCTTGACCGGAAGATCGGCTATCGGGGTTGCGGAATTAATCGCCTTTATGTATCTGAAGCGGCTTTCGCCCCACGTAAGGAGCGTTCTTCCCTCATTAAGACCGTGATATACCGTTTTATATTCGGCGGGGACAATTATCGGGTTACCCTCCTCGTCGACCGATTCGTATTCTTCCTTTACGAGCACTCTTGAGGTATGTGCGCCCGTAATTACCGCGATGTAGTTAAGTCCGTCCTTACGCGAAGAGAGGATCGCGCAGTAGCCGGCTATCGTCTGATTGCCCGCGATAAGGCCCGTTGCGGTCGAGAGATAATAATCGGGGTTTACTCGCGAGGAAAGCAGGTAGTTCGTCGTTCCGTAATAGCGTGCCGACGATTTATTCGTCTGCGGAATTACTGCTCTTATCTGATCGCCAATTTCTGCAAGCGACGGTATCTTTATTGCATAAGACGCGAGGAGCATCTGGTCGGCTGCCGTCGTATAGCTTTCCTCGTCCTCCGTACCCGTTACCGAGAAATACTCGGTGCTATTCATCCCAAGCTCCTTCGCCTTTCTGTTCATAAGCCCGACGAAGTTCTCATAGGTATCCGCAAATTCCTCCGCAATTACGTGTGCGGCGTCGTCCGCGTCGGTATGAAGCATTGCGGCGATAAGATCGCGCAGGCGGAATATCTCTCCGCTTTTCATCGCAATATGCTTACCGCGTGTATCTCGTATTGCCTTGCTCGACGCCGTTATGGGACTTTCGAGGGTCATTCCTCTGCTTTCCATTTCTTCGACTGCAACGAGCGCGACCATGAGCTTTATCAGCGTTCCCGGCTTTGTTCGCACGTCGCTCTTGTGGCTGAAGAGAACGGTGTCTGATTCGATGCAGTACAGCATCGCCGTTTCCGATGCAAGTATCTCGGGGTCGGGAGTTGCCGCACGCGCAAAAAGCGGCACGACGGCAAGCATCATAGCGCTTGCCATGATGACCGATACTATTCTTTTTGCCGTCTTGAGTAGCTTCATTTTGTTATCCGTTTCTTTTTTCAAATATTGCTTTTGCTTTTTCAATATCGCATTTTACTGCGCCGTAGACCTCGTCAAGCGAATCGAACCTGCGCTCGGGACGCAAAAACGAGAGAAATTCGACCTTTATCTTTTTTCCGTAGAGGTCACCTTCATACCCAATAATATAGGTCTCGGCGGAAATGCCTCTGCCGTCGTTCACCGTCGGGCGAAGTCCTATATTCGTCACAGACGGAAGCGTCTTACCGCCCCTCAGATGCGTCACAGTCGCGTAGACGCCGTTTTTCGGCAGGCAAAGCCCGTCGGGGTAGAAATTCACCGTCGGCATACCGACCGTTCGTCCCTTTTGCGCACCTTTTTTTACGGTATCGAAAAGGTAATAGGGTCTGCCTAGCAGCTTATTTGCGCTCTCTATATCGCCGTCGGTCAGCTTCTTGCGGATCGTTGACGAGGAGACGTCTTCTCCCCCGAGCGTTACTCTATCAACTGTTATGACCTCTATTCCGTATTCTTTGCAGAGCTTTTCAAGCAGCTTCGGGTCGCCCTTTCCGCCCTTACCGAAGGTATAGTTATAGCCGCAGACGCAAAGCTCTGCATTCAAGCGCTTCTTCAGGATCTCGTTTACAAATTCCGCCGGTAAGAGGTTTTTTACACTCTCAAAGCTTTCGGTAATTATTTCGTCAACTCCGCATGAGCGCAAAAGCTCTGCCCTGTCCTCCCTTGCGTTCAGCGCGTGGGAAAACAGAGTATCAAAGGTCCATACGGTGAGCGGCAGTCCTCTTTTATCTGCCTCGAGCCGACCTCTTTTTATGAGCGCTCGGTGTCCGATATGGACGCCGTCAAAGTTGCCGAGAAGGACTATTCGTTTTTTATTCACCGTCAGATGCCGAGATAGTTGCGGACGAGAGAATTGAGTATATCGTCTCTGTCGACCTTAACGATAAGCGCTCTTGCGTTCTTATGGTTGGTGATGTAGGTCGGGTCCTCGGAAAGAATGTATCCGACGATCTGGTTGATCGGGTTATAGCCCTTTTCGCTAAGTGCAGAGTAGACTGTCTGGAGAACGCGCTTGATCTCCATATCCTTTTCGTCTCTGATTGAGAAGGTTATTGTCTTTTCTTTTTCGTTGTTGTAGCCGGTCATATTTGCCTCCGTAAAATTAAATTCTGTTTTTTTATTCATCAGCGTCGGTTTTTAGCCGTGCGTTTGTTTCTTAATACGATTCTGAATGTGAGTATCGCGATAGACAAGACTGCGACGATCACAAGGTTTATCACCGTATACACCGATACGGTATCGTTTTCGCCTGCGTAAGCGTGTATTGCATCCTTAAGCTCTTTTCCCGAGAGCGTTTCGGAATACGCTCTTACCGAGCTTACGAGTATCATCGGCTCGCCTATGCTCTCGCCCTTTTCGCCCGTTATATATATCCCGATCCTGTCACACGACGAAAGGTGCGTAAAGCCACTCATATCGCAAACGACTCTGTTTTCGCCGTCGACCGACACCGCCGTGCTTGCCACCGCTACGTTATTGTTCGAGTAAAGCGCAACCGTGACCATTACTGTATCGACTCCCTCGGGGAGCGACGAAACGATGAGGTCGAAGCTTATATACGGTGCTGACGAAAGATCAAGGGGATACGGGGATGATAAGAAGAATCCGCGAAGCGCCTTACCGTCCGCCTCACCGAATCTGATTCTGCCCCAATCGGAACGGTTTCCGTAGGACACACCGCTTTCCGCTGTCAGGCAGTTGAGCGACGGATTCAGCATATTCGGCTTTTTGAGGTTGAATATCGTACTTCCGCCCTTTACGGTATCGGGGAAGGTATTTCCGCCCTTTGCCTCGGTATACGTTCTGTCGGTCACCGAGCCGGAAAGAAGCAACGCATCGAATCGCTCCTTGCCGATAAGGTCCGACGCAAATTCCGATTTTGAGACGAAAATATCGGTTCCGACGTATTTCAGCACTTCTTCGTAGTCGGCGCTGTGGCTCGGGATATAGCCCGATATGTTTTTCATCGATCTATCCGATATGCGTAAAAACGTATATATGTAATCCGCGGTAAGCGATTTTTCTTCCGAACTCGATACTGCTTTTCTTTCCTCGTTTCCGATAAGAAGCACGCTTCGTGACGCGCCGTTATATAAGAAGCTCGGAATCGAGAAGAATTCCGTCAGCGTCTCGAGGTTTGCCGCCGTAATTTTCTCGGCGCCTGCTCCGAGGTCGGGGGCAAGCTCCTTATACGCGTATTTGCCCCTTTCGGGGGTTATATCGTAGGCGAGCTTCCAATTTATATCACCGCCTGCCGTCAGACAATCCGAGATCGCCTCAAGCGCGCTTCGCGCGTCGAAGCTTCCTTTTTGACCGACGGTAATATCGCCGTTCCAGCTTCCGCCAAGACCTATACTCGTTTCAAAGCCCGACGTTACGCTCACCGACGCGTTATACACGGTTCGTACCGCGATAGAATACTGACGCGCAAACTCGTCAAGCGTCACGCATCCGAGGTTATAATTTTCGTATGCTTCGTTTACCGACGCGCCGATCACGATACCGACGAGGTTGTCCATTTCTCCGCCCGACGAGCCGTAGCGTCTGACGAGAAGGTCGGTCACCGCACGGAGAGCATTTATGCCCTCCTCGGTCTTCGTATTGAGCGCCGCGTTTTCACCCACTGCATCGGGATGTGCTATCTTTCCGATTCCCGATCCGAGCTTATACACGAAGCGCACCTTTATGCCTTCTCTTTCGTATTCTCGCATTTTCGCATCAAGCGAATCGAGATATTCCTTTGAAAAAGACTCCGTAACGCTTCCGACCGTATGCAAGACCGCCGACTCACCCGAAGAAGCGAAGAGCCTTCCGAGGTCAATATCGAGCGCCGTCTGTCCGATTCCGTAAAGAACGTAGTTATCGGGAAGCGGTCTTATTCCCTTTTTCGATTCGGGAAGCGACGTCCTTTCCGACGCGAGAAGCTCGGGGTTGTTTATGTGGCTCGGCTCGCAGATGACGTTAAGACCGTCCTCGGTCTTAACCGCGACTATGTATTTTTTGAAAAGCCCGTTTGCGTCAAGCGGCACAGAGAAGGAAAATTCGGTACCGTGTACCCTTGCCTCGGCAAGCGGCTCACGCTGGAGCGCGATGTTTGAATTATCCTCGTTCGGCGTGAGCGCGTAAAGCATTACCTTGCCGTCCCACGCTTCGTCCGTGAGGTCGATATTTCCCTTTACGGACACGTTTTTCAGGTCTCTTGCGATGCGGCATTCCGTTATTTTTCCGACACCCGTTATTTCCTCAAAGCAGGGTGACGGTCCTATTGAGAGTATCTCGATGTCCCCTATCGGAGCGCCGCCAAAGCACAGCATGAAAGCCGTTATCTTTTCCTCGGGGATCTTGAACATCAGCGTAACTTCTCTATCCGAATCGGGAATTTCTACTGTAATTTCCCTATCGTATCCGAGCGAGCCGTCCGTTTTATATTTAAGCGTCAGCGAACGGCAGGTCGTGTGATTTATCATATTGACTCGCAGTCCGATCCCGTCGCCGAAGCTCGTATCTGCTACGCTTTTCGCCTCTATATACTGTCCCTCGCCGCTTAGAGTGACGGTCATATCCTTGCCGTACTCAAGCGTGCATCCGTTCGGTGTGAAGCCCGCAGACGTGTATTTTGCAACCTTATCATCGCTCGGTCCCCAGCATCCGCCGACCGTATCGAGTAGCATATACATGTCGCACGAGCTATCCGCCGTTACAGTAAATTCGATTCTTAATGCCGTTCCTCTGTTGACCGCGTCGGTCTTGAAGAAGACAGTCTGCCATTTTCCCGCGTCGATGCTCTTCGTGTCCGTTACGCTTCCGCGAGAGCCGACGAGCTTCATTGTAACCGTCGCACCCGATGCCTCCTTCGGGATATACATCGCCGTAGCGATATAGTGGTAATACGAGGTCTCTGTCAATACGCCGACGGTCTTTTTGAGCGTTATTTTTTCGCCTGCCGTATAGCTTCCTACGTTTATCATCAAGGAATGGCTTCCTTCATAGGGGGAATATGGCGCGCGAGTCATTTCGCTTACGCATTCAAGGGTTCCTTTGTCCGCCGTCCACTCGGAAACGCCGAGATTAAAGTCGTCCTCTATATCGTCGACTGCCGACGTAAGCACCGACGGCGCAACGCCATCGTATACGCCTATCGGCGATGCCGCATGCGTTTTGATCCCGAAAAGAGAGAACGCCGAAAGAGTTATTATAAGGCAGAGGAAGATCGCGACGGTTTTTTGCCTGTTTTTTGCCATTTCGGTGTCTCCTTTCGGTAAAGATAGTTATACATAGTATATTATATCATAATATTAATAGGATTTCCATAGGTTTTGGAAAAATGTTGAAGATATTTGAGGGGAAATTTTGCGTTACGGCTGTCGATATAACGCAAAAAGCATCGCCGCGTCTTTATAAGACGGGCGAGCGCGTGGGATTCCCCGAAGCGAATGCAATGAGCTTGGGGGGTTCCAAGCAATGCTCGCCCCTACGAGGACGCTTGGAATTCTCTTGTAGGGGCGACCATTGGTCGCCCGCACAAATACGATTTTACTTTGCCTTCGGCATACGGTTGCTTCGCAACCTACACCTCATCCGTCAACCTTCGGTTGACACCGTCTCCCGCTGGAGAAGGCAAACAACGTGGTGACGCTTCGCCACGTTTTCGTCGGGCGGGGGCTTGCTCCCGCCGCGTAAAAACGATGTTACATCACATCAAAACGGCGGGAGCAAGCCCCC
>JAGASS010000040.1 GCA_017621655.1 Clostridia bacterium | reverse complement strand
TCATCGTACTTGGAAAGGTCAACGTTTGTTGCTCTGGTATCGACGACTCTAGTCATACCAACGTGGCTTTCCTTGTGATCCTTTATGACAGTTCCGCTCGGCTCGTCGTTTCCGCTTGAACGGAACGGTGTCTGCTGCTGAGTCGGCTTTTTCTTTTCTTCCTTGGGGGCATTTTTTGTCTTGCTGAAGTCGGGCTTATTATCAAAGCGTGAATTATCCTTACCCTGACGGCTGTCGGGGCGCTTGATATTCTTCTTCGCCTCTTCCTCTGCCTTCTTCTTTGCTTCTGCTTCTGCTTTCGCTTTTGCCTCTGCTTCTGCCCTTGCCTTTTCCTCTGCTGCCTTCTTTGCAGCTTCTTCGGCAATTCTCTTTTCCTCGGCTTCTTTTTCTTCTCTTTCCTTTGCAATCGCCTCAAGCTCTTCCTTTGAAAGCGTCTTGACGATCGTTGCCTTGCCTGCCATATAGTCGTCGAAATTAGCGACCTGTGCCTTTGAGGTAAGCGCTTCGAGAATAATATTGAACTCATCAGACTCTATAACAGAGGAATGCTTTCTGTCGACCATTCCGAGAGAGGTCACGAGATCAAGAAGATCCTTGCTCTTTATATTGAGGTCCTTTGCAAGAGTACTAATCTTATATTTGGTGTTATTTATCATACTGTATCCATCCTTTCCGGCTATTAGCTTTTAAGTGACGAAAGCGACTGCGGGAGTGCGATTGCTTTTCTAATACCGTCGGCAAAGCCACGGTCAAAGGTTGCACAAGCCGCCGCCGATGCTTTACCTATACGGTCTGCTATTTCCGTCTGGCTCAATGCGGAGATATAAAACTCAACCCGATAGTATTTGCAAGCGTTAATAATACGCTTCTTGGTGTTTTCCGAGGCGTTTGACGCGATGACTACGATACCGTGTGTACTGTAGCCCTTTACGCTGTCGTCCTCACTAGGAATTCCGTGACGTCTTATCTCGTCGCAAATCCTGTCTGTTCCTGTCTCAAGCTTTCCTGCCTTCATTGCAAAACCGAAGAGCGAAAGAATCTTTGAATTGACCGCTGCTTTAACAGCATTGTTATCAATTTTCACATTCAGCCACCTGCCCTTCGAGCTTGTCGTAGATCTCGTCAGAAATGGTTACCGACAAGGATCTTTCGAGCTTCTTAGCTTTTCTTGCTTTCTTGAAGCATTCGGAGTTACGGCAAATATATGCGCCTCTGCCTGACAATTTACCTGTAGTATCGAGGAACACCTCGCCGCTTTGAGTTTTAACAACTCTTATAAGCTGATTCTTTGGAAACTGATTTCCGCACCCTACGCAGTTGCGCTCGGGAATTCTCTTATTCTGTACGGGCAATTTGATCACTCGCTGACTTTAATATCGATTTTGAAGCCCGTAAGACGAGCCGCAAGACGTGCGTTCTGACCTTCCTTACCAATAGCAAGGGAGAGCTGATCAGCATCAACGTATACGCGGCAGATCTTTTCGCCTTCAAGGATTACGTCGTTTACGGTTGCGGGAGAAAGCGCCGCAGCAATGAACTCGGCGGGATCCTCGCTATATTTGATAATGTCGATCTTTTCACCGCCAAGCTCACTTATTATCGTATTGATACGCATGCTGCGGTTACCGATACAAGAGCCGACAGCATCAACAGAATCGTCGGTAGAATAAACTGCAACCTTGCTTCTTGAGCCGGCTTCTCTGGTTACGTTCTTGATAACGACCGTTCCGTCCTGAACCTCGGGAACTTCAAGTTCAAAAAGTCGCTTAACAAGTCCGGGATGGGTTCTTGAAAGAGTTACGAGCGGACCGCGGCTTTCCTTCTTAACCTCTGTAACGAACACCTTGATGCGCTCGCCGTCCTTGAATGCGTCACCGGGGATCTGCTCACCCTTGATGAGGGTTGCAATAGACGTTCCGGTGTCGACCGTTACGTTTCCGGTAGAATCATCGGTACGAAGAACGGTTGCGGTGATGATCTCGCCGCGCTTATCTTCATATTCCTTAATAAGCATTCCGCGCTCTGCTTCTCTTATACCCTGGATTATAACCTGCTTTGCGGTCTGTGCGCTGAGGCGGCGGAAATTCTTTGTATCCATCTTAACTTCAGCAACAGTGCCGAGCTTATAGCGACGGCTGACCTTCTTTGCCTGCTCTACGGTAAGCTGAGTTTCGGGGTCTTCAACCTCTTCAACCACCTGATAGAGACGGTACATCTGAACGTCCTTCTTCTCGGGGTCGAGGATGATTCTAACCTGTGCGTTAGGACCCTGGTCCTTGGCAAAAGCGTTCATAAGAGCAGCTTCTACTCTTTCGAGCATGTACTCCTTCGGTATTCCCTTCTGCTTTTCAAGAAGGTCTAGTGCTTCAAAAAATTCTGCGTTCATTTTTTTCTTTATTCCTCCAAATCGGTTTAATCTTCAAAATCAAAATGTAAGTTTATTCTTGCCGCCTTATCAAGCGGAATAATAACGTCGTCAACAGTTACGGTCTTTTCTTCCTCGCTGTATCCGTTAAGGATTCCGACGTACTGCTTCTGACCGTTTACGGCAGTAAACAGCTTAACGTCGACCTTTGCGCCCATGCAGACATCAAAATGGAAAGGACGCGTCAGTTCCCTCTCAACACCGGGGGAAGATACTTCAAGATAATACTGTACGGGAATCGGGTCCGTATCATCAAGAATAGGATCGATTCCGCGGTGTACTGCCTCGCAGTCGTTAATGTCGACTCCGTTTTCCTTGTCGATAGTAACGCGGAGAATCTGTCTTGCGCCCTCTTTGGCGTACTCAACGTCCCAAAGCGAGCATCCAAGGTCGTTTACAGTCGGCTGGATCAGATCCCAAACTGTGTCAGCAATATTCTTTTTTGCGTTTGCCACTATATCACCTCAATTTGTCTCAAACAAAGAATTAAGAGTAGGCGTCAACCTACTCTTAATACTCCGTATTATATTAACCGTGATGATTATAACATAAAGAAATCTAAATTGCAAGTGTTTTTATCAATTTTCTTCAAAAATATTTTATATCGAATAATGCGGGTTCGGCTTTATCTTAGAAAGCTTGTATCTATTCATGACCTTTGTGTTGATCTTTACCTTGGCAGAGAGCTGTTCATAGAAATCGTTATAGACCTTGCGCGTTGCATGCTCGGTGAATTTCAGATTGGTCAGCTGAGTTATATCTGCATCAGTAAGCTCTTCAAAAGGCGTAAGCTTGCAAATCTGAACGTAGAAAACAGATTCATCTTCGGTGACGGTCACGACCTCGCCCTCTTTGCCGTTGATGACAGCTTTAAGTATCTCGGGACCCCATATGTCAATATCATTTTCTGATACAAAGAATCCGTCGGGATACGACGACGTATCGTATTCGCTGTAATCCTTGATGAGGGTATCGAAATCTGTTCCGCCTTCAAGCTTCGTTTTGAACTCATTGATTTTCTGCATCTTCTTTTCGAGTGCTTCAGATGAGAGTGGTTTAGAAACAAGCTCACCTCTATCATCGTAAACGTAGTTTCCGTCCTCGTCTACTGCAATGTCTGTCGTATAGAAAACTACGTATTTGATGCGATAATAATTCTCTTGATAGTATTCGATGAGGACGTCATCGGTTATCTCAAGAGGACCGTTTTGACCGAACATGTAGCTATATACGTAATCGTGCTTCGCCTCCCACAGATATATCTGCTCGAGTGCGTCGATATTGAGCATCATCTTGGAGAGGGTCGAGTTCAAGCTTCCCCTGCCCCCGTAGAATTCGATCTTTTCTTCAATATCGTTTTTTATTGCTTTTTTAGTCGATGACGAAAGCTTCAGTGAATTCTTCTTATAAAGATCCTGAGAAATAAGATAATTCATTATCTCTTTATTGAGAATTTCGGTAAAGTATTCTTCTACTGTTCTTGTCTCATCAAATTTAGAGCTCCAGAATTCATCCGTGTCTTCGGCGTCTGTATAGGAGGCGAGGATGTTCCTTTTGAAGGTCGCCATCCAATAATTATAAAATTCCTCTGTCAGCTTTATGCCGTTATACTCCATTACTGTATCGTATTTTGAACGGTATCCGCAGGATGTAAATGACATCGGTAAAATGAGCGCAGTAATAAGGATGACGGCTATAAGCTTTATATATATCCTCATTGTTTTTCCTCCGTTTCGGATGAATTCATGATTTTTTGATAATCGGTAAGAAGATCGATCGCTTTTTTGAAAACGTCATCACCCGCTTTTGTGCGAAGAGTAACGTACGGCTTTAGTTCAAGACTCATAAGGATCGCTCCCTTTCTGTCAGATGTGAGCATCGACCAGATCCTAATATCCATTTTATCGGGATAGAATATGACAGAGCTACCTCGTTTGATGATCTTGTTGATTCCGCACGCAGATCCGCAGGCACGAAGCAGTGACACGTCAAGAAGAGAGGATACCGATCTCGGCATATCTCCGTATCTGTCAAGAAGCTCGTCAACGATGTCCATCTTATCTGCAACGTTTTCTATAAGAGATATTTTCTTATAAACGTCGATTCTCTGTACAGGGCTTTTAATATAACTCTCGGGAATGTATGCGCTGACGTTCATCTCAACTGCACATTCCGTTTTCTGCGCCTTCGTTTCGCCTTTTTCCTCAAGAATAGCTTCATTAAGAATTCTCATGTACATATCGTAACCGACGTTTTCGATATGACCGTGTTGCTCTGAGCCGAGAATGTTGCCTGCGCCTCTTATCTCAAGGTCACGAAGCGCAACCTTGAAGCCCGATCCAAACTCGGTATATTCGCGGATAGCGCCGAGACGCTTCGCGGCAATTTCGGTAAGAACTCTTCCCTTTTGATAAGTAAAATACGCGTATGCGCGACGCGAGGAGCGACCTATTCTACCTCTTATCTGATGAAGCTGAGATAAGCCAAGTCGGTCTGCATTTTCTATAATCAGCGTGTTTGCATTTGGAACGTCTACGCCTGCTTCGATGATCGTTGTACTGATAAGAACGTCTATCTCTCCGTCCAGCATTGAGCGCCAGATGTCGGAAAGCTCTTCTTTATCCATTTTTCCGTGCGCGACGGCGATTCTTGCATCGGGGGCAAGCTGAGAAACCTTTGCATAAACGTCAGCCATATTGTCAACGCGGTTGTGCAGATAAAATACCTGTCCTCCACGACGAAGCTCCTTCGCTATTGCATCAGATAGTATCATTTCATCATATTCGAGCACGTAAGTCTGCACGGGAACGCGGTCGTTCGGCGCTTCCTCAAGGACCGACATATCGCGTATTCCACTCATCGCCATGTTGAGCGTTCTCGGAATAGGAGTAGCGGTGAGCGTAAGGGTGTCGACACCTGATGAAAGCTGACGGAGCTTTTCCTTTGCGGCAACTCCAAAGCGCTGCTCCTCGTCAATTATTACAAGTCCGAGATCCTTGAAGACAACGTCTTTCGATACGATCCTGTGAGTACCGACCACTATATCTACCTCGCCGCGACGAACGCGACGGAGGGTTTCCTGCTGCTGCTTTGCCGATCTGAATCGCGAGAGCATATCGACCCTCACAGGGAATCCGCGAAGACGTGAAAGAAGCGTTTGATAGTGCTGAAGCGCGAGAATGGTCGTAGGAACAAGGATCGCAACCTGTTTTCCGGATTCTACTGCCTTGAATGCCGAACGCAGAGCGACCTCGGTCTTTCCAAAGCCGACGTCACCGCAAAGTAGACGGTCCATAGGGCGAGCAGTTTCCATATCACGCTTGACCTCGGAAATAGCGTTCAGCTGTCCTTCAGTCTCTTCATACGGGAATGCCGCCTCAAAGTCTCTCTGCATATCGTCGTCGGGCAGGAACGCAAATCCCGGGCGTCTTTGACGCTCGGCGTAAAGCTGAATAAGCTCTTTTGCCATTTCCTTAGCCGCCGCTTTTGCCTGACGCTTCGTCTTTCCCCATTCAGCTCCTCCGATACGGGAAAGCTTCAATGTTCCATCTTCGCCTTTTGCACCGATGTATTTGGAAATACTGTCAAGCTGCTCACATGGGAGATAGATTATATCGGTTCCTGCGTATTTGATCTTGATGTAGTCTCTTGTTACACCGTCAACTGTAACGCTCTGTATTCCGAGAAACATGCCGATTCCGTGTGTAACGTGAACTACGTAATCGCCTTCAGACAGGTCCGCGTAAGACATGATCTTTTCCCTTGCGGACTTTTTCTTGGATTTGGTCTTTCTGTTCTTGAAATGAACGGGATTATAGGCGCTTCCTGCCGAATAGGTCGATAGAAGTGCAAACTTAGATACCGAAAGCTCAAAACCGGACAGAACTATGCCGTACGTAATAACCGCATTTATACCGTCGGTGAATTCAAAATCTTCATCGACTATTTGTGTATTGATCCCCTCACCTTGAAGCATTGACGAGAGATTCTTCGCCATTATCTCGTTCTCGCAAAGAAGGACGGTCTTAAAGCCGCCGTTAAGATATGAACGCAGGTCTTCGGTGAGAAGCTCGAAGTTTTCTGCGTATGAAACGGTCTGCTTTGTCGTCATGCTGAATATTGCGGCAAAGCGCATATCGGCGATACTGCTCATGAACGAATCAGCGATAATACCCGAATGGGTAGAGATAGCTTTGTTGATCGTTTCGTAATCTCCGCCGTAATTCGCAACAGATCCGCTGATAAGTCCGTCTTCAAGAAGCGAGGTCACGTTCTGCTTTGTGTGCCATTCGTAGGATTTGACACGGTCGATACATGCGTTATACTCTCTGCAAAGAATTACCGAATCATTTTCAAAATAGTCAAACAGACATTCACTGTTTTCATAAATTAATGAAATATACTTATCGGCAAAGCGAAGATCGCCGCCCGCATTTATTGCCTCAATTTCGGCGGCAAGAATATCTTTACTCTGCTCCGATTTTGCCTTTTTGATAAGTCCCTTAACAAGTGATGCAATGCGCTGTCGGGCGTCACTGTCGACAATCAGTTCTCGAGATGGCGTGATCTTGACCTGATCGACCTGCTCGATTCTTCTTTGCGTGATAATGTCGAACAGACCCATACTGTCGATATCGTCACCGAAAAACTCGATTCGTACAGGGTTCTCGCTTCCTGCAGGAAATACGTCAAGAATTCCGCCGCGTACAGAAAACTGTCCGACACCGTTTACCATATCAACGCTCTGATAGCCCGACGTTACAAGCATTTCCTTTACTTTGGAGAGATCAACCGTATCGTTGATCGATAAGTTAAATGTCGTGCTTTCGAGCTTACTCTTCGGCATAGTGTATTGAAGCGCCGCATCGGGAGTTGTAACAACGACATCACAGCTGCCGTCCAGGATCGTATGAAGCACGCCAAGCCTCTCGTGCTCATATTCACGGGAGGCGGTAATATTATAAAAAACGAAATCCCTGTAACTATACGTTCTTGAATTCAAGCCAAGGGCTGTAAACGTGTTATGAGCGCGCATCGCTTCTTTTTCATCGGGTACAAGAAGTAAAACGGTGTGACTTCCGCATCTGCGCAGCTCGGAGATAACCGTAGCAAATATAGCATTACGAGCACCGTCGCACAACCCTACAAGCCGTGACGGATGCGGAACGCGTGCTGACATTTGCTCTTTTACTGTATTCAGAAGCTCGTTATACTCGCGCTCATTTTTCAGAATATTCGAAATTAAATTCATATCAGTTGTACTTACACATTGCCTCGTCGATCTTTCCTTCAATTAGAAGCGGAATTGCGTCGGAGGCGTTATTTAATGCTGTGTTAAACTCGCTTTCAAGATCAGCAGGAATCTTGCCGAGAACCCAGTTTACCATGTTACCGCCGGTAGGAAGCTTACCTACACCGATCCTGATACGAGGAAAAGCGTCGCTCGAAAGCTGATATATGATGTCACGCAGTCCCTTCTGACCGCCGTCACTTCCTTTTCTTCTTACGCGAAGCTTTCCGATGTCAAGCTGAACGTCATCGGAAATAACAACTATATTCTCGGGCGGAATTTTATAGAAATTCGCAGCGTCGCGGACGGCTTCACCCGAACGGTTCATATATAACTGCGGCTTCATTATAAGAACACGCTTGCCGCCAATATCTGCCTCGGCAGTAAGCGAATTGAATTTAGAGCGTGTAACGCTGATGCCGTTCTTCTGACAATAAAGGTCGAGAGCCATAAAGCCGGCATTATGACGAGTTCTCTCGTATTCCTTGCCCGGATTACCGAGTCCAACCAGGATGTGAGTGATCGGCATAACCGGCGCGCGTTCTGATTCGATTTTCTTGAATAAGTCAAAAATGTTAGCCATATTTATTCCTTCAGTTAATAATTATACAACGACCAAAGGCGGACTTTCGTCCGCTTAAGGATATTATATTACAGATTCAATAAATTTTCAAGTCGAATTTGTTTAAGTCTAAAATAAATTTACAAATATATTATGATGAGGGTTGTAAAACCTTGTTGACGAGTGAAAAACCTCAATTAAGTCGGTAATATGCACAATAATTTAATGAAAGAAATTGTAATTTTGAACAGGCGTTTCAATTTATTAAAAGTTTGTAAATAATTTTGAAAACGATGGAAATATTAGTAATTTTATGTTAAAATATCGGGTGGACAAAATATAAATTTTGCGAATAATTAATTGGAGGATTATTACTATGGCAAAAAAGTATTGCTACCTCTTCTCCGAGGGTAACGCAAATATGCGTGAGATCCTTGGCGGTAAGGGCGCAAACCTCGCAGAGATGACCAACATCGGTCTTCCTGTTCCCCAGGGCTTCACTATTTCTACTGAAGCTTGTACTCAGTACTATGAGGACGGCCGTCAGATCAACTCTGAAATTATGGCTGAGATCATGGACTACATCGTAAAGATGGAAGCAGTTACCGGCAAGAAGTTCGGTGACCTCGAGAATCCCCTTCTCGTTTCCGTTCGTTCCGGTGCTCGTGCTTCGATGCCCGGTATGATGGACACCATCCTTAACCTTGGTCTTAACGAAGAAGTTGTTGAGGTTATGGCTAAGAAGTCCGGCAATGCTCGTTGGGCATATGACTGCTACAGAAGATTTATTCAGATGTACTCCGACGTCGTTATGGAAGTCGGTAAGAAGTACTTCGAAGAGCTCATCGACAAGATGAAGGAAGAAAAGGGTGTTAAGCTCGACGTTGAGCTTACCGCTGATGACCTTAAGGAGCTCGCTAACCAGTTCAAGGCAGAGTACAAGGCAAAGATCGGTTCTGACTTCCCCTCTGATCCTAAGGAACAGCTTATCGGTGCTGTTAAGGCAGTATTCCGTTCTTGGGACAACCCCCGTGCAAACGTTTACCGTCGTGACAACGATATTCCCTACTCTTGGGGTACCGCTGTAAACGTACAGGCAATGGCGTTCGGTAACATGGGTGATAACTGCGGTACCGGCGTTGCGTTCACTCGTGACCCTGCTACCGGTGAAAAGAAGCTTATGGGTGAGTTCCTCACCAACGCACAGGGCGAGGACGTCGTTGCAGGCGTTCGTACTCCTATGCCGATCGCTGAAATGGCTAACAAGTTCCCCGCTGCATTCAAGCAGTTTAAGGAAGTTTGCGAGATCCTTGAAAATCACTATCACGATATGCAGGATATGGAGTTCACCATCGAGAATGAGAAGCTCTATATGCTCCAGACTCGTAACGGTAAGAGAACTGCTCCTGCAGCTCTCCAGATCGCCGTTGACCTCGTTGCTGAAGGTCACAAGACCAAGGAAGAGGCCGTTCTTATGATCGACCCCAGAAACCTTGACACTCTTCTCCATCCCCAGTTTGACGCTAAGGCACTCAAGGCAGCTACTCCTATGGGTCGCGGTCTCGGTGCTTCCCCCGGCGCTGCTTGCGGTCAGATCGTATTCTCTGCAGAAGATGCAGAAGCATGGAAGAACGCTGGTAAGAAGGTAGTTCTTGTTCGTCTTGAGACTTCTCCCGAGGACATTACCGGTATGAAGGCAGCTCAGGGTATCCTCACCGTTCGTGGCGGTATGACCTCTCATGCAGCAGTTGTTGCAAGAGGTATGGGTAAGTGCTGCGTTTCCGGATGCGGCGACATCGCTATGGACGAGGAAAACAAGAAGTTTACTCTCGCTGGCAAGACCTTCGTTGAAGGCGACTACATCTCTATCGACGGTTCTACCGGTGCTATCTACGACGGCATCATCCCCACCGTTGATGCTGAGATCTCCGGCAACTTCGGCACCATCATGGGCTGGGCTGACGAGTTCCGTACCCTCAAGGTAAGAACTAACGCAGATACTCCCG
>JAGASS010000039.1 GCA_017621655.1 Clostridia bacterium | reverse complement strand
GTAGGACGTAGTAGCGTATATCGGCACGGCACGTGCATCTGTTGCGGGATCGGGCTCTTCCTGACCTACGTGAAGCTGAAGCGTTTCAAATTTATAATTGTTAGACATAATCGTTATTTCCTTTCGTATATAAATGTGTGATGTAAAATTTTAATTTGAAGGTTTGAAGCTTATTTACATCGACACATTCGACCGAAACGGAAATTTGCTCTGACGAGCTTTTCAAAATAGTTTTCCATGATATACCTCTTACCAACCTGTTTGGTAGGTGATAGTATTATACCACCATTCACCTACCTTGTCAATAGGTAATAAGAAAATTTTCAAAAAATTCTCACGCACCAAAGTATATGAATGAAATAACGGCAAGCTTTTTTCGTCCTTGCCGCTATGTTTTATTCTGTATCTTGTACCTTAAACAATTTTTGAAATAACCCGCAACGCACATAGGATCTCTATATGATCTAAGAACAGCCCTCGCTCCGATGTGTGAACGAGGGCTGTTTTATCAGTTGTATGAGGATCAATTTACAACTTTTTCACAAACAAAGCGCGAATAGCGTTGAGTACGGCGAGGATCATTACACCTACGTCGGCAAAAATAGCGATCCACATATTAGCCAGACCAAAGGCAACCAAAATAAGGGAAAGAACCTTTACTGCGATAGCGAATACGATATTTTGATGTACGATTCCAAGACATTTGCGTGAGATCTTGATCGCTTTGGAGATTTTCATGGGATCGTCGTCCATCAAAACTATATCGGCAGCTTCGATTGCCGCATCAGAACCCATAGCCCCCATTGCAATTCCAATATCCGCGCGGGAAAGTACGGGTGCGTCGTTGATGCCGTCACCAACGAACGCGAGCTTTGCCTTAACGGGCTTGGCTTCGAGCAACTCCTCAACCTTTGCAACCTTATCTCCCGGAAGAAGCTCGCTGCAAACGGTATCGATACCGAGCGAGTCAGCTACCTGCTCGGCAACCGCCTTTGCATCTCCCGTCAGCATAACGGTTTTCTGTATTCCTGACTTTTTAAGCTCTGCCATAGCCTTTGCCGACGTGGGCTTGAGCATATCGGAGATAACGATATGTCCCGCATATTCGTTGTCGATGGCGATATGAATAACCGTTCCTACCTTGTGGCAATCGGAATATACAACGCCGAGCCGCTTCATCAGCTTGCCGTTACCTGCGGCAACGATGCGTCCGTCTACCTTTGCTATCACACCGTTTCCGCTGATCTCCTGCACGTCGCTTACTCTGCTTCTGTCAAGCTCCTTGCCGTAAGCGCGTTGCAGGCTCTGTGCGATTGGGTGGGAGGATGCGCTTTCCGCGTGTGCAGCGTATTCGAGCAGTTTATCCTCCGGCAATTCGTTATGATGGATAGCGGAAACCTCAAACACTCCCTGAGTCAAGGTTCCCGTTTTATCAAAGACCACGTATCTGGTCTGAGACAATGCTTCCAGATAATTCGAGCCTTTGACCAACACGCCCTCCTTGCTTGCTCCGCCAATGCCTGCAAAGAAGCTAAGCGGAACGCTGATGACGAGCGCGCAGGGACAGCTTGCTACAAGGAAGGTCAGCGCACGGTAGATCCAAATGCTCCAGCCGGCAGGATTGCTCAGGAGAAGATTGACAAGCGGAGGAAATACCGCCAACGCCAGCGCACAGGCGCAAACGGCAGGCGTATATATCTTCGCAAATCTGGAAATGAAAGCCTCTGACCGCGATTTGCGTGAGCTGGCGTTTTCCACCAGATCCAGAATTTTTGAGGCAGTCGATTCGCCGAACTCCTTCGTCGTTCGGATCTTCAGCACACCCGTCATATTGATACAACCGCTGATGACCTCATCGTTTTCCTTTACGTCGCGAGGCAGACTTTCACCCGTCAGAGCACTCGTATTCAGAGAAGAACGACCTTCCAGAACGATACCGTCGATCGGTATCTTCTCTCCGGGCTGAACGATGATTACAGTTTCGACTTCAACCTCGTCGGGATCGACCTGCAGAAGAGTGCCGTCCTTTTCGATATTCGCATAGTCGGGACGGATATCCATCAGCTCACTGATATTTTTACGGCTCTTGCCTACTGCGTAGCTTTGGAACAGCTCACCAATCTGATAGAACAGCATAACGGCAATAGCCTCCACATAATCGCCGCTATCCACGATACCGATAATCATAGCGCCGATGGTAGCAAGCGCCATAAGAAAGTTTTCGTCGAATATCTGACGTCTGAGTATTCCTTTTCCCGCTTTGATAAGAATATCATAGCCGATGATCAGATACGGTATCAAATACAGGAAGAAGCGAAGCCAGCCCTCGATGGGCAACAGTCCAAGTACGATCATAAGAACCGCTGAAACGACGATTCGTATCAGCATCTTTTTTTGTTTTTTCGTCATAGCTTATTCCTCTCATTGAAAAACGGCATCCGCAAGAGCTGTGTATATCAGAGAGCAGGATGCCGTATTCGAGCTTACGTTGTTTACAGATAAATTTCGCAGTCGTCCTCGACCTTTTTGCAGTTCTTCAGAACAGCTTTCATGACAGAATCCACGTCAGCGCCTTCTTCAAACTCAACGATCATTTTCTGAGTCATAAAGTTGACGGTAGCGTTTTGTACTCCCGCCGTCTTTTTTGCCGCATCCTCCATCTTGTTTGCGCAGTTGGCGCAGTCCACTTCGATCTTGTAGGTTTTCTTCATTTTTGCGAATCTCCTTTTACGGTTCGATTAAACGACTGTCAAATCGTTGTATTCATTATAATCAACGATTAAACAAATGTCAATATGTTCGGAAAAACGCCTACTTATTGGGATAATATTTTTTCCAAATGGATTATTTTTTCATAAAACTATTGCTAACTTTGAATCCAAATGATATAATAGTGATGTAACAAGGAGGGCTGATTATGGAGTATAAAGCATTACCGCACGACCACGGACACTTATCAATGAAGGTTCAGCTTGAACTACCAAAGGCGGATACCTTTGAGACCGTATCGGAGCTGATGAAAATGATGAGTGACGGAAAGCGCATACAAATATTCTGGCTTTTGTGCCATTGCGAGGAATGTGTCACAAACATATCCGCGCTTCTTGACACAAGCAGCCCGACGATATCCCACCACTTAAAGCTTTTGAAAACGGCAGGACTGATCACGAGCCACCGCGAAGGAAAAGAGGTCTATTACACGGCATCCAAAACAGCGAGAGCGCACGTATTGCACGAGATGATCGAGGAAATTATGGAAGTAGCGTGTCCTGCCGAGGAGGAAGCAGAAGGCTCGCACACGGAAAATTATGATTCCACCGTACAGATCGTCAACGAAGTACACAAGCTTTTGGTAAACGATATCACAAAGCGATACACGATCGAAGAGCTTTCTGCCAAATTCCATATCAACCAGACTACGCTGAAAACGACGTTTAAGACGATGTTCGGACAGTCTATCGGCGGATACATGAAGGAATACCGCATCAAGCGGGCAAAGGATATGTTCTGCCACAGTGATGCCCCTATTGCCGAGATCGCCTGCGCCGTCGGTTATGAGAATCAAAGCAAATTCACCGCTGCTTTTCGTGACGTAACCGGGATACTTCCACGCGACTATCGAAAAGCACAAATAAAGAAATAAAAGCAAATATTCAAAAGAACGCCCTCGCTCCATTTAGGAACGAGGGCTGAATTCATTCGTTTGTATCCGATTGCACCTCCATCGTGAGCCTCGCTCCGAGGCGGAAGGCATATTCGAAGATGGCTGACTCGGCAAGGCTTACATACTCATCCCAACAATCGTGGAACTTTTCGAAGATCTCCTTCTGCTCGTCTGTGAAGGTTTTAGCCAAGTCCTCGTGATGCCTTGCCATGTATCCGAGTAGCTCCTTCAT
>JAGASS010000038.1 GCA_017621655.1 Clostridia bacterium | reverse complement strand
GCGTTGGCGTTACATTCGTTTCAATACCCTCTCCGGCACTTCGTGCCACCTCTCCCGCAAGGCGAGGCAAGAAAACGTCCCGATGCTTCGCCGCGTATAATGGCTCCCCCTTTGGGGGAGCTCCGCGAAGCGGTGAGAGGGGAATGCGTTGGCGTTACATTCGTTTCAATACCCTCTCCGGCACTTCGTGCCACCTCTCCCGCAGGGCGAGGCAAGAAAACGTCCCGAAGCTTCGCCGCGTTATTCGTAGGGAGGGGCTTGCTCGGAACCCCCAAAGCTCATTGCATTCGCTTCGGGGAACCCCACGCGCTCCCGCCGTGTAAAACCATTATTACATCAAAGCACAAAAAAGCAGAGCCGAAGCTCTGCTTTTTATTTCCGGTCTTATTCCGCTATATCTACGATGATCTTTTTACCAACGGTATTGCCCGCTGCCTTCATCACAGTGCGTAAGCACTTGGCGTTCTTGCCTCGTCTGCCGATGATCTTTCCCATGTCGCTTTCAGCGACGGTGACGGTAAAGACGATCGTATCGCCTTCCTCGCGCTCGTCGATAACAAGCTGCTCGGGATAATCGATTATCGCCTCAGATATGTCGGTAAGAAGCTGCTTAAGCTCCGGCATTATCTTCACCCGATAATGTTCTGCTTCTTAAGAAGTGCACGAACGGTATCAGTCGGCTGAGCGCCGTTCTTGATCCACTTGGTTGCCTTCTCTGCGTCGATCTCAACCTCAGCGGGATCGGTCATAGGATTGTAGTGTCCGATCTGCTCGATGAAGCGTCCGTCACGGGGAGAACGCGAATCTGCAACAACGATGCGGTAGAAGGGTGCCTTCTTCTGTCCCATTCTTCTAAGTCTGATTTTAACTGCCATTTTTTCTTTCCTCCGAAATATATAAATAATAATTTTTATTAACAAAGGTTGATCTTCAACCGAGTGTTATCATTTACGGTGCTTGCGCGTTTTTTTCATCATGCGGTTGAACTTTCCGCTTGACATTTCCTTCATCATCTTGCAGGTCTGATCGAACTGCTTGAGAAGGCGGTTTACGTCCTCGATCTTCGTTCCCGAGCCGGCGGCGATACGTCTTTTTCTCGGCGGAGTTATGAGCGAGGGCTTGTGCCTTTCGGCGGGGGTCATGGAGAGGATTATTGCCTCTGTGCGTCCGATCGCCTTTTCGTCGATCTGCGCGTTTTGAAGCTTCGATGCGTCAACTCCGGGAAGCTGCGCGAGAATATCCTTCATCGGTCCGAGCTTCTTTATCTGGCGGAACTGCTCAAGGAAGTCCTCAAGGTCAAAGGTCGATGTGCGCATCTTGCGCTCAAGCTCCTCTGCCTGCTTCTCGTCGTACGCCTGCTCTGCCTTTTCGATAAGCGAGAGCATATCGCCCATTCCGAGGATACGCGACGCCATACGGTCGGGATGGAACGGCTCGATCGCGTCGAGCTTTTCGCCTACACCGACGTACTTGATCGGTTTTCCGGTAACGTATCTTACCGAAAGCGCCGCACCGCCTCTCGTATCACCGTCGAGCTTCGTAAGCACGACGCCCGTGATGTCAAGGAGCGAATTAAAGCTTTCAGCGACGTTTACTGCGTCCTGACCGAGCATTGCGTCGACCACGAGGAGGATCTCCTGCGGTTCTAGCGTTTCCTTTATTTCCTTAAGCTCCTCCATCATCTTTTCGTCGATGTGAAGTCGGCCTGCGGTATCTATGAATACGACGTCGTGTCCGTACTGCTTGGCATGCTCAACGCCTGCCTTTGCGATTTTCACGGGGGAGACGTCAGTCCCCATTGCGAAAACGGGAATATCAAGCTGCTCGCCAACGACCTGAAGCTGCTTTATTGCCGCGGGACGGTAAACGTCACAGGCAACGAGAAGCGGTCGGCGACCCTGCTTTTTGAACATTCCTGCAAGCTTTCCGCAGTGCGTGGTTTTACCTGCACCCTGAAGACCTACCATCATAACGACCGTAGGCGGACGCGAAGCGAGCTTTATTCTCTCGCCCTCGCCTCCCATAAGCGCGGTCAGCTCTTCGTTAACGATTTTTACTATCTGCTGTGCCGGGAGCAAACTCTGAAGGACCTCAGTACCAACTGCTCTTTCGGTCACCTTTTTGATAAAGTCGCGCACGACCTTGAAGTTTACGTCGGCCTCAAGGAGCGCGAGCTTTATTTCTCGCATACCGACCTTTACGTCTTCCTCGGTCAGCTTACCCTTGCTCTTGAACTTCTTGAACGCCGCGTTTATCTTTTCGGTTAAGTTCTGGAACATAGTTATAATTCCTTATTAAGTTTCTTTGCGGCATCAATGATGTCATCGACGCGCTGGCCTTCGGCCTTAAGCTGATTCAGACGGTCAATAATGAAGGCGACGGTCTTTCCCATATCGCCGAAGCGAGCGGCAAGCCCAAGCTTTTCTTCAAGCTCGGTCACTATCTCCTCACTTTTAACGATTCGGTCACGCACGCCCTGGCGCGTTATACCCGTAATTTCGGAAATTTCCGAAAGCGAGTAATCGCCGTTATAAAAGAGGTCAGCTGCTTCCCTTTGCTTATCGGAAAGAATATCTCCGTAAAAGTCGAGAAGCAGCGACATATTGAGATTCTTCGACATGATTTACTCCGTTTTTAACTGTAAAGCAAATTGCCTTACACATTATAGCAGAGGGTTTACTTATTGTCAAGTGTTTTATGAAAAAATTTTACAAAATTTCGGCAGAAGAAATTGCGTTTATAAGCTCATCCCTTGTTGCAAGAGTAAGGTACGCCTTGTCGGAAACGGAAATTACCGTTTTTCCGTCAATAACCTCGGTAGGAAGCTCGTTTCCTTCGTACTCGTCTCTATAAGAGATATTTTCACAGGAAAGCGCGAGCTTTGCGCTGCCGTTCTTGTGCCAAAGCGTAACGTGATGCTTTCCGTTATGCTCAAATATGTATGCGGTAATACCGTTAGGAGACGTCATGCGGTCGTACGGAACGAGATCCATACCGTTACCCACCTTAAGGAGCGTATATTCCTTAACGGGATCGCGAAGGAGTGCCTTTTGCTCCTCGGTAAGCTCTGAACGGTATTCCTCCCAACGTCGGATGACCTCAAAATTATCCTTCGTGCGCTTATTTGCCTCAATATCTGCCTTAGTCGGGCAGTTTAGGGTTATCGGGCAGTCGTACGCCGCCGCACGGCTCGCGCCGAACTCGTAAATATCTGGCTCGATGTCGTGCCAATACTGCCACCAACCGAAGTCAACGCGCGTGAAGTCCTGCTTCATTTGCTTTGCTTCGCAGAAGGGGAATTCGGTAAGGTGCTTTTTGAAGGTAACCGTCTGGAAGATATCGAACGCGTTACCGCCGCTCAGCCAATGCCAACCGAAGTGTGTCTTTGCGGCACCCTCAGCGAAGCGAGGATAGCTGTCAAACTGCTTGATCGTGCGGTACTGCGCGTTTGAAACGTGATAGTCGTGAGGAGGATTTGTTCCCTCGGAGCCATCCATATAGCAGAACTCAAATCCGCAGTTATATAGGCCCGCAAGCTTAGCACTGACCTCATCCTGAAGCGAGGAATTTTGGTCTACATAAACGCTCGTCGCGCCAAATTCGGATATATCAAGTATTCCGCCAATGAGACCGACAGGATGCTTTGTGACCTTGGTCTTGTGATCACCGCGCTTACATCCGAGGAAGGCGTAAGGCGGCTCTGTCGTATAGCTTTCATAATGTATAAGCTCTCCGCCGAAACGAAGAACGCGGCAGTCGGGATGCATCGGCGCGTCGGAGGTCGGCTCCTCAACGTAGACCGTCGTGTCTTTTTTCGAGAGTGGCTTTGCAAGCGTATAGTGACGGGTAAGGTGGAGACGGTGATCTGCTACGGGAGTAACGTAACGGCTATCGAGTCCGATATGAGTCTGAAGGAAGTGAAGTCCGGGGGTAATTCCTGCCGCCTTGAGCTTGTCAAGGAATGCCTTAACGTCGGACGGTCCCTTCGGGAATCTGTCGCAATAATCATAATCACCGTGGAGAAGGTATCCGTCAACCGGCGGTACGAAGAAGTACGACTCGCCAAACTTCATTTTTGTAATTCCGCATTTTTTAGCGACGTCGAGTATATAGTCAAGATCCTCAGGGTGGTGAGTATAGTGTTCAACTGCAAGAATTGACGAATTGTTGCTCGGATCGCGACGGCTCTTAACTCCGCGGGGGAGGTCAAGCTTTTCCTCGAATACGTCAATTGCGTCGAGCATACTTTCGCCGTCCTCTGTGCAAATAAGAGCGCAGGAGCAACCGACGAGCTTGATTCCGCGAATAGCGTCGGCTGTAAGGGTAAGCGCACCGTTATCGCGCTTTTCATGGTCGATCCTCGTAGCCGTAGACGTTCCGATGACCGCAACTGCGGCATCGTTATCCCACGTAACGTTAAGCCACTGTCCGAAATTCTCCATTCTCTTGAGAGAAAGACTGAGCAGACGGAATTCCTGTACGGGAGGAACGTCCATATTAAGCTTAAATCCGCATCCGGGAACGCTCTCGAAATCCGTCTCGGTTATGATGAAACCGCCGAGGCGGAAGATAACGTACTCATCCTCGACGTCAACGTCGACCCACGCGCCGAAGGTAAGAAGATCAAAATAGACCTTAATTCGTCCGTCAACAAGCTCTACGCTCTTCGCACCGAAAACGGTTCTCTTATTCGGATACATAAGCTTGATCTCGTTATTATAAGGGCGGTTTTCCATAATCGAGAAAACCGGTATCGAAGCACTTTTATCAAGAAGCTCTCTTCCGTTTTTCTTCAAAACAAGACTGTCCGCAAGTGCATTTTTGCCGATAGTAAGACAAAAATGTTTATTCTCAATAACGATACTTCCATCGGGGTTTGAATACATTTTTTCAACGTTGCTCATAGCTTATTCTCCTTAAACTCAAGTATAAAGGCAGATACTGTTATTTTCCCTTTTGATCGTCGGAAATCCTTACAACAGCGCCAATTTCAGTGTAAAGATTTATTTTACGAAATGCTATAATAATTTTGATAAAAAATATAAAAAATTTGTCCGCAGTAATTTATGATAAATTATCTTGAGCGGCATTTCGTGACCGTTTCCGTCCGCAATTAAACATCCAGGCGGAAATGAAATCATCTCCGCCTGGATCAAAATTTATTCTTTTAAATAAGCGTAGCTTCTGCGATCGCGTTTACAAGCTCTTCCTTCGAGCCAAAAGTAATATACGCCTTATCGGAAACGGTAATTACGGTCTTTCCGTCGACGTTTTCTTTAGGAAGCTCACTTCCCTCGTATTCGTCTCTATAGGAGATATTTCCGCAGGAAATGGCGAGCTTGGCGCTGTCCTTCTTGTGCCAGAGAGTTACGTGGTACTTACCGTTATGCTCAAAGCCGTAAGCGGTAATTCCCTCGGGCGCGGAAAGACGGTCGTAAGCAACGAAATCCAAGCCGTCTCCTACCTTAAGGAGCGTATATTCCTTCTCGGGGTCGCGGAGAAGGAGCTTCTGCTCATCGGTGACCTCGGAACGGTATTCCTCCCAACGGCGGATGACCTCGAGATTATCATATGCGCGCTTGTTTGCGGGAATCTCCCAATTTGCAGGGCAAATAAGAGTGATCGGGCAATCGAACGCAACTGCGCGGCTGATACCGAACTCGTAAATATCGGGTTCAATGTCCTCAAAGAAGTACCACCAGCCGAAGTCTACGCGCGTAAAGTCCTGTCTTATCTGTTCCGCTTCATCGAACGGGAACTCGGTAAGATGCTTCTTGAAGTTTTCGGTCTTGAATACGTCGAACGCGTTACCGCCACTCATCCAGTGCCAGCCAAAGTGTGTCTTGGCAGCACCCTCGCAGAAGCGCGGAGGGTTGTTAAAGAGCTTGATCGTGCGGTACTGAGCGTTAGAAACGTGATAATCGTGAGGAGGAGGCGTTCCCTCGGAGCCGTCCATATAGCAGAACTCGAATCCGCAGTTATAAAGGTCTGCAAGCTTTGCGCTGACCTCTTCCTGAAGCGAGGAATTCTGGTCAACGTATACGCTTGTCGCGCTGAATTCCGAAATATCAAGCGTTCCGCCTATCTGTCCGAGAGGATGCTCAACTACGTTTGTGTTAAAATGTCCGCGCTTACAGCCAAGGAACGCATAGGGCGGCTCGGTCGTGTAGCTTTCATAATGAATAAGCTCTCCGCCAAACTGAAGAACGCGGCAGTCTTCGTGCATGGGTGCATCAGCTGTCGGCTGTTCAACGTATACTGTCGTATCGGTCTCGGAAAGGGGCTTTGCGAGCGTGAAATGACGGGTAAGGTTGAGACGGTGATCGGCTACGGGAGTAACGTAACGGCTTTCGATACCTATATGTGTCTGCAGGAAGTGAAGTCCGGGAGTGAAGCCCTCCGCCTTGACCTTATCAATGAACGCCTTAACGTCGGCAGTACCGTTCGGGAATCTTTCGTTATAGTCGTAATTGCCATGGAAAGCGTATCCTCTCTTTGGCGGTATAAAGAAATACGAATCGGAGAAGAGGAGCTTAGTGATTCCGCACTTTTTCGCAATATCGATAACGTAATCGAAGTCTGCATTTCTATGGAGGTAGAGACCGGGAACACGAAGAATAGACGATTTGTTGCTCGGATCGCGGCGGCTCTTGACTCCGCGGGGAAGGTCGAGCGCCTCTTCCATAGCATCTATTGCGTCAAGCATGCTTTCTTTGCCCTCTGCGCAGATAAGAGCGCAGGAGCAACCTACGAGCTTGATTCCGCGGATCGCGTCTGCGGTAAGGGTGAGCGCACCGTTATCGCGCTTTTCGTGGTCGATCCTCGTGGCGGTAGAAGTACCAACGACTGCAACTGCGGCATCGTCGTCCCAGGTAACGTTAAGCCACTGACCAAAGTTCTTCATTCTCTTCACGGAAAGACCGAGAAGTCTGAATTCCTGCACAGGCGGAACGTCCATATTCAGCTTATATCCGGCTCCGGGAACCATTTCAAAGTCTGTTGCTGTTATGATGAAATCTCCGAGGCGGAAGATAACGTATTCGTCCTCTACTTCAACGTCTACCCAAGCTCCAAAGGATACAAGCTCAAAATACACTCTGATACGTCCGTCAACAAGCTCAACGCTCTTTGCGCAGAAAGTGGTACGCTTGTTCGGATACATAAGCTTTATTTCATTATTGAAGGGTCTGTTTTCCGTAAGGGAGAAAACGGGTATCGGCGCGCTCTTATCGAGCAGGTCTCTGCCGTTTTTCTTCAGTATAAGACTTTCGGCAAGCGCGTTTTTACCAACGGTAAGGGTAAAGTGTCTGTTCTCAATGACGATGCTTCCGTCGGGGTTTGAATACAATCTTTTAACGTTGCTCATAGCTCGGTTCTCCTTAAAATCAGGCGCAAATTTTTACCGCCGTTATTTGTGCAAATTATAACATGAGAAAAACCGATTGTCAACAGAATTCACTTCTTTTCATACGTGATAAGTATTGACAGATCGGTTTTTCGGTATGTCTGAAAACTGTATTTTTTACAGGATCACAGCATTCGCGATCGCGTTTACAAGCTCTTCCTTTGAGGAGAGAGTTATATATGCTTTATCGGAAACGGTAATTACGGTCTTTCCGTCGACGTTTTCCTTAGGAAGCTCGTTGCCCTCGTACTCGTCTCTATAGGAGATATTTCCGCAGGAAATGGCGAGTTTTGCACTGTCCTTCTTGTGCCAGAGAGTTACGTGGTATTTACCGTTATGCTCGAAGCCGTAAGCGGTAATTCCCTCGGGCGCGGAAAGACGGTCGTAAGGAACCATTTCCAAGCCGTCTCCGACCTTAAGGAGCGTATATTCCTTCTCGGGATCGCGGAGAAGAAGCTTCTGCTCCTCAGTAATCTCGGAACGGTATTCCTCCCAGCGGCGAATGACCTCGAAATTGTCTTTAGCGCGCTTGTTTTGAGGCAACTGCACGGTCGTGGGACAAATAAACGTTATCGGGCAGTCGTACGCTGCTGCGCGGCTCGCACCGAACTCGTAAATATCGGGTTCAATATCAGGAAACAGGTGCCACCAGCCGAAGTCGACACGAGTGAAGTCTTCCTTCATCTGTCTCGCTTCGTCGAACGGGAACTGAGTAAGATGCTTCTTGAAATTTTCGGTCTTGAATACGTCGAACGCGTTACCGCCGCTCATCCAGTGCCAGCCGAAGTGAGACTTCGCGGCACCCTCGCAGAAGCGAGGCGGATTCTTAAAGAGCTTGATGGTACGGTACTGCGCATTCGAAACGTGATAATCGTGAGGGGGAGGTGTTCCCTCGGAGCCATCCATATAGCAGAACTCAAATCCGCAGTTATAAAGATCTGCGATCTTTGCACTGACCTCGTCCTGAAGAGAGGTGTTCTGGTCAACGTAAACGCTCGTCGCGCCAAATTCCGAAACGTCAAGCGTTCCGCCTATCTGACCGAGAGGATGCTCTACTACGTTTGTGTTAAAATGTCCGCGCTTACAGCCGAGGAAGGCGTAAGGCGGCTCTTCCGTGTAGCTCTCATAGTGGATAAGCTCACCGCCGAACTGAAGAACTCGGCAGTCAGGATGCATCGGTGCGTCAGCAGTCGGCTGTTCAACGTATACCGTAGTATCGGTCTCAGAAAGGGGCTTCGCGAGCGTGAAATGACGGGTAAGATTGAGTCGGTGATCGGCTACGGGAGTAACGTAACGGCTTTCGATTCCTATATGTGTCTGTAAGAAGTGAAGTCCGGGGGTGATTCCCGCCGCCTTGAGCTTGTCAAGGAACGCCTTAACATCGGAAGCGCCGTTCGGGAATCTGTGGTTATACCTGTAATCACCGCAAACGAGGTATCCGTCTCTGCTCGTCTCAAAGAAGTATTCCTTATAGAACAGCATCTTTTTGATGCCGCATTTCTTCGCAATATCGATAACGTAATCGATGGTATTCGGCTCATGAATATAGTATCCAGAAACGCGAAGGATCGAGGTATTGTTGCTCGAATCGCGGCGGCTCTTGACTCCGCGGGGAAGGTCAAGCGCCTCCTCTATAGCATCTATTGCGTCAAGCATGCTTTCTTTGCCCTCTGCGCAGATAAGAGCGCAGGAGCAACCTACGAGCTTGATTCCGCGGATCGCGTCTGCGGTAAGGGTGAGCGCGCCGTTATCGCGCTTTTCGTGGTCGATTCTGGTGGCAGTCGATGTTCCGATAACTGCTACTGCGGCATCGTCGTCCCAGGTAACGTTAAGCCACTGACCGAAGTTCTTCATTCTCTTTACAGAGAGACTGAGAAGACGGAATTCCTGTACGGGCGGAACGTCCATATTCAGCTTATAGCCGGCTCCGGGAACCATTTCAAAGTCTGTTGCTGTTATGATGAAATCTCCGAGACGGAAGATAACGTATTCGTCCTCTATTTCAACGTCCACCCATGCGCCGAAGGATACAAGCTCAAAATAAACCCTGATACGTCCGTCAACAAGCTCAACGCTCTTTGCCCCGAACACGGTTCTCTTGTTCGGATACATAAGCTTTATTTCATTATTGAACGGTCTGTTTTCCATAAGGGAGAAAACGGGTATCGGCGCGCTCTTGTCGAGCAGGTCTCTGCCGTTTTTCTTGAGTATAAGACTCTCGGCAAGCGCATTTTTACCGACTGTAAGAGCAAAATGTCTGTTCTCGATGACAATGCTTCCGTCGGGGGTTGAATACAATCTTTTAAGGTTGCTCATAAATTTTCTCCTTTGAGTCTGCACGAAGTGCGTATTAAGTTATATTTATCATATTTCAAAGCAGGTGTCAAGAGCATTCTGACTTTTTGTTTAAATATTTTAACTACGTTATAGTTAACTATTGACTGGAGTAAGCGCGTTTGATATAATAGGATGAGAGAAAGTGAGGTAATCATTATGAGTATCAAAATTATAAGCTTTAACATCGCCTGCTGGGACGGCGAGGACGGACATTCGCGTGTCGAACGCGCACCTCGCATTATCGACGTGATCAAGAAAAGAGATCCCGATATAATCGGATTCCAGGAATTCACTCCCCGTTGGCACGAGCTTCTTGGAGAGTTTATAGACGAAAACGGCTACGAGTTTTTCAATATGTACCGCGCCGAAAGCAACAAGGAAGGCACCCCCATGCTTTGGAAAAAGGACAAGTTCGAGTGTCTTGACAAGGGCTACTTCTGGCTTTCAGATACCCCCGAGGTCGAATCCAAGGGCTGGGACGAATACGACTGTCACAGGATCTGCCTTTGGGCAAAGCTCAAGGACAAAGAGACCGGCAATGTTTTCGTATACGCAAACACTCATCTCGGATTCGGTGATAAGTGCCATACCGATAGCGTAAAGCTCATTCTGAGCAGAATCAACGCACACGGCACCGATGCGGTATTCGTTACCGGTGACTTCAATTTCTGGCACGACACGCCCGGATACCTTGAAATGACAAAGGAATTTGTCGACGTGACCGCCGCAACTACAGGTGAAAAGACCGCTACCTGTCACGGCTTCAATCCCCTTAACGCACTTTCAAATCCCGAAGCAAGCGTAGACGTCTGGTTCGGCGTACACATCGACTTCTGCTTCATAAATCCGAAGGGTGTTACTCCGATAATCGGAAAGGTGCTCCGCGAGGATTATGACGGAAAGTTCCCGTCCGACCATAACGCAGTCTACTTCGAGCTTGATATAAAATAATACGTGATAAAAAACCGCCTCACCGAGGCGGTTTTTATTTTTCCGATATTGAGAGCGCTTCGCCCTCTTTGAATTTGATTGATATTAAGCCGAGCTTTTCCGTCAGACGGCGTCTGTTTCTTCCGTTCTGACCGATCGCCTTTGACAGCTCTCCGCGCGGAACGGTGACTGTTATTTTTTTAGGGGAATCAAGCGTCATAAGGCGCTTTTCAAGCTCTCTATAATACAGCTCTCCCTCGACAAGCTCGCCCATCGCAGGGTGGTAATAACCACAGGCGATCTCCTCGCCCGAATTAAGCTCCGTTCCCGAATGAAGCCCGATCCTAAGCACCTTCACGCCGTTATTTCTGAACACCTCAAGCACCGACGCCGACCTACCGACAAGCTCACTTTCGGTAAGCGGAATATACTCGCCGCTTTCGACCATTTTCGTCAGATGCGTATTTTTCAGAATAACTATCGGATATATGCGCGCCTCACTTGCGCCAAGCTCGCATATAAGCTTTGCGGTCTCGATCTCGCTATCGCCGTCCGACATCGGAAGTCCTATCATCATCTGTCCGACGAGGTCGAATCCGCGTTCCTTTATCAGCTTGCATGCCTTTACTGTATCAGAAAGCGTATGTCCTCTTTTGCTTGCCACCAGCACCTTATCCGACGCGCTCTGAATGCCCAACTCGATCGTTTTGACGGAATATCTGCCGAGAATATCGAGGATCTCTTCATTTATATAGTCGGGGCGCGTAGAAAGCCGAATCGATCCGACCTTCCCTGCCCTTACGTATTCCTCCGCGATTTCGAGGAGCGACACCATAAGGGCGCGGTCGATTCCCGTAAACGAGCCGCCGAAAAAGGCGATCTCGCTTTCACGTTCGCCCGCCGTTGAGAGTGCCTCTTCGATCTGCCTTCTTACGTCCGATATATCAAAATGCGTTCTGCCCGAAATACTGCGCTGATTACAGAACGCACAGTCATTCGGGCAGCCGAGATGCGGTATAAAAATTGGTATGTTGATGTGTTTCTTTTCTTTCATATCAATACCGTTAAATATTGTAAACTATGAACTTGTGATTTTTACCACTTTTCTTTGCTCGCACAAAGAAAAGTTCCAAAAGAAAATGCGCCAAGGGGACAACCGTTTGAATTTTGCCTACGCAAAATTCAGCACACGTTTTCCCCTTTGGATACCCCTTTCGGGTTAAGGAAGCTTCGCCACGTTGTCTTGCCTTCCCCTCAGGGGAAGGTGTCGGCGTAGCCGACGGATGAGGTGTAGCCGTCGCAGACGGCGTTGTAGGGGGCGACGTCCTCGACGCCCCGCATCAAAGAAGCGTTTAACGCAAATTCAAATCACGCCTTTGTAAAATCAAACAGCGAAAGCGCTTCCTTTGCCGCGTTTTGCTCTGCCTTTCGCTTTGAATGACCGTTTCCGCGTCCTATGACGTTACCGTTGAGACGGACCTCGACATAGAACGTCTTATCGTGTGCAGGTCCGCTTTCGTTAACGGTCTTATATTCAAGCAGCGAGCCGCGTTCCTGCTGAACGAACTGCTGTAGCGCCGTCTTATAGTCGCGGTCGGCGCCGCTTTCGACGATCGTATCTATCTCAGCCGAGATTATCGGCAAAAGGAATTTCCGCACCGGCTCGATACCGCCGTCAAGATAAATTGCCGCAAGCAGTGCCTCAAAGGCATCTGCAAGTATTGACGGGCGATTGCGTCCGTTCTGACATTCCTCACCGTGACCGAGACGCAGATATGCGCCGAGATCTATTCTTTTTGCAATCGAGCAAAGCGTCTTTTCGCAGACCGCCGACGCTCTTATTCTCGACATCTCGCCCTCGGGGAGATTCGGGAAATTTTCATATAAATATCGGCTCGTCACGAAGCTCAAAACCGAGTCGCCGAGGAATTCAAGACGCTCGTTACAGTCGACACCGTCTTTTGCCTCGTTTGAATACGACGAGTGCGTCGTTGCAACGAGAATATGCTTTCGGTCTTCAAAAACGTAGCCGACAGTTTTTTCAAGCTCCTCGATCGGAGCAGGATATTGCTTGTTCATTTTGCTTACTTATTTTCCTCTGTAATGATATGCGGCACGATAAGCTTCGCGATCTTATACGTGACCGCGTTGTCGACGCACTGAAGCGCCTGACGGATCGCGTTCTTTATCGCGTAAGCATCGGAATTTCCGTGTGCTTTTATGACGGTCTTTGAAAGACCGAGAAGCGGTGCGCCGCCGTATTCCGACGCGTCGAAGCTCTTTTTCATGTTCTTAAGTCCGCCCTTAACGCCGAGGTACGACACCTTCGTAAGGGGATTAGCGGTAAACACGTCGGTGAGCTTGCTGATAATGAACTTCGAAAGTCCCTCGCTGAGCTTAAGAACGATATTGCCTGCAAATCCGTCGCAGACGAGAACGTCGCACTTGCCGTTCGGGACGTCCTTACCCTCGATATTACCGACGAAATTGATCCCGTCTGCCTTCTCGAGAAGCTCGTATGCGGCTGCAACAGTCTTCGTTCCCTTTATTCTCTCCTCGCCGATGTTAAGTAGACCTATACGTGGATTCGGTACGCCCATTATCTCTCTCATATAGACAGTTCCCATCTGCGCGAACTGCACGTAGGTCTCGGGCGGGATCTCGATATTCGCGCCGCTGTCCATAAGCATCGTCGGGTTAGCGTAAGGAAGGATAGTTGCGATTCCCGACTTCTGTATTCCCTTGATCCTTCTTACGATAAGCGTTGAACCGGCATGAAGCGCGCCTGTATTACCTGCGCTTACAAATGCGTCGCCCTTGCCTTCGGCAAGAAGCTTAAGACCGACTCCCATAGAGGAATCCTTCTTCTCTCTTACGACGGAAAGGGGCTGATCCTCCATTGTAATGACAGAGGTAGTATTGACTATCTCGATATTCGGAAGATTGATGGAAAAACCTCTTGCGGATGCGATGGCACGCATAATGCCCTCGTTACCGACAAAGGTAAAGCCGACGTTCGGGTTTTCGGTCGCCGCCTCGTGTGCGCCAAGCAGTATTTCGAGAGGAGCTTTGTCTCCGCTCATAATATCTACGATAATTCTCATAGCATATTACTCCAAATTCTCATATATTTCCTTCAAATAGGAAAGTGCTCTTTCGGAAAGGTACTCGTTACGGACTGCCTTTCCGCCTTTAATTTTCTTATCGGGTGATGCGATTATGCCGAAGTTTACGTTCATCGGCTGGAAAGCCGTGACCGTACGGTCGCTGACGTAATTTGCCAGCGCGCCGATAGCACAGCGGTTATCAGGGGTAAAGGGAGAAAGTCCCTTCATTTTTCTTGCGGCGTTGAAGCCGGCAAGCCAGCCCGACGAGGTCGATTCGATATATCCCTCAACGCCCGTCATCTGTCCTGCGAAATAGATATTTCCGTTGCTCACAAGCGAATAGTCGGAATTAAGGAGCTTCGGGGAATTTATATATGTGTTTCTGTGCATCACGCCGTAGCGGAGAAATTCCGCGCTCTCAAGTCCGGGAATCATTCTGAAGACGCGTCTTTGCGCCTCAAAGGTCAGGTGCGTCTGGAAGCCGACGAGGTTATACATCGTTTTCTCGGCATTTTCCTGACGGAGCTGAATCACGGCGTATGGATCGCGGTCGGTTCCGGGATAAGGAAGTCCGACCGGCTTAAGCGGTCCGAAAAGGAGCGTTTCGCGTCCTCTCTTTGCCATTACCTCAACGGGCATACAGCCCTCAAAGACCGTTATATCCTTCTGACTTTCGCGGTCAAATTCCTTAAGCGGTGCTTCCTCCGCGCTTATAAGCGCCTCGTAAAATGCGTCGTACTCGTCCTTTTCCATCGGGCAGTTGATATAGCAGGGATCGCCCTTGCCGTAGCGTGAAGCGAAGTACGCCTTGCTCATATCAATAGTCGAAGCATCAACTATCGGCGCCGCCGCATCGAAGAAGCTGAGGTAGCTTTCGCCAAGCAGCTCGGAAAGATGCTTTGCGAGCGCGTCCGAGGTAAGAGGTCCGCTTGCAACGACGGTGATCCCGTCAGTCGGAAGCTCGGTCACCTCGCCGTCAACGACGGTGATATTCGGCATTGAGCGAATCTTCTCTGTCACGTAGTCGGAGAACTTATATCTGTCTACCGCAAGCGCCGCGCCTGCAGGAACGGCAGTTGCGTCAGCCGCCTCCATAATGAGCGAGCCGAGTATGCGAAGCTCCTCCTTGAGAAGCCCAACGGCGTTCGTCAGCTGAAGCGAGCGCAGAGAGTTTGAGCAGACAAGCTCTGCCATTCCCTTATAGTGATGCGCGGGTGAATATTTTTGCGGCTTCATTTCGTGAAGAATGACCTCACAGCCCATCTTCGCCGCCTGATATGCCGCCTCGGAGCCGGATAGGCCTGCTCCGATAACGTGGATAACGTCAGTTTTCATAATTTTCAGGGGAAATTTCCTTCTTAAAACCGCAATCCTTCTCTGCGCAAACGAGCTGATTCTTACCCTTCTTATAGTAAAGGATCTTACCGCATTCGGGGCAGTTCTCGTTTACCGGCTTATCCCATGAGCTGAAGTCGCACTCGGGATAATTCTCGCAGGAATAATAGACGCTTCTGTTTTTACCGTTACGAAGAACGATGTTTCCGCCGCACTTAGGGCAGTTAACACCTATCGGGCGGAGGATCGGCTTCGTATTCTTACATCTCGGATAATCGGAGCATGCGTAGAACTCGCCGTAACGACCCTTGCGCTTAAGCATTTCCTTACCGCAAAGCTCGCAGATCATATCGGTCTTTTCGGCGGTATCCTTCTTAACAAGCTCCTTGCCGTCCTTGTCGATCGGCTTTGTGTTCTTACATTCGGGGTAATTCGGGCAAGCGGCGAATTTGCCGTATCTGCCCTGACGGATTATCATCTTTGCTCCGCACTTGTCGCAAATAATGTCGGTCTCAACGACAGGCACCTCGACCTCTTCCTTTTCGACAGTTGCTTCCGCCTTGTTAAGATGCTCGCTGAAGCCACGATAGAAGTCGGAAAGGACTGTTATCATATCGGTGTCGCCGCCTGCGATGCTGTCGAGCGAGTCCTCCATCTGAGCGGTGAATTCGTAGTCAACTATATCGGGGAAGTGCTCGACCATAAGCTTCGTCGTAACGATTCCGAGCTGTGTCGGCTTAAGGGATTTACCCTCACGTGCAACGTATCCGCGCGAAATTATCGTAGTAACGATGGGCGCGTAGGTCGAGGGACGTCCGATTCCCTTCTCTTCAAGGAACTTGATGAGCGAGCCCTCGTTGAAGCGCGCTGGCGGCTCGGTAAAGTGCTGTGCGGGATTAAGCTCACGCAGAGCAAGGGTATCGTTTTCCTTTATTTCGGGAAGAAGTCCCTTTCTCTCCTCGCCCTCCTCAACGTAATCGTATACCGCCATAAAGCCGGCAAACTTGACGGACGATCCCGATGCGCGGAAGTTATACGCGCCTACCGAGATCCCGGCGTTTACGGTATCGACCTGTGCAGACGCCATCTGAGAAGCAATAAAGCGGCTGAAAATAAGCTTATAAAGCTTATACTGGTCGGGTGTGAGATATTTCTTTATCATATCCGGCTCGAGCGCGATGTTCGACGGACGAATCGCCTCGTGAGCGTCCTGCGCTCCTGCCTTCGTCTTATAGACTCTCTTAGTCTTGGGGCAGTGATCTGCGCCGTATTTTTCTTCAATATATTTCTTTGCGTTCTCTGCCGCCTCGTCGGAAACACGGAGCGAGTCGGTACGCATATAGGTGATAAGGCCCTGAACGCCGCCGTTTGAGCTTCCGACGTTGATACCCTCGTAAAGCTCCTGCGCGACCTTCATTATCTTCTGCGAATTGAAGCCGAGCTTCTTTGAAGCCTCCTGCTGCATCGTCGAGGTCGTAAAGGGAGGAAGGGGATTTCTCTGCTTAACGGTCTTCTTTACCGAGGTAACGGTAAAGGTCTGACCCGAAACCGCGTCATAGACCGCCTTTGCGTCCTTTTCGTTCTTAAGCTCATTCTTTTTGCCGTTTTTACCGTAATAATGAGCAGTCAGCGCGGCACCCGACGCGGTATTAAGAAGCGCGTCAAGCGTCCAATACTCCTGCGGAACGAATGCGTTTATCTCGTTTTCTCGGTCAACGATTATTCTCGTCGCAACCGACTGAACACGTCCTGCCGAGAGACCCGAGCGAACGGTTTTCCACAGGAACGGGGAAAGCTTATAGCCGACGATTCTGTCGAGAATTCTTCTCGCCTGCTGTGAATTGACAAGCTCGAGGTCGATATTACGCGGCTCCTTGATCGCGCTCTTTATCGCGGTCTTGGTAAGCTCGTTAAAGGTTATTCTTCTCGTCTTTTCGATCGGAATACCGAGAACGTTCGCAAGATGCCAGGAGATCGCCTCACCTTCGCGGTCAGGGTCCGTTGCGAAGTATATCTTCGACGCGTTCTTCGCCTCTTTTTTCAGTTCCTTTATAATGTCGCCCTTGCCGCGGATATTGATATAATGAGCGTCAAAGCCGTTTTCAATATCAACTCCGAGCGAGCTTTTCGGGAGATCGCGTAGGTGTCCCTTTGACGCGATCACCTTATAGTTTGAGCCGAGATAGTTCTTTATCGTCGGCGCCTTGAAGGGTGACTCGATTATTACTAGATTTGCCATTTATTTTCTCCTGATAGGAATTTAACTTAATTTATATGTACCGCCGGGATTTGCGCTTATGTGTCCCATTATTTCGAGCATCGTAAGCTCGACGAGAATATCGGTTATCGCGCTTGACGTCTTTGACGCGATCATATCGGAGGTCATTTCGCCCTCGTTCATAAGAAGCGTAAGGATCTCAAGCTGCTTGCCCTCTACGTCAGTCGGAAGCGTATACGGCTTTTCTTCCTTAACTTCCTTTTCCGGCTTCGTCATTTTCTTTTCGGACACGGACGCGCGCTTTTCGGCACTTTCCCCACGCTTTTCGGAAAAATTCGGAAGCTCTGTCGCAACGAAAGAACCCGGCGCAAAATTACGCGA
Organism: Clostridia bacterium; assembly: GCA_017621655.1. GTDB lineage: Bacteria > Bacillota > Clostridia > Oscillospirales > CAG-272 > Colimorpha_A. The sequence continues at coordinate 18,928 of JAGASS010000038.1, read as the reverse complement.
CTTTATTGCGGTAATTTTGTTCAGATCTATTTTAGTCGGATAGAGGTTTTGATATTCAACGAGAATATCGGTCGCACCCGTTACCATCTTTGCGCCGTTTCTGATAAGATGGTTACTTCCCTCACTGCTCATTTCGCCGACCTTGCCGGGAAGAGCGAAAACGTCTCTGCCCTGCTTCAGCGCAGTCTCCGCAGTTATCAGCGCGCCGCTCTTTTTCGGGGCTTCGATAACGAGAGTACCGAGAGACAGACCGCTTACTATCCTGTTTCTCATCGGAAAATTTCTGCCGATAGGCGGAGTGAACGGACGGTATTCCGTCATAACGACTCCGCAACCGATTATTTCCTTCATAAGTCCGACGTGCTCGCTCGGATATGCGCGATCGATCCCGCAACCAAGCACAGCGACTGTGTAACCGCCTGCGTCAAGAGCACCTCTGTGTGCCATTCCGTCGACACCCTTTGCCATACCGCTGACGACTACCGCGCCGCCGCGCGCCATATCGTAAGCCATCGTATAAGCGGTACGCGAGCCGTATTCGGTCATTTCTCTCGTTCCGACCTCGGCTATACAAACCTCGCGGTCAAGATCGACCATCACGCCCTTATAATAAAGGACCGCCGGCTTGCAGGGAATTCTACTCAGACGCTTCGGATAAAGCGCGGAATCGGGAGTCAGAATACCGACGCCCTCGTTCTTACAGTATGCAAGTATCTCTCGCGCTTTATCAAGCGACTTATCGGCAAGCTTCTTAACGGAGCGAGCCGTTATACCGCTGACCTGCTCATAATCCTGCTCGTCCGCCTCATATACATCTTTGATCGAGCCGAAATGTGATATGAGTATCTCGGGAAGCACCGAGCCCTCGCCGCACAGATTCTGAAGCCAAAGCCAGTATAGGGTTGAATTCTCATTCAGTATCATTTGAATCATCCTTTATATGCTTGCCACATAAATACCGAAGCGGCAATTGCGGCGTTAAGCGACTCAACGCCTTCCGCCATCGGTATATAGACCGTTCCCGACGCGCTTTCGATCACGTCAGGGGCGATTCCGTGGCCTTCGTTTCCGATTATAAAAGCAGTTTTCTTGCCGATCTTAACGTCGTTCAGCGCCTTCGCATTATCGTCAAGAACTGCGGCAAGCGTAATATATCCGCCCGCATTCATTTCCTTTACGGTAGAGGCGAGGTCGTCTACGTACGATACGCTCTGCGAAAAAAGAGTTCCCATAGCGGCTCTTACCGTCTTCGGATTATATATATCCGCGCAGTCCGAGCTCATTATTATCTCGTCAACTCCGAACGCCGAAGCCGAACGAATGACCGTTCCAAGGTTGCCCGGATCGCGAAGCGAAGAAAGAATTATGACACGCTTTTCGCTGTTTTCAAACTCTTCCTTATTATATATTTTATTCATATTGTGGGATTTGTCAATATATTTTGCAACACAAATTATTCCCTCGGGCGCTTTTTCGTTCGACAGCTTTTCGTAAACACTGTCCGAAACCGTAATTATCTCGCCCTTAAAAGCGCTGTTTTTGCAGTATTCCGTCATCTTTTCGGTCGCAAAAACACGCACTATCTCAACGCCTCTTTTTACCGCCTCGTCAAAAAGCTTCACGCCCTCAAAGATAAAGAGCGAGCTTCTTTCGCGGTATTTTTTCTCCTTCAGAGACGCCGTTTCGATTATAAGAGGGTTGCTTCTGCTTGTTATAAGCATAATTTTCTCCTTTTAACAGAGAGGCATATAATTCGCTTTCACTCTGTTATACACATAGTCGTAGGGCGGGGGCTTGCTCCCGCCGCTAGAAAACAATGCATTTTTTTACTGTAACGGATGCTCCGCATCCTACACCTCATCCGTCTCGCATTCGCTCGACACCTTCCCCTGAGGGGAAGGCGAGATGACGTTCATTCTGACCAGCACAAACATAGCAAAAACCCGGGCGAAGCCGGGTTTTTTAGCTCTGATATATTACTTAGCTACCTTTGCCTTCTCACAGAGAGCTGCGAATGCTTCCTTATCGGAAACTGCAAGCTCAGCGAGCATCTTTCTGTTAAGGTTGATGCCTGCGAGCTTAAGGCCGTGCATGAACTGAGAATAGTTCATACCGTTAACCTTCGCCTGAGCGGAGATACGGGTGATCCAGAGAGAACGGAAGTCTCTCTTCTTCATCTTTCTTCCTGCAAATGCGTAGTTGCCGCTCTTCATTACGGCCTGCTTAGCCATCTTGAAGTGCTTGGACTTGGAACCCCAATAACCCTTTGCGAGCTTGAGAACTTTATTTCTTCTTGCGCGGGTAGTAACCGCACCCTTTACTCTTGCCATTTCTTAATTCCTCCTGATTTTTGGTAGTTGATCAACCGATCATTGCTCTTACATTGGGAGCCATGGATTCGCTGAGGTATCCTGCCTTACGGAGGTGTCTCTTGCGCTTGGTTGTCTTAAGGTTGGTCTGATGACGGCGGTTGATGTGGTTGAACTTAACCTTGCCGCTCTTGGTGAGAGAGAATCTCTTGGACGATGCCTTATGTGTCTTGATCTTAGCCATTTTGTTTTCCATTTCCCGATGACTTCTGTATTTTTTTGGGCATATACCGACTTCGGTCACCGTCGAAGCCGACCCGCTGTGTCGCAAATGCGACTGTTATTCGGTAGGTTTTTCTGCCTTCGGCTTTGTTTTGCCGGGCTTGATGGGGGAGAGGAACATGATCATGGATCTGCCCTCCATAGCGGGCTGCTTATCGACGCTTCCCTTTTCAGCACACGCCTCCTCAAACTTCTTAAGAAGCTCGATTCCAAGCTCTGTGTGGCTGAGCTGACGGCCTCTGAATCTGACCATAACTCTTACCTTGTCTCCGTTTGAAAGGAAACGGAGCGCGGCCTTTACCTTCGTATTGAAGTCGTTTACGTCGATATGGCAGGAAAGCTGGATCTCCTTTATCTCGGCGATCTGCTGCTTCTTTCTTGCTTCCTTCTCCTTCTTGTCGCGCTCGAAGCGGAACTTTCCGTAGTCCATAATACGGCATACGGGAATCTCGCCCTGAGGAGCGATAAGAACGAGATCGTAACCCTTATCGTACGCGTTTTCAAGCGCGGAGATCGCGCTGATAACGCCGATCTGCTCACCGTCGGGACCGATTACTCGGACCTGCTTCTGACGGCTGAAGCCGGGGAGGGTGAAGATCGCCTCGTTTATTGTCATATCCTTTGAGTTGCCTTTCGCTGCTATGGTAAAACACCTCCGAAAATTACGTTTCCCGCAAAAAACAAAAAATGCGCGGGCGTCAAGAAACAGATCCCGTGCACAATTACCGCTTTTGCGGTAGTAGGTATCAACCGGCAAACGTCGTCTGACGGTGAGAGCGGTGCTCTGCTTCTTTTTAAGACAACTAATTATAGCACGGCGATTTCCCTTTGTCAACACCTTTTTGAAAAAAATTCAACTTTTTTCTTTTTCCAAACGTTTGTTCTTGACAAAACGTAATTTTTGATATATAATGACATTTCGATGGCAGATATGCCGATATTTACCGAAAGGAGTCGAAAACATGCGTTTAAGCGCCAAAGGAAAAGAACATACCAGACGTTTTCATCCCGATGACCGTCGCTCGTGCGTTGTCGAATGCGTCTGCGCCTGCACGGGTCTGCTCTTCTTTCTGCCGCTCGTTTCGCTTCCCGGCTCGAAATTCGGCAGATACTGGGCAAATCAAGGGCTTATAATGCTCTTCTGCGAGATTTTAATGCTGATAGTCGGCTTCCTTCTTTCATGGATCTTCGGCTTGCTCGCGCTGATACCGTTTATCGGCATCGTGTTCAGCATCATCAAGGTCGTCGCTCTTGTTGCGCTCGGTCTGATCGCGCTTTTCGTCATCGTCCTTCAGGGCTCCTTCGCCGCACGCAAGCGTGCGATAGATATGCCGTTCGTCGGACACCTCAGATTTATAAAATAAATCTTAAAAATTTCAATTCCCGAGGAATTTACCTCGGGAATTTTCTTTTTTACCCGTTGACTATCGGGGCGAAATGTGATACAATTAATCCGTATTATTTTTTCGGAGGCGCACAATGCAGACACTTGGCTTCAACAACGACTTGTACATCAAAAAACAGTCTGAAATGATTGCGAAAAGAATAAACGATTTCGGCGGAAAGCTCTACCTTGAATTCGGTGGAAAGCTCTTCGACGACTATCACGCATCGCGTGTACTGCCCGGCTTTGCCCCCGATATCAAGCTCAAAATGCTGCTCAATATGGCAGACAGAGTCGAAATGGTTATCGTTATCAGTGCCTCCGATATCGAAAACCAGAAGATCCGCTCCGACATTGGAATCTCCTACGACGCAGACGTTCTCCGCCTCATCGACGCATTCCGCGATGCAGGTCTTTACGTCGGAAGTATAGTAATAGGTAGATATACGGGACAAAGAAGTGCCGTTCTCTTTAAGGAACGCCTTGAAGCGCTCGGAATGAAGGTGTATCTGCACTATCCGATCGAGGGCTATCCGCTCAACGTCAAGCACGTCGTAAGCCCCGAGGGACTCGGCAAAAACGAATTCATAGAGACAGAGCGTCCTCTCGTTGTCGTGACCGCGCCCGGACCCGGAAGCGGAAAGATGGCGACCTGCCTATCTCAGCTTTATCATGAAAATCTCCGCGGCGTCAAGGCAGGATATGCAAAGTACGAGACCTTCCCGATCTGGAATCTTCCGCTTTCACATCCCGTCAACCTCGCTTACGAGGCGGCGACTGCCGATCTTAACGACGTTAATATGATTGACCCGTACCATCTTGAAGCGTACGGAAAAGCGGCTGTTAACTATAACAGAGACGTTGAAAACTTTCCTGTTCTGCGCGCGATATTTGAAAAGATCTACGGAAAATGCCCCTATAAGTCTCCGACCGATATGGGCGTAAATATGGCGGGCTTCTGCATATCCGACGAGGACATTGTGAGAAGCGCGTCGAAGGATGAGATAATCCGCCGTTACTACAAGATACTTTGTGACGGACTTAAAAACGGCAAGACAAGCAGCGATGCGATAACGAAAATGGAATTCGTAATGAACCAGGCAGGCGTCACGACCGACGACCGTGCAGTGGTTGCCGCCGCAAACAAAAAGGCAGAGGAAACGGGCAAGCCGGCATCTGCTCTCATGCTGCCCGACGGCAGAATAGTTACGGGAAAGACCTCCTCGCTTCTCGGCCCCTCCGCCGCGCTTCTGCTCAACGCTCTGAAGGCGCTCTCCGACATTGACAGTGACACCGACGTTATAAGCGAGTCGGTAATCAAGCCGATACAGGAGCTGAAGACAGGTGTTCTCGGCAATCACAATCCGCGTCTGCATTCCGACGAGGTGCTTATCGCACTTACGATAAGCGCAAGCTTCGACGAAAATTCCGCAAAGGCGCTAAAGCACCTTTACGATCTTCGCGGCTGTGAGGCACATTCGACGGTGATTCTTCCGCAGTCCGACGAGGACGCTTTCCGCAAGCTCGGCGTCAATATAACCTGCGAGCCGAAGTATACCTCGAAAAAGCTTTACCACAAGCAGTAAACGATCCCTATTGACAACTTGAAATTTTTAAGGTATCATAAAAATACGAAATTTAATGTAAACGGACGGTCAGATTATGAAAAGCTCCGCTAAAGAAATGGTAATGTTCAGAAATTCCCGAAAGGGCTATGACAAGAACGACGTAAACCGCTATATTGAGGATATGAATATCCGCTTCACAACGGCAGAAAACCGTTATATAAGCACGGTAAGAATGCTTGAGCAGGATATTGAAAAGTATAAAGCAGACGCAGGCAAGGCGGTTGAGCTTGAAAGCGCAAAGCGCGAGCTTGAAGAAGCAAAGGCGAAGCTTGCCGAGCTTGAAAACGAGCTTGCGAGTGCGAAAGATGAGCTTGCAAAGGCAAAGGCGGAATTTGAAGAAAAGCTTGCCAACGCGCCGAAGGAAGAAGTAAAGACCGAGCTTTCGATAACCGATACCGAAAGCAAGCTCGGAAGCATACTCGTTAAGGCAAATCTCGACGCGCAGAAGATCCTTTCAGACGCTGAAGAGGAAAGCCGCCGTAAGATCGCAGAGGCGGAAAAGGCAGCGGACAGCATCCGCTTTGATGCGGCGGTCAAGGCAAGAATCATGACCGAAACGACAAGAAAAGAGCTTGCCGCGCTTACCGAAGAATATATGAAGAATCTGAATGCCCTCTCCGTTGAGTCGGCTGAGGAATACAAGCGCTTGAGCGAAGAGCTTAAAGCAAGGTTTGAGCAGGCAGAAAGCGCCGCTAAGGAAAAGCTTAATTTCTAAAAGAAAATACTAAAACCGAGAGCATTTTTTGCTCTCGGTTTTTATTATGTTATTTTACTTTATCCAATCCGACAGCAACCTTATGCGGTATCGGCTTCCAATCGACCTTCATAAAAAGTGCCATAAGTATCGTAAGCTTTCCGATAAGATCGAATATCGGGAAGGTAATACAGTACCAGACCTTCTTATACCACTTCATTTTCTTTATTCTCTTACGCTCGGCAATAAGAACGTACGCGGCGCGGACGATATTTTCTATGTAAGTATTGACCGTATATGCAAACGTGAAGAGGCAAATAAGTCCAACCGTCTGCCATACGCCTTTCTGCGGCACACTCGTAACGTCAAAAAGCTGAACTATATCTCTCATTTCGCCCGGCAAGGAATTCAGTCCGCATTCATAAGCAAACATCGCCGCAAGAAGGATCTTGATGATAACCGTCGATATCTTCTTGAAGCTCAGCGTGATATTTCTCGGGAATACTATCGTCAGCATCTCAAGGTTTCTGACGCGGAACCAGATATTCCGCCACAGCTTCTTGTACCAAGGAGCATTCGGCTCGTTTCTGTTTGCCGCCCCTCTCGTCACAAAAATATTTGAAAGAAGCTTAGGACCCGTACCGCAAAGCGCCTCGATATGTCCCTTTGACCAGCGAAGACGCTGACGCATCGCGACCTTGATGTCGGTCGGCTGCTCATCGTAGAACTCGGCGCGATTATTATACGATATGTTGTAACCCTCGGTAACTATATCTCCGCAGAAGTATCTGTCCTCGGTAAGACCCGTATATTTCCAGCCGTCACGAACGAGCTTCGACGGGAACATATACCCCGTACCCTGAACTCTGTTCGGAAGGCGGAAAAGAGATTTTGCTCGGTTTTCAAGGCGTATCGTTCTTAGCCAATGTATTCCGTAAGAGGCAGATATCCAGTTATCGTCAAAATTCTTGGTGTTTCGATAAGAGGTAACGACGGTCTCTCCCGAGTCGAAGGACTCGTTCATTCTCGTCATATAGTCCTCTTTAAGAAGATTGTCCGCGTCGAAAATGAGATACCCGTCAAAGCTTTCGATACCGTAATCTTTACGTATCTGTTCAATCAGATATTGCAGTGCAAAGCCCTTTGTTCGCTTTGTGTCATCGTTCCACTCATAGCAAACGGTATTTCCGCCAGCGCGTCTTACGACCTCCGCTGTATTGTCCGTACAGTTGTGAGCGATAACGAACGTAGTGATAAGCTCGGCGGGATAATCCTGGTTTCTTATGCTTTCGAGCAGCTTTCCGATAACCGCTTCCTCGTTTCTTGCCGAAATAAGTATACCGTATTTATGCTGTTTTTTCGCCTCCGGAAATTTTTTCGTTACAAAAAGTCCGGTCCATCTGAAAATTTTCTTGTGCCAATAAAGCTTCCCCATGAAGGAAGATAATTTGCCTATTATACTGAGAATTACCTCAAGTGCGGTCTTCATTTTCAGACCTCCCTGTAATTATTTCAAATGTCAAAGCACCTTATAATTTATCCATCTTCGGCTTCCCGAGAAGTTGCCGAGTATTTCAAGTGTAACGGTAAACTCGACCTTCTCACCGTCATGCGTCGCAGTGCAGGTCATCTGCACCACTGCGGAATACGCGCTGTCGGAATACTTATAATATTCCAGCACCTTAAGAGTACCGTAGGAAATGCTCTTATACTGCGGTGCATTGTAAAGGGTACGGTAGGTATCCTTGAGGGCGTAATACGCATTCGAATTATAGGGTGTATACGCAATAGCGGCGTTGTAATTGCTTTCAAGCCCACTGTTGCCGCTGTAAACGTATTTGATATACGCCTTAGTATAATTGGTGAGCGCCTTCGTGACGGTGGAGCTCGGCGTGCCACCGGAAGTACAGTTGAACACTATCTTTCCGTCTTCCGAATAGTAGCCGTTTACTGTAAGCTGCTTACCGTTTTTATCCGTTGCCGTAATGCTCGGCTCGGTCATAAGACCCTTCACCTTATATTCAGTAAGATAAGGACGCTGCTTTGCATATCCCGAAACGCCCGAAAGGATCGGCAGATCCTTCTTTTTTGCCGATATATCGGTAGAATTAAGCGTTTTTCCGTTCACCTTTACGACTGCGTAATCTGGCGCCATTATCGTAAAGGTCTTCGTCATCTCCTCGGGCAGACGGTAAACACCGTCCTCATGCGTTAGCTCGATCCCGTTATACGTAACAGTTATCTCGGGAGCGCTGAACATTCCCGTCAGCTGATACGTATTCGACATCGGCATACCAGAAAGATCACTTTCAAATCTTGTAAGGAATGGATACGTCTGCTTCGATTCCGAAATGTACTCGCGCTCAACCGTCTTTCCGTTTGCGGTAATGATCGCGCCCTCGGGAATCGTAAAGACGTAATTTTCCGTCATATCCGTCGGATAATCGTAGTGAAGGACTCCGCCCTCTATCGACGATGCGCTCAGGCGCTTGCCCTCGTATACTACGCTGACGTCGGGCGAAAGGAACATACGTCCGATCGAATATCTGTCGCTCTCGTATTCGTCCGCAAGCGTCTCCTCGAATTCCGAAAGTCGGTAATAACGTGACGGAGATGAAGCTGATCTTTCAAGCTCGACTCCGTTTACCGTAACTATCGCACCCGACGGAACGTCAATGATGATCTCGTTTCCGAGGGCAAGATCCTTGCTGATCTTGAAGCTTTTCACTCCGTATTTATCAGAGAACGAAAGCTGCTTTTTAAGAACGAGAGTATATACCTCTTTACCGTCGATATACACGGTATATTTCGGCGCGGATTCCTTATAATCCTCTGCGCGGGCAAAAGATATATCGCCGTTTTTCAGCAGCTCTCTTAACTTGTGCTCCACCTGCGGAAGCTCCTCGTACCGAGATATATTCTTTTTTACGTAATTATCAAGCTTGTCATAAAGCTTGTTTACCGAAAGACCGTCAATATACCTGTCCGCGATCTCATGCGCCGACGAGCGCGAACGGCTGTTGCCTATTGCAAAGCCAACGGTAACTATGATCACAACTGCGGTCAAAACCGCCGCTATTAGGAACAGCGGCCTTGGGAGCCGCCGTAACGTTTTCTCGTTTATCTTCATTTTTTACCTGCTATACGTATAAATGAATCGAGATCGGATATGATTCCCTCCGCGCCCTTTTCGACAAGCAATTCGGCAGGTCTGTATCCCCAGCTTACGCCGTAAGGGTGCATTCCTGCATTTATCGCGGTCGCCATATCGACGTCTGAATCGCCTATAAATGCGACCTCGTCGGGCTTCGCGCCGAGAATACCCGCTATGTAGAGCGCGCCGTCGGGCATCGGCTTATGCGGAATTTCCGTTCCGCCGCCGAGAACGGCATCAAAGACGTTAGGGAAAAGCGTCGCAACGATGCGCTTTGTGCAGGGATCGTGCTTGTTTGAATAGACCGCCATTTTCGCGCCGTTTTCTTTGCAGTAGCCGAGAATAGCGCTTACGTATTCGTACGGCTTCGTGTAAACAAGGCAATTTTCGTCGTATATCTTAAGATACTCGTCAATGACCTCGTTTATAAAATCCTCGTTCTGCTCGACGTCCTCCGGCAGAGACTTGCGTACAAATTCTCTCGTTCCGTAATTTATCGCGGCAAGGACCTTTGCGTCGTCAAGCGGCGGAAAGCCGTATTTTTCAAAGGTCAGGTTCATCGCGTTACGAAGGTCTCCGATGGTATAAGCAAGGGTGCCGTCGAGGTCAAAAATAAAATACTTAAACATATGTGTCCTTTCAGTCGGGAAGCTCGTCTATAAGCTCAATAAACCAATACGGAAGATCAGAGTCGCAGTCGATAAGACGCTTGTTCTCCATTATCGCGACCTGACGGAACTTCACGGTATTGTCAAACAGTATCGCGCTGTCGCACAGCGGGAGCACCTGACGGAGGTTGGCGTTTAACTGTGCGTAACGCTTTATAATAAATTCATCGGCGATTCCGTGACCGCCGTTAGCCATTCTGAGATGCACCCTCTCAAGAGCAACGCTGAGACGGTCGATACCGACGAAATAAAGCGTTACCGTAAAGCCGTTTTCCTTTGCGGCGTTTATCTGACGGACGATAGCGGCGCCCGGAAGCGTCGTTTCGAGATGGAAGGAATTTCCCTTTTCGATCTGCTCGCTTATCATAGCCATAGCAGCTCTTCCCGCGTGTATCTGCGCACGGGGATCGCGCCAGTCGCCCTGCTCAAGGGCAAGCTCGTCTATATTAACTCTGACGCCAAGATCGGTGTTGGTTTCTTTCAAAACGCGGTAAAGCGACGTTTTGCCTGCGCCGTTTATTCCCGCGATTATCGTAAAGGTCTTTTGGCTCACAGCAGCATCTCTCCTACGATCTTTTCCTGCACAAGCTGAAGCTTCAGGTTTACCAGTGCACGAAGAAATATCTTTTCTTCTCTGTCGTCGGTGCTTGCAAGCTGCGCTTCAAGCTCGCCTACCGACATATTCTTAAAAAGCTCGTATAAGCTTTCGCTATTTTCCATAATAAGCTCCTTTTGGCTGAAAAGGCGGCTCTGAATGAGCCGCCTTTTCATTACGCCGGATTATGACTTAACTTTTTCGACGAGTGCCTTGATTCTCTCGGCGGGCTTGAGAAGATGGCTTATCGTCTTGTCGCGGTTAAGAGTATCGATTATAAGCGCGACGTATTTTCCGAGATCGACCTCTGCATACCATTCACGGGCGAGAAGCTCGGGGGAACGGTAGATGAGGTTCGTCGTGAAGATCTTTGTAATATCGCCTTTTTCAAACGCTTTATCGATCGCCTCATAGCCCTCGCAGAAGAGTCCGAAGGTCGCAAAAGCGAAGATGCGGTTTGCTCCGCGCTCCTTCAAGCTCTTTGCAACGTCGAGGATAGACTGACCCGAGGAAATGATGTCGTCAACGATAACTACGTCCTTTCCTGCTACGTCCTTACCGAGGTACTCGTGTGCAACGATCGGGTTCTTGCCGTTGACAACAGTCGCGTAGTCGCGTCTCTTATAGAACATACCGAGGTCGAGAGAAAGAAGCGAGGAATAGTACATACTTCTCGTCATTCCGCCCTCGTCGGGGGAAATTATCGTAAGGTGATCCTTATCGAGCTTGATGTCGGGAACGGTATTAACGAGCGCCTTTATCATCTGATAGGTCGGCTGAACGTTATCGAAGCCGATAAGCGGAACTGCATTCTGTATACCGATATTATGAACGTCGAAGGTTACAATATTCGTAACGCCCATATTTTCAAGCTCCTGAAGAGCAACAGCGCAGTCAAGCGACTCTCTTACGTGACGCTTGTCCTGACGGCTTTCGTAAAGCATAGGAAGAATAACGGTAATTCTGCGCGCCTTACCTGCGATAGCGTTTATGACGCGCTTGAGGTCTGCAAAATGGTCGTCGGGGCTCATCGGGAACTCCTTGCCGTACATTTTGTAGGTAACGCCGTAGTTATACATATCGGCAATTATGTAAATATCGCGTCCTCTGAAGGATTCGTGAAGGACCGCCTTGCCCTCGCCGTTAGCAAATCTCTTGCACTCGGGCTTTACAACGAAGGTATCGCATACAGCCGTTCCTCTCCATTCACGAAGGTAGCCGTCGACCTCGTCGACAAACTTCTCGCAACCGGGCATACATATAACCGTAAGCTCACCGTAATAATTATCCATTTCATTTTCCGTCCGCAAAAAAGCAGACTCTCCTTCCCGCACCGTTCTTGACTGAAAAAGTCGTATTGATATTTCATTATACCATATATGAAAACACTAATCAAGAGTATTTTTGACATAATTATGTTTTTAATGACAAATTTTATTTATCAAAACGAGAAAAAATTGCTTGTTATAAAAAACTGCTCGTAAGCCACAATAAAAACAGCCGCAAAAAAAGCGGCTTGAAATAAAAAAGGAACGGCAGAGCAGAAAAATGGCAGCAAACAAAGCGTACAAAAGCAGATTCGTGCGCGTAATAATAACGGCACTGACTGTCTGCTCACTACTACTCTCATTCTGCTTAATATCGGTTTCGGCGGCAGAAAAGACCGATATAGCGGAAAAGCGTTTATGCGTCGGAGGATTTGCCTTCGGCGTCCGTTTCGGTACAGCCGGCGTGCTCGTTCTCGACACGCCGAGCGTAATATCGGACGGAAGAAAGCTGACTCCCGCCCTTGACGCGGGTATAAAGGTCAAGGATATAATAACGAAGGTAAACGGGACCGAGGTCAATACCGCTGAATCGGTCTCGCTTCTTATCGGAAAAAGCGAGGGCGGTGCCGACGTCACCCTCAAGCGCGGTGATAGCGAAATAACCGTCAAGGTCATTCCCGTTAAAGAGGACGTAACGGGCATTTACCGCGCAGGGCTTAAGCTGAAGGACAGCATGGCAGGAATCGGAACGGTCACCTACGTCGACCCCGAGACAGGTCAGTTCGGAGGTCTCGGACACGGTATATGTGACCCCGAAACAGGAGTTCTGATGCCGCTTCGAAGCGGCTCGGCAATAAGCGTCGAGATCGGCGGAGTCATTAAAGGAAAAAGCGGAAGACCCGGAGAAATAAAGGGCTACTTTCTCTCGGAACGGACAGGTAACGTGAAGAGCAATACCGTCTGTGGCGTTTTCGGATATTTTTCCTCTCTCCCCTCTCTCAAAGATCCGATTCCCGTCGGCTCGCGTGACGAGGTCAAGGAAGGCAAGGCGACGGTCTATTCCACCCTCGGCGACGACGGCGTAAAGGCGTACGAGATCGAGATCTCAAAGATCGACCGCACAAGCACCGATAATAAAAGCTTCCTGATCACAGTAACCGACCCTCAGCTTAAAGCGCGAAGCGGCGGAATAGTTCAGGGAATGTCGGGATCACCCATCGTGCAGGACGGTAAGCTCGTCGGCGCCGTCACTCACGTTCTCATCTCCGACCCCACCCGCGGCTACGGTGTATTTATCGAAAATATGCTAAACGCGGCGAAGTAAACTAAAAGGCAATACCGCCATGGCGGTATTGCCTTTAATTATTCAAGTCCCAAAAGCCAATTCACGGAAACCTTCAAAATTCTCGCAAGCTCGCGCAACTCATAATCCGCAACGAATCGCGTTCCGATCTCAATTCTCGAAATGCTGTCGCGCTCAATAATTATCCCGGCGACCTGTAACTGTGCGGCAAGATCGCTCTGCGTCATGCGGTGCTTGCATCTTGCTTCGTGTACCCTGTCTCCGCAAATATTCTTCTTACCGTTGTAATCGTAAATTTTCATATCAAGCTATAAGAAAGTCCTTAGTCCTCAACATACTCAATAATATCGCCGATATCACATTCAAGCGCTTGACATATACGGTCTAAAATATAGCTGTCGTAACGAACTACGCGATTTTTATAGTAACGGTCTATCGTTTGAAATTTGACCTCTGTTCGCTTCGCTAACTCATAACGAGTAATTCCGCATTTATCTAAGTATTTATCGATAGTCAGTCTTACCATAAATATCCCTCCCTTGATATACATTCTAAAAAATATATACCCGATTGACAATTTACCTATAAGGGTATATACTTATATAGGTGTATACTAAATAGAAAGGTTTTATTCGATGAAATTACTTATAATCGGCTCGCGGAGTATCACTGATTTCGATTTATCCCCCTACATTACATCTGAGGTTGATACCGTCATAAGCGGCGGCGCAAACGGAATAGACAGCTTGGCAGAGGAATATGCAGATAAGCACCGCATCTCCAAGTACATAATACGCCCTCGTTACGATCTCTACGGACGCGCAGCACCGCTTAAACGCAACGAGGAAATGATAGATATGTGTGATGCGGTGCTTGTAATATGGGACGGTCATTCAAAGGGAACACAATATAGCATAAAATATGCCAAGAAAAAGGATAAACCTATAACGCTTGTTCAGCCATAATAAGATATAACAAAAACCTCGGCAAACCCAAACGGCTTGCCGAGGTTCTTCACTTTTAGGATAAATTCTAGGATATTTTCTAAGATAAATTCAACCTATAATTTGTCCTATTTTGTGAAATTTCAGGTGAAAATTTGTTGTTTGTAATAGCGTGAGCGTGGGTGCAGACGGCGGGAGCGCGTGGGGTTCCCCGAAGCGAATGAAATGAGCATTCGGGGGTTCCGAGCAAGCCCCCGCCCTACGAAATCGCGGCGAAGCGCCACAAAAAGCGGGCGACCAATGGTCGCCCCTACAAGGGGGTTATAAACGTTTGCGCAAAATCGAAAAGGGTTTCCAAAGGGGAAAACGTTTGAAAATTTGCCTTTGCAAATTTTCATCGGTTGTCCCCTTGGCGTGCTTCTTTGGTCACCTTTCTTACACGAGTAAGAAAGGTGAGAAAAAAGATACATTACCTGTGTAACACCTCATCCGTCGGCTTCGCCGACACCTTCTCCCGCTGGAGAAGGTAAAACAACGTTCGAACTATCTTTTTCTGTCGAGAATAAAACAATAACAAATTGACTATTCTCTTCCAACGTGCTATAATATCCCCATAAAACACAAGGAGAATCAAAATGCAAAACAAAAACTTCATGTGGGCGCACCTACTTCATCTTGGAAGCAATATGTGGAACGAGGAAGGCAACACGCGCGGACGCACGCACCGTTCAACTCCCTGCGCGTCAAACGTCCTCCGCTTCGACCGCGAGCTGTGGACATCACACACAAAAGAACTACGCGAGATCGGCGTCAATACCCTCATAATCGACGTCGCAGAGTCCCTGCTCTATAAATCTCACCCCGAAATTTCCGCAAAGGGTGCTCTGTCTCACGAGGAGCTTTCAGCCGAGGTCGAGCGCCTGAAAAGCATGGGCTTTGAGGTCATTCCGAAACTCAATTTCTCAACCGCGCACGACATCTGGCTCAAGGATTACTCCCGTATGATCTCAACTCCAATCTATTACCAAGTCTGCCGTGACGTAATAGAAGAAGTCGCAGAGGTGTTCAAGCCGAACCACTTCCACCTCGGAATGGACGAGGAAACGATGGGGAATCAGCGCAATCAGATGATCGCAATCGTCCGACAGCACGAGCTTTGGTGGCACGATTTCTACTATCTCGTAGAGTGCGTTGAGCGCGTCGGCGCGCGCCCCTGGATATGGGCGGACTACTTCTGGTCGCACCCCGAGGAGTGCATCGAAAAAATGCCTAAATCCGTCGTTATGTGCGGCTGGTACTACTGGAAATGCTTCGGCGAAGAGATCAAAAATTCAAAGGAGCTTCAGACGATGCTCGCCGGCTTTGAGCGACTCTCCAAGCTCGGCTACGATCAGGTCCCGACCGCAAGCGTTTGGGCGGAGCCGGATAACCTTGAAGAGCTTGTTGGATACTGCGCAGAGCGCATAGATCCTTCGCATTGGCTCGGAATGATGCAGACGACCTGGGAGCGCATCGACAAGGATTGGATGCACGTTCATAAGACCGCGATCAACAGCATCAAAAACGCAATGAAGATCTACAACAATAAATAAAATCAACCGCCTTGAAGCAAATGCCTCGAGGCGGTTTTGAATCTAAATATTCGCGTATACATCACAGAGTAGATCAAATGTTGTCTCGCCTTCCCCTGAGGGGGAGGTGGCTGCGACGAAGGAGCAGACGGATGAGGTAGATCAAGCGCAAATTATCTGACCGTATCAAATCAGTTGCTTTGCTTTCAAAACACCTCATCCGTCACCTACGGTGACACCTTCCCCTGAGGGGAAGGCAAGAAAGGCAAGGTTACAAATTCGCAATATAATCCCCCGGAGAGCAGCCGAATTCTTCTCGGAAGGCGCGGTAAAAGGTGCGTGCGGAATTGAAGCCGCACTCGAGCGCGATCTCCGTCACGCTGTACTTCTTTTTTCTCATTAATTGAACTGCATTATTCAGCCGAATTACGCTTACGTAACGTGAAATTCCAATATCGAGCCGCGTTTTGAAATAGCTCGAAATATACGCAGGATGATAACCGAACGCCTTTGCTATCGACGACAGAGTCAGATTTTTCCCGTAATTCTTGTGAATATACAAAAGCAAAGCCGACAAAAGCTCATTATCGGAGCCGCTTTCCTTCGATTCGGAAAGAAGCTCCTTTTTTATCGCGCCGAGAATCAGATAAACGTATCCGAGCTTGTCAAGCTCACCGTTATCGGCTTTTTTAAGAGAAGAAAGGTAGGAAAAAATCACCGAATTGCTCTCGGAATGCTTCAAAAACGGGCTAGTCAAGCTCTTCATATCGGAGCAGAATTTTTCGCCCATTTCGCTCGGTATCACAAGCACCGAATAACGCACGCCGTCCTTCGCAATATACCTGTGCGGATCGTAAGGAAGCGACACGGCTATGTCTCCCTTTTCAAGCGTCGTCTGACTGTTATTCACAAGCGCCTCGACGCTTCCGCCCTCGACGATGCAGATCTCGACCTGCGAATGAAAATGAAAATCGCCGTTGCCGATCCCGTATTCAATTACACGAAGCTCGTCCTTAAGCTCGCGCTCGATAGACAGAGTCGCAGTCTTTCTTTCGCTCATATTAAAAATTGTCCCTATAATATAAAATTTTGACGTGAATTTGCCATTTTTCTATGTTATCATTATAATACAGAAAACCAATTTGTCAATACAAAATTTACGAAAGGTTGGCATAAAAACATGAAAATTACGAGAGTTTCGACCTACTTTGTCCGTCCGCGCTGGGGCTTCGTTGAAATTGAGACCGACAATGGAATTGTAGGTTGGGGCGAGGCGGTCCTCGAAGGACACGCGGCATCAGTCCTTGCCTGCGTTGAGGAATACAAGGATTATCTTATCGGTCAGGATCCCTCAAATATCGAGGGCATCTGGTCGACCATCTACCGCGCCGGATTCTACCGCGGCGGCGGTGTTCTCATGAGCGCAATTTCTGGCATCGATCAGGCGCTTTGGGACATCAAGGGCAAGTACTTCGGCGCGCCCGTTTACGAGCTTATGGGCGGCAAGTGCCGCGATAGAATGAAGGTCTATTCCTGGATCGGAGGAGACCGTCCGTCCGACGTCGGCAGAGCCGCGCTCGAAAAGAAAAACGAGGGGTTCCAAGCGATCAAAATGAACGCCACCGACGAGCTTCAGATGATCGACACCTACGACAAGATCGACGCAGTTCTTGAGCGCGTTGCCGCGATACGCGAAAGCTGCGGAAAGCACTTCGGGATCGCTATCGACTTCCACGGACGCGTTCACAAGCCGATGGCAAAGGTGCTTGCAAAGAAGCTTGAGGAATTCGATCCCATGTTCATCGAGGAGCCGGTCCTCTGCGAGCACATGGAGGATTTCAAGGAAATTGCCGCTTGCTGTTCTATTCCGATAGCAACGGGCGAGCGTCTCTTCTCACGCTACGATTTCAAGCGTCTGCTCAATGCAGGCGGTATCGATATAATTCAGCCCGACCTCTCTCACGCAGGCGGACTTACCGAGGTCAAGAAGATCGCCTCGATGGCGGAAGCATACGACGTTGCGCTCGCGCCGCACTGCCCTCTCGGACCGATAGCGCTTTCCGCTTGTCTTTCGATCGACGCGACCTGCTACAACGCAGTTATTCAGGAGCAGAGCATCGGAATCCACTATAATGTCGGCAAGAGCGTCCTTGATTACGTTCACAACAAGGACGATTTCAAATTTACCGACGGTTGGGTAGACCTTCCGAAGCTTCCGGGGCTTGGCGTCGACGTGAACAAGGAGCTCGTTATCGAGGAAAACAAGAATCCTCATAACTGGAAAAATCCCGTATGGCATCACGCTGACGGATCTGTTGCGGAGTGGTAAAATGATAAGTGAAAAACTAAGACAGGCGGTCTTTAACGCCGTCGCGGAAAATAAGGTAATTTCCATCGTTCGTCTGCCCGACAAAGAGACGCTGATTCCCGCAGTTGAAGCACTTTACGAGGGCGGAATACGGCTTATCGAGATCACGTTTGACCGTTCGGGAAAGGTCAGTGCAGAAGAGATCTGCTCGATGATCTCTGCGCTTTCGGCTCATTTTGACGGCAGAATGTATATCGGCGCAGGCACGGTCACGCATCTTAATGAGGTCGACCTTGCAATAAACGCAGGCGCGTCGTTCATCATCTCCCCGAACTGCGATCCCGAGATAATCGAGCGTTCAAGAGAGCTAGGCGCGGTATCGATCCCCGCCGCCTTCACACCGACCGAGATAGTCTCTGCGCTCAATCACGGCGCGGATTACGTAAAGCTCTTCCCTGCCGATCAGGTCAGCCGCGGCTACGTTAAAGCAGTAAGCGCGCCGATCTCCGACGCGAAACTTCTCGCCGTCGGCGGAGTTAGTGCCGAGAACGCGCGCGACTTTATTGAAATGGGCTTTTACGGCATCGGCGTCGGCTCGAATCTCTATAACAAAAAGCTGATCGCAAACGGCGATTATGCAGCCATCACGTCCCTTGCGAAGCAGTTTGTAGATGCAGTAAAGTCATGACCACCGGCCGTGCCGGTGGCATGCACTGCCCCCTTAGGGCATAAGGTCGGCCGGGCCTATAGGCCCATCGAAAGATTTGCCAACCGCAACCCTTTCACCGGCTGCCCCTAAAGGGGCTTTTTATTTGCCTTC
>JAGASS010000037.1 GCA_017621655.1 Clostridia bacterium | reverse complement strand
GGGGTGAACAGGGACGTCGTCTTGCCTTCCCCAGCGGGGGAAGGGGGACCGCAGACGCTGCGTCTGCGGTGGATGAGGTGTCACAAAGGGATGTAACATCGTTTTTGCGCGGGCGAGCAATATCGGGGTTCCCCGAAGCGAATGCAATGAGCTTTGGGGGTTCCCAAGGGTCGCCCCTACAAGTGAGTTCCGAATGTTATTGTATGGGCGACGTCTTGCCCTGTGCCGTTAAAAAACAATAAAATAAGACGCAAAATATGCTTAAAATGGACTGTTGACAAATCGGAATCGATATGATATTATGACCTTAATAATCATACCCAAAAGGAGACAATTTTATGGGCAGAATACTTCACGGCGCAGCTTATTATCCCGAGGATTGGGATGACGATCTGATTGATTTTGACATTGAGAAAATGAAGGAGACCGGGCTAAACGTTGTAAGAATCGCAGAATTTGCTTGGAGCAGAATGGAGCCGAATGAGGGCGAATATGATTTCGCTTGGCTTCACAGAATCGTTGATAAAATGCGGAAGGCGGGAATCAGCGTTATCATGGGAACCCCGACCGCTACCCCTCCGAGTTGGCTTACGAAAAAGTATCCCGATATGCTCGCTCTTATGTCAAACGGCGCTATAAGAAGTCACGGCGGACGCCGTCATTGCTGCTCAAATAACCCCCATTATCTTGAGTACAGCGCGAAGATCGTTGAGAAGCTCGCAAGCGAGTTTGAAAACGACGAGGGAATCATCGGCTGGCAGATAGATAATGAGATATATCATTGGCCGAACGCAGACGGAACCTGGCAGGCAAACTGTCACTGTGAGCATTGCGTAGCTGCATTCCATAAGCATCTTTACGCAAAGTACGGAAGCGTTGAAAACGTAAATAAGGCGTGGAACCTTAACCTCTTCAGCCAGAAATATGATGAGATCGAGGACATTCCCGCGCCATACAATACCTGGCACAATCCTCACATAAAGCTCGAATGGAACCTCTCGCAGAGCAACGGACACGTTCGTTTCGTTCACATGCAGGCCGCTATTATTGAAAAATATCACAAAGCACCTATCGGTACCGATACGATGCCCGTTAACGGCTTCAACTACAGAGAGCTTAACGACAAGCTCGGCGTTGCACAGTTTAACCACTATGCGGTCGATTTAAGACATCAGGCGTTTTATATGGACTATATGCGCCATTTCTCGAAGATCCCCTTCTGGCATACCGAGACTCAGGCGTGCTGGCCGGGATCGACCTGCATGGGGCACGAGCTTATGGGCGACGGCTTTATATATATGAATTCGTGGCTGCCGATTTCGCTCGGAGGCGAGGCGATCCTCTATTGGCTCTGGCGTACACATTGGGCAGGACACGAGCTCATGCACGGAGCAGTTCTTGATACCTCGGGCAGATACACCTATGCTAACCACGAAATAAGAAAAGCATCGTCGGAATTTAATGCCGTAAAGGACTTCCTTCCCGAATATAAGGTCGAAGCCGATACTGCGCTTCTTTTCAGCTCGCTCAACTGGAACATAAAGACGACTCAGGATATTAACGACAGACTCCTCGACGGCGATCAGGGTCTTGTATACGAGTTTTATAAGTATCTTCTTACTGCGGGTATTCATACCGATGTTATCGACGCAAAAGAAGACCTTGATAAGTATAAGCTCGTATTCACCCCCTCTGCACTTACTCTTGAGGAGCATGATTTCGGCAAGCGCATTGAGGAATGGGTAAAGAACGGCGGCGTATGGGTAACAGGACCTATGTCCGATATTCGCACCGCGATAGGTACTAAATATAAGACCTCGCCCTACGGATACCTTGAGGATATAACCGGCGAGCGTCTTACCTATATCACTCCCGACGACCGCGGCACAATAACCCTCGAAAACGAAGTGGGTAACGAGGTTCACGGTAGAGGCATTTATGAGCTGTTTGAGCTTAAGGATGCAGAGTCGCTTCTTACCGTCAAGAAGGGAAATGCTCCGCTTATCGGAAAGAGCGTTTCGTTTGTCAAGAAGATCGGCAAGGGCTACGTCGTAATGCTCGGAACGATGCCTGAGCATAACGAGCTTCTCCGCATCATCAAGAAGGCGGCAACCCTTGCTAATGCAGAAATGTATGACGTTGGCGAGGGCATAATGGTAACGAAGAGAGTTAAGGACGATGATACTCTTCTTATCGTTGCGCAGATCGCAGACAGAGAGGGCGAATACCGCTTTGATGGCGAGTATACCGATATCCTCAGCGGCGAGACCTTCAAGGAAAGGATCGCTTTTAACCCCTACGAGCTTCGTATATTGAGAAAGAAATAAGGGTCAATGGTAAAAAGCACTTGGAAACAAGTGCTTTTTTGTTTTGTAACATCGTTTTTATGCGGCGGGAGCAAGCCCCCGCCCTACGAAGGTGACGCAGAACGTCGTCTTGCCTTCCCCTCAGGGGAAGGTGTCAACCGCAGGTTGACGGATGAGGTGTTCGGGTGTGATGTAACATCGGTTTTGCACGGGCGAGCAATGGTCGCCCCTACGAGGACGTTTATAATTCTCTTGTAGTTTGGATATGATGCAACATCGTTCCCGTACGGGGCGTCGAGGACGTCGCCCCCTACAAACGGCATGTCGAAGAATCGGGAGGTTGTTATACCTTCTCCAGCGGGAGGAAGGTAAGAGGTGAACCTCGGATGAGGTGTAGGCGGCAAAGCCGCCGTTATAATGGAAAAGTAACATCGCTTCGAAACGATGCGGCGATGCAACATTTTTCGGCTTTTGTTTTCCCCGAAATCCGTTGACAAATCGGCGTCATTATGCTACTATGAAACTACCAAACTTACCCACAAAGGAGGCAATTTTATGGGCAGAATACTACTTGGTGCAAACTATTACCCCGAGGACTGGGACGACGATCTTCTTGACTTTGACATTGAAAAAATGAAGGAGACCGGCTTTAACGTCGTAAGAATCGCTGAGTTTGCATGGAAAAAGATGGAGCCGAGCGAGGGAAACTATAACTTCGAGTGGCTTCACCGCGTTGTTGACAAGTTGAAGGAAGCCGGCATCGGCGTTATTATGGGTACGCCGTCGGCAACACCTCCGAACTGGCTTGTTAAAAAGTATCCCGATATGCTTTCTCTTATGCCTAACGGTATGAGAAGAAGCCACGGCGGACGCCGTCATTGCTGCTCAAATAATCCTCATTATATAGAGTACAGTGCAAAGATCGCTGAAAAGCTCGCAAGCGAGTTTGAAAACGACGAGGGAATCATCGGCTGGCAGATAGATAACGAGATCTACCATTGGCCGAACGCAAACGGAAGCTGGCAGGCGGCTTGCCGTTGTGAGCATTGCGTAGCTGCATTCCATAAGCACCTCCGCGACAAGTACGGTGACGTTGAGGGAGTAAACAAGGCGTGGAACCTCAACCTCTTCAGCCAGGCATACGACGAGATAGAGGACATACCTGCGCCCTTTGACACGTGGCATAACCCACACATCCAGCTTGAATGGAACCTCTCGCAGAGAAATGCTCACGTTCGCTTCGTTCATATGCAGGCAGACGTGATCAGAAAGTATCATAAGGCACCTATCGGTACCGATACGATGCCCGTTAACGGCTTCGATTACAGAGAGCTTAACGATCACCTTGACGTTGCACAGTACAATCACTACCGCTGGGATCACAGACATAACTGCTTCTATATGGACTATATGCGCCATTTCTCGAAGATCCCCTTCTGGAATACCGAGACGCAGGCGTGCTGGAACGGATCGACCTGTATGGGACACAGCCTTCAGGGCGAGGGCTTCATTTACATGAACACCTGGCTGCCGATAATGCTTGGCGGTGAGGCAATTCTTTATTGGCTCTGGCGTACTCACTGGGCAGGACACGAGCTTATGCACGGTGCAGTTCTTGATACCTCGGGTAGATTCACATACGCTAACGGAGAGATCAGAAAAGCGGCGGCTGAATTTGCCAAGGTCAAGGATTTCCTTCCCGAATATAAGGTTGAGACCGACACCGCGCTTCTCTTCACCTCCCTTAACTGGAACATCAAGACCACGCAGGATATAAACCGACACCTTATTGCGGATGAACACGGACTTACTCATGAGATGTACAAATATCTGCTTACGGCGGGTATTCATACCGACGTTATCGATGCAAAGGAGGATCTGAATAAGTATAAGCTTATATTTACTCCTACCGTGTATACTCTCGAGGAACATTCTTTTGGTGAGCGCATTGAGGAATGGGTAAAGAACGGCGGCGTATGGGTGACAGGACCTATGACAGACATCCGCACCGCGATCGGCACCAAATATAAGAATTCACCCTACGGATATACCGAGAAGATAACGGGCGAGCGCCTCGCATATATCATGCCCGAGGACGAGGGCAAAATTACCCTTGAGAATGACGAGGGCAACGAAGTCCATGGCAGAGGCATTTACGAGCTGTTCGACGTCGGACAGACTGAGCCGATCCTTACCGTCAAGAAGGGACATTCGGCAATCGTCGGAAAGACCGCTTCCTTTATTAAGAAGGTTGGCAAGGGCTACGTTGTTATGCTCGGAACGCTGCCTGAGCATAATGAGCTTGTCCGTATCATAAAAAAGGCGGCAACCCTTGCGAATGCAGAAATGCATGACGTTGACGAGGGCATAATGGTGACGAAGAGAGTAAAGGGTGACGATACTCTTTATATCGTTGCTCAGATCGCAGACAGAGAGGGCACGTACCGCTTCGAGGGTGAGGTTACCGATATCCTCAGCGGCGAGACCTTCAAGGATAAGATCGACTTTAAGCCCTACGAGCTTCGCATTATCAGAAAGAAGTAATAAGGTTAATAATAAAAAAGCACTTGGAAACAAGTGCTTTTTTGTTTTGTAACATCGTTCATATGCGGGCTGTCGTGGGCGCCAGCCCCTACAAAGACGTGGCGAAGCTTTGCCACGTTATCTTGCCTTCCCCAGCGGGGGAAGGGGGACCGCAGACGCTGCGTCTGCGGTGGATGAGGTGTTCGGGAAGGATGTAACATCGTTTTTTTGGCGGACCGTCGAGGACGCCGGTCCCTACGAATAACGCGGCGAAACGTTTGAACGCTTCCCACTTTGCCAAAACACCGCCTTGACTTTGAATTCGAATTGTGCTATCATAATCGGGTAGCGAAAAAGGCAGGATTTTTTTGAAATGAGCAAGATATACACTGAAAAAGATATACGGGAGCAGCTCGAGAAAATGGGCGCGCCGAGGGACTCGGTCGTGCTTATGCACTCGTCGCTCCGCGCGGTCGGAGATGTCGAGGGCGGAGCAGAGGGACTGCTCGATGCGCTGGTAGAATATTTTACAAGCGACGGCGGACTTTTCTGCGTGCCGACGCACACATGGGCGATGCTTGATGATGAGATCACCCTCGATGTGACGAGCGATAAGACCTGTCTCGGCGCATTTTCGACAGTCGCCCTCCACGACGGACGCGGCATTCGCTCGCTTCACCCGACACATTCGATGGTCGTTTTCGGCGAACGTGAAAAGGCGGAGAAATTTTTCGCGGACGAGCCGTTTATCAAGTCGGCAACCTCGCCCGAAAGCTGTTACGGAAAGCTTTATAAATGGGGCGGCTGCGTTCTGCTCGTCGGCGTAGGACATAACAGAAATACATATATTCACTCGGTAGAGGAAATGCTTAACATACCGAACCGAATGGAAGAAAAGCCGAACAGGACGGTGACGAAAATGCCGTCAGGCGAGCTGATCGAACGGGATATTCTTGAATTCAAGACCGACTATATCGACGACGTTTCGCTTCGCTTCGTCAAGTACGAGACGCCGTTCCGCTACCATAGATGTATCGTGGACGGCTTCATCGGCAACGCGCCGACACAGCTTTGTGACGCAAGAAAAATGAAGAAAACAATAGAGCTGATATATAAAAACAGCGACGGCGTTGACGTCCTGAGCGACGAAAAACCGATACCGCAGAAATATTACGCTCATAAGTGAAAAGAAAATGGGAAAATTTGACGGAATACTCATCTGCACCGACCTTGACGGTACTCTGTACCGTAACGACAAGACGGTATCGGAGGAAAACAGAGAAGCAATAGAATATTTCAAGCAAGAGGGCGGATATTTCACCTTTATAACGGGCAGAATGCCGAATTACTTGATGGACGCGTATAGAGCCGCACAGCCGAACGTGCCTTTCGGCTGCGTAAACGGCGGCGGAGTTTACGATAAGGAAAACGAAAAGTACCTCTGGACGCATGGCGGAATGACCCCCGAGGTCATCGAGCTTGTCGAGCATATTGATAATACCTTCCCGACCGTCGGAATACAGACGGTTACCTTTGAAAACACCTTCTTTTCAAAGCAAAACGTCGTAAACGATTGGTTTATAAAGGTAACGGGGCTTCCGAATCTTCAGCGTCATTATAAGGACGTTAAGGAGCCGATAGCGAAAATAATCTTCGGGATCTGTTACGAGGAGGAGATCGAGGCGGTCAAGCAGGCGTTGAGAGCACATCCGAAGGGGCATTTATTTGACTTTGTGCGCTCGGAGAAGCACCTTTTCGAGATTCTCCCCAAGGGTGTGGATAAAGGACTCGGCTTAAGACAGCTCGTTAAGTGCCTCGGATGTGACATGGAGAAGACGGTCGCAGTCGGTGATTTTGATAACGACGTCGGAATGCTGAAGGCGGCAAGATACGGAATCGCAGTCGCAAATTGCTCCGAGAAGGCGCGTAAGGCGGCAGATTACGTCACCGTCAGCAACGAGGAGCACGCGCTCGCGCAGGTTATACGCGATATAGAGAACGGAAAATATAAGTTTTGAATAATTCCCGAGCAGATCTGCTCGGGAATTATTTTTATATACCGTGTTTAAGTCCAATTGGAAAATGGGTGATAGGCGTTACAAGGGGCAGGGGTTGCTTTTCAAAAAACCAACTTATACTTTATCCAAACTTTGTGGTTTCGTGTAGTTGTCAAATATGACTATATGTATTTTGCTTCGTTTTTTTAGTAAAGTCAAAAAAGACAACAAAAGTTGTCCTATATGACTACCAATTTTTCTTTAACTGTGCTACAATATAAAAAAAGGGGGGTATAATCATGAATAATCTTAAAAACAATATCGACCACTATATGAAATTAAAGGGAATAAAAATGTATAGTCATTTGCTAGCCAATATTGCTCGTGAATTAGGCATCAAAGGACAAGACGCATACGAATTTGCAAATAGAGAAAAATCCAACTTTTCAAAAATGTTAAAAGGGGAGCGGCCGCTTAAATATGAATATATTATTCCTTTGGAAAAAATCTTCGGTATTTCATTGGCGCGATTAAGCGACGAGGGTGCATATAAGCTGCCTGTGGAAAAAGAAAACGTACCATTTAACAAAGGATTTAGATACTATGCTTATTTAGATGATGCTCAATTATATAAAAGCGAATTTGATTTATTGCTGGCAGAAGATGGGAAATCTATCATTACACGAACAGATGAATTCGGCAAAACGTTTCTTGATTATGTTGTTGAATATCACTCGGTTAACGGTGTGAGATATCTTCATGAATGTTATGGTATAAAATTGAGATGGTATTATAATCAGTTTGAGTTTAACAAAGATAAAGGAATAACATGGATTAATTTTGAAAACAGTATAGGGTTCGCACGTCTTGTTGCAAGCATGAACGACGTTGAATTGTTTAATGACATTTATGATTCATACAATATGTTCTATGCTTGCGGATACTATGATGTTGGCAGTTGCATTTTTGCCAATAACGAATTTTTGGAATTGGTGTTGGATAATGAAGGTATATTCAAATCCGTATTTGAAGAAAAACCATATGTATTTGAATTAAGTAATTTCGGAAAAAGGAAAAAACAGGTTGAGGCGAAAACATATCAATCGATTAATCCGATAATAAATAGCTGTTTGAATTATGCTTTGAATCATTTAGATAAATATAAACAACAAGCAATAACCATGTTGAAGTTTGGGATCAACTATAACCGAAAAAAAGCTTCCACTATAGATTATGATAATTGCTATGTTTGTAATGAGCTTGGTGCGTTAAAAAGTTTCAAAGATGCCGATTTATATGAGTTGATTGTTTTAGCTAATGCGGAAATAGAAACAAAGGATGCAGAAATTGAATCACTGATTTCTCAATTGCCCCGTTTTAAAAAAATCTAATGGAGGAGATTATGGGTAAACATTTTTTTGATTATGATGACGGTGACTATGTACATACCATTTCTGATAATATGGCAATAGATACTGACGGAGATCTATTAATGCGTATTGGAGATAATATGGCGATGGACATGGATTCCGGAGAAATACATATTATCTCCGGCTGGCGCAACGATGAAGACAATGACTGAAATAACGGCGGCAAAAAGGGCGAGACCCTTTCTGCTGCCGTTATGATTTATCACAAAGCTAAAAGGGAGACAACTTCCTGTTGAAGTGTCTCCCTTTGGGTGCTTTTTATATTATTACTTCGTTCCGAACTCAAACGCCGTTTCGGTAAAATACGGATGCTCGGGGTCGATATAGCACTGAGGCATATAGGGACGGTTCGGGGTGTTCGGGCTGAACTGCGTTTCGAGGCAGAAGGCGTGCAGAGGTCTCTGCGGAATGCCGCCCTTGAAGAGCGTCGGACCGTTCATAAACTCTGCCGTGTAGAGCTGAACTGCGGGCAGGTCGGTGTATACCTTCATCGTTCTGCCGCTCTCGGGATCGTATGCCTCTGCCGCAAGGCGCATCTTTCCGATCTCGCCCTGAAGCTGGAAGCTGTGGTCAAAGGGCTGACCGATCTTCTTTGCAGTTCTGAAGTCGAACGCCGTTCCGGTAACGTCCGTCGGGAAGCCGAGAGGGATGAGCTTGTCGTCGAGATCGTCGTACGTATCGGCGTTTATCATAAGCTCCTGATCCATTACCGAGCCGCCGTCGTAGCCGTTAAGGTTAAAATACGCGTGATTCGTCATATTGAGAACGGTCTTCATATCGGTCTCCGCCTCGTAGCGGATCGAAAGAACGTTGTCGTCGTCCCAGGTGTAGGTGACCTTTACGTTAAGGTTTCCGGGATAGCCCTCGTCAAGATGAGGAGAGAAAAGGGTGAGAATTACGCTGTCGCTTTCGGGGTTTTCGACAGCTTCGCTTTCCCATACGCGGCGGTTGAATCCGGCAAGTCCTCCGTGAAGATGCCAACGTCCGACCTCGTTGTTGTTTATCTTGTAAAACGTGCCATCAATTTCAAAGCCGCCGCCTGCGATTCGGTTACCGTAGCGTCCGATGATCGCGCCCGTGTGCGAGCCGCGGTCGTCAAAATAGTCCTTAACGGAATCAAAGCCGCAGACAACGTCGGCAAGCACGCCGTTTTTATCGGGCACCTTGACGCTCTGCAGTATTCCTCCCCAGGTTATAACGGTAGCGGAAGCACCGTTTTTGTTAGTCATCGTGTAAGAGTAGATGTCTCTGCCGACAAAGCGGTCGAAAACGCGTTTTGTAATCATAAATTCCTCCAATAATATTTTTTTATAAAGTAACATTGTTTTGGCGCGGACCGTCGAGGACGCCGGTCCCTACAAATAATGTGGGAGCAACAATTCAACGCGGCGAAGCTTCCTTAATGCGAAAACACAAAATTACGTTAAAATTATATCTCAATAAATGAAAAAAGTCAATCACGACAGAAAAATCCCCCTAAAATTCGTAAAAAAACGTTACTTCTTTGCCAAAATGTCAAAAAACCTATTGCAAAATAATAAAAAATAAGGTACAATAGTATTCGTGAAAATAATGTTTATTCATTTTGGAGGAATAATAATATGGTTACAGCCGGAGATTTCAGAAACGGTCTTACCTTTGACATGGACGGAAACGTAATGCAGGTAGTTGAATTCCAGCACGTTAAGCCCGGAAAAGGCGCCGCTTTCGTCCGCACTAAGATCAAGAACGTAATTACAGGATCGGTTATTGAGAGAACCTTCTCCCCTACCGATAAGTTCGAGAACGCTTACATCGAAAGAAAGGAAATGGAATACCTTTATAACGATGGCGAGCTATACTACTTCATGGATACCGAGACCTATGAGCAGACTCCCCTTGAGGCAGCTAAGCTCGACGATAACTTCCGTTTCGTTAAGGAAAATATGACTTGTAAGATCCTTTCCTACAAGGGTAACGTATTCTCCGTTGAGCCGCCCACATTCGTTGAGCTTGAGGTTACCGATACCGAGCCGGGATTCAAGGGTGATACCGCAACCGGTACTACCAAGCCCGCAACGCTTGAGACCGGCGCTACCGTTAAGGTTCCGCTCTTCATCGAGATCGGAGACGTTCTTAAGATCGATACCCGTACAGGCGAGTACATCGAGCGCGCTTAATATTAAACCAAAACGCCGACGGGATTTCCTATCGGCGTTTTCTGTAAAAAACAATAACACGGAGGAATTAAAATGAACATTACCGAAAAGACCGCATATCTTAAGGGCCTCATGGCAGGCCTTAATATCGACGAGAGCAAGCCCGAGGGCAAGCTCCTAACCGCTATCGTTGAGACTCTCGACGAGATGGCAAACGAGATCGCAGATCTCGGCGACGTAGCAGAGTACCTTGAGGACTATATCGATGAGGTTGACCACGATCTCGGAGACCTCGAGACCGAGTACTATGAGTGCGATTGCGACTGTGATTGCGACTGTGACGATGACGACGATTACTGCTTCTGCGACGACTGCGACGAAGAGGACTGCACCGATTGCATCCTTTGCGACGAGGACGACGAAGAGGAGACCGAGGACGAGGAATAATCCTTTCCGAAAAGCAAAAGCATGCCCCTTACCGAAGTGAATATTCGGCAAGGGGCTATTTTTAGATATTAAGGAGTAAGTATGAAAAGAATACTCAGTGCGCTCCTAGTGCTTATCACGGTCTCAACGGTTTTCGCTTCCTGCGATAAGAAAGAAAGCAAAAAGCCGTCGGTAGACGAGCCGTCCATCATAATGTGGACCGAGCACAGCTACGATAAGCTCCGCGTTGAAATGAAGGCACCGAAGGAGTCCTCAACCGAATACACCGTTTCGCTCGCGAAAAACGAGAGTGAGGGCGCACACATTGCCCTCCGTTCAGACAAGGATACGGAATTTTTGTATTTCAAGGTGCTTTCGGGCGAAAACGAGCATATCAAGTGCAACGTTTACCATATTATGCCAATAGCAACTATCAAACGCAAGCAGTGGACCGACCCTGCTGCACTTATCGGCCCGGGCAAGCGCTTTAAGCTCAAAAAGAACGAGACGATGGCGATCCTTGCCGATTTCACGACGACCGCCGATACACCTGCAGGCGATTACGAGTACGAGCTTGGTATTACCGATAAAAAGGGCAACGTTCTTAACAAGGTTAAGATCACCGTTCACGTATGGAATTTTGCGATGCCCGAGGGACACAAGTTCCAGAGCGCGGTCGGCAACAATTACACCGTCGAACACTATGAGATGCTTCTCGATCACAATTTGAGCGGCTACGATATTCCTTATGACCTTCTTGATCCGCGCGCCGACGCTTATATGTCCGACCCGCGCGTGACCTCCTTCCGCATCCCGTTCTATAACGGTGATACCGATTATGAGGAGAAGCTGAAAGCTATTTACAAAAAACTCAAGACGAACGAGGTCTGGTTTAATAAGGCGTATTTCTATCCGATCGACGAGCCGTCGACGATGGAGCATATTGCCGATTTCGAGCGCCTTTGCAAGGAGCTTCGTAAGCTTTGCCCCGGCATAAAGATCACCTCGCCGTATTATAAGAATCTCCAGATAACGGACGATATGGATCAGATCGACTTTATGGCTCAGTATATTGATCTCCATTGCCCGAAGCTTGCAAACTGGGACGAGGATCAGATATACGATGAAAACCAAATGGCGAAATACCCGTCCTTCGACGAGAGAATGAAGGCACTTCAGAAAAAGGGCGATACGGTGTGGGCATACGTTTGTAACTATCCTCTCGCGCCCTATCTTAACGTCAAGGTCGACGACGAGGGTCTGACGAGCCGCGTTCTCTTCTGGCAGTTCTATCAGAGAGATATAGAGGGCTTCCTCTATTGGCATTCAAGCTACTACGAGCAGCTCGGTAACGGCGGAAACCCGTGGGATAGCGTTGACACCTTCGATAACGGTATTTACGGCGACGGAATCCTTATCTATACAGGTACGGGTGCAGGGCTTCCGAAGCTTACGCCTGTCGGCTCGATCCGCCTTAAGATAATCCGCGACGGCATCGACGATATTGAGCTTCTCTATATGGCAGAAGAGGCGTTCGGACGCGAGTGGGTAGATGAAAGAGTAAATAAGGTCTCGAAGTCGCTCACGTCGGTCGATATTTCCTCCGACGCATTTGCATCTCTCCGCATCGAGATCGCTGAAGCTCTTGAAAAAAAGCTGAACAGTAAATAATCAAACCGTGCGGGCGGATATTATCCGCCCGCGCTTTTGGCTCCCCCTTTGGGGGAGCTCCGCGAAGCGGTGAGAGGGTATTTGACTTACAGTTACCCTCTCCGTCTGAGGTTTACCTCTTAGACACCCTCTCCCGAAGGGCGAGACGAAATGAACGCTCCGCAAATTACAACCCCCAAGGAGAATCCCAAAATGGGCAAGC
This sequence comes from Clostridia bacterium, assembly GCA_017621655.1. GTDB lineage: Bacteria > Bacillota > Clostridia > Oscillospirales > CAG-272 > Colimorpha_A. Next base: position 13,390 of record JAGASS010000037.1, on the reverse strand, counting down.
TGAAAAATTTTGGATTTAAGCACAAGGCAGGCATTCTTATGCCGATAAGCTCGCTTCCGAGCAAATACGGAATCGGATCATTCGGGCGCGAAGCGCGTTCGTTTGTCGACTTCCTATCAGAAACAGGACATAAATGCTGGCAGGTGCTCCCCCTTAACCCGACATCGTACGGTGACAGTCCCTATCAGTCGCCTGCGTCGGGCGCGGGAAATCCGTATTTTATAGACCTTGAAATCCTTTCGTCAAAGGGGCTTTTGACGAAAGAGGAGCTTAAGGATCAGAAAAATAACGACAAAAAGGTAAACTACGGTTGGCTTTTTGAAAACAGATATAAGGCGCTCAGAAAGGCGTTCTCACGCTTTAAGGCGAACGCCGAATACCGCGCGTTTTTGCGTAAAAACGCCGATTGGGTAGAGAGCTACGCGCTCTTTATGGCGCTCAAGGTGAAGAATAACTACGCGTCGTGGACGTGCTGGCAGGAAAATGAACGCGACTGTGAGCAGGCGCGCGAAAATGCAAAACAGCACGAAGGCGAGATGGCGTTCTGGAGATGGGTGCAGTTTGAGTTTGATTCACAGTGGCAGGACATCCGCGCTTACGCGAAGAAAAATGGAATCGTTCTGATCGGAGATATGCCGATATACGTCGCGCACGACAGCGCCGACGTCTGGGCGGCAAGAGACCAGTTCCTGCTTGATGAAAACTATAACCCGACCCTCGTCGCGGGCGTTCCGCCCGACGCTTTCTCCGAAACGGGTCAGCTTTGGGGAAATCCCATATATAATTGGGAAAAGATGAAAAACGAGGGCTTTAATTGGTGGCTGAATAGGATCGGACGCGCATTCAAGCTCTACGATATAGTCCGCATCGACCATTTCCGTGGCTTTGCCGGCTATTACACTATTCCGTTCGGCGAGGAAACTGCCGTTAACGGACGGTGGAACGATGCACCCGGGCAGGAGCTTTTCGAGACGGTGAACAGAAAATTCCCGAGCGCGAAGATAATCGCGGAGGACCTCGGCGTGATAACGGACGACGTTAAGAAGCTGCTTGCCGATAACGAATTCCCGGGAATGAAGATGCTTCCGTTCGCGTTTTACGACGAGAACAGCGAGTATATTCCGCGGAACTTCAAGACCGAAAATTGCGTCGTTTATACCTCGTCGCACGATAGCGACTGCGCAAGAAGCTGGGTAAACGACCTGACGGGCTATGCGAAAAAGCTCTTCAACCGTGAGCGCAAAAGGATCAAGGGCGAAAATAACGTCTATAGCGTCATTCGCCTCGCGTTTGAAAGTAAGGCAAACCTCGCCGTCGTTCAGATGCAGGATTATCTGAATCTGAATAACGAGGAGGGACGAATGAATATGCCCTCGACCGCCACAGGCAACTGGGGATGGAGAATGTCGCCGCGGTATAACACGAAATCGCTCCGCGAAAAGGTGTCTGCTTTGACGAAAGAAACGAAGAGAAGATAAAATCCGCTTTGGAGGTGCAATATGTCTCTTGATTATAACAAAAAGAATATTGCTCTTGCCAAAAACCTGCGAAAAAACGCTACTCGCGAAGAGAAGCATTTATGGTACGATTTTCTGTCAAAGCATGAAATTAGGTTCCAACGGCAAAAGGCAATAGACAATTTTATTGCAGACTTTTATTGTCACAAGGCGAAGCTTATTATAGAGATCGACGGCTCGCAGCATTATACTGAAGGCGGCAAACAAAAAGATGAATATCGCACAGAAATACTTGAAAACTACGGTCTGAAAATAATACGGTTCACGAACAGTCAAATAAATTCAAACTTTCAGGGTGTGTGCGCATATATCGACGCCGCAGTAAAGGCCTCCCTCCGGGAGGGAGGTGGCATTTGCGAAGCAAATGTCGAAGGGAGCACGCGATAAAAGGAATTATAGAGCGTTGCCCGCCTCATTTGAGCGGCTCGTAAATATCTATTATCGAGCGTTTCGCGCCCGTTGGCTTGGAACCCCAAAAACTCGCGTTCGCTCGTTTCGGGGAACCCCGCCGGCTCCTTCAGTCTCGCCTACGGCTCGACAGCTCCCTCCCGGAGGGAGCCAATCAAAAAAGCACCCAAGCGGAAATGGATTCCGCCGGGTGCTTTTTTGTTATCTCTCTAAAATTCTCTTTATAAGATCGGTCATGAGGAAATCGCGCTTGATGTGGTAAACGTATTTTATATCGGGTCCGTCGGCTTCCTCATAGATGTCGTCGTAATTCGGAAGACGGAGCTTCTCAAATCGGTCCTCCATAAATCCGTCGTTGTCGTTCATGAGCCAGGCAACTGCCGTCACGTCCCAGATGCAACGCGTCCAGGCGGTGTCGGAGGCATATTTTTCGGCAACCTCAATCGAGTGAGACGCGAGGTAATCGGCAATTGGGCTCTTATCCTTGAGCCAATATTCAAGCTCGGGGCGCGAGATAGTGAAGCTGCTGACGACGCCTCGACAGGGAAGAAGAACAAGCGGAACACCGCTTCCCATAACGACTCTCGCCGCCGCAACGTCCTGCATCATATTGAACTCTTTTGTGTGCGGATAGTGGAACGCGTGACCGCCGAGCCAAATGACGACGCAGTTTTCGGCAACCTCGGGATTGAGAAGAATTGCCGATGCGACGTTTGTGATGGCTCCGATAGCGATAACGTAAAGCGGATTTTCGGGCGAATATTTTTTCGCTCTTTCGGATAGATCTCGCGCCGCGTCGGAGACGACGGGCGTTTTTTCGTCACTGAGAAAGGCATTCGAGCCGCGGTAGACCTCGCACTTCTCGTTCATGAAGTTTAGAAGCTTGATGATCTCATTGTAGCTTTGCTCCATTCCGTCCTCGGCAGAGGTCGAAATGTTATTCAAAAACGGCGCGGCGTAAAGCGCCTTGGTGTTCAGTTTTTCCTTGCATGAAAGAAGATAAGTGATAGCAAATTGGTCGTCGATCTCGTTATACGCGTCGGTATCGAGAACGACGTCAACAGGTCCCGTCGGGACTGTCAGGTTTTTGATTCTCTGCTCGTTCGTCATATATATTTCCCCTTTTTCTGTCTGAACTGAAGCGGCGTATCGCCGAATTTTTCCTTGAAGATCGCACGGAAGAAGCTTCCGTTTTCGTATCCGACGGCGGAAATTATTTCCTTGACCGACATATCGGAATGAATAAGATAATCAGCCGCCTTTTCGCATCTTGCGTCCTGAAGAAGCTCGGAAAACGATTTGCCCGTTGTCTTCTTTATGAGCGCCCCTGTGTAGATGGCGGAATAGCTGAGGATCGAAGCAAGCTCGGGAAGTGACGCTTCTGCTACGTTACCCTCGATGTAATCGAATATCTGTCGGCGAAGAAGCTCGCTTTTGCTGTCGGCTTCGCCGCTTTTCAGGGAGTCGATGTTCGCAAGCACCTCGTCTTTGACGGGTATCGAGGGCGCGGCACCCATACGGGAGACGGTGATCGCCGCCGCCGCACTTGCAAGCTTTAGGTTATGCGCGGTGTCGAGACCTGCGTAAAGCCCTGCGACGAAATAACCCGTGAAGGTGTCACCTGCAGCCGTCGTATCGACGGCGTTTGTCTTGAAGGCGTACTGACGGTAGCGAGTACCGTTTTCCTGATAAATACAGCCCTTGCTTCCGAGCGTGAGAATGACCTTGAGGTCGGGATAATTGCTTTCAAAATAGGAAAGCGACGCCTCGGGGTCGTCCTGACCCGAAAATTCCGACGCCTCGACCTCGTTTAAGAGGACGTAGGATAGCTTCCCGATGTCGAGATTTTTGATCTCTTCGGTAAAGGGAGAGGGGTTGAAAATGATGCACATCTTCTTCTCGTGCGCGCGGTCGATGATGTAAGGCACCGAGCTTATCTCGTTCTGAAGAAGAATGATGTCGCCCTCCGAAAAATCGGCAAGAACGGAATCAACGAAATCCTCGGTCACCATCTCGTTTGAGCCGCCGTAGAGGAAAATTGAGTTTTCTCCCTTGCTCGATACCTGAATAATAGCGTGACCGTTTTTGCCATCAACAGTCTTGACGTAGGTAAGGTCAACGCCGCTACTTGAGAGCAGATCGGTAAGCATTTTGCCGTCCTCGCCGACACAGCCCGCGTGATATACCTTCGCGCCTGCACGCGCGATAGCGATGGATTGATTAAGTCCCTTTCCGCCTTCAAAGGTCTCGAGCTTGTAGGTAGAAAGCGTCTCGCCGACGCGTACAATGTGGTCCATAGAATAAACGTAGTCAATATTGCAGGATCCAAAATTCAGAATTTTCATTCGGTCCACCTCCGTTAAGACCATTATATCACGCTTTTTATCCTTAAACAAGGTCTTTTTGCAAGCAAAAAGAGACGGAATGCAAGATTGTAGAGGGAATTGAGACGACGCCATGAGGCGTAGGCGGCAACGCCGCCGCTGTAGGGCGGAGGTATGCTCGGAACCACCAAAGCTCATTTCATTCGCATCGGGGAACCCCACGCGCTCCCGCCGCTATTTGTGATGTAACATCGTTTTGTGCGGGCTGTCGTGGGCGCCAGCCCCTACCGCGCAAATTTTGATCGTTTCTTGGTAGGGCTCGGCGCCTCGACGACCCGTTATGAAGCAATGTAACATCGTTTTGTGCGGCGGGAGTAAACTCCCGTCATACGGAAATAAATCGGACGTCGTGTTGGCTCCCCCGATGGGGGAGCCATATTGCGTGGCGAATCCTTCTTGATTCTCCGCTCTATCTAAAAAGACACCCTTTCGGGTGTCTTTTTTATCAGTCTATTTTTTCAAAATCAATAACGCCGTTATTATTCACAAGGCGGTAGAGATAAACGTTCGTTGCCTGACCGTCGTCAGCGGAATAGGTGTGCTGAGAAACGAAGAATCTGCCGTCGCCGAAGGAATAGAAGCCGGTGCATCCGTGGGGGAAGCTTGCGCCGCAAATTCCGTTTTCACATAAGCCGACGTTTTTGAGCGTGAGAACGAGTCCCTTTTCGCCGTCACAGCCGATAAGCTCTTCCTCCTTCGGAGCGATGCTTCCGTCAACGACGAACATCGGGTAATTGGGGAACTGTGGCTTTGATCCCTCGTAGACGCAGGCAAAATAGTCGCCGGTAAACTCGTCGTACTCGAAGTTCTGAACGCCGTAGGTCGTGTTTCCTGTATAGAAGAAATACTGATTTCTCGGCTTTTCGGGGCCGCTTCTGTGCATTGAATGCTGATTGAGCGGCTGTGCGTAGCTGTCCCACCAGCCCTCTACGTCGTACTGATAAACGACCTGATAATCGTTGTCAGTACGGGAATGATCGGAATAAATTCCCTCGCAAACGTGAAGGTAATGCTTGCCGTTCTTGTCGCCGAAATCGGGACCGACAGTGATTCCGTCGATACCCGAGCAGCCGTGAATATGAGGCGCGCCGTTCTTTGCCGTTCCGTTATAGTCATCGACTACTGCGCCGAGATATACCGTCTTCATAATGCCGTCTGTTTCGGCATTCATATCCATTCTGTCGATCTTGTCAACGTCGAATATCGCAACGTAGAAGGCGTCCTGCAAGCTGTCGTCGTCAACGCCGAGCGTTTTTAAGATGCCGCGTCCGATCTCATCGTTTTTGTATTCGAGGGAAGCGTAGACCTTGCCGTCGCGCTCGTTGAAATCAATACAGCCGAGATGACCTACGATCTTATCGACAGAGCCGATGATATTTCCGTCAAGGTCGCTCTTAAGGAGCTTTGTCGTAAAGGAATAGTAGAGGTAGCCGTTCTTTTTGTCAACTGCGATTCCCTGACAGTGACAGCTTCCGTGTCCCATGTATCCCGAAAAAATGTGATTCTTCATTAGTCATTCTCCTTCCATTCAAGGCGCGCAACTCCTACGCCGCCTTCACAAACTGCGCCGAAGTTTCTCCAACCGCAGGACGTTATGTAATAATTTCCATTTTCAACCAAGATCTCGGGCGCATGAGCGTGAAGCTTCGTTACCGGGATCGCGCCGCCGTTTCCGCCGTTGTACTCGCCGAACGAGGTGGGATCGGAGGAGACGAAAACGAGGGTATCGTTATAATTTTCAAGAGCGCAGTCGGTGTAGGTAGTGAAGAGATAGTATAATCCGTCCTTCTTGACTACGTAGGGAGACTCAAAGGCGCCCCAAGGCGGTGTCAACGGTGCGTCGTCACCCGAGGTGAGCGCGTATCCGACGAAGTCCCAATTGCGCAGGTCTCCCGTCGAACGGAAGCAGGAGATTGCTCCCTTTTTGTCGAGCATACCGGTGATATACATAAGGTACTCGCTGTCCGAGATTTTAAGCACGAAATGATCACGGATCGCACCGAGAAGCGGTTCGTTGTTGAGATTTATCTTCTGTCCCGTCCATTCGTACATATCGAAAGATACCGCTAAAGATGTAGGCGACGGACCGTAGAACATATAGTAGTAGGTGTCCTTTTCGATCACGCCGGGCGCCCACGCGAGAGTTCCGCGGTCGATAGAGCGTCCGACCTCGGTGAATTGGCTCTCAAGCGATTCGCCGACGCCGTGAGCGAAATATCTTTCGTTTGCAGCGAAGCTTGCGAAGCTCGTTATTCCGTATAAATGCCATTTTCCGTCGGGACCGAAGACGACCGAATGGTCGTTTATATAATCTCCGTGCTCCTTCGGTTCAAAGAGCATTTTCCATTCGCTTGCGATGTACGGTGTCTTCATAATGCGCCTCTCATATAGGTAATTCTTCGATTATTTCAAGCTTGTTTTCGCGCTCAACCATGTTAAACAGGTGCGCGCGCTCGTCCATATCGCGCTCAGGAGCGTGGATGCACATGATTTTTCTGCCGTCCTTGTCGGTGAAGAACATCGCGTGACCGCCGTTACCGTCAAAGATCGGCTCACTCAGATGCTTCCATGGACCTTTTACGTCTTTTCAGCATGTATTTCTCCTGCGTTCAGATGTTGATTTTATTATAACATAACACTGTGTAAAGTCAATTCCTTTTGCGAAAAAATCGGGTAATTTTGAGGGATAGGTGAAGGGCATGGAGAGTATCAAGAAACAATGTTTTAATGCGGGCGAGTAATGCTCGCCCCTACAAGAGGATATTGAACGTAAATTTGTAGGGACAGGCGTCCTCGACTGTCCGCACGGGAACAATGTAACCTTGTTTTTGCTCCTCCCGTTTGGTCGTAATGTGATCTCGTTATTACCGCGTCAAAAAAGCCATCCTTTCGGATGGCTTTCAAAAAATCTGTTATTCCTCTTCGCCGTAAACGAGGGGCTTGCCGTAAAATTCCTCGTACACCTTTACCCATGCCTCATAATTTTCGCGCTTCATCTTGTCCTTGCGCTCGTTCGAGGGGAGATCGGGGTCGGGATAGATCGCAGGAAGAATGTTCATTGTGTATTCCTGAACGGGGAATCCGTCGCCGTCGATAACGTCACTGTCGGTCATCGTAATAAATATCGGAACGATAGGGGCATTGTTACGCACGGCGAGCGCGAACGCGCCGTCCTGCATCGGCTTCGGCTTGCGGTAGTTCCACCACATCGACTGCTCGGGGTAAATGAGTATCGTTTCGCCTCTTCCGAGAAGCGTTTTTATCGCCTTTGAGAACTTTTTCATCGTCGACATCTGGCTCGAAAGGGGCAGGGTGTTACAGTGACGCATAAAAAGTCCGAACGGCTTCGGTGGATTCGTATAGTTACCCTCGCGAATAACCTTGTAGAGCATTTTTCCGCCCATATAGTCACGGAGCGTTACCCAAACGGCGTAGTTATCACAGGGGCTGAAATGATTACAGGTCACGAGCTTTCCGCCCTCAACTGCCGTGTAATTTTCAACTCCCTTGACTTCCTTGATAATGAGCTGTCGGTTTGCGATCATTTTATCAAAGAATTTTGTGCCTGCTCTGTTTGCGATCTTGTTTTTTATCTTGCTGATAAGCTTCTCGTTGAGATAATCTATCTGATCGGGCATAAGGGGATAGGTCTCGGGATCGTCCTCAACGTCGAGATGCCAAAGCTCCTTTTTTTCGAGCTCCTTTATGCGTCTGAGCAGCTCCAGCTTGTGTTCCGATTTTTCCATTACGTTACCTCAAAGCAGCTTGGAGAACGTTTCGTCAGATTCGACGATCTTGAGCGCGTGCTCAAGGATCTCGCTTCCGGCGGCTTCCTTTTCGGCCTTTTCTTCGTCGCCGAACGCCGCCTTCTTTTCGAGGATGACATCGTAGAAGTGTGAGCGCTTTGCGTATTCCCAGAAATATTCACCGTCGGGAGTATCGTCGTACTGCCAGGGCTTCTTATAGAGCGCGTAGTGAACGATGTTCTTCTTTCCCTCGCATTCGACGGGGAACGGCTCCTTGTTCCAGCCGTTCGGAAGAACGAGGATCTTGCCTTGGCAGAGGTAGTTAAGGTATGCCTGGTCGGGATCGAGAAGGTCGAAATCGTACTTCGTAATAAGCTTTATGAACTTCTTTTCGATCTTATTCTTTCTGAACTGAGCAAGGTTCATAACGAGAACGCCTGCGTTAACGTATGTATCGGGGTTAACTCCGAGCGCCACCTTAGCGTAAAGGCGGAATTCGGGCGTGTTCTGAACGAACTCCTCGGGGCATGCGCCGAGGATGTTATCGCCAAGCTCGGTATTATAAAGCTCCGAAATATCACCCGTAACGACGAGGTCGCTGTCAAGATAGAGCGCCTTATCGTACTGCGGGAAAAGGGAAGCGATAAAGAGACGGTAATAGGTAACTATCGAGAAGTGATAAACGTCCTTGAGCTTCGCCTTGATGTCGGCAAGCTGCTCGGCAATATCGACAAACTCAATTTCGAAGCCGGGCTGTGCGTTCTTCATCACCTTTTCGACGTTTGCAGGGTCAAGACCGGTGTTAAGAACTATCAGTTTATAATTATATTCCTTCGACGCGTTTTCGATGAGCGAAGTTATCGCTACGTCGAGGAAGGAAATGTAATTGTCGTCGGTAGAAAAGAATATCGGAATAAGTCCGTTTTTGGTTTCGTTTTCACAGATCATTTCTGTACCTCTAGTTAAACTCGTGTCGGCAATCTCTTGCAGATTGTCGCTGACTATTGAAAATGCGCGGTAAAAGGCAGTCCTCTCGCTTTCGGAAAGACCCTGACTCATCTGGTCGAGAACACGGTCGAGCTTTTCGCAGACCTTCATTCCGACCTGCTTGCCCATTTTCGTAAGGACAAGGGGGCTTTTATATCTCTTTGCTTTTCGGGATTTGCAGGTGATAAAGCCGTATTCCTCAAGATGCTCGAGGGCGCGCGAAACGGTCGCCTTATCCTCCTCGCATTTTTCGCAAAGCTCGGTCGCAGTAAGACCGTCGGCGGTGTAAAGAAGGTATAGACAGGACATATGAACGCCGCGGAGACCGTATTCCTCCATCTCGTTCATTTTTATCCTGCGCATATTTCGTCTTATGCGGTTTATAAGTACTGTAAATGTTTCAAATCGATCTATCATTTCCACTCCCGAATTTTGTCGATTCTTCAAGAAGCCGAAGTGATTATATCACAGAGATGTTGATTTGTCAACAAGTTTGTGAATATTTGTTGAATAGTTTTTGAAACAAAAAGCAGGCGAGTAGAGGCACCCTCCGTAAGGAAGGTGCCTCAGTTATATTCGCCAAAGGCGAGTTATATTGCTTAGCAGTTATATTATGCTACGCATAGTTATATTGCCCTTCGGGCAGTTTTAAGGGCGGATATAATATCACGAAAACCGATAGGTTTTCATATCACTTTGCCGAAAGGCAAAATATCACTGTGAGACCTGTCTCACAATATCACTTATTATTCTTATCTTTGAGATAGGTTAATTTTAAAGTATGTAACCCACTATGACACTTTCAAACCGAAAATGTCAATTTTTATATAAAAAGAAAGTAGGGAGAACACTTCTCTACGAAGTGTCTCCCTACCGCCTGCTTTTTAAGTTATTTGATTTCGTTCATCGTATGAGCAAAAGCATCCTCCTGCATAACGTAGACTATGCTTCCGCCGCCGAAGGCAAAATAGCGCTTGGCGTCACTTTCCTCGCTTTCGCTCGTGCGCGAGCCGATAAGGAACGCGGTCTGAAGCTCGTGCTCCTTTTTGACGGTAGACGATCCCTCGTTCTCAATCTCGGTGATCTCTAAGTGAGTGAATACGACCCGTATCTCGGGCTTAAGAAGTCCGTAGGTGTCAAATTCCTTATCGGTCTCTACGTTATAGTCGATCCATTCGTCGACTGTGACCCTATAAAGCTCGTTATACAGGTCTTTTAGGTCGTATGCGAAATCTCCGCTTTCGCCGTTTCTTTCCCAAGTGCCGTTTTCCTCGTCAACGAGGGTATAGAGAACGGTCTTTCCGTTACCTGTTATCTCGACCTTCGTGACCGAGGAGAAGCCGTACTGAGGAGTTTCGACCGTATCGTGAAGGATAATGTCCGAATACCTGATCGCGAACGCGTCGGAAAACTCTCCGCCCATAAGGTAGACGAAGCCGTCGCCCGTCGTGCAGTAGTAGGCGTCGGAATAGGGATTGAAGTTGCCGACGGTGATCGTCAGACGCGCGTTGTCGGTATAGAGGATCTCAATGACCGACTGAGGGTCACTAAGACCATAGTCGGTAAGGTCGTTACTTTCGGGGTTTATCTTTCTGACGTACGTCAGACGGGCTGCAGAGTTCATCATGTATGCGACTGCGGTCGGGTCGAGAGGAAATTCGGGGTCCTCGTCAAGCACGAAGATGCTTCCGTCGCGCCGAACGGTGAATTCCGCGCCGCCCGTGCGGTAGGTCACCTTTTCGACCTCGCTCGGCTGGCGGTCGATGTATATGCCGTCCCCCGTGCTTGGCGGATCGCTGTTCTTCTTGTCGTTCTTCATCGCGTTCGAGATGACGGAGTAGAAAATTATAACGACGACCAGCAGTGAAACGAGCACTACCAGCCCAAAGCTTCTTTTCTTCATATTATCTTCTCGACCTCCTGATGCGGACGAAAATGCCGTATCCGAGGATCGCACCGGGAACGATGGCGATTATTATCCAGCTCCATAGGGTCGCTGCCTTGTCGCTTATGTCGAGGTAATCGGTCTCGATCACCATCGCGACTGTAGAAACGATGTCGCGCTTTCCGACGGACTCGGAAAGAGAGTAGACTGCGACGTGTATGCTATCCTGAAGTCTGTAGTTATAGGTCGCGCGGAGCGCGTCGGTCGACGAGAACCAGAGAAGCTTCGACTTTCCGTTAGCGGTAACGCGGGTTGACTTCGCGCCGATAACGAAGGGACCGCTTAAGTCTCCGTCCTCCTTTTCCTCGTTTTCGCTACTGTAGTTTAGCTTTGCGTAGCTCTTGTTCGTAGTGGTGAAGAGAGTGTCGACTGTCACGCCGTCGGGAAGCTTTTCCGAGATTCCGATTGCGTGCGGTATCTTGAAGAGAACGCTTCCGTAGGTCGCGGAATTAAGACCCGAGGGGACCTTATCCGTCATCGTTACGAAAACGAAGGGCGGTGTTGAGAGGAATCTTCCCTCCGTTCCCTCGTGGACAAGAACGTCCATATAGCTCATGCCGTAGTATTCTTCGATAAAGCCGTAGAGGTTTTCGAGCTTACGGTCAGCAAGCTCAAGGTAAAATTCCGTCGAAAGAACGATGTTGCCGCCGTTATCGGCATACTTTTTGAGTGCCGCGATCTCCTTTTCAGAGAAATCGCTCTGCGGTGCGTAGATGATCACTGCCTGCGCGTCGGAGGGAATGCTTCCTTCCTTTTCAATATCTATTGCGGAAAGCCCGATATTTTCAAGGTTAGCGTAATAGGAGAAGAGGGAATCGAGCGCGGTCTCCTTGTGAGTGCTTGTATAGTATATCTTGGGAACGACCTCGAGCGTTACGTAATCGACTGCGCTGAGCAGGCAGTTTTCGATCTCGTAGCTGATCGGAACGCTGTCGGGAATGTAGCCGTAGGTCTGGTAGATCGCGAGCAGCTCCTGCTCTGTGAGGGCATATTTGACAATATCCGAATAGGGAATTATCCTTGCGCGTCTGCCGCTTTCGACAACGAGGTGAGTATAGGAGGGATCGAGCAGATCCTCTTCTATAGCACCGTCCGCATTGTAGGATTCGAGGAACATCGGCTTGATCTCGGGGTCAACGTACTTGACCGTTATCCTTTTACTGAGGGTCGCGTAGCGCTCGACGTATTTCTTTATCATCAGATCGTATTGACCTGCGGAATTCTCGAGCTGTACTACGTAGACGGTAATGTCTTCGTCAAGCTCCTTAATATAGTCGACGCTTGCTTTCGAGATCTTGTAAACGTCGGTCTTTTCGCCCGTCAGCGAGGTCGCGGTTTCGGGAAGCAGACCGACTGCCATATTGAGAAGTATGAGAATAACGAGAACGACTGCGATAGAAATGAGTGAAATACTGCCGTAACGGGCAGAGCTGTTAATTTTTTTCATGCTCGCACCCCCTTAGCTGTATCGGCGCTTTTCAACGGTCTGAACTGTCAGAACGTTGAAGAATATTGCGACCGAAATATAATAAACTGCGGTCTTTACGTCAAAGACCCTTGAGACGACCGAGATCGTAAATCTGTCGAAGATAGCGACAAGGTCTACGGTCTTTCCGAAAATATCAAGGAAAAACGACTTGTCGTTCATATAAACGATCGAAACGACTGCCATAAGGACCGCGCCGACCGAGAGAGCAATATATAAGTTCTTCGTGAAAGCGTAGGCAATAAGCCCTATCAGCGCCGCGATAACGAGGAAGGAAATGAATGCGGCAAGCTCAGTCTTCGGGATAACGCTGACAAGCATTGTAGCTAAGAAGCAGACAAAAAGCGCGCCGGAGCCGAGCACTGCGGCGATCACCTGCGATTCGCAAAGCGACGACATGAACATACAGATGGCAGTCATCGCGGAAATGAGCAGGAAGAACATAATTACCGAGGTGTAGAAGGCAAACCAATCGACCTCGCCGTACATTGAAAGAACAACGGGAACGAGAGAGATGACAGCAACGGGAATTGCAAACACAGTCATCATCGAAAAATACTTTCCGAGAACGATCCTTGAGGTCGAGAGAGGGAGCGAGTAGAGGAGCGTATCGGTCTTCTGCGCGCGCTCGCCTGCGAAGGAGGACATCGTGATTATCGGAATTGCTATAAGAAGGATAAATGCGGCGGAGGGAAGCACGTTTTCTATCGCCATGTTTTTTCCTACGAACGCGATATTGCGGATCGGAATTCCCGTCAGTAGGAGAATGAGAGCGACTGCAACGTAGCCGGTAAGCCCCGTAAAGTAGGAGCGAAGCTCTTTTTTATATATGGATAGCATCGTTTACCTCCGTTCCTTTACGAGAAGAGTGGCTTGTAGCCGCCATCGTCATCGTCATCATCATCTTCATCTTCATC
>JAGASS010000036.1 GCA_017621655.1 Clostridia bacterium | reverse complement strand
CGCCCCCTACAACTAAGTCACAAAAATACCTTAAATATATCAATTTTTCCAATACAATCATTTAACACGAGGTACACTATGATAACCATCAAAAACGAAATACTATCCTGCGAAATCAAGCAAAACGGCGCGGAGATCAAGAGCTTGAAAAAGGGCGAGACCGAATACATCTGGTGCTCCGATCCCAAATTCTGGGGCAAAAGTGCGCCCGTGCTCTTCCCTTGCATCGGCTCGAGCAAGGACGACAAATACACCTTGAACGGTAAGACCTATCCGATGAAGAAGCACGGCTTCCTTATCGACGCTGATTTTACCGTTGAAGAAAAGACAGATTCCTCCGTCACTCTTCTCTATACTCATAACGACGAAACTCTCGCCGTTTATCCTTATCAGTTCGAGTTCCGCGCGATCTTTACGCTTGTCGAAAGCTCGCTCAAGGTCGAGTACAGAGTAAATAACCTGACGGATGACACAATGTATTTCTCCGTCGGCGCGCACGAAGCGTATGCAACTCCCGGCGGTGTTGAGGAATACGACATCATCTTCCCGTATAAGGAAGATCTCGACGCGATTCTTCTCGACGGTCCGCTTGTCATCGACGAGACAAAGACCTTTGCAAAGAAGGTCGACTGCTTCTCGATATACGAAAAGTATTTCGAGCTTGATACGCTTATTTTCAGAAAGCTCAAGTCGAAGGAAGTCACGCTCAGAAACCGCCTGACCGAAAGAACGGTAAAGGTCGAATATCCCGACTGCGATTATATCGCATTCTGGCACGAGCCTGGATCTGAGTTCCTCTGCATAGAGCCGTGGACATCCCTTACTGCAAACGCTAACGGCGACTACGACATTAAGAAAAAAGAGGGAATCGTTTCTCTCGCTCCCAATGGCGTTTACAGCAATACGCATATTATTACCGTGTAAAATACGGGCGACCAATGGTCGCCCCACAAGGACATCTGAACGCTTTGCCACATTGATTTGTAGGGACCGGCGTCCTCGACGGTCCGCGTAAAAACGATGTTACTTTCCTTCGGAACACCTCATCCACCGCAGACGCAGCGTCTGCGGTCCCCCTTCCCCCGCTGGGGAAGGCTAACAACGTCTATCTTCTTCGCCAAAACTATTCATTATTCATTATTCATTAAAAAAGCGCCCAAGCGGAAATAAATTCCGCCGGGTGCTTTTTCATATATTCCATTTAGGATTCCGTTCAAATTCCATTTTCTTTCCGTTTTTCGGGTGCGTAAACGTCAAGCGATAAGAATAAAGCATCGGATCACCCTTGCCTCCGCCGTATCGGCTGTCGCCGACGAGGGGGAGCGAACGCGAGGCGAACTGCGCTCTTATCTGGTGCGTTCTGCCCGTATAGAGCTTGACCGAAACGAGGGCCTTTCCCTCCTCCGTCTTCATTATCTTATACGAGAGCTTCGCTTCCTTGACGCCTGCGCGCTTGCGCTTTACTACGTATGTCTTATTTTTTCCTCTGTCGTGGTACAACAGATCAGTCAGAACGTCCTCGTCCTTTTCGGGTATTCCCGAAAGGAGTGCCAAGTATTCCTTTCCTGCGTCGGGCGAGGCAAGTGCCTCCGTCAGCTTGCCCGTCATATCAGAACGGAGCGAATATACCATAAGTCCGCCGACGTTTTTGTCAAGCCGATGGACCGTGCCAACGTATGCGTCGGGCTTGCCGAGCGCTTCTCTTATAAGATGCGGCACAGACCTATCGCCGTCCTCCGAAATGTATCCTATCGGCTTTATAACGACTGCAAGACAGTCATCGGAATAGAGTATTTCTATCATTGTACTTGCGTACCGAGACGCTCAATATTTTCACGGTAGAAGCTTTCAAATCTTCCCTCGTCGAGCGCGTCTCTTATCTTCTGCATAAGGTCGTTATAGAAATAGAGGTTGTGAAGCACGCAAAGGCGCATTCCGAGCATTTCGTCGACCTTCAGAAGGTGTCTTATATACGCTCTGCTATAGCTACGGCAAGCAGGACAGTTACAATTTTCCGAGATCGGACGCGCGTCCATCTTGAAGCGCTGATTCAGTATCGTCAGCTTGCCCTCCCAGGTAAATAGGTTTCCGTGGCGCGCGTTACGGCTAGGCATTACGCAGTCGAAGAAATCAACTCCTCTGCGTACCGCTTCAAGAATGTTCTGCGGTGTGCCGACGCCCATAAGGTAACGCGGCTTATTTATCGGCATATGCGGCTCGACCTCTTCGATCGTCGCGTACATCTCCTCCGCCGTCTCACCGACTGCAAGACCGCCGATAGCGTAGCCGTCGCAGTCAAGCTCGGCAATTCGCTTCATGTGGTTTACGCGTAGATCCATATAGGTACAGCCCTGGTTTATACCGAAAAGAAGCTGATTCTTATTTATTGTTTCGGGGAGCGAATTAAGGCGCTTCATCTCCGCCTGACAGCGCTGAAGCCAACGGAAGGTGCGGTCGCAGGAGTCCTTCGCGTAGCGGTATTCTGCGGGGTTAGCCACGCACTCGTCGAACGCCATAGCGATCGTCGACGCGAGGTTCGACTGTATCTGCATCGACTCCTCGGGCCCCATAAATATCTTCTTACCGTCGATATGAGAATTGAAGGTAACGCCCTCCTCCTTTATCTTGCGAAGCTTCGCAAGCGAGAAGACCTGGAATCCGCCCGAGTCGGTAAGAACGGGACGATCCCAGTTGAAGAACTTGTGGATACCGCCCATATCGTGTATAAGGCGATCACCGGGACGTATATGAAGGTGATATGTATTCGAAAGCTCGACCTGACAGCCGATCTCTCTTAGGTCATCGGTCGATACGCCGCCGCGAATTGCCGCGCAGGTGCCGACGTTCATAAATACAGGAGTCTGAACCGTGCCGTGAACCGTCTCAAAGGTGCCTCGGCGCGCTCTGCCCTCTTGCTTAAGTAGTGTGAATTTTGCCATTTTTCTCTCATTTCCGCCGAGATAACAGCTCGGCTTTTTATTTTCTCCGCGAAAACAGCGCGGATATTTATTTCGTTATTTTTTGTTTATAAATCCCAAAGTGCCGATCACAAAAAGGGAATTGAAAAACATTGACAGCGGAAGCACCGAAACAATGTCTGCGGCTTTCGGATCGGAAAGCGCGGCAATAACCGTTATTAAAGCACCCACTAAACCAACGATTGCGATCATCAAACAAATTTTCTTCATATTTTTACTCCTTTATTGTTTAGTTTATTGTTTACGCAAATTTGTGTCACGCTTTTAGAAAACAAAGCGTAACGCTCTTGTAGGGCGGGGGCTTGCTCGGAACCCCCAAAGCTCATTGCATTCGCTTCGGGGAACCCCACGCGCTCCCGCCGCACAAAAACAATTTTACTTTTTCGAGCGACAAATGGTCGCTCGTACAACAGCGGGAGCAAGCCCCCGCCCTACGGTGTGGCGATATATTTTCAGTGTCAAACAGTTCCGCAACAGAATTAAGTGCGTTCGAACTGCCTCTCAAACTCGCTCTTGGTCATCTCAAAAGCGACGGGGCGTCCGTGCGGACAGAAGCGGATATTCGGGTTGACTATGACCTGCTCGGCGATCCAGCGGATATTTTCGGGGCTGTCCTCGCGTCCGCCCTTGACTGCCGCCTTACAGGACGCTTGATAGAGTGCCTTTTCGTAGAATGCGTCTCTGCCGATCTTAAGGTCGCCGTGACCGTCGCTTAGGCGCGAGGCAAGCTCGGCAAACATAGTTACCGCCTGCGCATCGTTAAGCCCCGACGGGTACTGTATCAGATCCACGCCCTTTTCGCCCTCGACAAAGTCGAAGCCGAGCTTTATAAGCTCGTCGCGGTACTCATCGCACGCCGCCATTTCCTCTGACGTGAGCGACACGTTCACGGGGAACAAAAGGAGCTGCGATACGGGGTCGAGCGACGACATATTCGCGCGCATTTTTTCGAAAAGGACGCGCTCGTGCGCCGCGTGCTTGTCGATTATCATCATTTTGTTTTCAAGCTCGACGAAAACGTATGTATTGAACATAACGCCCGCGATTTTGAAAAAGGGTGTCGGAATCGGCTCTTTAGGTGCATTTTTCGGCTCATTTTGAACCGTTTTCGGCTCGTTAAGCGTCACTTTCGGTTCATTTTCGGGCGTTTTTATCGGGTCGACTACAGCAGGGCGCTCGGTAAAGGTCGGGCGCGGCTCGGGTTTAGAAACAGGGGAAGGCGCAGGAATATCGGAAGGCATCGGCGCCTTCTTTACCTCGGTCTCCCACGGCATAAGTATCGGCTTCGGTACTGCGACTTCAATTTCGGGAAGTACCGTCTTTTCCTCCACCGGCACCGTTATCTGCTCATACTTTCTCGTCAGCCGTTCCTTTTCCGACGCGATCTGCTCTGCCTCCGCCTCGGTATCCGTTTTCATCGTCAACACTTCTTGATACAGCTTATAGCTATCGCCCGTGAGCTTCGTCTGTCCCATCGACGGACGGTCGATACCGTTCATAAGCGTATTTCTTACCGCGCAGTAGACTGCGTTGAATATCGGCTTATCGTTCGAGAATTTGACCTCCAACTTCTGCGGATGGACGTTTACGTCAACAAACGCGGGGTTTACCGTTATCGCAAGCACGCAGGACGGGAATTTGTCCGACGGAATGTAGGACGAAAACGCCTGCTCGAGCGCCGCCGACGCGGTACCGCATCTTATATATCTACCGTTTATGAAGAAGTTTTCGGCGCCTCGGTTTCCGCGCACGTTATCGGGCGTACCGATAACGCCTTCGACCTCGACACCGTCAGTCATATCGTGTACCTTGACGGTCTTTTTCGCGAAATCGCGTCCGAGGACCGCGTATATGACGTTCACAAGCGAATTATCGCCCGCCGTCTGGAAGCGCAGGTTTCCGTCGACGATGAACTTGAACGCAATATCGGGGCGCGAAAGCGCAAGCTTTTCCATTACCGCGCTGACTGCCGCCGTTTCCGACGCGTCGCGCTTCAAGAATTTACGGCGCGCAGGGACGTTCGAAAACAGCTCCTCGACGATGACCGTCGTGCCGTAAGGGCATCCGCTTTCCTCGCAGGAAACGATATTTCCGCCCTCGCTCGTCACCATAACGCCTAGCTCGGAATCCTTCGTTCTCGTCATTATTCTCATTTTCGATACCGAAGAGATCGCGGCAAGCGCCTCGCCTCGGAAGCCGAGGGTAACTATACCGTCAAGGTCGGTTGCGTCCTTTATCTTACTCGTCGCGTGGCGACGGGTACAGACGAGGGCGTCCTCCTTTGACATTCCGCATCCATTGTCGGTTATACGCATAAGCGACACGCCGCCGTTTTTTATCTCGGCGGTAATTTGCGTCGCGCCTGCGTCTATACTGTTTTCAAGCAGCTCCTTTATCGCCGAGGCGGGACGTTCAACGACCTCGCCCGCCGCGATAAGATTCGCTACCTGTGTATCAAGAAGATTTATCTTCTGCATATTATTATCCTTTATTTTGCTATCTTTTTAAGCTCCGAGAGTACGTTCAGCGCTTCGATCGGGGTAAGCAGGTTAAGGTCGAGATTAAGAAGCTTCTCTCTTACTTCATCCGCCTTATAGTCGTCGAAGGTTATCGTGTTATCGCGTCCCTTATATTCCACGGGGCGCGCGTTTTCACTTGTTAGCTGATTAAGCACTTCCTTTGCGCGTCTTATTACCTCATTCGGTACTCCTGCAAGCTTTGCGACCTCTATACCGTAGCTGTCGTCGGTTGCGCCGCGAACTATTTTACGAAGGAAGGTGATATCGTCGCCCTTTTTCTTTGCGGCGATATTGTAATTGACGATGCCCGTCATTTCCTTTTCAAGGACGGTAAGCTCGTGATAGTGCGTTGCGAACATCGTCTTTGCACCGAGCTTTTTGCCTGCCGTGTATTCAGCAACCGCACGCGCGATGCTCATTCCGTCGAAGGTTGACGTACCGCGTCCTATCTCGTCGTAGATGATGAGACTGCGGTTTGTTGCGTTTTTGAGGATATAGGCGACCTCGTTCATTTCGAGCATAAAGGTCGAAGTGCCCGATGCGAGATCGTCCGACGCACCTACGCGCGTGAATATCTTATCGACGATACCTATTCTCGCTTCCTTTGCGGGAACGAACGAGCCGATCTGCGCCATAAGCACGATGAGCGCGACCTGTCTCATATAGGTCGATTTACCTGCCATATTAGGTCCTGTGATAAGCGCGAGGCGGTTATGGTTCGTATCGAGAAGCGTATCGTTCGGCACGAAATATCCGTCCTTCGAGAACTGCTCGACGACGGGGTGGCGTCCCTCTTTTATCACTATTGCGTTGCCGTATTCGATCTCGGGGCAGGTGTAGTCATTACGCACTGCGACGTCGGCAAGCGACACATAGCAGTCGAGCTTCGCAAGCAGCGACGCGGTCTGCTGTACACGCTTTATCTCGGCGGCGATGCGCTCGCGTATCTGCGTAAACAGCTCGTATTCAAGAGCGTTAAGCTTATCCGACGCGCCGAGGATAAGTCCTTCCTTTTCCTTCAGCTCCTCGGTTATGAAGCGCTCGGCGTTGACGAGCGTTTGCTTTCTTATGTAGCGGTCGGGGACCTCATTGAGATTTGATTTCGTGACCTCTATATAGTAGCCGAAGACGCGGTTGAATGCGACCTTGAGATTCTTGATTCCCGTTGCTTCCCTTTCGGCTTCTGCGATCTTCTCAATATAGCTCTTGCCGTTATGGACGATCTCGTAAAGCTCGTCCGCCTCGGGGTTGAAGCCGCGGCGGATAAATCCGCCCTCGCGGAGCGAGAAGGGGGGATCTTCCTTTATCGAGCGCTCAATGAGGTCTCTTATATCGGAAAGGGTATCGAGGTGAAGATGTATATCGGAAAGCTCCTCGCTTACAAATGACGAGGTAAGCTCCTTAATGTCGGGAATGAGCGACGCTGTTGCCGCGATCGCGCGGAGGTCCTTTGCGTTTGCCGTGCCGTAGACGAGCTTCGTCATAAGGCGGTCGAGGTCGAGAATGTGAGAAAGGCATTCACCCAGCTCCTCGCGTGCCATGAAGTTCGACACAAGCTCCGCAACGGCTCTCTGACGGCGTCCGATCTTATTCGCATTTACAAGCGGCTGCTCTACCCATCTGCGGAGCATTCTCGCGCCTGCCGACGTGCCTGTGCGGTCGAGGACCGAAAGAAGCGAGCCCTTTTTGTCCTTGCTTCTCATCGTTTCGCAAAGCTCTAAGTTGCGTCTCGTTGCGACGTCGAGCTCGAGGTATTCGCCGTTCTGATAGAATTTAAGTCCAGAGACGTTTGCGGTATCGGTCTTTTGCGTATCGGTAACGTAGCGAAGAAGCGCGCCGATTGCGCACACGGTCTCGCGGCTTCTTTCCTTTGCCTCGTACGCCTGCGCGCCGAACTGCTTCGTTACGCTGGCGAGGCATCCGTTATAGCCGAAAAGCTCACTCATATCGCGTCCGACGTATGCGCCGAGGCGGTTATTTACGAAGAATTCAACGTCGGGAAGCTCGGATAGGGGCTTATTTACCATTACCTCTTTCGGTAAGAACTTCGCAAGCTCGTTTACGACGGTGTCCGACTGATAGGTATCGAAGCTCGTTGCCGTCATTTCGCCCGTCGAGACGTCGAAGAAGCAGATCGCCGCGCTTTCGTTTACGCAGATAGCGCAGAGATAGTTATTCTTCGAGTCGTCGAGCTGAGTATTGTCGATGACGGTACCGGGCGTTACGACGCGGACTATATCGCGCTTGACGAGTCCCTTCGTCGTCGCGGGGTCCTCCATCTGCTCGCAGACGACGACCTTATAGCCCTTTGCGACCAGTCGACCTATATACACGTCTGCCGAATGGAACGGAACTCCGCACATCGGTGCGCGTTCGCCGTCTCCGCAGGCGCGGCCTGTAAGAGTGAGTTCAAGCTCCTTTGACGCCGTCTTTGCGTCGTCGAAGAACATTTCGTAAAAGTCTCCGAGGCGGTAGAAGAGGATCGAGTCCTGATAGCGTTTTTTTATTTCGAGGTATTGTTCCATCATTGGAGTCATAATGCGGTTCTCCTTGTGGGTTAGAATAGTGGGATTTGTTATGCCTCCCTCCGGGAGGGAGGTGGCATTTGCGGAGCAAATGACGAAGGGAGCACGCGATGAAAGAAATTATAGAGCGTTGCCCGTCTCATCAGGGCGGCTCCATGAATATCTATTATCGAGCATTTCTCGCCCGATGGCTCCCTCACCGCTTCGCGGAGCTCCCTCCCGGAGGGAGCCATTTCAGAGCCATTCTCTTAATTTACCAATTTTCCCGTCAGGCAATAGGTATCGGCGGTGATTATCTTCACGTTTGCAAACGTTCCGATAAGGGAATCGTCGCCTTCAAAATGGACGAGTCGGTTTTTCTCGTTTCGTCCCGTGAGCATTTTTTCGTCGGTCTTGCTTCGTCCCTCGACGAGCACTCGCTCACGCTTGCCGACGTATTCGTTATTCTTCTCGAGCGAAATGCGGTTTTGAGTTTCAAGAAGCCGCGCGAAGCGCTCCTTCTTTATAGGATCGGGAACCTGCTCCATCGTTTCGGCAGGTGTGCCGCGCCGTATCGAATAGATAAACGAGAAGAACGCGTCGTATCTTACCGCCTCGAGCATTGAGAGAGTATCTAAAAAGTCCTCCTCCGTTTCGGTCGGGAAGCCGACTATAATATCGGTCGAGAGCGCTATATCGGGTATTTTTTCCTTCATATACCCGATAAGCGAGAGGTATGTCTCGCGTCCGTAATGACGGTTCATCTTATTTAGAATTGCGTCAGAGCCGGACTGAAGCGGCAAATGGAACTGCTTTACGATCTTCGGCTGACAGTCATCTCCGCAGTTTTCTGCGATAACGTCGATAAGCTTACGGCTTGCGTCCTTCGGGTGACTCGTCATAAAGCGTATCCAATAATCGCCCTTGATCTTGCATATATCGGAGAGCAGATCGGAAAAGCCGTAATCGTCATACAAGCCCTTTCCGTAGGAATTTACGTTCTGACCGAGCAGGGTTATCTCCTTACAGCCGTTTTTTACAAGCTCTTCTACTTCGGCAAGAATATTTTCACGGCAACGGCTTCGCTCGCGTCCGCGGACGTAAGGAACGACGCAATAGGTACAGAAGTTATTACAGCCGTTCATTATACTCACCCAGCCCTTAAAGCTACTTTCGCGCTCGACTGGCATTTTTTCGGGTATCGAATAATTCTCGTCGGGGTAAAATACTCTTTTGCGCTTACGCATTGATTCGGCAAGGTAGAATGGGAATTTTTCGTGGCTTCCCGTACCAAAGAGGAAGTCGACGTAGGGATATTTATTCTTTATATCGTTAAGTCGGTGCTCCTGCGCGACCATACATCCGCAGATGCCGATCTTAAGATCGGGGTTTTGCGCCTTCAGGTGCTTGAGCTGTCCCGTTATCGAGAGCGCCTTAAGCTCTGCGTGCTCGCGGACGGCACAGGTGTTATATAGGATAAGCGACGCTTTTTCCTCGCTATCGACCTTTTCGTAGCCCATAAGAAGGGCCATTCCCATATATCTTTCGCTATCCGCCTCGTTCTGCTGACAGCCGAAGGTGCGCACAAAGACACCGGGGCGTTTTCCGTTTTTTTCGTAATACGCATCGGTCAATTTTTTGACGTATTTTACGTCGGGCGACGATGCGTCGAATTCAGTTCTGTATATCATAGAGCATATTTCCCCATAATAATAGTTTATTATATTATTATAATATAAAAACCGACGCTTGTCAACAAAATGCACCTATTGACACTGCTTTTTTATTTTGGTATAATTTTCGGGTAATCAAAGAAATTGAGGACATAAATATGCAGCTTTGGGAGATATTTCTCATCGGCGTTTCTCTATCCATGGACGCTTTTGCCGTTGCGGTCTGCAAGGGACTGACGCTTTGTCGTGTCAAGCTTTCGCACGCCGTCACAGTCGGTCTTTATTTCGGTATTTTTCAGGCACTTATGCCGCTTATCGGCTATTTTCTTGCCTCGACGGTCGCATCTAAAATCGCCGATTATTCATTTTACATAGCGTTCGCGCTTCTGCTTCTCATCGGCGCGAATATGATAAGAGAGGCGATAAAGGGTGACGATGACACCTGTACGATTTCGCTCTCTTTCCGCGAAATGGTACCGCTTGCGCTTGCGACAAGCATTGACGCGCTTGCAGTCGGTGTTTCATTTGCGCTCGTTGAGGTCGAGATATTCTCGTCCGTCGGACTTATCGGCGTGACGACCTTTATTCTCTCGGCTGTCGGAGTCGCGCTCGGCGCGTTCGTCGGTTCGAAATTCCGCAAGGTCGCGACCATCATCGGCGGATCGGTGCTTATTTTAATGGGAGTAAAGATACTCCTTGAGGGGTTGGGGGTTATATAAAGAATCAAAATCTTTGCCATGTTTTTGTAGGGGGCGACGTCCTCGACGCCCCACAATGCCACGATAATATTCTCATAAAATCAATACTCTGTTAATGACGATATTATTTTATATATCATTATAGATGCATTACTTTTTGAACGGGGCGTCGAGGACGTCGCCCCCTACATTGTTACGATTCTCTCTAACGTGCAAACAGTTTTATTGCTTAATCAAAAAAGGATGCCCTTGGGCATCCTTTTTTGATTATTTCTTTGCTTTTTCAATAGCCGAATTTACCTTTTCGCGGAGGTTTACGTAGTAGCTCTGCTCAAGCGGACAGTAGTTGAATGCAAGCTCCTTATCAAGGTCCTCCTCAACGAGCTTCATCGTTTCCTCCTTACCGATAAGGGAGGAGAGATACTGAAGCGCGCGGAGGTCGGTAAGGGCGTCAACGAACTGCGCCTGATGGAGTGAACGATAAGGCACTCCGTGAGGACCGGGATAAACGAGGAACGTATCGCCTGCAGGCGCGAAATACTCGCCGCAGGTCTCGGAGAACGGGTTTATCGGGTAGTTTGAATACTGGCAGTTATAGAAGTTGAAGCCCCACTGAAGGAAGCCGACGATGTCAAACTTGAACATCTGAACTCCTATCGCTCTCGTTCTCGTTCCGGGCATTGAGAGGAAACGGTTTGACGTTTCCCAATCCTGGCTTACGCAGTAGTATACCCAGAGATTCGGAACCTTATTTTCAAGGAAGGGACCAATATGATCCGACGCGGGGATCGGGTTCTTGACCGCGCCCATTTCGTAGAACTTATAGTCGGAAAGGGCGTCTATCTGATGATATTCACCGATTATATCCCAAATCGCTTCCTTTGCCTTGAGGTAGGACTCAAGGTGCTCGCCGTACGGCTCGTCGGAGATATGGAAGTAGAGCATTCCGTCGATTCCGAGCTTCTTTGCGTGAGCGATAAAGTCGGTAAGGAACGCGCGGACGAATGCCGTATATTCCTCGCCGTGAGAATCCGTCTCCCAACCGAAGATCCTCTTCTCCTCGCCGTTTACCTTTGCGATTATCTTAGGCGCGTGGTGACAGCCCCACTGCGTGAAGAGGTGAGAAATTTCAAAATATTCAAAGCCAAGCTCGAGGCAGAGCTTTACCCATCTGTCAAAGCGTTCGTATCCAAACTCATAGCCGTTATCGGTCACGGTAACGTCAACGAGCTGACAGGTCATTCTCTCGCCGCCCACCTCGGTATCAAGCGGAGGGGTGAACACGGGGGTGAGTATCATGTTTACGCCCGTCTCTCTTGCTTCGTAAAGGAAGTTACGAAGAATGCTCCAATATTTTTCGCTGAACATCTCGGTCTCATAATACTGGCAGAGGCCGTCGTTATGGAACCACTCGGTATGAATAAGCGTCTGCTTCGGAAGATCTGCATCGATGACCTTTATCGGCATCGTTGCTTCTGCTACGCAGTTTTCGCCCTCGTATGCTCGGAAGGTGACGTAATGGTCGCCTGCAGGGATTCCGTCCTTATTTTCTACGATAACGTAGAGAGCGCGAAGCTCGTCTTTATGGAATATGAACTTATACTGCTCCTCCACGGGACGGAGAAGGTCGGGGTAAAGTCCCGGCTTATCGCAAAGATAACCGTCCATCGGAAGACTTGGGCGCTTCGGGTAGGTTACAGGCACCTGCTCTACGCGGTATGCTTTTACGTATTCTTTTATATCAGACTCAATTTCGAGGCGTGTGAACGACAAATGCCAATCCATCTCGCTTCCCCAGTATGCAAGCTGGAAAGAGAGACGTTCATTTTTCAGCATCGAAAGCTTTTCTATGCCGTACTTTTCGTCTGCATTATCGTCGATGAAGCACTTTTCGGTTGAGGGCAGAAATTTGAAGTTGTAATTCATGGTAAGATGCTCCTTATGTTAATATCTCGATTATATCACACGTTTGGGGTTCGGTCAATAGGATTTTCATAATACAAGCCCGTTTTTTCATATGCTTGAAAAAAGGTTTTTGGGGGATATTATGAGAACTGCTGCGCTGACTTACGGTGAGATGATGAAGGAGCTTGATGCTTTATGCGGTGAATATCCGTTTTTTACTCGGAGCGTTATCGGAAGGTCGCTCGTTGGGCGCGAGATACCGCTTATTTCGGTTGGCGAGGGCAAAAAAGCGGTGCTTTTCGTTGGTACTCATCACGGAATGGAATGGATAACGACGGCTTTGCTTCTTGATTTTCTACGCGACGTCGGAAAAGAGCTGGAGCGCAGAGCGGATTTAAGCGTTGTGCTTGAAAATCGGACGCTTTGCGTCGTTCCGATGCTGAATCCCGATGGGGTTGAATTACAAATAAACGGAAAAGATGAATTAAATCCGCTTACCGAGCGTCTTAACGCGATGAGCGGCGGAGATTATTCGCGCTGGCAGGCGAACGGGCGCGGTGTTGATCTCAATCACAATTATGACGCGGGATTCTTTGAGTACAAGGAATACGAGCGCGAGCACGGGATCGTCCCCGGTCCGACGCTTTATTCGGGCGAGCATCCCGAATCCGAGCCGGAGACATCGGCACTTTGTGCCTTTATTCGTGCGCGCGGAATAAATATGCTCATCGCGCTTCACACACAGGGTGAGGAAATTTATTACGATTACAATGGAGTTGTGCCTGACGGCGGAAGGGTGATCGCGAAGCGTTTATCCGCGCTTTCGGGATACGTTCTTTCCGAGCCGACGGGAAGTGCCGCTTACGGTGGGCTTAAGGATTGGTTTATCAAGGAATACGGCTTGCCTGCTTTTACTCTTGAATGCGGCAAGGGTGTTAATCCCTTGCCGATAGGTGACAGCGACATTATTTATAAGGGGTTAAAAGGTGCGTTCTTTTCGTGTTTAACGGCAGTGTAATTTTACTAACTTTTCTTGCTCGTGCAATGAAAAGAGTAGTTTTGCTTCGCAAACCTACCAAAAGAAACACGCCAAGAGGAAAACCGATTTGAATTTTGCCTTCGCAAAATTCTGCACACGTTTTCCCCTTTGGAATCCCCTTTCGTTTTTAAGCAAGATTTGCCACGTTTTATTGTTGCTCCCTCGTCATTGTAGGGGGCGACGTCCCCGACCCCCCGTAGGGCGGGGGCTTGCTCCCGCCGTTGCAAAAAATGTCATACAAAAAAGGACGGAGATTCCGTCCTTTTGGATGATTATTTATCGGTTCCGTTTGCGATGCCCGAGAGGATATCGCTATCGAAATCGAACATTGACGAGAGGATATAGTTTGAAACGTACATTCCCTTCGGCGTGAACGACCAGCTTCTGTCCTTCTTACGCACAAAGCCGTTTTTCTCATATTTTTCGAGGTATTTACCGAAGAGGCGCTCAAAATCTATTCCGAACGTAGCGGCGAAAAATTCGGTGTCTACGCCCTCGCTCAAGCGCATACGCAGCATTACGTATTCACCGATGCGCTCGTTATCCTTGATCTCGTAATTTTCGCTCAGAATATCGGGAACGCTGCCCGGCATTTCCATATTCTTGACGTAATCGGAAATATTCTTCTTATAAGCGAAGCGACGGTTTCCGAAATAGGAATGTGCGCCAGGTCCGAAGCCGATATATTCCTCGCAGTTCCAATAGCGCAGATTATGCACGCACTGATGTCCCGGCTTTGAGAAATTACTTATCTCATACTGCGCGTAGCCCTTTGAGGAAAGATATTCGACCGTATCGAAATACATTTTACACTCGGTATCCTCGTCGGGTAGCGCAAGGGTATCCTTTCTTTCGTCAAAAGGCGTTCCCTCCTCGATCTTCAGTCCGTACACCGAGATATGCTCGGGGCGGAGCGCGGTCACAGTTCTGAGCGTATTCGCGAAGCTTTCGGGGGTCTGATTCGGGATGCCGTACATAAGGTCAATGCTTATATTATCGAAGCCCGCCTTGCGTGCGATGCGGTAGCTCTCTTCAAAATCTGCATATGTATGTATTCTTCCGAGGGCGCGAAGCTCGTCGTCGTTCGCGCTTTGAAGACCGATGCTCAATCTGTTAATACCTGCACGGCGAAGCTTACGGAGAGACGCGGTTTTGAGCGTCGCGGGGTTTGCCTCGATTGTGAACTCTGCGTCTCCGCAGACGTTAAAGTTATCATATATACCGTCGATGACCTTAAGGAGCTGCTTCGTAGAAAGCATCGAGGGCGTGCCGCCGCCGAAGAAGATACTGTCGACGTCGTGACGCGATGCCGCCTTTGCGTAGTCCTGCATCTGAAGCACCACTGCGTTTACGTATCTGTCGGCACACGACGAATCGGTTATTGAATAGAAGTCGCAGTACGGGCATTTACTTTGGCAAAATGGAAAATGGATATATAAGCCGAGAGTTTTATCTGTCATTTTTTATTCCTCTGATATTATTTCCGTTACTTAATTATTATATCACATAAAGGCGCAGGTGACAAGAGTTTGCTTAAGAAAACAAAAAAATTCATAATTCATCCCTCTACGATAATTTTTTTAATTATTCTGTCGATTTCGGGCGTTGGTTACGAGGGTATCGTAACGCTTCTCTGTGCGCTCGTTCACGAGCTTGGACACTATTTTGCCGCGCGAATCTGCCGTGCGACGCCGACAAGGATCGTTATTTATCCTTTTGGCGCGGATATGGCGCTACCCATCGGTTTACGGTCTTACAAAAGCGATATTTTTATAGCGCTTTCCGGTCCTTCCCTTAATCTTATTCTCCTTTTTCTCGGAATAATACTTTCGCTCGGGGAATTTTTCTGCGCCTGCAATCTTGCTCTTGCGTTTATCAATCTGATGCCGATAAAGGGGCTTGACGGCGGAACGGTCTTGGAGAATCTTCTCCTTACGTTTCTAACGCCGAAAACAGCGGAAAGGGTGCTTTTGGGAGTCACGTTTTTCATTCTGTTTTTCCTCTATTTATTCTCGGTCTATTTTCTGTTTTCGGGAGTCGGTGACCCGTCGCTGTTTATTATAGTTTGCGCCTTGTTTGTCGGGACGGTGGGGAGGAGAAAGTAGATAGCTTTTGTGTTATTTTCCGCGTTTATTGTAGGGGCGACCCTTGGGAACCCCCAAAAGCTTATTTCATTCGCTTCGGGGAACCCCGGTATTGGTCGCCCGTTTGTCGCGTTTTTTTGGCGGGCGACCAATGGTCGCCCCTACAAGAGATTTGAACGATTTTTCGCCCTACAACAAAATGAGGATAATTTTTATCGTTATTTCACCAATCCTATCGAAAGACGAATGATGCAATAAAACAGAGAATTATCGAGGATAACGGAGGATTTTAAGAAAAATCCCGAAAAAGTGCCGTCTAATCACGGCTAATCGTGCTTAATCGCGGTTTTTCAAGATTTTTTTACAAAACTATTGCATTTTCCTTTACATGATGATACAATTATGCTGTATTTCTATTTAGGGGTATTTTTGCCCCGTGAAAGGCGGTCGATAATTGTAAAATGGAAAACAATGCTGAGATAATTATTCGTCTTCAAAACGTCGTAAAATCTTACGATGGCGAACAGATTTTGAAAAGTATAAATCTCGACATAAGAGATAAGGAATTTATTACCCTGCTCGGTCCCTCGGGCTGCGGTAAAACGACTACTCTCCGTATTATCGGCGGCTTCGAAACGCCCGACGACGGACACGTATATTTCGACGGAAAGGACGTCAAGGACGTTCCTCCCTACGAAAGACCGGTAAATACGGTCTTCCAGAAGTACGCCCTTTTCCCTCATCTCAACGTCTATGAAAATATTGCCTTCGGTCCGCGTCTTCGCAAAATGGACAAGAAGGAGCTTCACGAAAAGGTCCTTAAAATGCTCGAGGTAGTTAACCTCAAGGGCTTCGAGAGAAGAAAGGTCACTACCCTCTCGGGCGGTCAGCAGCAGAGAGTTGCTATCGCTCGCGCTCTTATAAACGAACCGCGAGTTCTGCTCCTCGACGAGCCGCTTGGTGCGCTCGACCTCAAGCTCCGCAAGGACATGCAGATGGAGCTTAAGAACATTCAGCAGAGAACCGGCATCACCTTCGTTTACGTCACTCACGATCAGGAAGAGGCACTTTCGATGTCCGACACCGTCGTAGTTATGGACAACGGTGAGATCCAGCAGATCGGCTCTCCTCAGGATATTTACAACGAGCCGGAAAACGCATTCGTTGCCGACTTTATCGGCGAAAGTAACATCGTTGACGGCGTTATGCTCGACGACTATCTCGTTTCCTTCTCGGGCAAGAAGTTCCGCTGTCTTGACAACGGCTTTGAAAAGAACGAGCCGGTTGACGTCGTCGTGCGTCCCGAGGACGTTGACGTCGTTTCCGTTGAGCGCGGAATGCTCACGGGTGTCGTTACGAGCGTCACATTTAAGGGCGTTCACTACGAGATAATCGTTGATATAGGCGGCTTCAAATGGATGATCCAGACGACCGATTACGTTGAAAACGGCGCGTCTATAGGTCTTTATATTGAGCCGGATGCTATCCACGTTATGAAGAAGTCGGAATTCTCCGGCATGTTCGGTGACTATTCGACCTTCTCCGAGGAAATGGAGCATATGTCAGACCCGACGTTTGATCCCGATTCCGAGGATGAGGAAGAGGACGTCTCGGAGGAAAGTGAAGAATGAAGCGTAAAAGCATTTTCCAGCGTATGGCGGCGGCTCCCCATATCGTCTGGATGGTGATGTTCATCGTCGCCCCCATGCTTTTCGTACTATACTTCGCCTTTACCGACGAAAAGGGCCGCTTTACCTTTGATAATATTCTTTCTCTTTCGGGCTACTCGAACGTATTTATTCTTTCAATCGCCTTTGCGCTTATTGCGACCGTGATATGCCTACTTATCGGCTATCCGCTTGCGTATTTTATGTCGAAGGCGTCGCCGAGGACGAGAAAGCTCCTTATGGTGCTTATAATGCTCCCTATGTGGTGCAACCTTCTTATTCGCACCTACGCGCTTATGGCTCTCCTTGATAACGGAGGTCTGCTTAATGCACTCCTTGCCAAGCTCGGACTTGGCAAGCTTTATATCGTCGGATCCGATTTCGGCGTTATTCTCGGCATGGTCTACGACTTCTTACCCTACATGGTCCTTCCGATCTTCACAACTATGACGAAGCTCGACAAGAGATACATTGAGGCGGCTGCCGACCTCGGCTGTAACAGCTGGCAGACCATGACGAAGGTCATTATGCCTCTCACCGTTTCGGGCGTTATTTCGGGCGTTACGATGGTATTCGTGCCGTCGATCTCGACCTTCTACATTTCCCAGAAGCTCGGTGCGGGCAAAATTGACCTCGTCGGTGATACCATTGAGCGTCTCTTTAAGAACACGAGCACCTACAACGTCGGTGCCGCCGTTTCGCTCGTTATGATGGTACTCATCATTATCTCCGTCGGAATCATGAACAAGTTTTCCGACGATGACGGAGGTATAATAGTATGAAAAAGTTTCTTTCAAGCGGTTATATCTTCCTCATTTTCGCGATCCTTTACGCACCGATCCTCGTTCTTATCGTTTTCTCCTTTAACGAGGGCGGCTCGCTCAGCGAATTTACGGGATTTTCCTTTACCTGGTACAAGGAGCTGTTTAACGATGAGCAAGCGCTGACCGCGCTCAAAAACTCGCTCATTCTTGCAGTTCTTTCGTCCTGCATTGCAACCGTTATCGGAACCTTTGCCGCGCTCGGTCTTCATCATATGAAGAGAAAATGGGCAAAGGGCGCGATCACGTCGATCACAAACATTCCGATGATGAACCCCGATATCGTTACCGGCGTTTCGATGATGCTTCTTTTCGTAGCAGTCGCGTCAATCATAAAGGCGAACAACTTTATGGGCTTCGGCACGATGCTCGTGGCACACACGACCTTCAACCTGCCCTACGTTCTTCTCTCGGTAACTCCGCGCTTCAATGCGCTTGACAAGTCGCTCTCCGAGGCGGCTATGGACCTAGGATGCACTCCTGCCCGCGCGTTCTTCTCCGTCGAGCTTCCCGAGATAGTTCCCGGTATCGTTTCGGGACTTATGCTCGGATTTACGATGTCTCTTGACGATTTCGTCATCAGCCATTTCGTATCCTCGCCGAATTTTCAGACCCTTCCCCTTTACGTTTACAACCAGACCGTGCATAACGTCAAGTTCAGCATGTACGCGCTCTGTGCGATTATCGTTGCGACCATTCTCGCGATCCTTCTTATCGTCAACTTCGCCGGCTCGATGGGTGAGCGCAGAAGCCGAAAGGTGAAAGGAGGGGCAAGATGAAAAGATTTATTTCTCTCTTTCTTATCGCCCTTATGCTCGCGCCGATGCTCTTCTCCTGCTCAGAAAGCGAAAAGAAGGGAAAGACACTTTACGTTTACAACTGGGGTGAATACATCTCGGACGGAAGCGAGGGCTGTCTTGACTCGAACAAGGCGTTTGAGGATTGGTACTATAAGCAGTACGGCGAGCGTGTTAAGGTCGTTTATTCGACCTTCTCCTCTAACGAGGATATGTACGCGAAGCTCTCTTCCGGCTCGGTAAGCTACGACGTCGTCGTTCCGTCTGACTACATGATCGAGCGCCTCATAGATGAGGATATGCTCGCGCCCCTTAACTACGATAATATTCCCAACATCAAGAATATCGTTCCCGAATTTTACGGTCCCGACGCCGAGTTTGACTACTACGACGAGGGCAGTGTCTATTCCGTTCCTTACTTCTACGGAATGATCGGAATCATCTACAACACGGAGATGGTCGATAAAGAGGACCTCGGCTCTTGGGAGCTTATGTGGAACAAGAAGTACAAGGGCAATATTCTTCAGTTCAACAACTCGCGTGACGCCTTCGGTACCGCGCAGTACAAGCTCGGCATCGACGTTAACAGCAAAGATGAAAAGGACTGGCGACGCGCGCTCGAGGAGCTTCGCAAGCAGAAGGACATCGTTCAGGGCTACGTTATGGACGAGATCTTCAATAAGATGGAGGGCGGAAGTGCCGCTATCGCCGCCTACTATGCGGGCGACTTCCTCGCCATGTATGAGAACAACGACGATCTCGATTTCTTCTATCCCAAAGAGGGAACGAACCTCTACGTCGACGCTATGTGCATTCCCAAGTCGAGCAAAAACAAGGCGCTCGCCGAGGCATATATAAACTTTATGCTCTCGGAAGAACCTGCTGTCGCAAACGCGCTCTACACCTATTACGCTTCGCCCAACAAGGTCGTTCTTGAAAGCGAGGAGTACAAGGAGGGAATGAATGAGATAAGAGAAGACGCATACGAGCTTATGTATAATGCCGATGCGCTCAAAACCGCTACTCCCTACAAGAATCTTCCCGGAAGTCAGCTTGCGCTTATCAACAACCTGTGGGAAGAATTGAAGTCGGATATTGAGATCAGTCCCCTTATCTACGTTCTTTGCGTCGGAATAGTTATAGCGCTTGCTTCCTTTGGAATTTTCTTTGCTGTTCGCAAAAGGATCAGAAATAATTATTGATTTGAGGTAGCTACTCCTATGTACGCCAATATCGGAAAGAAAATTATGACTCTCGCGATCGTTATCGCTGTAATAACGATGATCGCATCCGGCTGCTACGGACTTTATCTTGCCATCAAGGGGCAGACGGTTATCGGTATCGTTACTATGATTCTCGGACCGATCGCCTGCTGGATCGCGGGATTCTTCCTCTACGGCTTCGGACGTCTTATTGACAATACCGACTATATTGCCCGTAAGATGGGAAGGCGCGACGGATACGGTATTCCAGACGTTTCTGACAAGCTGGATTGGAGCACGCCCGAGGAGGACGATGCGGACGAGGAAGCACCTCAGCCGCAAAGCTTCATTGCACAGAGAATAGTGACCGAAAAGGACTCCGATAAGAATGATTAAATTAAAACACGCTCTCAAAAGAGAGCGTGTTTTTTGGGAAATAAGTTAGTTTTCTTTTACAACGGGTCGTCGAAGGCGCCGACCCCTACCGGGAAGCGTTCAAAAGTTGCGCGGTAGGGGCTGGCGCCCACGACAGCCCGCATAAAAGCAATGTTACATCCACCCGAACGGGCGAACACAGTTCGCCCCTACCGAGAAATCTTAAACGTTTCCGTAGGAGTGACCTCGGAACCCCAAAAACTCGTTTCGCTCATTTTCGGGAACCCTCGCCTGTGTTCTCCAACGTAAAAACGACCGAGCTATCGCTCGGTCGTTTCTTCTTATATTCAGTTTTTCTTTTCCTTATTTTGTGTTTCTTAACTTATCTTGTTTCCGACTCCGCATGATCTATATGAATCGTTTTTCATTTGCGTAATCAAGCTTTCCAACTTCTTCCCTTGCGGTTCGGAAACTCTTTTTTTCGGTTTTCTCTTTTCTTTCAGATTTTAGGTAAGTCGATCTTCCCACCCGCGGTTGCGGCTTTTTCATTTCTTAACCTACCGTTCATCTTGCTTTTTCCTTTTGTGCTCGGCACTTACGGTGTTAAGAAACGATCACGCATTTGCGGGTGAATACTGCTGATCTTCATGTGCCAACGGTATCACCACTTTCATTTTTTATTCTGCTATTTCCTTTAGCATCTTCATTTTAGCACAACTTTTTCTGTTTGTCAATAGGTTTTTTATAAATTTTCACTAAAATTTTGTGAAATTTAAATTTTATTAACACCATGTAACTTTTTGGGAGATTCTATTGACACGGATGGATGACTTAGTGTATAATTAATATGTTAGTTTGTTTTTGGGAGACACCATGCACTATTTATTTGATTTTGACGGAACGCTCGCCGATTCGATGCCGACTTGGGCGGGCTTTCATATTTCTATGCTGAAGGAATATGGTATTCCCTGCCCCGACGGATTCGTTAAAACGATCACGCCGCTTGGCAATATCCGCGCCTCTGAATATACGATCTCGCTAGGCGTTGATCTCACGCTTGATGAGTATTTGGCAAGGATGCAGGTCGTGCTTTCGGAGCAGTACGGAAACCGGATCTTGCTCAAAAAGGGCGTTGAAAAGACGCTTCGCCACCTTATTTCAAAGGGTCACACCGTTCACGTTTTTACCGCATCACCGCATAAATATATCGATCCCTGCCTTAAGCGTAACGGCATTTACGACCTTTTTGACAAGGTCTGGTCGATAGACGATTTCGGTTATCCGAAGAGCGAGGTCATTATTTACGAGGAAGCTGCAAAGCGTCTCGGAGTCCAAGTTTCCGACTGCGTTTTCGTTGACGACAACCTCACCTGCTGCCTTACCGGTAAAAAGGCGGGAATGACCGTCATCGGTATTTACGACGATACGTCAAGCAATCTTGTCGATGAAATTAAAGACGCATCGGACAAATACGTTTACGAATTTGACGAGATAATGGATATCGAATTTTAAAAAGGACGGAGAATTCTCCGTCCTTTTTTATTTATTTATTTTCTTCGGCCGCAACCGGCTTTTTGGTGATCCTTTCACGGAAGAATACGTGTTCATGATTCATGCCGTTCGCCGCCGGCTCGTCAAGGTCCACGATCAGCTCAACGGCAAGACAAAGATATCCGTCACGAATATCTATATAGTAGTGTGGGGTTTCATCATTGTACTTCGAAACCTCGGCGGCGATCTTCTTTTCTGCTTTTTTCAAAAGACCGACGTCGATGTATTTAAGATACTTGTTCTCTTCGCGGCAATCACTAATATACACTTTTTCTTTAGAAATTGGCAAGATCAGGTACTGCTCGCCGTCCTTTTTCTTAAGATACTTCGATATGTCGTTTTGACCGCACCCAACAAAAGAAAACAGACATATCATCGCTAAAAGTGCTACAAAAAGTTTTTTCATAACAAATACCTCCGTTTTTTATTTGGTTGTCTGATTTCATTATATCGCGAAATTGTTAACATTTCTACACAGTTAAGTCGGCGTAGGCATAATATTCCACGCGCCCCTTGACTGACGGCGCGGTTCGGGATATAATGTATATAACGTTATTTAATGGAAGGTAACAATTATGAGTATGAAAAAGATACCCCTTAGATCCGAGGTCTTAAAGGAAAACACCTGGGCGACCGAGGACATATTTGAAAACGACGCCGCGTGGGAAAAGGCGTTCGAGGAAGCGCAGTCTTACCCCGCGAAGATCGCGTCATTTGCAGGCAAGATCAGCGCAAGTGCTGAGGGTCTATACGAATACCTGACCTTTGATGAGGAAGCTGACGTAATTCTTTCGAAGCTGTACAGCTACGCTCATCTCAATTCCGACACCGACACCGGTAACGCGACCTATCAGGCGATGATCGGCAGATGCCGTTCCTTCTTCGTTCAGTGCGGCGCGGCAAGTGCGTTTGCAACTCCCGAGCTTATCGGAATCGACGACGAGACGATGGAGCGCTTCTACAAGGAAGAGCCGCGTCTTGAGCTTTACCGCCGTTCGCTCGACAGAGTAAGAAGCAAGCGTCCTCACATTCTCTCCGAAAGCGAAGAGAAGCTTCTCGCAGGCGCGTCCGAGATTTCGGGTGCGGCTAGCACTATCGGCTCCTTCTTTCGCAACGCCGATCTCCGCTTCCCCGACATCCTCGACGGCGAGGGCAACACCCGTCAGCTCACGCAGGGCTCCTACATTCCTTGTGTTGAAAGCTCCGACAGAGTTCTCCGCAAGAACGCCTTTGAGGCGCTTTATCACACGTTCGGCTCCTTCAAGAACACGACTGCCGCGCTTCTTGACGCGCAGATGAGACAGCTCAAGTTCTTCGCGTCCTCCCGCAAGTACGGAAGCGCTCTTGAAGCTTCCCTATCCAGAACCGAGGTTCCGACCGAGGTCTATCACAACCTTATTGCGACCGTACACAAGAATATGCCCCTCATGCACCGTTACATGGCGCTCCGCAAGAAGCTTATGAAGCTTGACGAGCTTCATATGTACGACATTTATCCGACACTCGTTTCCGAGGCGGAGAACGTAATTCCCTTTGAAGAAGCAAAGAAGATCACTCTCGAGGCGCTCAAGCCCCTCGGCGAGGATTACCTCAAGGTCGTAAAGCACGCTTACGAAAACAGATGGATCGACGTTTACGAGAACGTCGGCAAGCGCGGCGGCGCATATTCGTCGGGCGCGCGTCCTCACCCCTACGTGCTTCTCAACCACGAGGATACGCTCAATTCCATGTTCACCCTCGCGCACGAGATGGGACACGCGATGCATTCCTATCTTTCGAAGGAGAATCAGCCGACCGTTTACTCTGATTACGTTATCTTCGTTGCCGAGGTCGCATCGACCTGCAACGAGGCGCTTCTCATGTCGCACCTTCTCTCGAAGACCACCGACAAGGCAGGCAGAGCGTACCTCATAAACTATTTCCTCGAGCAGTTCCGTACTACCCTTTACCGTCAGACGATGTTCGCTGAATTTGAGCTTGAAATGTCGAAGCTCGTTGAGGGCGGACAGTCGCTCACCGCTGACACGCTTTGCAAGATCTACCACCGTCTTAACGAGGAATACTACGGTCCTGCTGTTACCATCGATCCCGAAATTGATATGGAATGGGCAAGAATTCCTCATTTCTTCATGAATTTCTACGTGTTCCAGTACGCAACGGGCTTCTCGGCTGCGATGGCTCTCTCGCGCAAGATCCTGAACGAGGGCGACGAGGCAGTCAAGAAGTACCTCGGATTCCTCTCCGCAGGTTGCTCCGACACGCCTATTGAGATCCTCAAGAAGGCAGGCGTTGATATGGCGACTGCCGAGCCGATCGAGACCGCGCTCAAGGCCTTCGAGGAGCTTCTTAACGAATTCGAAGAGCTTATGGCATAAGAAAAAAGCACCCTTTCGGGTGCTTTTTATTTACATTTATCGCAGGTCCGTAGAATACGGTTAAAAAAACCTACCGATTGGAAATATCCCACTCGGGCGACATTATCATTTCGCTATTATCGGCCGCTTTTCAAGGGCAAGTTTAGTAAAAAGAATATCAATGAAGATCACGGAAAAACTTATTACTGCGAGAACCTGCTGTCCGTAAACCTTGATTCCGAAGAGCTGATTCCCGTTCTTCTGTACCGTCTCGAAGATCGACGCTCCGATTAGTGACGCGCCGAAGCCGCATATTCCACCTATACTGTTCATTATCGCGACGGCTTCAACGTAATATTTTGAATCGACGTAGTTGAACGCTATATTACCGGAATTCTGCCCGATAGTCACCGTTGCGGAATTATATATCAGTACATAGAATATCATCATCCACCAGGTTTTCGGTGTTGTGAACACCATACAAAGCGTTGCAACCGCCGCCATACCAAATCCGAGGTTCAGTCCGTATGCGTAATTGCGCTTATCGGTATAGTCAGCGATCAGCTTTGAAGACAGCATTTGCGCAAACGAGCTTCCGATGCCCACCCCCGCAATCAGAGTAAGGCTCATTCCGAGCTCCTTGATCTGATAAATGCCGATAAAGCCGACAAAAATTCCCGACCCTATGCACCAAAGAGCGTATGCGAAGATCGCGCAAATGTAGCTTTTATTCGAGAAAAGCATCCTTATTACTTCCGAAACTTTGAGAGTATGTGCACGCTCCTCCGGCTCCTGCTTTACGTTCGTCATACAAGCAAGGCATATAAGATCGACTACGTTGAACACGAGGATCAGTATTGCAAGGAAAAGGAATCCCGCGTGATCGCCGTGCGTCTTGCAAAGATAGTCGAAAAAAGCGCTTGCGCCGAAGCTCACAACAATGTTGGAAGAAAGACTGACGATCGAAACCGCCGACGAAAACGATGCTCTGCGCGAGGGATCAACGAAGCTGCTTGCCCATCTGTAAATTATCGACGCAACCGAAGATCTGCACAGATACCCGATAAGCAGACATCCGCCGACAAACAGCGATGCAACGCTTGTGGGAAGCTTAAGAAACGGAAGCAGGTACAAAAAGGTAAACAGGCACTGTCCGAGCATATGTATCGGCACTACGGTTTTCTTCACGTTCCTTATCTTCTGAACGAAGAATATCGATATGAGCTGAGAAAAAACGGCAAGCGAAAGCAGCGACGAGATTATTCCGACGGTCGAGTCGGGAATACCCATATTTGAAAGCAGCTTTGCAAGATATGCGCCACCTATCAGTAACAAAACGAAATACTCGAATGCGGCCTCTATTATATACATCCGACGGGAACGCTTGGCGCTCGGAAGGTCAAAGCTCTTTGTGCTCATAAAATTGTCCCTCACCCATTATTTTCGAGGTCATAATAGCACCTTTTACAAAACTTGTCAATATGATTTTTGATAAAAATTATTTTTTAACGTAACGGTCGTTTGACATAAAAAAACACCCATGCGGAAAAATTCCGCTTGGGTGCTTATTTATTTACAGTTTTCGCATATCCCGTAGAAAACGGTTTTGGAAAAATCGACGTCGAAGCCGTGGTCGGACGCGATATGTGAGGCGATCTTTGTAAGCTCGTCACATTCGACGTGAATAAGCGTGCCGCACTTCGCACATTTGAGGTGAAAATGCTCGTGGCAACCGCTATGACCGTCGTTCATCTGATAGCAGGCGGCAGAATTTTCCACTATATATTTACGCAATTCACCATTTTCCGAAAGGCGGTCTATCGTTCGGTATACCGTCGCCTGTCCTATCTGCAGACCCTTATCCGACAGCTTCTTCACGACGTCCGCCGCCGTGAAGTGCAACTGACCGAACTCGGCTATTGCTTTTAGTATTTCGTCCTTTTGACGTGTATTGTATATGCGTTTTTCGTTCATGGCGATAATTCTTCCTCTTTTCGTGTGCGAATTTTTGTTGATTTACATCGCGGAAATATTTAATAAAATGCTTGCAAACGCTGTCAAGCTGTGATACAATATATCCATCAAAAATTGAAAGGACATTTTAGATCATGAAAAAACTATTTATCGTTCTTCTCGCTCTTACTCTTGCATTCGCGTCCTTCTCGCTCGTTTCCTGCGACAAGGAAAACGGCTCAAAGTTTGTCGAGACTCTCTCCGGCAAGACCCCTGAGGAGCTTTACGAGCTTTCGCAGGCAAAGCTTAAGGAAGCTACCTCCTACTCCATAACCTCTTCTCAGGTCATCACCATGACCGCAGGCGGTCAGAAGATCACCATGAACCAGTCCGTCGTCACCAAGATCAACGGCGACAACAGCTACGTCAAGGCAACGAACGACTTTACTCCTGACGCAAACATGGAATCCTGGTACGTTGACGGTATCGTTTACGCATCCATGAACGGCGTCAAGAACAAGGCAGAGATCTCCAAGGAAGTGTACATGAAGGAGTACATGAACGCTGACCCCTCCGAAAGCACTCTCCTTGACATTCCCGAAAGCTGGTTCAAGAACATCAAGTTCAAGCAGGAAGGCAAGGACTGGGTGCTCGTATTCGACGTTGACGGCTCGAAGTGGACGGAAACTCTCGGCAACATCGGTCTCGGCGGAACGATCGACGGTAACGTTAAGTACAAGATGTACTTCGACGATAACGGTAACATCGGAAAGCTCACCACTACCTTCAGCATGACCGTAAGCGGCGTTAAGGCAACCTGCGTTTCTGAGTCTATCATCAAGATCGAGAACGTTACTATCACGCCTCCCGCAGACGCTGACAGCTACCAGACCGTAGTTCTTCCTTAAGATTCTTAGGAAAATTTAATCTAAGTCTCCTATAAGCTTTATAGGAGACTTTTTTCGTGTAAACGAGACGATACATTTATCCGCGTTTTTCAGTCAACAAAGCTCGATTCCGATGACGCCGTATTTCTTCTGTTCTTCCGCGGAATAATACTGCTCCATATCGGACGGATGTGCATTATCGACGTCTTCTTCTGTATACCCGCAATCTAAAAGGGGCAGTGATTCGTACAATTCTTCAAAGTTATTGAATTTGTGCAGTTTTGTAACGATTTTTTCGATGGTTTCGCCGTTTAAGGTATTCGTGAAAACGATTTTTTCTCCGACCTTAATTTGTCGACGCTTTTCATCATGCAAGCGCAGCTCTATCGTTTTTTTGCCACTCTTTATCATCTCGAAGGGAGATGAGTGGAGCTTCATATAATGCTTCATATAATTAAGTCAATTAGATTTATAATAGTTTTTTTGTGAAAGTCATTAGCTACGATTTGATTCCCTTCATGAGAAATATTGTCATTATCAGTAGCAGAAATTTTGTATCTGAAAATGAGTTCCATATCTTTAAAAACAAACCACATCCAAGCGTACTTTATTCCATCAGGACACTTTATCCTTGAATCATAAAAAGCATATCGATTTTTCTTATCCACCGAATGAATGAACTCATTTTTTGTTCTTAAGTGGTTTTCTATTTCAGAAATTAACCTCTGTTCCTCTTGCGTGCATTGTTCCAAAAAAGATTCTCGCGGTTTGGTTTCATAAAATACAACTTTTCCTTTTTCAGCGTGCCTAACAATAAGATTTCGATTGCACAAGCGCAAACAAGATTCCTCTACCATTTTGGGTGACGCACTTACTTCTCCACAAATATCTTTATGCTCTATGAAATAAGAGTAAAACGGACTTGCCTCTGCCCCTTTTAGAAATGATACGATTGTTTTTATTCTCGGTTTAAATGCACTATCATTATGTTCCTCGATTGCTTTGATAGTTTTAAAAATTAATGCATCGAATTCTGACTCTCTCATGACAATTTCTCCTAGCTTCAATAAATATTCTCTATAATATGTTGACCATTACTGTTGTAGATTTTTCTCGTCAGGCAAACGACGGATTCAACGTGGATCAAGACTCCAAAAGGTCTCAAACCGGTCGAAAAATGGGGGGTGTAATACCTTAAAGTCTCACTTTTGATCGCAACTCATTTTATTTATCATGAAATCAAGTAGATTTTTCTCTTCTCTTGGCAGTTCTCTTTTACCTTTGTTTTTGAAAAGCAAAAACAATTCATAAAATCCCAAAAACAGAAAAATTAAAACAACAACAGGTAACAAAGCAATGCCACCAAGTATGTAACCAATCACTTCCATAACTTTTTGGAACTTGGTTCTGTTTTTGGCTTCATTCCAGGGGATAGTAATAATCTCCCCTTCTATATGAGAACCACCCTGCTCATCCTCGGATATGCGAGCCTGATAGAAAACTTGACCTCCGTGATTGCCGTCAATACGCAAATTGAACGCTTTTTTCGGATTGCTCAATCGGTAAATGTGCTTCTTTCGCTTCTTCTTGTATTCTCACTCCAAAATTGTGTGGATCTAATCTGCTATGAAAGGCAAATGCGCGTTTTTTCATGACATACTGTCCTTTGCGGTGGTGATAGATGCGATGAGTCTGCGTCGTATCGAACCACACTTGTTTCTTAAATCTTTATATTTTGATTCGCTCATTTTACCTTTTCTGAAAATCAGTTCAAGCCAATACTCAGTTTCAGAACACTCTTTCAAAGAAATCTCAAGTTTATTGACAAAATCAGCCTTACTCTGTGCATATTTTGCTTCGTGAATATTGGCTCCAATAGACGATGAAGAACGGACAATTTGATTGATATAAACGGAGCAACCTTTTATTTCGTCGCATAGGTCAGATATTTGGATTGCAAGTTCGATTGCATCCTCTCGGAGTTGGTTTTTATTGTCGGTCATTTGATAAAAGTCCTTTCTTTTTGTCGATATGTTGCTTCGCAACTCGATATTTGCTCGCATTGCGAGCAATCGATATATACTCACTTCGTTCGCATTCGATATGTTGCCTACGGCAACGAGAGTCGACTGCGCCGCTGTTGTTACTTATCTCGCGTTGCCCGTTGGGCAACGCATATCGAGCGCGTAGCGCCATATCGAGTCGCAGACATATCGAGCGACGCGTCAGCGGCGCATATCGACGTCGAGTCGTCGTGTGAGACACACGACGGACTCGACGTGTCCCGTTCTCGGAAACATATCGACAGGTGTAACTTCTCCCATTTCGTAGCCGGCTTCGATAAGCTTTTTCGCATCGCGGGCGAGGGTCGTTGGGTCACAGGAGACGTAGACGAGCTTTTTAAGATTGCTTTTCGCGATCTTATCGGTCAGCTCAGGTGACATTCCCTTACGGGGCGGGTCGATGAATACGCAGTCGAAATCGTCGATCTCAAAGGTCATCGCATCGGCGCAGATGAAGGTTGCATTTTCGATGCCGTTCAGTGCGGCGTTTTGTTTTGCGTTTTCGACCGCCTGCGGTATTATCTCGATGCCGAGGACTGACGCTTCGGGGCGCGATTTTGCAAACGAAATTCCGATAGTTCCCGCGCCGCAGTATAGGTCTGCGACCTTTTTTGCGTCGCCTGCGCGCTTGATGGCTTCCTTATACAGAAGCTCGGCGCAGGATCTATTGACCTGATAGAAGGATAGCGACGAGATACCGAATCTGCAGTCGCATAGGACATCCTCTATTCTGTCGGTGCCGTAGAGCACCTTTATTTTTTTGCCGAGGATGACGTTCGTTTCCTCGGGGTGTATATTCAGAATTACGCTGACGATGCTTGGGAATCGCTTTGTCAGTATTTCGGCAAATTCCTTTTCGCCGTCAAGCGATTCGTTCGGCGTGACGAGGCAGGTCATTATCTGACCCGTCTTCTCCGCTATTCTCAGGTATATATGCTTTACGCACCATTTTTTGCTCTTAATATAGTCCGAGACGAAGGACGCGATTTCGGATAGCTCTTGGGCAGTGAGATCGCACCTATCACACGGAATGACCGTATGAGAATGGCGAGCATAATAGCCGATATTTCCGTTTTCGTCTATCGGGTATTGAGCTTTGTTTCGGTATCCGCTGACTTTACCGTCGGTCAGCACCTCACCGACCTTTGCGTCGATGCCGTTTTTTCTGAAAGCAGAGACGACAATATTTCTCTTCAGCTCAAGCTCATACTGACGGCTTATATGTCTGAATGAGCATCCGCCACAACGCGGGAAAACCGCGCAGTCGGGGCTTACGCGATTGGACGACGGGGTTATTATTTTCTCTATTCTGGCTACTCCGTAGTCCTTTGCCGCTTTTATTATTTTTATTTCCAATTCGTCGCCCGTCACTCCGCCGTCGACGAAAACTACGATCCCGTCTACTCTTGCGACCCCGTAGCCGAGGTCGTTCATATCTGTGACGGTGACGTTATGATAAGTATTCTTTATCAACATTTCGCTCACCAATACTTTCTGTCGAGCGAGCGAAGCTGTATTGCTTCAGCTATATGCTTTGCTTCTATGTTTTCGCTTCCGTCAAGGTCGGCGAT
This sequence comes from Clostridia bacterium, assembly GCA_017621655.1. Classification (GTDB taxonomy): domain Bacteria; phylum Bacillota; class Clostridia; order Oscillospirales; family CAG-272; genus Colimorpha_A. Next base: position 25,033 of record JAGASS010000036.1, on the reverse strand, counting down.
AGTACGCGACACGCGCAGAATTCTATCGTATCCGCGTCCCGAAAGACCCATTTTTTCAAATGCGTTTTTGAGCAGATTTGACGCTGTATCGGAAAGCTGACAGTATTTTCTTATCTGCGAAGATTCCATTCCCGCGTTAGAGAAGGTCGATTCTCCGTTTGCACGGAAGCGGTTTACAGCCAGACGGCGCGCCTTAACGACGCGTGCTCGGATAGCTTCCGACGTTTCCTCCTGCTTGCTTGATGAAAGCTCGTCGTAGGATAGCGACGGCACCTCTATCTGAATATCTATGCGGTCAAGAAGCGGACCGCTTATTTTCTGCAAGTAATCGGATATATCCTTTTTGCGGCAGGTGCACTGACGCGTCGGATGTCCGTAGTAGCCGCATCTGCAGGGATTCATCGCGCAGACGAGCATAAACGAGCAGGGGAAGGTCACTCTTCCCGACGCTCTCGTTATCGTAATTTTATGATCCTCAAGGGGCTGACGCAGCACCTCAGCCGACTGCTTCGAATATTCGGGAAGCTCGTCAAGGAAGAGGACGCCGTTATGCGCGAGCGATATTTCGCCCGGCATCGGTATCGTTCCGCCGCCTGCAAGTGCGATCGGTGAAAGCGTATGATGAGGCGAACGGAAGGGTCTGCTCGTCAAAAGCGAGACTTTTTCGGGAAGTATTCCCGCGACGGAATGAAGCTTCGTCGTTTCTATCGCCTCTTCAAAGTCGAGGGGCGGAAGAATGCTCGGTATGCGCTTTGCCAGCATACTTTTTCCCGTTCCGGGAGGTCCGATGAGGAGCACGTTATGACCGCCTGCGGCGGCAATTTCAAGCGCTCTTTTTGCCTTTTCCTGTCCCTTTACGTCGGAAAAGTCGAAGCCGAAATTTGTGCTTCCGTCTTCAAAGAGCTTCATATCAAAGACCGTCGGGGAAAGCGGCGCTTCGTTTTTAAGGTGAAGGATAAGCTCGCGGACGTTACGCACGCCGTAGACCTCTATTCCCTCGGTCACCGACGCTTCGCCTGCGTTTTCATACGGCACAAATACCTTTTTCTTGCCTGCGTTACGCGCCGCAAGACACATACACAGCACGCCCTTAACGCCTCTTACCTCGCCCGAAAGAGACAACTCGCCTATAAAACAAGTGTCAACAATATCCTTCGGAAGCGAGAGCGCGCCGCAGGAGCCGAGAATGCCGATAAGCATGGCAAGGTCATAAGCCGACCCTTGCTTTTTCTTATCCGCAGGTGCCATATTTACGGTAATATCCGCCTCGGGAAATTCAAAGCCGCTGTTTTCGATAGCCGCCTTGATCCTCTCCCTTGCCTCCTTTACCGCCGCATCGGGCAGTCCAACGACTTCAAATTTTGAAAGTCGGTTTGCACAGTTACATTCGACCGTAACGGGAAATCCGTCTACGCCCGTAAGTCCTGCCGAGTATATCACCTGGAGCATTATATTCTCCTCCCGATCTTATTTTATATCGTCAAGCTTCAGTTCTTTCCAGAAATCGGAAAGCTCTATCTTCATATCCTTCTGAATTTCGTCGACCATTTCGTTGAATTCTCTCGCAATATAATAATCAACGAACGTTGCGATATTCTTGTTCGCGTAATCGAGGTCGATCTTGTCGCGCATAACGATGAAGTAGCCCGTCTTCACGTCGATTATCGGGCTTATTTCGCCGTAGTCAAGCTCCTCTACCGCATTTTCGACTCTTTCATCTATCATACCTATCGTATAGTAGTAGCCGACGTCGATGTGATTCAACATCGTCGTATCCTCGCCGTACTCCTTAATAAGCCCGTCAAAGCTCTCGCCCGCGTTTGCCTTTTCAAGCACCTCATCGGCAAGTGCTTTTTTTGCGTCCTTATTCGAGCCGTCGTACTTGATATATACGTATTTTATGTTTCTGAAGTTTTCGGGAATATCCTCAAAAACCGTTTCGTCGTCACTCTTTATGATTCCGCTTTCCGAGGAGGTGACGTAATCGTAGGTCTTTCCCCATAGCACCGAGAAGCGCTGAATATATGCAAAGGCATAGTCGGAAAGGTAATTTTCCTTTTTCGCCTCTGCCCAGCTCTTTTTATCGTCTCTCAGCTCTTCAAGCAGACCGTTTACCGAGTTCTTCTCCTTATCGGTCAGCTTTATCTTATAACGCTTTGCGAGCAGCTCGATCGCGCGGTTATGCGCTATCATATCGAGGGTCTCCGCCTTCAGCTCTTCAAAAGCTTCGGGATTCTTTTCCCAATAATCGTCGGCTTCGCCGTATTCCATATCCGCCTTAGTATTAAGGTAGACGTATCTTACGTAGTCGTACTTAATTTTCTCGCCGCCGAGGGTAAATACGGTCTGACTGTTTTCGGGCTTCGGAAGCTTCGCGACCTTGTCGCCGCATGAAGCAAAAAGCGCCGACACCGTTATGATGATCAAAAGAAAAGATATTATCTTTTTCATTTTCTTGCCTTTCATTTTAAGGGCTATCGCCGAAGCGGTAGCCCTTATTTTAATAGGATCAGATATTCGGATCTATCGTCAATCCTCTATTGAAATAATCAGTATCGCGGATAACCTTTTCTATCGTGTCTCTGCTTACGTAGAAGGAGTAATACTCGCTGCGCACGCCGTTCAGCGTATAGTAGCAACGGGTACTGTTATATGCGTAGAAGTCATACTTCTTGACCGTTCCGTCGGTCATACTGATGGTTATGGTAGCGATATGCTTGGCTTCATTAACGCTATCGGAATCGACCTCGCCGAGAACATGGATATTAACGAAATCGCCGTATATCTCCTTGAAGTTTCTGACCTGGTCCGCAGTATACTGCTGATTCGTCTTTATATTCCATACCGACTGCTCGGTCTTTCCCGTTTCGGAGTCAACGACTGTCGACTTTATTCCGTACGCCGCGTTGACCTCTACTCCCTCGTGGGGAATAGAGCCGACTATCTCTATCTTGTTTACGAGATAGATCGGATCAAGAGAAATATTCGGCTGAATGAAGTCATGCACGCCGTAATTATACATCGTTACCGACGAGGCGGGAATCTGTACGACTATATTATAAACCGTCGAATACGCGTAGCAGTTGCCGTCCTTGTCGGGCTTTGAGAAGTATATATAAGCGTCTTCCGTCTGACTTGCTTCGGGGGATTTATAATGATAGTACGCGCAGTAGTACGTGTTTCTCGGGTCAAGGTCAATATTAAACCTGTCCTTAAGAAGCTCCTTTGTTATCTCGCTGCCCTGCGCGACGGTCTTTCTTCCGGATAGACCCGAAAGAAGTCCGATATAGACGTTTCTCTGCACCTCGTTTACGGGGAACTCCTTAAGTCCGCCGAGAGTAAATTCAAACGAATACTTCGGAGAATCTGTTTTGGAGGTTCCGTTTTCATCGGGCGTAAGCGTCTTCATCTCAAACAGCGGCACGCCGTTCTTGAGTGCTCCGATAAGGGTCACGTAGTTATAACTGTCCTGATTTACGGGAAGTCCGAGCGTAGGCGTTATCAGTCCGTAAACGTCGGAGTAAAGGACGCCGTAGCCCATCGTTTGCATAAGATATACGGCGTCTCTGCCATCATAACGGCAGTAGAAGCCATCGCCCGACGGTGCTTGCTTTCCGATCCATACCTTGTGCTTATTGTCTCTGTCGTCGGTCAGGATGAAATAGCCGCAGTCCTCGTCGGTATCCGCAAGTCCGTAGGCCGAAAGATCGGTATTCTCGTCTATAAGATACCTCGACGATGCGATGCCCGAGCCGGCGGTTGTAACAAGTGCCGCCAAAGCGTAGTAGTCGTAGGGGGCGTCGGGCATATCTTCAAGGTAGAACTCGCCGTCCTTTGCCTTATAGAAGGTATAACCGCCCTCCTTATTGTGGACCTCTATCTTATCTATTCTCGTTCTTTCAAGGGGCGGGAATAAATATACTCTCGTTTGATCCGAGGTGCGGACCTCAAGAGGGTCGATAAGCTCGATAGGCGTTACCTTTTCCTTCTCAGGCACCAGCATGGGCGCCACGACCGCAAAGTATACGATTCCGAGAACGACTGCAAGAATACCGCATACGATAGCGGTAACTGTTTGCCTTTTTATCATTTGTAGCGTCTCCTTGCGTATACGATTATGCCGACGAACGCAACTGTCGCAGGGAAAAGAAGCGTACAGACTGCCGTCCAGGTGTTTGCCTCTTTAGCGGTTATCGTAAGCGAATCGTCGCTGAACACCTTGGCTCTGATGCCGAGGGGAACGTTTTTCTTCGCTATGATCTTCATTGCGTTATAAAGGATGTCCTTGTTTGCGTAAGAGCTTCCGTTTATATACTCGCTGTCGGAGAAGGAATTCGTTCCGCCCGCGATAACGAAGGACTGCTGTGCAACGTTATCCTTAAGTCTGTGCTGAACGGTAAGCGTAAGAACGTTTACTGCGCCCTTGCTCTCCTTGCCCTCTCCGTCAAGAGGATAAGACACCGCGTCAGACGTTGTCGTAAGAATGCTCGAAGCGTAGCGCGTTGCGTGGTTTTCGCTGAAATATTTAGCCGTTTCATCGGTATCGCCGTAAAGGAGCGTTATCGGGCGGCAATTGGTTATGACCGGCTTCTGCGGGCTGGAGCTTTCGCGGAGCGACTTGGTTATCGTCGCGCCGTTGCCCGAATCGGTATACTTTGCAAATATTACCTTACCGTCACTTCCGGGAACGCTGCTGCTGTAATCTCTTACACTCTGACGCTCGAACTTGACGCCCCAATGCGCGAGGTAATCCTCGAGGATCGGAAGCTCGTTCGCTGTCTCGTCAAGGAATACCATAAGTCCTGCCGAGCCGTCGAGAATGGCATCGATTTTTTTGATCTCATTTACTGCCTGATCCGCACCCCAGAAATCGGTCTTCGGGTTATTGATGACTATCATCTTAGCCGCAGGATCGATCTCCTCGGTCGTAAGGTCGATATTCTTGACCTCGTATCCTGCGTCAACGAATATCTCGCGAAGCGCGGTATTATCAACCGACTCGCCGTGATTCGTTACGAAATACGCAAGGGGAGTATCACCCGAAAGACGCATTATTGCCGAGACTATCTTCTGGTCGGCATTGATCGCGTAGTAGGAGGCAGAGTTTGCGTCACTGCTTACGAAGAAGGTATCGATAGCGTATACTATCGAGTTTTTGCCGTTTGTTACGATAACGCTCGTAGTCTTCGGAGACGCGGCGGTATTGTTAAGATACTTATCTATAAGCTGAGGGTTTCTGTTTATGTCGATATATTTTACGCTGATGAAATCGTATTCCTCATCGTAGCGCTTTATCATGGTATTTACCATGTTGCAGAGATCGTTCTTTATGAGCTTATCCTCCGGCATACAGAAGATAAATTCGATATTAAACTCCTCGCTTCCTCTGTACTCCTCGAGAAGCTTGATCGCATTCGGGTCGGGCGTGAAGAGGTCGCGCTCCGTCATATCGACGTACCAGGTGTTCTTGATGCAAAGAGCGCCGAAGATCGCGTTTATCAGAACGACGAGCGCGATTACCGCCGCCGTAAGGATAAGAGCAAACGTGCCGTACTTTAAGCGGCGCTTTTTCTGAATATCGTTAATAGGATTATAATTCTTGTCCATTTCCATTTTCCTCCCTTCTTATGCCCAACGGCGCTTTTCATATACGCGCACGGTGAGGAAAAGGAATACGAAGCATATTGAGGCGTAATAAACTATCGCGGCAGGGTCAAATATACCGTAAAGGAAGTTTGCATACCTGCTGTATACCGAGAGCCATTCAAGAAGCTCGCGTACGGGAGCGAAGGGGATAAGGTTATTGAACGACGCGATAAACATAAAGCAGAGAAGTATCGCTATCGAGCCGACAAGCGAAACGATCTGGTTTTCGGTAAGCGAGGAGATGAATATTCCTATTGCCACGAATGCCGCGCCGATAAGAAGGACTGCGATAGTCGGTCCGATTATCGAGAGCGCATAGTGAGAGAATACGTCCCACTTAGTTATCGCGCCTGCTCTCTTTGCGTCCTCAACCACCCAAAGGTAAAGCGAATCGGCAAATTCGTGATATACCGTAAAGTTAAAGAGCGTGCCGAATATAAAGGTTCCCGAGAATATCGTATAGATCGAGAGGAATTTTCCCGCAACGATCTTGCCGATGCTGACGGGAGAGGTAAGAAGAAGCTGCTCTGTTTTCTGCTTCTTTTCCTCCGAGAAGCTCTTCATGGTAAGCACGGGAATGACTATAGCGAGGATTATCGTTACCATCGAGAAATATCCCGTAATACTGCTCTGGCTTCCCGCCTGAAGAGTCATGAGCGAAAAGAGTCCGCCGTTTATTGCGAGGAATATCGCCATAAATACGTAACCTATCGGTGTCGTAAAGTATGAGACTAAGTCTCTTTTGAATACTGCAAACATTATTTATGCCTTACCTTTCAGTTAGCGTTACGCTTTTTGCTTCCGCGCTTTTTCTTGGCGTTCGAGGCGGAGGTGTTGTTTATAAGCGAAAGGAACACGTCCTCGAGATTGACGTTCGATGCTTCTGCTCCGATCAGCGGCCAGCCGTTGCGCGCAAGAAGCGCGAACATCGGCTTTCTTATATCTATTGCCGAATCGCTTTCGATAACGAAGGAGTAGCTGTCGGCATCGAGATTTCCGAGGCACTCTGCCGAGTATACGCCGGGAAGCGAGCGAAGCGCCTGGGTTACTTCCTTTTCGGGTCCGCAGATCTTGACTGCGAGACGGCGGTTTCCTTCGACTGCCGACGCAAGGTCCTCTGTGCGCTTATCTGCGACTATCTTACCGCGGTTTATTACGATAACTCGGTCACAGACCGCCTGCACCTCCTGAAGGATGTGCGTCGAGAGGATGACGGTATGGGTAAGTCCGAGCGTTCTTATCAGGTTTCTTATCTCGACGACCTGACGGGGGTCAAGACCGACCGTCGGCTCGTCAAGGATTATTACCTTCGGGTTGCCGATTAGTGCCTGTCCGATTCCGATACGCTGACGGTATCCCTTTGAAAGATGTCCGATCACGCGGTCCTTTACGTCGGTAAGCTTTACGACCTCGAGTATTTCCTCGATGTGCTTCTTCTTATCAAACTTACAGCCCTTGAGCTTATATACGAAATTAAGATATTCGGTTACCGTCATTTCGGGGTAGAGTGGCGGTGTTTCGGGCAGATAGCCGATGCTCTTTTTCGCTTCGTTCGGGAAGTTGAACATATCAAGCCCGTCTATTTCTATCTTTCCCTCGGTAAAGGAAAGGAAGCCGGTAAGGATATTCATAGTCGTACTCTTTCCCGCACCGTTCGGTCCGAGGAAGCCGACGATCTCTCCCTTTCCTATTTCAAAGCTAACGTTATTCAATACTATATTGCGTCCGAAGCTTTTTGTCAGATTTTGTATCTTTATCATTAATTTATCCCCCATTATCGGTTGGCAGATTTTCACCCTTACAGTATAACACTTAATTATAAACAAATCTTGAACATAGTGCATCATATGGCTCTCTACGTCACTTTTTTTGCAAAAAAAGCGTCATATTTTGCCCCTCGAAAGAAAATGACGCTTTTTTATTGTAATTTCCGCGGTTTTAATATATAATAGATATATAATTTTTATTTATTCGGTGATACTATGTCAAAAAGCTATCGCGGAGGTATTCCGTTCGCAAGAAAATATGCTCCGCCCGAAAAAGCGGAAAGCTATATACAAGAGCGCATATTTCTCTCGCTCAAAAACGGCGCTGACTGCGCTTTGGAAGAGGGAGATACTGTAAAAAAATACGGAATGATACTCGGCAAGACCGATTCCTCGCCTGCTGTCTTTTCGGGCGTCGGCGGAACTGTCGAGCATATTTACCGTATCGGAAGCAGAGTAGATATAACGCTTCTGACCGACCCCGACACAGAAGTCGAGGTTCCCTTTGACGCGCCCGAAAAAAACATTGCGGATCTGACGGACATTGAGCTTTCCTCCCTTTTGCTTGAGCGCGGGATCTTGCCTCTCAAGAAGGGCAAGCGCGATCCCCGTGCGCTCACCGTTGACTGTAGCTCGTCCCCCTATAACGACAGCCGTCTTTACGTCTGCCGAGCGTTTCCCGAGGAGGTCCTTCTCGGCGCGAAGATAATCATGAAGCTTATCGGCGCCCGAAGCTGTAACCTTGCCATTCCGCGCTCCGACCTTGATGCGGCGCAGAATATTTACGATCATATTCCGAAAAAGAGCGATATGTTCAAGATCGTTCTCGTCAAGGACAAGCTTCCCGCAACGATAGCTAACCTCACCGTCTCTGCTCTTTATAACGTCGAGGTCAGCGCAGTAAAGGATATCATCGACGCGGGTTATCCCGTCGTTTCGCCACTTTACTGCCTTTCCTGCTACCGCGCTCTCGTCGACGGCATTCCCTTTTGCGAGAGCTATCTGACGGTTGCCGAGCTTGGCGCGGAGCTTGACGTTTTCCGCGTTCCCTTCGGCACGTCCTTGAAGTCGGTTGCCAACCCGAGCGAAGGCGAGCGCGTTATACGCGCAGAAAACCTTTACGGCGCGGAGATCACGGAACAGGTAATGACCGAGAGAACCGAGGCGATCGCCATCATTCCAAACGAAACGGCAAAAGCCAAGGTGGCAAAGGAATGTATCGGGTGCTTTAGGTGTATTGACGCTTGTCCCTCCCGCATTTCGCCTATCGATATTTTTTCCTCCGTCAAGGACGGAAAAACCACCCCTTCGCTCGTCGCTTACGCCGCAAGCTGCTTTGAGTGCCGCGCATGCTCCTACGTATGTCCCTCTGAGCTTCCGCTTGCCGAGACGATAAGGAAATTCCGTCACGATAGCGGTCTCATTTCCCTCGATATTGAGGGTGAGGACCCCGATTTCTACGACGATATTCAGGAGAAGGAGGCAGAGCATGAATAAAAATCAAAAGCATCGCCTCCGTTTGACGCGCCGTCCAAAGGGCTTTAAGGAGATTCCGTTATACCCTATCCTTCCCTCTGCTGAGCGCGCGCAGTCTATCAGCTACGACCTGCTTATCGCGATGATGCCGCTTCTTCTTTTGAGCGTCTACCACTACGGCTTCCGTCCCATTACGCTTACGCTTGTTTCCGTAGTAGCGATGACGGGGCTTGATATTGCCGTTAATAAGCTTCTTAAAAAGGAAGCTTCCCTTGACCTTTCGTCAATCGTAAGTGGCGTTATGATCGCGCTCTTTTTGCCTGCCTCGGCTCCGCTGTGGCTTCCGATTGTTACTTCCGTACTCGCTACCGCTGTCAAGGTCGGCTGCGACAAGCTGAGATTCTCGCTTTCCTCTACCGCGGTATCGCTACTCCTTTCGTTCCTCATTTTCCCCGAAATAATGAACGCGATCCCCGAGGCGGGACGAGCTCTTCATCCATTTGCAATTTCGCTCAGCTCCTTCAGGGCCATTCCCGCTTCGCCTCTTGAAAAGGTAATTTCGGGATTTCTCCCCGACACGACAGCGTTTGAAACGTTTTTCGGTCTTAACGCCGCGCGCATCGGCGAGATCTCGGGATTCCTCATCACGATAGCATTCATTTATCTTCTAATAAGAAAGGCAGTCAAGCCAATACTTCCCCTGACCTTTATTGCTACCGTCGGCGTTTTTGCATATCTTAATCCGTCGCTTGAGGCGGCGTCCGACGTCGTTGCTCTTGACGGTGCGCTTTACAACGTCTTCGGCTCGAACACGTTTCTTTGTGCAGTATTTTTGATGTCAGAGCCGAAAAGAATGCCTAAAACGCTTATCGGCACCGTTATTTGCGGTGTTATAGGCGGTCTGTGCACGATGCTTTTGCGCGGACACATCCCTCTCTTCCTGACTGCGCTTATTGCCGTCATTCTGATCGACCTCCTCACACCCATCGCTAACAGATTCATTAAGCCGACGCCCTTCGGCGGAAATATCGCTCCTCAAAAGGAGGAAAACTAATTTGAAAAGCAGAAAGAGCTTCTGGCTGACCCTTACCGTCTTTTCCCTTATCGGACAGATCGCGTGGGTCATCGAGAATATGTATCTGAACGTCTTTATCTACAATCAGTTCAAGGCAACGCCCTCCGATATTTCCCTTATGGTTGCCGCGTCTGCCGTAACTGCTACGCTGACCACCGTGATTATCGGCGCGTATTCCGACAAGATCGGCAAGCGCAAGATATTTATGGCAGGCGGTTACATCGCCTGGGGACTTTCCATTATGTCCTTTGCGCTCATAAATAACGGCGTTCTCAACTCTCTGTTCCCGACCTTGTCGGCGGCATCGCTCGGCGTGTCGCTCACCATAATCATCGACTGCGTTATGACCTTTTTCGGCTCGAGCGCAAACGACGCGGCGTTCAACGCATGGCTTACCGACGAGACGTCAAGCGGTAACCGTGGCGCGGCTGAGGGTGTAAACGCCATTATGCCGCTTATCGCGATGCTTGCCGTTTTCGGCGGATTTATGGCTTTTGACCTTAAGAAAAGCTCAAGCTGGACTATAATATTCCTCATCATCGGTATCGCGGTATTCATCATCGGTATTCTCGGACTTTTCCTTATCAAGGAAAGTGCCGCTCGCCGCGAGGAAAATTCGAAATATTTTGCGAATATAATTTACGGCTTCCGCCCGTCAGTTATCAAGAAAAACGGCGGTCTTTATATTACGCTGATCGGATTTGCGCTTTTCGGCATTTCGATACAGGTATTTATGCCGTATCTTATAATCTACTACACCGAAACTCTGAAGATGGACAACTACGTTCTCATAATGGCGCCTGCCATTATTATCGCGGCTATTGCCTCTGTACTCTACGGACGGCTTTACGACCGCTTCGGGTACAAAAAGGTCATCTTCCCTGCCGTTATCACGCTCGCTGTCGGATATATCATAATGTGCTTTGCTAAGGCGACTGCTCCCGTATTTATCGGCTCGCTTCTCATTATGGTCGGTTACCTTTGCGGCAATGCCGTTTTCGGCGCTATGCTCCGCGACAAGACCCCCGAGGGCAAGGCAGGAATGTTCCAGGGACTTCGTATCGTTTGCCAGGTGCTTATCCCCGGCGTTATCGGTCCGGCAATTGGCGCAAAGGTACTTGAAAACGCAACCGAGATCGTCAATAACGACGGTACGAAATCGTTTCTCCCTGACGAGCGCATCTTCATCTGGGCGCTCATCGTTTCGCTTGCCCTTGCGCTCTATCTCATTCTGACTAATCTCAAAAAGGACAAAAAGAATGTCTGAATTCAATCAGCTTTTGACCCCATTCGCCGAGAAGCTCGGCGACATTCCGCTTCCCGAATATCCGCGCCCGACGCTCATTCGTGATTCATTTATAAACCTTAACGGCAAGTGGAAATTCGGCGTATGTGATTCTATTGAAAACGCGGTTTTTGACCGCGAGATACTTGTTCCCTATCCGCAAGAATCTCTCCTTTCGGGGATAAACGAGGTCTTTGAAGAAAGCAAAACGCTCTGCTACAAGCGCGAGTTTTCGCTTCCCGACGGTTTTAACCGTGGCCGCGTCATTCTGCATTTCGGCGCTGTCGATCAGGTTGCCGAGGTCTTTCTTAACGGTAACAAGCTCGGCTCGCATATCGGCGGCTACGCTCCTTTTTCCTTCGATATTACCGAGTATTTGAACGAAAATAATACCCTCACCGTCTTCGTCCGCGACAATCTTTCCGACCTTATACTTCCTTACGGAAAGCAGTCAAATAAGCGCGGCGGAATGTGGTACACGCCCGTCAGCGGCATCTGGCAGACCGTTTGGCTTGAAAGCGTGAGGGAAAACTATATCGAGCGTCTTGATCTTCCGACGACGCCCGACGATCCTACGATCACCGCGCATTTTTGCGGTCAGAAAGAGGACGGAACAGTTACCGTAAATACTCCCGACGGGAAGCTCTCTTTCCCTCTTAAAGACGGAAAAGCCGAGATAACGCTTGATTCTCCGCGTCTTTGGTCACCCGATGACCCCTATTTATACGAATTTGAGATCGTGACCGAGATTGACATAGTACGCTCCTATTTTGCGCTACGTTCACTTGAGATCAAGACGGTTGATTCGCATCAGCGTCTCTGCCTCAACGGAAAGCCCTATTTCTTCCACGGGCTTCTCGATCAGGGCTATTTCAGCGACGGCATCTTCACTCCTGCGTCGGTAGAATGTATGGAAAGCGATATTCTCCGCGCAAAAGCTCTCGGATTTAATATGCTCCGCAAGCACATTAAGGTCGAGCATCCCTATTTCTACCACCTTTGCGACAAGCACGGCATCGTCGTTTTTCAGGACATGGTCAATAACGGTAAATACTCGTTTTTCTTCGATACCGCGCTTCCGACTGTCGGATTCATCTCGCGCAGTGACAAGAAGCTTCACCGCGATAAAAGAAGCCGCCAGGCGTTCCTTTCGCATCTTGACGAGACTGTGGCGCTCCTCAAAAATCACGTGTCGATCTGCCTTTGGACGATATTCAACGAGGGCTGGGGTCAGTTTGACGGTGATAGTGCCTACCGTCGCTTGAAGAAGCTCGATCCGACACGTTTTATCGACACCGCGTCGGGTTGGTTCAGATGTAAAGAAACCGATCTCGACAGCCGACATATTTATTTCCGAAAGGTGAAACTGAAGCCAAAAGACAAGCCGATGTTTCTATCGGAATTCGGCGGTTACAGCTACCGAGTTGAAGACCACGTTTTCAATCCCGACAAGGCGTACGGCTACGGAAAATGCGACAGCCGCGAGGAATTCGTCTCCGCACTCCGACGTCTGTATGAAGAAGAGATAATTCCGCTTGTCGGTAACGGCCTTTGCGCCGCGGTTTACACGCAGCTGACCGACATTGAGGACGAGATCAACGGTCTTATCACCTACGATAGGGCAGTTATGAAGGTCACGCCTGAGGAATTCTCCGATATTGGAGAGAAATTGAAGATATAAAAATGACACCCTTTGGCGATGCCAAAGGGTGTTCTTGCCTTCCCCTGAGGGGAAGGTAAGGCAACGTGGCGAAGCTTCGATACGTTGTTTGTAGGGACAGGCGTCCCCGACTGTCCGCACAAAAACGATGTTACATCCTTTCCGAACACCTCATCCACCACCTTCGGTGGTCCCCCTTCTCCCGCTGGAGAAGGTAGACAACGTTTACTATACCTTTAGTATGGGGAGGGGCTTGCTCCCGCGTTCACTCTATCTGCCATTTTACAAATTATCGAGGTGTTGTTTGTAGGGGGCGACGTCCCCGACGCCCCGCTACCACGACAAAATCACATTAACCGATAGATTAGACAAATATGTTGATAATAATCCGTTTTGGGTTGAAACTTTTTAACCTATAAACGGGGCGTCGGGGACGTCGCCCCCTACAAGATGTCGTGAAACGCCGAATTATATGCAACAGAGTGAGAAAACAGACGACGTTTCCGTCGTCTGTTTTTTATTTATCAAGCGTTGAAAGGTCGAACGGGGTCGTCTGATAGACGAAATAGTTAAGCCAATTCGAATAGAGCAGGTTTGCGTGCGAGCGCCAAGTCACGACGGGCGGCTTTGAAACGTCATCGTTCGGGAAGTAATTTACCGGAATATGCGGATTTTTGCCCGCATCGAGGTCACGGAAATATTCGTCCGAGAGAGTATACGCGTCGTACTCGCTATGACCGGTTATGAATATCTGCTTACCGTTTTTCGTCGCCATAGCGTAGACTCCGCATTCATCCGACGACGCGAGGATCTTAAGTCCCTCGACCTTTTCAACGTCGGCGCGGTCGACCGTCGTATGACGGCTCTGCGGAACGGGGAAAACGTCGTCAAATCCGCGCAGAAGCATCGAATTCTTATAATCTGCGTGGTGCGGATAGACTCCCGAAAGCTTGCTCGGAAGAGCGCGCTTTTCAATTCCGAAATGGTAGTAAAGACCCGCCTGTGCGCCCCAGCAGATGTGGAAGGTGCTGTGAACGTGGGTCTTGCTCCACTCCATTATCTCGCAAAGCTCCTCCCAATATTCGACCTCCTCGAACGGCATTTGCTCAACGGGCGCGCCCGTTATTATCATTCCGTCGAAGTTGCGGTGCTTTACGTCGGAGAACGTTTTATAAAACTTGAGCATATGCTCCTTCGCTACGTTCTTCGATTCGTAGGTGCTCGTTTTTATAAGCTCCATTTCGACCTGAAGCGGCGTGTTTCCGAGCAGACGCGAAAGCTGTGTTTCAGTCTCTATCTTCTTCGGCATCAGGTTCAGTATCAGTATCTGAAGCGGACGTATGTCCTGCCCCTCCGCGCGCGTTTCGTCCATCACGAAGATGTTTTCGCGTGATAGGATCTCGGCGGCAGGGAGATTGTTTGGTATCTTTATCGGCATTTTGTGGTTTCCTTTTGGGGTATGGTATATTAAACTATAAAGAGAATCGGGACGATAATATACCTTCTCCTGAGGGAGAAGGGGGACCGCGGGCAGAATACCCATGGTGGATGAGGAGTAAGTTCCCTATATAGACACCTCATCCGTCGGCTTCGCCGACACCTTCTCCTGCTGGAGAAGGTATAACGGACGCTTCGCGTCCTAACCTCATCCGTCAACCTTCGGTTGACACCTTCCCCAAGGGGAAGGCAAGAGGGCGTTCTATCTTGCCCTTAAATATCAGTTCAGCGCCTGCTCGATGTCGGCGATAAGGTCGTCTGCATCCTCAAGACCGACGGAGAGGCGAACGAGGTCGGAGGGAACGCCTGCCTTTTCAAGCTCCTCGTCGGACATCTGACGGTGAGTCGTGCTTGCCGGGTGCAGGCAGCAGGAGCGCGCGTCTGCGACGTGCGTCTCAATAGCGGCGATCTTCAGCTTACCCATGAAACTCTGCGCCGCCTCGCGTCCGCCCTTCACGCCGAAGCTTACGACTCCGCAGGAGCCGTTCGGCAGGTACTTTTTAGCGAGGTCATAATAAGGCGAGGATTCAAGCGAGGGATAGTTTACCCACGCGATCTTCTCGTGTTTTTCAAGGTATTTCGCGATCTTCTCGGCATTCTCGCAGTGACGCTTCATTCTCACGTGCAAGCTTTCAAGTCCGAGGTTGAGAATAAACGCATTCTGAGGTGACTGAACCGATCCGAAGTCACGCATAAGCTGCGCGGTCGCCTTCGTTATATACGCGCCCTCGAGTCCGAAGCGCTCGGTATAGGTCACGCCGTGATAGCTGTCATCGGGCGTGCAGAGTCCGGGGAATTTATCGGGGTATTTCGTCCAGTCGAACTTACCCGAGTCAACGATACAGCCGCCGACTGCCGCACCGTGACCGTCCATATACTTGGTCGTCGAATGAGTTACTATATCTGCGCCGAATTCGAACGGACGGCAGTTTACGGGGGTTGCGAAGGTATTATCGACTATCAGCGGAACGCCGTGCTTATGTGCGGCATTCGCAAATCTTTCTATATCGAAAACGGTAAGAGCCGGGTTTGCAATAGTCTCACCGAACACCGCCTTCGTATTCGGCTTGAACGCCTGTTCAAGCTCCTCGTCGGAGCAGTCGGGGGAAACGAAGGTAAACTCGATTCCCATGCGCTTCATAGTAACGGCGAAAAGGTTATACGTTCCGCCGTAGATAGACGCGCTCGACACGATGTGGTCGCCGCAGGACGCTATATTGAAAATGGAGTAAAAGGACGCCGCCTGACCCGAGGAGGTGAGCATAGCGGCAGTTCCGCCCTCAAGCTCGCAAATTTTTGCCGCGACCGTGTCACAGGTCGGGTTCTGAAGGCGCGAGTAGAAATACCCCGACGCTTCGAGGTCGAATAGCTTTCCCATCGCCTCGCCCGTCGCGTATTTGAACGTCGTGCTCTGAATTATCGGTATCTGTCTCGGCTCGCCGTTTCCGGGCGTGTATCCGCCCTGAACGCATACTGTGCCTACTTTTCTTTTATCTGCCATTTTATTTTGCTCCTTTAGGGGTTTATTAGAATAATTATAACGCATTTCCACCTCATTGGCAATAGTTTTGAAAAATTTCTTTTTTCGTCTCGGTATATTCACGCCGATGATAATTGGTGAAATAAAGCGTTATCTGCGAGACAACAATTCCGTTCGCGTGAGCCGTTCGCTTCGCGATCTCGCTTATCGGGCGCTTCAGGCGAAGGAGGTCATTTCACGTCGCGACTGCAAGGATGCGACGATCGACGAGATCGTCGAGGAGCTTAATAAGGAGGGTGAGACGAAAACGAAAGAGGAGGTCTCACGCGCTCTTGAGGCGATCTCGGCGCCAATCTCGATATACGATCCCGTTTACGGCGAAGGCGACGATTCGCTTTACGTTATGGATCAGCTTCGTGACGATTCCGCATCTGAGGAAAGCTGGCTTGAAAGCATTGCGCTCCGAGAGGCGCTTAAAAATCTCTCGGAGCGTGAAAAGACTATTTTGAATTTGCGTTTTTACAAGGGACGGACACAGATGGAGATCGCGTCGGAGATCGGGATCTCGCAGGCGCAGGTCTCAAGGGTAGAAAAGGGGGCAATTGAGAGGATAAAGAAGGAAATGTAAATCCTCAAGACGGAAAAATTATGATTTCTCTGCCTTTCTTTACGGCATAGTCGAGAGCGATTTTCGTGCCGCTTCTACGGGTACTTGGCGCACATTGTTCGTCATAATAAACGATACAGTATTTGCTATAATTTATCATTTCATAGTTGCGCTCAACGTAGGCGGCTCTACCTGCGCCGAGAATTTTTTCGGGGTAATAGGTATCATCGCAGAATTTGAGCAAATAAGCCAGATATTGATCGGTAATATACGGAAACTCTGCCCGCACGTAGATTCGTTTTACGTGTGGGTACTTTTCCTTTATTTGCGTCACAAGCTCAAGACACAGACTGTTAAATCTACTTCCACTGCCAAACAAAAAAGTGTCTACGTTTTCGTCCGTAATCAGCTTTTCGACGGTTTCGGTTAATTGAGCTTTTAGTTCTTCAGTTTCTATTATGCTTCTGTGACCGAAAAAACAGCAGGTATTCATATTCATAATGTTTCACTCCAATTAAATGATTTATTATATATTATACATCATTACTGACTCAAAGTAAATAATCTTTTAATTGTACAAAGTTATAATTTACTTCGTTTCCTTGTAAACTATTAATATAAGGGGGGCGAAACAATGAATACTGAGTTTGCTGATAAATATATAACTTTAGGTCTAAAGATTGCCTACTACCGAAAGAAAGCCGGTTACACACAAGAGCATTTCGCGGAACTAATTGATAAAAGTGTAAACTTCATAGGTCAAGTAGAAGGTCCCGGCACGGTGCGCGGCGTTTCGCTCGAAACATTATTTAAGATCGCACAGGTATTAAAAATACCGCCGTCCAAATTGTTGGAAGAAGATTGACCGTGATTATAACAAAATCTCTCTGCTGAATTTCGGCAGGGAGATTTTTTGATGCAGCAAATAGAGTGAGCGTGGAGTTGCGGCGGGAGGGGAAACCCCTCCCCTACAAAAGGCATATTGAACGATGATTTGTAGGGACAGGCGTCCCCGACTGTCCGTTTTGAAACGATGTTACATCCTTCCCGAACACCTCATCCACCACCTTCGGTGGTCCCCCTTCTCCCACTGGAGAAGGTAAGGTAACGTTCAAATTGCTCCTTGTGCGGATAATAGAGTGAGCGTGGGAGCAGCGGACAGTCGAGGTAGGGGTTCCCCGAAACGAGCGAACGCGAGTTTTGGGGGTTCCCGAGGTTGCCTGTCCCTACACCCTCTCCGGTCCTTCGGACCACCTCTCCCAGAGGGCGAGGCAAGACAACGCGGCGCGTCTTCCTTAAGCCGAAAGGGGTTTCCAAAGGGGAAAACGTGAGAAATTTGCTATGCAAATTTCACGGTTTGCCCCTTGGCGTGTTTCTTTGGTCACCTTTCTTACACGAGTAAGAAAGGTGAGATTCAAACCACCCTCACTGCAACGACCGTCATATCGTCGCTTCTTTCGTTTTTCTTCTTTGCTTGCTCGAGGATCGAACGGGCGATATTCGCAAGCGGACCGTCAGCGTCAATCTCCTCCGAGAGCATCGAAAGAAGCCACGCGCCGTCCTCAAAGCTTTGGCTGACACCGTCGCTTATCATCACGATAAGATCGTCCTTTTCAAGCTTAAACTTGACCTCCTCCGACGCGATCTCACGCGTTATTCCTATCGGAAGCGACTTAGACGCGATCTTGAAAAGGCGTCCTTTTCTTATAACGTACGAAGCCGCCGCGCCGCTTTTGATAAACGACGCTTCGCCCGTCAGCATATCGACTTCAAGCAGGTCGACAGTCGCAAAGCATTCGAGATTTTTATTTCTGATAAAATTATTCAGCATTTTAAGAACGGTATTTTTCTTATTGCCCGCCGCGAGGAGCTTGCTTAAGAATATACCCGTAGTTTTGGAGGTCATTGACGCGTCCTCGCCGCTTCCCATTCCGTCGCTTATCAGCGCGTAATACTTGTCCTCGCGATTTTCAAACACTATCGCGCTATCACCGTTGACCTCCTCGCCCTTTTTCTTTACCGACGCGCGTGCGGATTCACATCCTACCGTTCGTTTAGCGCTTGTGAGCATCGTCGTGTAGTCGTCCTCCATTTTAATTTCGGGCGTATTCAGCTCAACTCCGCAGGCATCCGAGAACGCTTTTCTCATTTCCTCCGTAGTCAGACGGACGTTTTCAAGGTCTATACCGCCGCCGATGACGGTCTTTTTTCTTTTTCCGTAGACCGCTATACTGTGGAAGCCCATTCCCATATCGAGCGCTGTTCTTCTCACCTTTTCGGTCAGCTCGCCGTCGAGGATATACTCCTGCGCGTTTTCCTCCGATGCCTCCGAAAGCAGCTTCGCCATCGCCTCGTAGTCGAGCGCGAATACCTCGGTCTTGTTCTGCTTCGCGGCACTTTCAAGCAGCCGCGCGTGGGTGAGGTTGACCTCCGAAAGCGCCTTTACGGTGTTTGGACAAACGTCGAGAAAATAGCTCGGGACGTAGGAAGAATCGGCATTCCCGTGCCGAACTACAGCGTTCGCCAGCTTGTTCATCACGTCGGCAGTCCTTTCGTATTCTCGTCCCCAACAGACCATATTCTGAGAACAGGATTTGCAGTATTTTTTGAAGGACGCTTCGCATATTCCCCTTACCTGCCAGGCACCCGGGGTCGAAAGTCGGTTCGAGAGCGCGTAAAAGACGCTTGAAAGGGAGGTCATCGCGTCAGACAATGCGTTCAGACGCGCCGTCATCGCCTCCTCCTTTTTGCTTATCAGCATCGTAGTGCTTGACGCTTCCTCGCTCATTACGGTGCGATTCCCCAATATGCTCAGCTTCGCGCCTCCGCCGAATCTTACTATCGGCAGGCATATCGCTCCGCCCCACAAAAGTGCAGGTACTGTCGTCATAAGCGAGCCGCTTCCGCCCGTCACGAGCGCGAATATCACGCCGCTTATACATCCGCCGCCAACGGAGGCGATCTGCGAGTAGCGTCTGAGCGTACCCGTGATGGCACCCATCAATCCCATCATGACCGCCTGCTCCGCCCCTATGCAGAGTCCGCCCGACATCCCGATAAGTCCGCCCTTTACGCTTCCGCCGCTGAGCGCCGACGTCAAGGTGATAAGCGAGCCGACCACAAGAGCAGGCGAGAAGCCGAGAAAGCCGAAGCTTTTTAGTCCTATGATGAAGGATAGATATAGCGCAAAGGATCCAAGCTCCTCGCGCGCCTCTCCCTCTCTTTTTCTTCCAAGAATTCCCGAATAAAGATATGCCGAAAGCGGCACTGCAAATATCATAAATATTGCCTGAAAGAGCTGCTTCTGACCGAATCCGCCTGCAAAAATCCCATATATTCCGCAAACGAAGCCGCCTGCCGCGCCGACTGCGAGCCGCAACGACAGCGGCTCCGAAAATATCCTTTCGCGCCGTCCCTCTAAAATATACGATACCAGAAGCCGAATTATCGCAACAAGCAACGCGGCGACAAGATATATCGTTCTTTTCTCGCCGTATAGAGAGGATAGCAGGATTCCGCTTAAAGCCCAGCCGACGTGCTTTTCGCTTCCGCTGAGATATGCTAGACCGAACGGCATCGTTCCGCCAAACACCTCGGCACGCGACAGAGTAAATGCGAAAATGAAGGCGGCGATCCCCTTCAGTCCCGATTCCGCCGTCTTAGACTGCGTTTTTTCGGCGCTCTTTTCGTTTTTTACATATGTACCTACCCATTTTGATAGCGGCGCTAGTATTCCCTTTTCTTTTTTCTTCTCAGAATCCGTTTTTTCCATTTTTTCGTCCGTCCTTTGTTTTAGTAAGTCACATTTTACACCAACTCGGACGCGCAGTCTGTCGAAGAGACGACTGCGCGTTTTAATTCTTTTTGACGATATTAGGGTGCTTTTATACTTACCTCGTTTTTCGCGCGAAAAAAAGATAAAACGGTGACGCAGTTTCGCTTTTGCCGTGATTTTTGGGCGAAAGGTTTTTGGAATACTATTCGGTTAACACATAATATATTTATAAATATTTTATTCTTTGTCCACAAATTGCGAAAAAACCTTGCCATATCTTACTTTTTTTGATATAATTATAAAGATAACACCGTATAACCCTTGAAAGGATCATATTGATGTACGAAAAAAGAAGAAGAAAACTCGGCGACCGCGCCGACGGATACAAGGTCCGAGGACTTGATCCGTACGATTACGTTTCGCCTTATATAATGGTTGAACGAAACGATGCGTCAAACTATTTTAACGACAAGTTTGAAACGACTCCGGCGGAAAAGTACGTTAAGGAAAAGCGCGAGCAGGGACTGAAGAATTTCGGTATCATGCACGTAATTCTCGCCGCTTACGTCCGCACCGTCTCGCAGAAGCCGTATCTTAACCGCTTTCTATCGGGTCAGAAGATCTACGCGCGCAAGGACATTCAGGTCAATATGGCGGTAAAGGAAGAGCTTTCGTCTAAAAATACGAACACCGTTATCAAAGTCATCTTCCGTCCCGAGGATACAGCGAGGGACGTTTTTGAACGCTTCACGAACACCTATAACGAAGCGTTTTCGGGCGGCGAAAACGCATTTGACGGCGTTGCACGTATTCTTAACTACGTTCCCGGGCTGATCAAAAAGTTCGTTGTCTGGTTTCTTAAGACCCTCGACTATTTCGGACTTCTTCCCGGCGGTCTAACTAAGGTAAGCCCCTTCCACGGCTCGATGTTCATCACCTCAATGGGCTCTCTCGGAATTCCGCCTATTTATCATCATCTTTACAACTTCGGTAACGTTCCCGTCTTCATTGCCTTCGGCGCAAAGCGTCACGCTTGCGAGCTTGACCTTGAGGGAAATCCCGTTCGCCGCAAGTATATTGACTACACGGTCGTCACCGACGAGCGAATCTGCGACGGCTTCGCTTATGCTTCCGCATTCAAGGTCTTCCGCCGTTATCTTGCTAATCCGTGGCTTCTTGACAATCCTCCCGAAGAGGTTTTCGAGGACCCCGATATAGACAAGAAAAAGAAGGTCAAAAAGAAGAAGAAAAAGAAACAGAAAAAGGGAAAGAAATGATAAAACCGCCTCGGCTGACCCGAGGCGGTTTTCTTGTACACCAAAACCACGCGATAGTCGCGTGGTTCAAAAAAGGTTAACCGATGAACAGAAATGATGTAGAGAAAAAATGTAGTTTAAGGGTAGTTCGTGCCAATGGCTCCAACTCCGGAGTAGTTTGCTGCGCGACCTACGGGAGCTGTCACCGAAGGTGACTGAAGGAGCCATCGGGCGAGAAACGTCCGACAGAAGATATTTACAGAACCGCCCTAATGAGAAGGGCAACGCTCTATAATTCCTTTCATCGCGTACTCCTTCCGTCTTTTTGCTTCGCAAAAATCCACCTCCCTCCCGGAGGGAGGCGATGAAACGTCCCTGAACCCATTTATGGGTAGCAAGTATCCAATGCGTGGCTGGCAGGCCAATTTAAGGCGCACTTGTGCGCAGCCAGTAGTATTAGGGCTACGCCCGAAAATGAAATACCCCCCGCTATGCGGGGGGATGTTTTTTTATCTGTGAAGATTCTTTTTTCTTAAAATTTCGATGACCTCGCCGGGATTATCGCAGGTGATAAGCTCTACGCCCATCGCGATAGAAGCGTCGATGGACTTTTCGTTATTTGCATAAGTTCCTGCCCAGAGGCGGATTCCCGTTTCCTTCTGAAGCTTTTCGGTATCCGAGCGCGTTATCTCGCCCTCAAGAAATCCGAATATGCAGGTGCAGTAGCCGTAAACGTAGGGATCGCTTGTTGAGGGATTGTACCATTCAAGATGTCTCTTCGGATAGTACATATGAAGACGGTACTTGTTTCCGTATTTGCCGTATATGTACTCGTGAAGCTTGACGTCCCAGGAATTGATGACGACGCGGTCGGTAAAGCCGTAATCGTCAATTATCTTAAGCGCCTTATCGCAAGCTTCATACGCGAACTCATCTCTGCCCTCGATGGGATAATCTTTAAGCTCGACGTCAAGAGTGAGCGTAGGATGATCCTTTACAAGCTCCATAAGCTCGATGAGCCTAGGAACCTCGTTTCCGTTGCCTGCATCAAGAGTCTTGATCTCAGACAGCGTCATCTCGCGAATAAGACCGGTACCGTTTGTGGTTCCATCGACTGTGTCATCATGCATCAGAATGATCTCTCCGTCCTTCGTCATGTGAAGGTCAGTCTCGATCTGGTCTATATCGAACTTTA
Organism: Clostridia bacterium; assembly: GCA_017621655.1. Taxonomy (GTDB): domain Bacteria; phylum Bacillota; class Clostridia; order Oscillospirales; family CAG-272; genus Colimorpha_A. Next base: position 2,315 of record JAGASS010000036.1, on the reverse strand, counting down.
ACGACGCTCTGAACGCCTCCATAGTGTTTTCGGGATGATCTGCCGCACCGCCCATGTGTGCCGCGACGTAGATGTTTTTGGTGCTTTGCGTCCAATAATTCATATTTTTATCTCTCAAACGTGAATGCTTCCCACGGAATATCGACCGGCTTCTTCTGAGTGATGATCTCATCTATGTGCATAAGAAGCGGAAATTCCTCTATATTTACAAGTCCCTTTTCCGCCTTTACCTTTATTGCCTTTGCAACTCGCTCGGCAACGACGAGGGATTCGAGGGTGACGCCCTTAAGCTCTGCCTTTGCCTCGTCGATATTGAGTCCGCGTCCGAGCAGGATTCCGACAAGACGCGTTCTTCCTCCGTATACCGTTACGTAAAGGTCTCCTGCGCCAAGCACGAGATTGTCAAAATCTCCTGCGCCCTGGAGCTTAAGAAGCTTGTTCATCTCTCTTACCGACTGACCGAAGATCGCCGCCTGAGAATTGAAGTGAAGCTCACTGTCAATACCGAATGCCTTCTGATTCAAGCCGATGGTAAGAGCGATACCGAGAGCGTATCCGTTCTTAAGTGCGACTGCGCTCTCAACGCCGACGATGTCGGTAGACAAGCTGATATGATAATAATCGGTTGCCATTGCGCTCTTGATCATTCTGAGGACATTTAGATCCTTACCGCAGAAGGAGACCTCGGTCTGGTCGTGTGCGACAAGCTCGTAGCTCGTGCAAGGACCGCCGATAGCGTTAAGCGGGATATTCTTGCCAAGCTCGTCAAGCTTTGCCTGCCATATATCAAGATAGGTAAGAAGATTGCCCTCGGGGGTATTCATAAGACCCTTGGTTACCGAAATTACCGGAATATTCTCGGGAAGCTTCGGCAAGATCTCATCTCTGAACCATTCTACTCCAAAGCTACTGACGCCGCAAATGATAAAGTCTGTACCTATGAGAGCCGTCTCAAGCTCTTCGATCTGATAGTAGGAAACGCCTGCGGGGAAGTCCTTATTGAACTTCGTGTGGCGACCCTTTGCGCGGCAGTTTTCGATAATGTCTCTATCGAGGTGTGTTCCGACGAGGCGGACCTCGTTTCCGTTTTCTGCGGCGGGGAATGCAAGGGCTGAGCCCATCATGCCTGCACCGATAATCGTTATCTTTTTCATGGTTATTGACATCCTTTCACTGGTATGATACTATTATATCAAATGAACAGCATTTGTGCAAGTATTGTTTTATAATCTGATAAACGAGCATAATTACAACCAAAGTCGAACAGAGAGGAACAAAAATGATCAAAAAGGAAAGGCAGGATCACATTCTTGAGATCGTCAAGCAAAGGAAATACTGCACGGTCAACTTTCTATCCAAGCAGCTTTACGTTGCGCCGATAACGATCCGCCGCGACCTCATTGAGATGGAGGCGGCAGGATTGATCACCCGTTGCTACGGCGGTGCCGCAATCCCCGAGCACGAAAACCGCGAGGTGCCCTTTGATTTGCGAAACACCAGCAACGCATCCGTAAAGGAGCATCTTGTCAAAAAGGCAGCGAAGCTGATACATACGGGTGACGTTGTGTTCCTCGACGCGTCGTCGACCGTCAGCCGACTCACTCAGCACCTTTCTCAGGAGCAAAATCTGACAGTCATAACGAACAGCACCCTCGTTGCTGAGAAGCTGAAGGAAAGACACGTTCGCTGTTACGTTACGGGAGGGATGTCGGTTGAAAATTCGCACGCCTTAGTCGGAAGCATTGCGGAAAAGAATATTTCCGAGCTTTATGCGAATATTTGCTTCTTCTCTGCGCAAGGCATTGACGAGGACGGAACGATATCCGATCACTCGGAGGAGGAAAGCGCCCTCCGTCGTCTTATGATCGAAAATTCCAAGGAACAGTATTTTCTTTTCGACAGTAGCAAATACCGCAAGCGATTTGCATTCAAGATATGCTCCGCGCAAAATATCAGCGGTGTAATAAGCGATATGAACGGTATTTCCTTTGAGAAAGGGAAGAAGTGAGTTAAGGGGAAGGCAAGAGAACGCCCCGAAGCTTCGCCGCGTTATCTGTAGGGGGCGACGTCCTCGACGCCCCGTTTGAAAACGATGTTTCTTTACGTAAAGACGGGCGAACGCAGTTCGCCCCTACGGAAATGTTTGATATTTTCACGGTAGGGGCGAACTGTGTTCGCCCGCATAAAAACGATGTTACATTCTTCCCGAACGGACAGTCGAGGACGCCTGTCCCTACAAATTCACGTTCAATATACCTCTCGCAGGCGAGGGGCTTCCCTTCCCGCGCAAAAGCGATGTTAATTTCATTTTTCGG
>JAGASS010000006.1 GCA_017621655.1 Clostridia bacterium | reverse complement strand
GGCATTATCGCCGATTGAGGTCACGCTGTCGGGAATAGTTATGCTCGTTAAGCTCGTGCAACCGGAGAAGGCATTATCGCGGATTGAGGTTACACTATCGGGAATCGTTATGCTTGTTAGGCTTGTGCAGTCCTCAAAGGCATAATATCCAATGGTGGTTACGCCGTCTTCGATTATGACTTCGGTAATACTTTTGCCCCAAGGAGAACCGGCTCCCATATACGTGTTGCCGCTAATAGTAAGCACGGTGCCGTCCAAAGACCAGGTACAACCGCCTATCTTGCCACTCGTCGCCGCACTTACGGCCGTTGTGCCAAGCGTTGCGACAAAGCAAATAGTCATAACGGAAAAAAACATCACAAATAGTTTTTTCATATCAATTCCTCCAAATCAAGCGGAAAATCAACACAATCTATCGTGTTCAAACACATTACCATAACTGCCAAAAAATGCCTTGTTCACTATAAATATTGTATCACGGCAAAAATTTTTTGTCAATATTGGGACATGGCGATTTGACCTTCCCCATAGGGAATGCTCTTAGTTTCATCGCTTTTGCGGCGGGAGCGCGTGGGGTTCCTCGAAACGAGCGAATGCGAGTTTTGGAGGTTCCGAGCTTGCCCCCGCCCTACAACCGATGTAGCAAAAAATTTAGTTGTCTATAACAGAGTGAGCGTGGGAGCGGCGGACGGTCGAAGACGCCCGTCCCTACAATGACGTGGGAGCAACGATTTAACGTCACGAAGCTTCCTTAAATTGAAAGGGGTTTTCAAAGGGGAAAACGTGTGCAGAATTTTGCATAGGCAAAATTCAAACGGTTTGCCCCTTGGCACGTTTCTTTGCGAGCGTTTCTTTCTCCAAATAAAGAAATGCGAAAAAATACACCCACAAAAAAACAGCACCCTCTCGGGTGCTGTTTTCATATCTTCAGTTTTTTGATCCGTTTCTTCATTTTTTTAACGTCTCTGATCATCTTGACAGAGTCACGGAACGGATGCACCTTCGACGTGCTTTCGCGGTGGTTTATGATCTTGACGGGGACCTCTGCGATCTTCATTCCGAATTTTTCGGCAAGAAGCAGTGCTTCAAGGTCGAAAGCGAAGCCGTTTACGGTACAATACTCAAAGATGCTTCTCGCGGATTCTATGCAATAACATTTCAGCCCGCACTGCGAATCGGAATAACGGAAGCCGGCGATAAGCGAAACGAGCTTTATATACGTCTTTGACATCATCTTCCGCAAAAACGTATATCCCTCGTAGCCGTCGGACGCGATATTGCGTGATCCGATAATAACGTGCTCGCCGCCCGAAATTATCCTGTTATATATATTGATTATCGCATCGGTGCCGTAAGCGAGGTCACAGTCGGTACAAACGATAACGTCTCCGACGCATTTTTTTATGCCTTCACGAACAGCGCTTCCCTTTCCGCGGTTATCGGGATAAGAAACGACCCTGACGTTCGGCAGATCAAGCGCCTTTACAAGCTCACCACAACCGTCAGTGCTTCCGTCGTCGGAAAAGACGATCTCAAAATCGTCACCGAACTCGGGCGCAAGACATCCGACGAGCGTTCTCGCTGTGTTTTCGGCAATATTCTTTTCATTATACATCGGAATAAGGACCGAAAGCTTCATTTGCGTGATCTTCCTTAAGAATTAGGATTATTGTATGCGTCTACCATTATAGCGTGAACGGCAAGACGTCCATCCGAGAATCGGTTATTACAGGTCGAGAGAGTAAGAAGCTTACTGTTTCCGTCAAAGTGGACCTTTCCCTTGCGGTATATCGACTTTTGCTCTGACGTCTCGCCAAACTCAATGAACTTCTCGTCATTTGAGAAATACGTTGTTATATAAGGATAGTATTTATGCGTTTCGTATATTGAGTATATCTGATAGGTATACATTCCGTCAAGCGTGTAAACGATGACATTGCCGTTGTTCATAAAGAACGATTCCTTAAGGAAATTGTCGAGCTGATGAAACATCGACGAGTTTGACATATGATGTCCGTACACGACGAGATTTTTATTCTGCATCAGCTTCGGCTCGCACGTGAAATCTGCAAATATCGCACCTGCGCCAAGCAGAGAGCCGCTATAGGAATGATTAAGGTAATAATCGTTGTTATTCGTCTGCATTATCGGGTAGTTTATATTCGTTCCCGACACCGAAATCCATCCGTAAAGATCGGGATAGCGGTTTTTAAGATTCAGAAGCTTGACTCTTACCCTTGCGTATTCCTTGTTAACGACCTGCGCGTTCGTGTAATCCGAAAGATCGTCGTCAGTCATTTTAAGAGCGTTATCGTGATCGGGGGTTGCCTGCATATTCTGATCGGCAAACATCATTCCGACGTTGTTTTTATCCATTACGAAATCGCCGATCGCATCGTAAATGCGATTCTGCTCGTCGTAATCTACAAAGGATTTTCCGATATTATACACGCTGAAGGCAAACACGACAACGCATACGCCCATGAGAAGAAAGCGCAAGTTATCAAGCACTGTGTCAACGACACGGCGCTTTTTCTTTTTCTTTGCGCGGATACCGTCTGCGTTCAGGTCGCCAAGCGAACGCAGAAAATCCTTTTTCCTCTCATTGTTTTCGGGCATAATACACCTTTATTTATACTTATTTTACCTCGATCATCGAAGCGTCCCACATATCGGGTGCCTCGTAGCCGAGAAGATTTGTTACAGTTGCGGCAACGTTCGATAGACCGTAGCTTCCCTCTGCCTTAACGGTATATTCGCTGCTATGAACGTTATCGTAGAAGATGCAGGGAACGGGGTTAAGAGTATGGCTGGTCTTTGCCTTCTTGCTCGGCATCTTCGTCTTCTTGTCAAGCTCAAACATCTCGTCGGCGTTACCGTGGTCTGCAGTGATAAGCGCAACGCCGCCAACCTCGTCAAGAACCTTGAGGATTCTGCCGAGCTGGAGGTCGAGAGCTTCCATACTGCACCTGGTTGCTGCAAAGGAGCCGGTATGACCAACCATATCGCCGTTCGGGAAGTTGCAACGGAGATACTTATATTCACCACTCTTGAGCGCCTCGATAAGCGCATCGGTGATCTCGGCGCACTTCATCCAAGGTCTCTGCTCAAAGGGAACGATGTCGGAGGGGATCTCAACGTAGGTCTCAAGCTCCTCGTCGAACTTTCCGCTCTTGTTTCCGTTCCAGAAATAAGTAACATGACCGTACTTCTGCGTTTCGGAAATAGCGTAGCACTTTACGCCTGCATCGGTGAGATACTCACCGAGGGTATTGGTGATTTCGGGGGGATTTACGAGGTAGTTAGACGGAATGTGAAGGTCGCCGTCGTATTCAAGCATACCTGCGTAAACTACCTTCGGGTAGCGAACGCGGTCGAACTTGTCAAATTCAACGTCGTCAAACGCCTTCGAGATCTCAATAGAACGGTCTCCGCGGAAATTGAAGAATACGACGCTGTCGCCGTCGTTTACCGTACCGACGGGCTGTCCGTCCTTTTCGATAACGAAAGGAGGAAGATCCTGGTCGATAACGCCAAGCTCCGCTCTATACGCATTGATAGCTTCCTCAGCAGAAGCGAATGCTCTTCCCTCTCCGAGAACGTGAGTCTTCCAGCCGGCTTCGACCATTGCCCAGTTTGCCTCGTAACGGTCCATGGTTATCTTCATTCTTCCACCGCCAGACGCGATAGCGATGTCGAACGACTCGCTTCTGAGGTCGGAAAGGAATTCTTCAAAAGGAAGAACGTAATCAAGTGCGGATGTCTCGCCAACGTCACGTCCGTCAAGCAGGATGTGAACACGAACGGTCGAGATTCCCTCTTCCTTTGCGTGAACGATGAGCGCCTTGAGGTGATCAATATGCGAATGTACGTTTCCGTCGGAGAAAAGTCCGAGGAAGTGGAGCGTCGAGCCGTTTTCCTTTACGTTGGAAACGACCTTCTTCCATGTATCGGAAGCGAAAAGCTTTCCGCTTTCGATAGACTGCGAAACGAGCTTTGCGCCCTGCGCAAATACCTGTCCCGAGCCAAGAGCATTGTGTCCGACCTCCGAGTTACCCATATCGTCGTCGGAAGGAAGTCCGACAGCGGTTCCGTGTGCCTTGAGCGAAAGAGTAGGATACTTCGCCATAAGCATATCGAGATTAGGAGTGTATGCGGCTGCAACTGCATTTCCGCCGTTATCGGGAGCGATTCCGACGCCGTCCATTACGATAGTAAGAACAGGTCCCTTTACTCCGTCAAATCCGTTTAATTTGTTAAGTACTTTATTCATAAATACGTCCGTTTCTCCGACAGTTTTTTCGCGCTGCCCATAAGTCGGATCGGACAGCACAGGTATAGATGATACTATTATACACCATAATTGTGAATAAAGAAATGGGTTTTTAGAATTTTTTCAAAATATTTTTCCGTCTCAACGGAAAAAGCCCCGCATAAAGCGGAGCTTTCCATGCATTGATTTATCTGCCGTTCTTAAGATCGTTCTCGTACTTCTCGATCATCTTCTTGACCATCTGTCCGCCAACAGATCCTGCCTGCTTTGCGGTGATGTCGCCATTGTAGGAATTGTTGAGGTTTACGCCAACCTCGCTTGCAGCTTCCATCTTGAACTTATCAAGAGCTGCGCGTGCTTCGGGCACTACGTTCTTGTTGCTTTTAGTAGCCATTTTAATTTTTCTCCTTACCTTAAAAGGTATTTGTTTTCAAGCCGTTTTCCGGCTCTGGTCTTATTATGGTTCGATTTCCTTTTTATATGAATGGTAATTTTTGGAGAATTATTATGGTGGCTTAAAGGTAACTTTCCCGCAACACTTCGGAACTACGGTCAAGCGTATTCTCGCTTACTCCTTCAATCCAAACGGGAACTCGCGAACAAGCTGAATCTGTAATGACTCAAGCTGCTTCTGTGCCATTTTGCGTGTATTTGCCTTTGCGCCAAACCATCCCTTGTTTTCACGGATGATCTGCATCTGCAAAGCGATAGCGTCATTCAGTTCTTTATAACGTGCGCGCTTAGCAGCCAGCTCCTCCTGCCTCTTTCTTTCACGCTCCTCAGCTTCTTTGCGTCTGCGTTCTTCCTCTTCGCGACGGACAAGTTCCATTTCTTCGTCGAAAGTTATTTCATCATAGCTCATATTTGCTAATTCGTCTAATTCAATAGACACGATAGAATCAATATATTTGTCTATACACTCAGCAGTTTCATCGTTGTCACTGACTTCCATAGTATTAGCTTTTTCGCTCATAGATTTTCTCCCTTAACCGCATAAAATTGCTTTCAAAACTCTGAGACAAATTAGTCCCTTCATTATTATTTGGTCGGGGTTTTTCGCAAAAATTCTCACGTTTTTTGAATTCTTGATTTGTTTTTTGTGGCTGTGATGAAGTGAACCCCAAAGTTTAGACAAAATTAAATATCAAATCATTTGCGAATGGGCTCGGTATTGAACCGGGCTCATTCCTTTTAGTTTGAGAGATATTCTCTCGTTATTGTAGCAATGAATATACTATTTCAACTTTTCAATGAATCCTCGAGGGGATTCAAATTTTTCGCCGTAATACATCTCAACCTTCAACCTACCAAAGAAGTTTTCCATTATCGCGTGGTTTTCGGTTACAATAAAAAATGAGCTTGGTCTTTGCCAAGCTCATTTCAAATTAAGTTTGATGAAAAATTATCAGTTAATTAATGTTTTGGTCTTTTCTTCGAAAGCCGTGATCTCTTCGTTAAAGCTGTTAAGCGTTTCCGCATCCTCTATTCTGAGGTTAAAGCTTGCTGCCATGTTGCCCCAATAAGCAAGCTCGAAAACATAATCGTTACGCGCTCTCTTGTACGCCTCAGATACCTTATTGTCCTTATTTTCTTCCTCAAATGCTAAGTACTCGTCAACCCAAGTATTGTACTCGGCAAGGAAGGTAGCGATCTCTTCAGCAGTGGCAGGCGTCGCTTCGATACCGGTCAGCTTCTTCGATATTTCCTTCAGCTCGGCAATATAAGCGCTCTTTGCCTCGGGGAAGTCCTTAAGCTCTTCGAGCATCTCGTCAACTCTTACTTTCCAGTCAGCAATGTCTCTCGGCCACTTCTTGAGCATGTTCTGGTTTACGGGGTTTTCAGGATCCTTTTCATAGGATCTGCGGTAGTTTACGCACTCGCTTGCCCAGTCGTTATACTCGTCGGTAAGCTCTTCCCAATCGGGGGGATCCGCTTTCGGGGGTTCGGACTTCTTCGGCTTATCGCAAGCAAATACCGAAAGCATAAGCACTCCGCAAAGGAGCATAAGTAGGAATTTTTTCATTTTTTGTTCTCCTGTTTATATTAAAATTTATTTTTTTATACTGTCCATATAGTTCTGAAGGATAATCTGCGCCGAAAGTGTATCTACGTTTTCCTTGCGCTTCTTCCCTCTTGTGTCGGTTATATTCATAATGCTGTGCGCGACCATCGTCGTGCAACGCTCATCGAAAAGGTGTACCGGCTTACCCGACACCTTTTCCAGTTCGGCGGCAAACTTCTGCGCCTTTTGTGAACGGTCACCGACAGTACCGTTCATATTTATCGGATTTCCGACGACGAATTCTTCTATCTCGTACTTTCCCGCCTGCTCGAGAATGATCTCAATGAGCGCGCGTCTGCCGGGCGCCTTGAAGGTGCCGACGCCGCAAGCGAGTATTCCAAGCGGATCACTTACTGCGATTCCCGTTCGAACGTCACCGCAGTCTATTCCCATTAGTCTTTTCAACTGAAATCCACCTTTCCGAACGGTATCGAGCTGTAGCTTCGGCAGGCGACTACGCCCTCCGACACCTCTTTTACCCATTCAATAAGGTCGTCAAACGCTTCATCTCGGCAAAGATCGTTATAAAGCTCGTGCCGTCCTTCGGGGTAAAGCTTCATCTTCAGCTCGTTCATCTCGTGATCGTCCAGCGCCTCATAAAGCGTTTTTATTCCCTCTCCGCCGTCGGCAAGGGGATCCTTATCACCCGAGACCAGAAAAACGGGAAGCGATATAGGCACGTTTTCGACCCATTCGCCGTTTGATATTGAGATAAGGAGCTTAAACATCTCTCTCATCGCGGCGGTAGTGAACATAAAGCTGCAGTACTTATCGTTATGGTATCGCTGACGTAGCGACGCATCGCGCGAGATCCACGATACCGTATCGTTTTCGTCCTTGAATTCCTTATTGTACGAGCCGAACGCAAGCTTATATATCAGCTTACTTCTGTGGTTTTCGCCCTTTATCTTACATATGAGGTTTGCCAGCATCTTAGCCGCGCCAAGCGGCTGATCTACTGCCGACGTTCCGCTGAATACTGCGCCGTCAATATCGTCAAACTTCGTCACGTAATCACGAGCGACAAACGAGCCCATACTGTGTCCGAACAAGATATACGGCAAGCGCGGATAGCGCTTTTTAACTATTCCGTTAAGTATATGCAGATCCTCAGTCAGTTTTTCGTAATCGGTAAAAAATCCGAGCTTTTCATCGCTTACCGACGGACCGTGTCCGAGATGATCGTTACCGCAGACGACGATTCCGACTTCCGTCAAACGCGAGACGAAGCCCTCTTTTTCGTAGCGCTCGATATATTCGCACATTCCGTGGCTTATCTGAAGCACCGCAAAGGGGTTGCACTTCGGGATATAGATATAATACGGTACTGTGTTTTCGCCGTCTGACGACGTGAACGTTCCCGTTATCTTTTCGTAATTACAGCTCGTCGACATCGTAATCTATCTCGTTTCTCTTAACAAATCTTCTGACGTCCTCTAAATACGGATAGGCGCGAAGTCCGCCGCCGCGCGTAAGGAAGACTGCACTTACGACGGTTGCAAAGTCGCAGGCGCGTGCAATATCGCCGTCGGAACGGAGATATTCATAAACAAGCGCCGCGCCGAACGCGTCGTCGCTCTCTACGCCCTTCGGCTGAGGCACGTCGTAGGCAGAGACAAAGGTCGAAAACTTACCGTCAAAGAGGAACGTTCCGCGCTCACCGAGGCGGATTATCACGTATTTTGCCTTAACGCGCTGCGAAAGCGCGATGCAGGCACGCATACATTTTTCCTGATCGGACGGACGGATGCCCGTGTATTTGACCGCGCCGTTTTCATCGGTCATGAGTATCTCACACTCGCCTATACGCGAAAGCGGATATCTTGACGGGTCGGGAAGCGTCAGCAAAAACATTGGAAGTCCGTGCTCAGATGACTGTCTTACCGTCTCGTCTATTATCTTTTCGGGAAGCGCACCGTGAAGAATAACGGCGTCGGGATAGGATATGAATGCTTCCTCAATATCACCCTCGGTAAGCTTATCTATAGCTCCGCGGTAGGTTATCGTTTTTTCGTTATCGTTATAGTCCTTGATTATAACGTCGATTGGCGTGCTTTCGCCCCTCTTTTTCGGAGAATAACGGGAATCTACCCTTTCGGACTCAAGATACTCGACAAGCTCCTTTTCATAGGTATCGTCACCGAGCGCAGAACACAAAACTGCGTCAGCGCCGAGACGTGCAAGCGCAACTGACGATATTATTCCCTTTCCGCCTGGATAATAGTCGATGCCATCCGCCTCGCTTTTGCCGTTTCTTTCCGGCATTGAATCGGTTGAAACCACGATCTCTGTTCTCGCGTCGCCTATGACAAGTATTCTCGGTTTAAGCACTCGCATCAGCTCACTTTCGTTCTTATGTGTTTTTATTATAACAAATAATTATGTCTTATGCAACACAGATTTTTGAACAAAGGACGAAAATTATCAAAAAATAGGTAAAAAGGTCATAAAAGTGACTCTCAAACGCACTTTTGCGCCCCTTTTATTGACTTTTCGGCAGGAAAGTGGTAAAATTCTTTCATCAACATTCGGGAGAAAAAGATGTCAGAACAAATTTTTGTCGCAACCTGCCTTTTCGGGCTAGAAAAGCTTCTCGGCGAGGAGATTGACAACCTCGGCTACAAACGCACCGAGACCATCGACGGACGAGTCAAATTTTCAGCGCCCCTCTCGGCAATTCCGCGTCTTAACATAAACCTGCGCTTTGCCGAGCGCGTGCTTATCGAGGTAGGCACCTGCCCTGCCCCCGATTTCGACACGCTTTTCGAGGGCGTCAAGGCGATGCCTTGGGAAAACTACATCGGCAGAAACGATATATTTCCCGTCAAGGGACACAGCATAAAGAGCAAGCTCTTCAGCTTGCCCGACTGTCAGAAGATAATCAAAAAGGCGGCGGCAACGCGCCTCGGCAGTCACTACGGGCTGATATTCATGCCCGAAACGGGAATCAAATATCAGATCGAGTTCTTCATACTTAAGGACGTGGCGTCGCTTATGATCGACACAAGCGGCACACCGCTTCACAAGCGCGGTTACCGTCCCGTTTCCACCGAAGCGCCGCTTCGCGAAACGCTTGCGGCGGCACTCGTCAAGCTTGCGCGCCCCCGTGAGGACGTACTGTTCTGGGATCCGATGTGCGGCTCGGGAACGATAGCTACAGAGGCGGCGCTTATGATGACTCATACCGCGCCGGGTCTTAACCGTTCTTTCTGTTCCGAGGATTATCCGTTCATTTCCGAGGAAGACTGGGACAATGCGCGCGACGAGGCGTTTGACAGTATTGTAGACACCGATTTTGAGGCGTACGCTTCCGATATTGACGAAAACGCAGTAAATATTGCGCGCGAGACTGTAAGAAAAGCAGGCGTGAGCAAGTACGTCAAGGTCTTTCAGCAGGACGCGCTTACGATCGAAACGGGCGGCAGACGCGGCACGATAGTTTGCAATCCTCCTTACGGCGAGCGTCTTTCGACAGTTGAGGAAGCGCGCGAGCTATACGGCAAGATGGGCGAGCATTTCAAGACTCTCGGCTCGTGGCAGATATACGTTATCACCTCCGACGAGACCTTCGAGCGTCTTTACCGCCGCCGCGCGGACAAGGTACGCAAGCTATATAACGGTATGATTCCCTGCTACTATTATCAGTTCTTTAAGAAGTAATATTAATTTTGCTTTCTTTTGAAACACCTCATCCACCGCAGACGCAGCGTCTGCGGTTCCCCTTCCCCTGAGGGGAAGGCGAGACAACGCCACGATGCTTCGCCACGTTATTCGTAGGGGGCGACGTCCTCGACGCCCCGAAACACAACGATCAGAATATCTGAAACAAGAATAATAACACGAATGCTGAACGTTTTAAAGTAGAGAATTCTTCACTTATGAAACGGGGCGTCGAGGACGTCGCCCCCTACAAAAGCGCCCAATATTTCTTTCGGTTCAATATCAAACCTATATTTGCTCATTATTTTGCATATTGTTTTTATAAAAAGACGGTTACCTCGGTAACCGTCTTTTTTATTACTTTGCGATGATGTGGTCGATTATCTGACCTACGTTTACCTTGCCTGCGAGCTTATGTCCGCGGAAGTCTATTCTATACTCCTCATCGGCGCCCTCAAGGCAGTTCATATTGAGTACCGATATACGGTATTCGCTCTCGGTCTCACGAACGGTGAAGGATACGTTCGGGTTATCGCAGTGCGTATCTCCCGACTCGCCTATAATATCCATAAGATGCGAAAGAACCTTTATATCGTTTTCATTCTTGATATAATCCTTGAACGCTACGAGGTATATCTTACCCTTGCCGTAGTTATTCTCGTAGACTACGCCGTTTCCGTTTTCATCAACGCATATCGGCTTCGCTCCGCAAAGCTCACCGACTGCTATCTCAATGCTCTTTTCAAGCTTGATCTCGGTTCCGTCATTGAATTTTGCAGTCTTACCTACGGGCGCGTAACCGCTTATATCAAGACCGATAAAGTCCTTAGTTTTACTGCTTTCGGGGAAGGTCGGCTCTTTATCGTTTCTATCGGTAAGGTTGAAATTCGAATACGAGATCATAAGCGTTCCGCCGTTTGCGACGTAATCCTTAAGGCGGCAAAGGAGCGACTCGTCCATCGTATTCCAGCCGAGGAATGCGAGCTGCTTGTATTTCGAAAAATCGTTTTCGGCGTAAACGACGTCAACGTTTCCGTAAGGAGTTCCCGAGAAAAGATTCTTGTTAAGCGGACTTTCGTATACGTTCTGCTTATCGCTTACGGGAAGCCATGCTTCAGAGGCATTCCATGCGATATGGTGTGCGTTATCCCACTTGCCCCATACGATAGCGTCCCAGTCCTTTTCCTTAAGCTCTGCCATTCTATCGTTGACCTTCCACATGAAGAACTCGTTTCTTCCGTAGACTATCGCCTTATCGACGACCTGCTCACCGATTCTCGGATGTGTAAGAGCGTATTCGTAGAACTCACGCTGATATTTTCTGTTATCTGCGCAGTACTGACTTTCCCAGTCGCATCTTTCAAACGCATTCGTCTTAAAGAGCGCGTTTTCTGCGTAAAGATACTTTGCACCGTTGAGGTAGAGATACTGCAAGGACAGGCGGTATTTGTTCGCCTTGACCTTATCGACGGGAACACCGAAATACCAGTCCGGCGGCAGATGTGCGCCCCAGATCTTTGCGTTGCTTGCTCTTACCGCGCCGGTCAGAAGATTGAGGTTCGATACCGGCTCGATGGTTATTCTGTCTACGCCCGAATCCGCCTCGTAAACGCAGAGAAGTGACGGCGAGCCGAGCGAGGTCAAGCCCTTATCCTTGGAGTAGACCTCCTTGGACTTTTTCAGTGCCCAGTCGTACAGCTCCTTTGTTTCGCCAAAGGATTCCGATGCGTACAGCTTTTCCGGATCGCACAAAATTCTTTTGCTCTCCATAGGATTTTCAAGGAGCACGGGGTTGAAGAAGAGGTACGGCTCATGGATATGATAGCCGTAGAAGCTTTCGGGGCGTATATCAGCCAAATATTCAAGCGCGAGATCGCAGTCACACAGACCGTATTTCACACCGAAATCTGCTATAAGTCCGACAAGCTCCTCATAACCTTCCTTGGACAGAATATTATAGTAGTTGCGTCCGTACTCGGGACGGAACTGAAGAAAGTTACCCATTCCGGATAGGACTACGTTTTCGACTATAAAGGCGGTTTCATCGGAATCGTCGTGGCGGTGGTCATCACTGTCGGTACCGAAAACGAAATCGTCATTATTCTCGACTGCCTTCGGCATCTTAAGCTTCACCGACTTGTCGCCGAAAAGTGCCACGCAGCTCATTTCTTCAAGCGAGGTCGCGTTAAAGGAAAGCACGCAGAGGTTCTTATAGTAACGCGCGCCGATGAATTCGCAGTTTTCAATGCTTTCAAGCTTCGTAAACGAATGACTCTTATCAGAGATCGCAACGGCAAATCTACCGTTTAGCTTAGCGTATTTTATCATCGAGACCTGAGCAAGGTCCTCGATCTTCGGATAAGATACGAGCGAAAGCTCGGAGAGATAAAGCTGCTTTTCGACCTTTATATTAAAGGTGTTTTTGCCGTTTACAAGTACGTTTTCGGGAAGCTCTATGTAAAGCGCGGGCCAACCGAGATTTACCTGCTCGAAAAACGCCTCCTTATTTTCGTATATCACCTGTCCGTTAACGGTAACGGTAAGGGGAAGAACGTACTCCATCCAATTAGGTATACAAGCAATTATCTTAAGAAAGAAGCGTCTACACGTATCAGACACAACTGCCTCACCGTTCGCTTCCTTACCGCCGTATATCTCTATACATTCTCTTTCAAGAGGTCTGCCGTATGCCCAATCGGTTATCTCGCTGTGTATATTTGTTTTAGACACGTATGAAAATCTTTCGCTCTCGGGAACCAAAAGCGAAATGCTTGTTGTTTTTATATCCTCATAATAACTTAGTATTTTTTCCATAATTACCTCCAATGATTGTATATGCGTTGATTATACAGGATTATATCCCGAAAAGTCAAGATGGTTACAACAAAATTTTACAGATAAAACGGCAATTCCGATTCGGAATTGCCGTTTTCTTATTACTTTTTCATTGCCGCCTCAAGAGCGTTACCGATCTCGATGCGGAGAGCAGCGTATTTGTCACCGCTAACGTATTCGGTGAGAGAAGGAGTTCCCTCTTTTGTCTTTTCGACTATCCAGTCCTTGTCGAGATATTTCTCGGCAAGGTAGAACATTTCGATGTCGTCGATGCCGTCACGCACGATCTTTAGACGAATAGAAGGACATGCACCGCCGTAGCCGACCGGCGAGCCGGGATAGAGGAGCCAACCCTCACCGTAGATCGGATTACCGTCACCGTCTACCGTAGACCGTCCGTTCTCCCACGGATCCTCACAAATAAACATGCCGCTTCCGTCCGGTTTCCACGAACCGCTGCTGCGATACCAGCAAGTATACGCATAGAGGAAACCCTCTATATCTCTCTGATATATCTGCCAGAACATAAGACGCTGAACTACGCCATCAGTATCCAAAAAGAGCTGAGCATAGGGATTATTGGGATCGTTACAAACGTAGGTCCACATTCTGTCTCCCTTTGCGATCTGATCGTTCATTCTTTCATGGAAGGATTTGCTCGGGGTATAGTCGAGGAACTCGCCGTAGGACTCTGCGTCGTCCCAGAGGCAGAGCTTAGGACACCAGAGGTCTGTGAACTCCTCCATGAAATCCGTCTGATCTCTACCCTCGCCTATCTGTATATTGGTATAGAAGGTCGGCATTATATCGATCTCGGGACAAAGCTCTCCAAGCTTCTCCTCCCACGCCTTAAGCTCAGCGAGCTGCTCCTCGGTATGCGCCTCGTCAAGTGGATATAAAAATGCCTTTTTTAGCCACACCTCGTTAGTTAAGAGCTTGTTATAATATTCGAGAAGCTTTTCTTTGTTAATGGTACCGTCATCGTTTAGCGGATGCGGTAGGCGGAAGGACGTAACACGTGGATCGGACATATATGCGTCAGCTCTTCCGTCAAGTATATCGTACGGAAGATCGTAGGCGCTAATATTATGGTCGAGAAGCGTATTATACCAGTCTTCATATACGCCTTTATAATAGAGAACGTACGGCCAATGAAGACCCATAGCAGTCGCGAAGGTTTTTTCCTTCGGAAGCGCAAAGTCCCATACGTGAACGGTTATGTTATAGGTGGCAAGGACGTTTTTACTTTTATCTACAAGCTCGTAAACGTACTCGTAATCACCCGCGGGAGTGTTCTCGTCGGTAGTGAACTCGATCATGAAAGGAAGAATGACCTTCGCTTCAACAGTGAGCTTTCTGCCGAAATACGGAATAAGCGCGTCTGTATACTGCTTTTTGACGACCTTTTGAGTTTTATTCATCGAGAACATTGAGGGCTTTATAAGCTCGGTCTCGCCCGACTTGCGCATAAGAGATACGTTCTTGATCTCCTTGTCGGAATAGATCGCAACCTGGCAGCCCTCAGTCTCGCCCTTAGCAAGATATACGGTATAGTCGGTCTTGAAGTCACCCTTGGGTGCGGCGTTTACTACAGTTTTATCAAAGCTATGGAACGCCCATGTCTTGATATTAGCAGGCGCCTTGTTTTCGTTACCGGAATCCATTTTTTCACCTCCGCAAGCGGCAAGAGACAGGATTATGCAAAGCAACAGAATAACTCCTACCATCTTTTTCATAATTACACCTCATTGCTGAAAAGCTTTACACCATCATAGATGACAAAACAGGTTTTGTCAACATTTATTAAAAATAACTGCAATTCCAAATTGGAATTGCAGTATTTTTATTATTTGTTTTTCATTGCCGCTTCAAGAGCGTTACCGATCTCTATACGGAGAGCAGCGTATTTGTCGCCGCTAACGTATTCGGTAAGCGAAGGAGTACCCTCTTTTGTCTTTTCGACTATCCAGTCCTTATCGAGATACTTCTCGGCAAGGTAGAACATTTCGATATCGTCAACGCCGTCGCGAACGATCTTTGCGCGGATAGACGGAACTGCAAGTCCTGCCCTCACCTTATATCCCGGATAGAAGAGGAAGCCGCAGCCGTATATCGTCCTACCCTCGCCGTCCGTTACATTCGTGTTTACGGTGTCCCAAGGATCCTGCTGAGTTGCATCTTTCCTAAATGAGTTGCCTCCCTTGTAGCCGTAGAAGTTGACACTCCAGTAAAGGAAGCCCTCAATGTCTCTCTGGTATACCTGCCAGAACATAAGGCGCTGATTTACGCCCTCAGTGTTAATGAACATCTGCGCATAGGGTTCATTGGGGTCGTTACAGACGTAGGACCACATTCTGTCGCCCTTTGCCTGCTGATCAGCCATTCTTTCGGCAAAGCTCTTGCTCGGAACGTAGTCGAGGAAGTCTCCGTACGATCTTTCATCGTCCCAAAGGCAAAGCTTCGGACACCAAAGGTCGGTATATTCCGCCATTTCGTCGGTCTGGTCTCTGCCCTCACCCATCTGGATATTCGTATAATACGGTGCCATTATCTCGATCTCGGGGCAGAGCTTGGTAAGCTGACGCTCTATATCCTTCAAAAGCGCGAGCTGCGACTCGGTATGCGGCTCGTCATACGGATAGAAATATGCCTTAGATAGCCAAACGGGATCACTCTTTACCTTTTTACAGTATTCAAGCAGCTTCTTCTCGTCGATTACGAACGTATCGATGTATTGGTCGCCATCTACGTCCTCGGATTCGATAGTAGGAACGGGAACCATAAAGGAAGTGACGCGAGGGTCGGACATATATGCGTCGGCTCTCGGGTCAAGAATATCGTAAGGAAGCTCATAAGCGCACATATTATGCTCGAGGAGCATATCGTACCATATCACATAGTTTGCCTCGAGATATACGCCGCCAACAGATATCCAGTTCTTGCCTATTCCGAATGCCGTTTCAAATGTTTTTTCCTTCGGAAGCTCAAAGTCCCAGACGTGAACGGTTATGTTATAGGTAGCAAGGACCTTGCCCTTTGCATCCTTGAGCTCGTAAACGTACTCATGTTCACCCGCTTCGGTATTCTCATTCGTCTTGAACTCGATCATGAAAGGAAGGATCGTTTTAGCTTCAAGAGTAATCGGCTTTCCGCTATACGGTACAAGCGAATCGGTATAATACTTATTGACGATCTTATGCGTACGGTCCATCGAGTAAACGGATATTTCGATATTATCCGCATTTCCGGATTTCTTCGTCAGAGTCGCGTCTTCTACCTTCTTATCGGAATAAACCGCGACCTGGCAGCCCTCGGTCTCGCCTTTGCTCAGGTACACCGTGTAATCGGTTGAGAAGCTATTACCCTTGGGCTTTGCGTTTACCACTGTTTTTTCAAAGCTGTGCATAGTCCACGCTGTAATATTTGCGGGTGTGCCGTTGCCCGTCTGATTTCCGCCACTATTGCAAGCGGCAAGAGAAAGGAGCGTGCAAAGCACGAGAATAACTGCTAAAATTTTCTTCATAAGCGATACCTTCTTCATGGGTGTACTTTGAATTATTATACCTTTTTTCGTCCGATATGTCAACACAGTTTTGATGATACATGTTCTAAAAAAACGGCAATTCCGAATCGGAATTGCCGTTTTTTATTACTTTTTCATTGCCGCTTCAAGAGCGTTACCGATCTCTATTCGGAGAAAAGCGTATTTATCGCTTGAGGAATACGTAGTAAGAGTAGGCGTGCCTTCTCTTGTTTTTTCCACGATCCAATCCTTATCGAGGTACTTCTCCGCAAGGTAGAACATCTCGATGTCATCAACGCCGTCGCGAACGATCTTTGCGCGGATAGATGGAACGCAGTTCGGTACCCCGACGTATTTTCCGGGATAGAAAAGGAATCCGCAGCCGTAAATGGTCTGACCGTCACCGTTTTCAACTCTTGTGTTCGTGTCTTCCCACGGATTGATACGAATTCCGCCGTTTCTTCCGTAATGGTTGGTCGACCAGTATAAGAAGCCCTCAATATCTCTCTGGTATATCTGCCAGAACATAAGACGCTGAACTGCGCCCTCGGTATCGATAAACAGCTGCGCGTAGGGGTCGTCGGGGTCGTTGCAGACGTATGTCCACATTCTGTCGCCCTTTGCGATCTCATCGTTCATTCTCTCGTGGAACGATTTCTCCGGCTTATAATTCAAAAATTTGCCGTAAGATTTAGCGTCGTCCCATAGGCAAAGCTTCGGACACCAGAGATCGGTGTATTCTGCCATATCGTCGGTCTGGTCTCTCCCCTCGCCGAGCTGGATGTTCGTATAATAGGGCGCCATTATCTCAATTTCGGGGCAAAGCGCGGTAAGACGCTTTTCCCAATTTCGAAGCTGGGATAGATGCTGCTTCGTTCGCGGCTCGTCAAGCGGATAGAAGTACGCCTTTTCAAGCCAATCGGAATTAGTCTTCAATTTTTCATAAATTGTAAGAAGCTTCTCATCGGTCATTCCCGAATCTGTAACGTTGATCATAAAGGAGGTCACACGCGGGTCTGACATATATGCATTTGCTCTCTCGTCAAGTATGTCGTACGGAAGAGTATAGGCGCAGATATTGTGTTCAAGAAGAACGTTATACCAGCCCTCGTATAAGCCGCCGTGAAAGAATATGCCTTCATTCGTTAGTCCTGCCGCAGTAGCGAAGGTCTTATCGGCAGGCAACGCGAAATCCCAGACGTGAACGGTAATATCAAACGACGCAATGGAATTTCCTTTTTTATCCTGCATCTCGTAGGTGTATTTATACTCGCCCGCTACGGTGTTTTCGTTCGTTTTGAACTCGATCATAAACGGAAGACTGCGTCTTCGTTCGAGAGTCAGCTTTTCGCCGTTATACGGAATCAGCGCGTCTGTATAATACTTCTTACCGATCTTATGCGTTTTATACATGGCGTAAACGCTCGGCTCGATATTCTCGACGTCACCTGACGTTTTTTTCAGCGTAACGTTCTTAACCTCTGTGCTCGAGTAGACCGCTATCTGACAGCCCTCGGTCTCGCCCTTCGCAAGGTATACGGTATAGTCAGTCTTGAGGGTGCCCTTCGGGGCAACGTTCACTACCGTTTTATCAAAGGAATGGAATGCCCACGCCTTGAGATCAACAGGTCCGCCATCGTTACCGCCCGACGCTTTCTTATCTCCCTTACAGGAAGAAACGGAAATAACTGTGCTCATAAGAAGTATAATAGCAATTATCTTTTTCACGGTTACAGGTCTCCAAAATCATATTACTATCTCATTATACCCTTTATCAGCCGTCATGTCAACAAAAACGGCAATTCCGATTCGGAATTGCCGTTTTCTTATTACTTTTTCATTGCCGCTTCAAGAGCGTTACCGATCTCGATACGGAGAGAAGCGTATTTGTCGCTCGACGAATAGGTGGTAAGAGTAGGCGTACCCTCTCTTGTCTTTTCCATGATCCAATCCTTATCGAGATACTTCTCTGCAAGGTAGAACATCTCGATGTCGTCAACACCGTCGCGGACGATCTTTGCGCGGATAGACGGAACTGCACCGCCGTAGCCGATCTCTGCACCGGGATAGAAGAGGAAGCCGCAGCCGTAGATCGTTAAACCGTCGCCGTTAGTGATCTTGGTATTAGTAGTTTCCCAGGGGTTCTGAATAGTCGGGTTTTTGATGCCGTTCTCAAAGGGACGGGGACCTTCTTTGTAACCGTAGAAGTTAACTGCCCAGTAGAGGAATCCCTCGATGTCTCTCTGATACATCTGCCAGAAGAGGAGGCGCTGATTTACGCCCTCGGTGTCTATGAACATCTGAGAATAGGGATCGTCGGGGTCGTTACATACGTAGGACCACATTCTGTCGCCCTTTGCGATCTGCTCGTTCATTCTCTGCTCAAAGCTCTTGGAGGGTTGATAGTCAAGGAACTCATCGTAGGACTTAACGTCGTCCCAGAGGCAAAGCTTAGGACACCAGAGGTCGGTATATGCTTCCATCTCGTCGGTCTGGTCTCTGCCTGCGCCGACCTGAATGTTCGTGTAGTATGGCGCACAGATCTCGATCTCGGGAAAATGCTTGGTAAGCAGCTTTTCCCACTGCTTAAGCTCCTCAAGCTGCTCGGGAGTTCTCGGCTCGTCGAGAGGATAGAAGAACGCCTTATCAAGCCACTTCTTATTGGTCTTGAGCTTATTGTATATCTTGGTTATACGTTCGATCTCGCCATCCTTGATGCTTCCGTCTTCATTCTTTTCGATCCAGATCTCAAACGAGGTCACACGGGGATCGTCCATATAAGCATTTGCCTTTTCGTCAAGAATATCGTAAGGAAGCTGATACGAGGACATATTGTGCTCAAGCACAGTGTTATACCACTGCTCGTAGCTTCCGCTCTTGAAATGCGATATCCAACCCGTTCCAAGTCCCACTGCTGTTGCGAAGGTCTTTTCCTTCGGAAGCTCGAAGTCCCAGACGTGAACGGTTATGTTATATGTAGCAAGAACGTTTTTGCTCTTATCTACAAGCTCATATACGTATTTGTATTCACCTGCGGGGGTATTTTCATCGGTCGTAAATTCGATCATGAAAGGCAGAATGACCTTCTTTTCAACAGTAAGACGCTTTCCGTAATACGGAATAAGAGCATCGGTGTACTGTTTTCTCGAAATTTTATGCGTTTCGTTCATCGAGAACATTGCGGGCTTTATAAGCTCGGTCTCGCCCGACTTGAGGGTAAGAGACACGTTCTTTATCTCCTTATCGGAATAAACCGCAACCTGACAGCCCTCTGTCTCGCCCTTAGCGAGATATACCGTATATTCGGTCTTGAGAGTTCCCTTGGGGGCAACGTTTACTATCGTCTTTTCAAAGCTATGGAATGCCCACGACTTAAGATTTGCAGAGCCGCTATCTCCGTTACCTGCCGGCTTCTTACCGCCGTCGCAGGAAGCGAAAGAAAACGCCATGCAAAGCAAGAGAACAAATGCTATGATCTTTTTCATAATTGCACCTCATTGTAAAATGACTTTACATCTATTATACATATTAAACCGAATTATGTCAACAGTATTTTTTACACCAAAAAGGCGATCCCTTTCGGGATCGCCTTTTGATATTACTTTTTCATTGCCGCTTCAAGAGCGTTACCGATCTCTATACGGAGAGCTACGTATTTGTCGCCGCTTACGTATTCGGTAAGGGTAGGCGTACCTTCCTTGGTCTTTGCTACGATCCATTCCTTATCGAGATACTTTTCCGCAAGGTAGAACATCTCGATCTCGTCGATTCCGTCACGAACGATCTTTGCGCGGATAGAGGGGCATGCACCGCCATATCCGACCTGCACACCGGGATAGAGGATCCAGCCCTCGCCGTAAACGGGATGACCGTCACCGTCTGTAATAGAGGTAGCGCTTTCCCACGGGTCTTCACAAACAAGTTTGCCGCTTCCGCCTTCATCCCACGGATTGTTGTTGCGATACCAGCATGCCGACCAATAGAGGAAGCCCTCAATGTCTCTCTGGTATATCTGCCAGAACATAAGGCGCTGAACTGCGCCATCGGTATCAAGGAAGAGCTGAGCATAGGGATTATTGGGGTCGTTACATACGTAGCACCACATTCTGTCGCCCTTTGCGATCTGATCGTTCATTCTTTCCTCGAACGTTTTGCTCGGGGTATAAGTAAGGAACTCACCGTAAGACTCAGCGTCGTCCCAGAGGCAGAGCTTAGGACACCAGAGGTCGGTGAAGGTTTCCATAAAGTCAGTCTGGTCGCTGTTTTCGCTCATCTGAATATTCGTATAGTATGGTGCCATTATCTCGATCTCGGGACAGAGCTTGGTAAGCTGACGCTCTATCTCCTTAAGAAGCGAGAGCTGCTCCTTTGTATGCGGCTCGTCATACGGATAGAAATATGCCTTTTCAAGCCAAACGGGATCGCTCTTTACCTTTTTGCAATATTCAAGAAGCTTCTTCTCGTCGATCACAAACGTATCGAGGTATTTATCGCCGTCCAGGTCCTCGGCTTCGAGAGTAGGAACGGGAACTCGGAAGGAAGTGACACGAGGATCGGACATATATGCGTCTGCTCTCGGGTCAAGTATATCGTAAGGAACCTCATAAGCGCTCATATTATGGTCGAGAAGCGTCTCATACCACTCCACGGGATTTCCCTTATAATAATGAATAAAGGTACTCTGAAGTCCTACTGCCGTTTCGAAGGTCTTTTCCTTCGGGATCTCAAAATCCCATACGTGAACGGTTATGTTATAGGTAGCAAGAACGTTTTTCTCCTTATCTACAAGCTCGTATACGTACTCATAATCGCCTGCAGGGGTGTTTTCATCGGTCGTAAACTCGATCATGAAAGGAAGAATCGTTCTTCTTTCTATGTTAAGACGTCTGCCGTAATACGGGATAAGCGCATCGGTGTACTGCTTCTTAACGACCTTCTGAGTCTTGTTCATCGAGAACATTGCCGGCTTGATAAGCTCGGTCTCGCCCGATTTTAGTACAAGAGACACGTTCTTGATCTCGTTCTCGGAATATACAGCAACCTGACAGCCCTCCGTCTCACCCTTGGCAAGATATACCGTATAATCGGTCTTGAAATTGCCCTTGGGAGCAACGTTTACTACTGTCTTTTCAAAGCTATGGAATGCCCACGCCTTGACGGTTACGGCACCGTTGTTTCCGCCGTTGCCTGTCGGCTTACCGTCGCCGCCGCCACAGGAAGCAAACGAAAACGCCATGCAAAGCAAAAGAATAAATGCTATGATCTTTTTCATAATTTACCTCACGGTTAAGAATCTTTATCTCATTATACATTACTTAAGGCATTCTGTCAACAAAAAACGGCAATTCCAAGTTGGAATTGCCGTTTTCTCTATTACTTTTTCATTGCTTCTTCAAGTGCGTTACCGATCTCAATACGGAGAGAAACGAATTTATCGCTCGTCGAGTATGAAGTAAGGGTGGGCGTGCCTTCTTTGGCCTTTTCCATCAGCCAATCATTATCGAGGTACTTTTCTGCAAGATAGAACATTTCTATATCGTCAATACCGTCGCGAACGATCTTTGCGCGAAGGGACGGAACTACCAGACCGGCTCTCATCTGAGTTCCGGGGTAGAAAAGGAAGCCGCAGCCGAATATCACCTTACCGTTATCACCCCTAATCTGGGTATTTACGGTTTCCCAAGGGTTCTGCGGAGTTGAATTGGGTCTGAAAGCCGGTCCCTCCTCATAACCGTAATAGTTGATCTTCCAGTAGAGGAAGCCCTCTATATTTCTCTCATACATCTGCCAGAACATAAGGCGCTGAACTACACCGTCGGTGTTAATAAACAACTGCGCGTAGGGATCGTTAGGAGTGTTACAGACGTAAGCCCATACTATATCGCCATTTTCCTGCTGCTCCGCCATTCTCTCGGCAAAGCTCTTGCTCGGGGTATAATTAAGACCGTCGTAGGTATAAGAATCGTCCCACATACAGAGCTTAGGGCACCATTTGTCGGTATATTCCGCCATATCGTCGGTTTGGTCTCTGCCCTCTCCAAGCTGGACGTTCGTATAATACGGTATCATTATCTCAATTTCGGGACAGAGCTTGGTAAGCTTCGCTTCCGTTTCACGAATCTCCTCTACCATTTCCTCGTACTCCGGCTCGTCAAAGGGATAGAAGTATGTCTTATCAAGCCAATCCTTATTGGTTTTCAGCTTATTGTAATACGCAAGGAGCTTTTCTTCGTCTATACTTCCGTCCTCTTTTTCGGGTATCGGAACACGGAAGGAAGGAATACGGGGGTCTGACATATACTCGTCTGCACGGGGATCAAGAATATCATACGGCAGCAAATGTCCACACATATTATGTTCGAGAACCAAATCGTACCATGCCTTATAGACGGTCTCATCATATACACCGTATTCTCCGCCTACAGTGATCCATTCCTTTGCTATTCCGACGGAGGTCGCAAAGGTCTTTTCCTTCGGAAGCTCAAAGTCCCAAACATGTACGGTTATATTGTATGTAGCAAGAAGCTTTCCCTTTCCGTCCTTGAATTCGTAGACGTACTTATGTTCACCCGCCTCGGTATTTTCGTTCGTTTTGAATTCAATCAAAAACGGAAGAACGGTTTTCGCTTCAACGTCGATCGCCTTTTCTTTATACGGAATAAGCGAATCAGTATATTTGTATTTGCTGACGCTGTGCGTGATATTCATCGAAAAGACCGACACTTCGATATTATCTGCTTCACCCGATTTTTTCGCCAAAGTCGCATTTTCGATTTTCTTATCGGAATAAATCGCAACCTGACAGCCCTCGGTCTCTCCTTTAGCGAGGTATACGGTATAGTCGGTTGAAAAATCATTTACTCTCGGCTTCGCGTTTACTGCCGTTTTTTCAAAGCTATGGAACGCCCACGCCTTGACGCTTTCAGCTCCGTTTCCTCCGTTACCGGTCGGCTTCTTGCCGTCGCCACAGGAGGCAAAGGAAAACACCATGCAAAGCAAGAGAACAAATGCTATGACCTTTTTCATAATTTCACCTCACGGTTAAAAAACTCCATTTTATTGTACATAACTTTAAGCATTGTGTCAATAAAAAACGGCAATTCCGATTTGGAATTGCCGTTTTTCTATTACTTTTTCATTGCCGCTTCAAGAGCGTTACCGATCTCAATACGGAGAGAAGCGTATTTGTCGCTCGACGAATAGGTGGTAAGAGTAGGCGTACCCTCTCTTGTCTTTTCCATGATCCAATCCTTATCGAGATACTTTTCCGCAAGGTAGAACATCTCAATTTCGTCGATTCCGTCACGAACGATCTTCAGACGGATAGAAGGACATGCGCCGCCGTATCCGACTACATTACCGGGGTAAAGGAGCCAGCCCTCTCCGTAAACGGGATGACCGTCGCCGTCTGTAATAGAGGTAGCGCTTTCCCAAGGATCCTCCAACAGAAACACGTTATTTCCGTCATCATCCCACGGGTCGTTACCGTCCTTCCAGCGATACCAGCAAGACGACCAATAGAGGAAGCCCTCAATGTCTCTCTGATATATCTGCCAGAACATAAGGCGCTGAACTACGCCGTCGGTATCAAGGAAGAGCTGTGCGTAGGGGTTATTAGGGTCGTTACAAACGTAAGTCCACATTCTGTCGCCCTTTTTGATCTGATCGTTCATTCTTTCCTCGAACGACTTAGAGGGCTTATAGTCAAGGAACTCGCCGTAAGACTCAGCATCGTCCCAGAGGCAGAGCTTAGGGCACCAGAGGTCAGTAAACTTTTCCATAAAGTCAGTCTGGTCACTGTTTGTACCCATCTGGATATTCGTATAATAAGGCGCCATTACCTCGATCTCGGGGCAGAGCTTGTTAAGCTGACGCTCTATATTCTTCAAAAATTCGAGACGCTCAGGGGTGTTCGGCTCGTCGTAGGGATAGAAGTACGCCTTCTCGAGCCAAACGGGATTGCTCTTTACCTTTTTGCAATACTCAAGAAGCTTTTTCTCGTCGATCACAAACGTATCGATGTATTTATCGCCGTTGGTATCCTCGGATTTAAGAGTAGGAACGGGGACCTCAAAGGAGGTCACACGCGGATCGGACATATATTCGTCAGCTCTCGGGTCAAGAATATCGTAAGGAAGCTCGTAAGCACTTATATTATGGTCGAGAAGCGTATTATACCAGTCTACATATACGCCTTTAAAATAGGCAAGGAAGGGGTTCTGAAGTCCTACTGCAGTTACAAAGGTCTTCTCCTTCGGGATCTCGAAATCCCATACGTGAACGGTTATGTTATAGGTAGCGAGAACGTTTTTCTCCTTATCTACAAGCTCATATACGTACTCGTAATCACCTGCGGGGGTGTTTTCATCGGTCGTGAACTCGATCATGAAAGGAAGAACAGTTCTTCTTTCGATGGTAAGACGCTTTCCGTAATACGGAATGAGTGCATCGGTATATTTCTTTGTACCTACTCTTTGCGTTTTGTTCATCGAGAACATTGCGGGCTTGATAAGCTCGGTCTCTCCCGACTTGAGAGTAAGAGACACGTTTTTGATCTGCGATACGGAATAAACCGCTACCTGACAGCCCTCGGTCTCTCCTTTAGCAAGATACACGGTATAGTCCGTCTTGAAGTCGCCCTTAGGAGCAACGTTTACTATCGTCTTTTCAAAGCTATGGAATGCCCATGCCGTTACGTTTGCCGGTTTTGTATCTCCGCCGTCCGACGGCTTTTTGTCTTCGCCGCCGTCGCATGAGACAACGGATAGCGCCATGCAAATTAAGAGGAGAAATGCTATGATTTTTTTCATAAGTGCACCTCAAAATAATTTCTTTGTATCAATTTTATCCATCAAATCGAATTTTGTCAACACCAAATTTGTAAATATTTTTTGAGTTCAAAAAAGGCAATCCCGCAAGATTGCCTTTTTTAATATTACTTTTTCATTGCTTCTTCAAGAGCGTTACCGATCTCGATGCGAAGAGCCGCGAATTCATCGCCTGACGAGTATGAAGTAAGAGTAGGCGTGCCTTCCTTTGTCTTTGCAAGGAGCCAATCCTTATCGAGATACTTTTCGGCAAGATAGAAAAGCTCAACGTCATCAACGCCGTCACGGATTATCTTTGCTCTTATTGACGGAACGTAACCGCCGACTCCGACGTCTCTTCCGGGATAGAAGAGGAAGCCGCAGCCGTAGATGATCTCACCGTCTCCGTTCGTTGCCTTGGTTTTGACCGTATCCCACGCATTTTGCAAAGCCGCGACGCCGTTGGTATCTGAGTTTATATCAACTCCGTAATAGTTCGTTCCCCAATAGAGGAAACCGTCTATATCTCTCTGATACATCTGCCAGAACAGAAGGCGCTGATGAACGCCCTCGGTATCTATAAAGAGCTGTGCATAGGGATCGTCGGGGTCGTTGCAGACGTAGGACCACATTCTGTCGCCCTTTGCGATCTGCTCGTTCATTCTTTCATGGAAGGATTTGCTCGGAGTATAATCGAGGAACTCTCCATAGGATTTTTCATCATCCCAGAGGCAGAGCTTCGGACACCAAAGATCGGTATATGCTTCCATCTCGTCGGTCTGATCTCTTCCCTCTCCGACCTGAATATTCGTATAGATCGGTGCTACTATCTCGATCTCGGGGCAGAGGGACGTAAGCTTCTTTTCCCATTCCTTAAGCTGGGCAAGCTGATCCACCGTATGCGGCTCGTCAAGAGGATAGAAATATGCCTTTTCGAGCCAGACGGGATTGCTCTTCAGCTTTTTATACATTGATAGAAGCTTTTCCTCGTCTATATTATTGATATCATCGACCCCGTTTTCGGAAAGCGGAACTCGAAACGCGGTAACGCGCGGGTCTGACATATATTGGTCAGCTCTCGGGTCAAGTATTCCGAACGGCACGTCGTACGAGCATATATTATGCTCGACCATCATCTCGTACCATTCGTCGTAGAACTCTTCTGCCGATCCCACGTACTTTGAGAAAAAGGCGTAATTCACACCTGCCGCAGTGGCAAACGTCTTATCCTTGGGAAGCGCAAAATCCCATACGTGTACGGTTATGTTATAGGTCGCAAGGACGTTTCCGTCTTTGTCTATAAGCTCGTATACGTATTTATAGTCGCCTGCCGGGGTATTTTCGTCCGTCGTATATTCGAGCATAAAAGGAAGCGTCACCCTTCTGTTAAGCGTAAGCTTTCTTCCGTAATACGGGATAAGCCCGTCGGTATACTGTCTTCCCTCGATGTTATGCGTGCGGAACATTGCGTACATACTCGGCTTGACAAGCTCAGTCTCTCCCGAGACGAGCTTGAGCGATACGTTCTTAAACTCCTTCTCTGAATAGATCGCGACCTGACAGCCCTCGGTCTCGCCCTTACTTAGGTAAACCGTATAGTCGGTAGTTGGGTTGCTTAGCTGAGGTCTTGAGTTAACTATAGTTTTTTCATAGCTATGGAATGCCCATGCTTTGATATTTGCCGGCTTTTCAACGACGCCGCCCGACGACGGCTTCTTTTCATTTCCGCCGCAGGAGATAAGGGATAATACTGTGCAAGCCAAAAGAATTACTGAAATTATCTTTTTCATGATCTCGCCCTCTGTTTTTTACTTTCTCATCGCCTCTTCAAGCGCGTTACCGATCTCGATACGGAGAGACACGTATTTGTCTCCGTCTGCGTATTCGGTAAGCGAAGGAGTGCCCTCTTTTGTCTTTTCGACTATCCAGCCCTTATCGAGATACTTTTCCGCAAGGTAGAACATTTCTATATCGTCAACGCCGTCGCGAACGATCTTTGCGCGGATCGACGGAACTACCAGCCCTGCCCTTACTTCTCTTCCGGGATAGAATAGGAATCCGCAGCCGAATATCGTTTTGCCGTCGGCGGTTGTAACCTTGGTGTTCGTCGTTTCCCAAGGATTTTGCGGGGTTGCGTTTTGCATAAATGCGTTGCCTTCCTTATAGCCGTAAGAGTTTACGCTCCAGTAAAGGAAGCCCTCTATGTCTCTTTGATATACCTGCCAGAACATGAGGCGCTGAACTACGCCCTCGGTATCAATAAACATCTGTGCATAGGGGTCGTCGGGGTCGTTACAGACGTAGGTCCACATTCTGTCACCCTTCGCTTGCTGCTCAGCCATTCTTTCGGCAAAGCTTTTGCTTGGCGTATAATTGAGGAACCCACCGTAGGATTTTACATCATCCCAAAGGCAAAGCTTCGGACACCAGAGATCGGTATATTCCGCCATTTCGTCGGTCTGGTCTCTGCCCTCGCCGAGCTGGATGTTCGTATAATAGGGCGCCATTATCTCAATTTTGGGGCAAAGCGCGGTAAGCTTTTTTTCCCACTCTTTAAGTGCTGCAAGCTCTTTTACGTTCTTCGGCTCGTCGAGAGGATAGAAATATGCCTTGCTCAGCCATACGTCGTTTGTCAAAAGCTTATTATAAGTAGCTATCAGCTTTGCTTCGTCTATACTTCCATCCTCGTTTTTAGGAATGGGAACCATGAAAGAGGTTACGCGGGGATTTGACATGTAATCATTTGCTCTTTCGTCAAGTATATCGTATGGGATTTCGTAAGCGCACATATTATGTTCGAGCATAATATCGTACCATTCTGCATGGATCTCCTCGTTATAAATACCCTGATAAGCGATCCAATGCTTACCAAGTCCAAAGGCGGTTACAAAGGTCTTTTCATTCGGAAGCTCAAAGTCCCAGACGTGAACGGTCACGTTATAGGTAGCAAGGACCTTTCCATCTCCGTCCTTGAATTCAAAGACGTAATTGTGTTCACCTGCTTCGGTGTTCTCGTTTGTCTTGAACTCTATCATGAACGGAAGGATCGTTTTCGCTTCAAGAGTAAGCGCCTTTCCGCTATACGGAATAAGTGAATCGGTATATTGATATTTGCTGACGCTGTGCGTGATATTCATTGAAAAGACCGATACTTCGATATTGTCCGCACCGCCCGATTTCTTCGTCAGTGTCGCGTTTTCTATCTTCTTATCGGAATAAATTGCAACCTGACAGCCCTCGGTCTCGCCTTTAGACAGATATACGGTATAATCGGTTGAGAAGTCATTGCCTCTCGGCTTAACGTTTGCCACCGTTTTTTCGAAGCTATGGAATGCCCACGCCATTATGTTTGCCGGCTTATCGTCTTTGCCCGTCTTCTTATCCTCGCCGCCTCCGCAGAAAGCAAGGAAAATCAACGTGCAAAGCATAAGGATCGCTGAGATTATTCTTTTCATGATCTCATACTCCGTTTTTTACTTTTTCATTGCCTCTTCAAGAGCGTTTCCGATCTCGATACGGAGAGCTGCGAACTTATCGCTCGTCGAATATGAAGTAAGTGTAGGCGTGCCTTCCTTGGTCTTATTTACTATCCAATCCTTATCGAGGTATTTCTCCGCAAGGTAGAAAAGCTCGATGTCATCAATACCGTCGCGGACGATCTTTGCGCGGATAGACGAGCATGCAAGGCCTGCTCTTACCTCGCTTCCGGGATAGAAGAGATAGCCATCACCGTAAACTCTTCTTCCGTCACCGTCAGTCATATTGGGATTAGAGATTTCCCAAGGATTATAAGGAGTTACGTCATCCTCAGAATCGGAATTCGACTTGTAACCGTAATAGTTGACAGCCCAATAGAGGAAGCCCTCAACGTCTCTCTGATACATCTGCCAGAACATGAGTCGCTGATTAACGCCGTCAGTGTCTATAAAGAGCTGAGCGTAGGGGTCGTCGGGGTCGTTACAGACGTAGGACCACATTCTGTCGCCCTTTGCGATCTGCTCGTTCATTCTTTCCTCGAACGATTTGCTTGGGGTATAATCAAGGAACTCGCCGTAGGATTCTGCATCGTCCCAAAGGCAAAGCTTAGGGCACCAAAGGTCGGTATATTCAGCCATATCGTCGGTCTGGTCTCTGCCCTCGCCGATCTGGATATTAGTATAGTACGGCGCCATTATCTCGATTTCGGGGCAAAGCGCGGTGAGCTGCTTTTCCCACTCGCGAAGCTTAGCGAGCTGCTCCACCGTATGCGGCTCGTCAAGCGGCAGGAAAAACGCCTTCTTCAGCCACTCGGGATTTTCTTTAAGCCGAGCACGGATCTTAGCCAGCTCATCCACGAGAATATTATTGTCTTTATCGGTTGGGATCGAAACGATAAACGACGTAACGCGCGGGTCGGACATATATTTTTCTCCGCGCGGGTCAAATATTCCGTAAGGAATACGGTATGCACTCATATTATGATCGAGAAGCATCTCGTACCAAGCCGCGTAGGTCTCTTCGTTATACACGCCGAAATGAGCGATAAAATCCGAGCGAATGTTTGCTGACGTTGCAAAGGTCTTTTCCTTCGGAAGCTCAAATTCCCATACGTGAACGGTTATATTATAGGTAGCAAGGACCTTTCCGCTTTCGTCCTTGAACTCGTAGACATACTTATACTCACCGGCTTCGGTGTTCTCGTTTGTCTTGAACTCGATCATGAAAGGAAGGATGACCCTCGCTTCAACGTCGATCGCCTTTCCCTTATACGGTATAAGAGAATCCGTATAATACTTTTTGACGATCTTATGCGTACGGTTCATCGAGTAAACGGATACTTCGATATTATCCGCACCGCCCGACTTCTTCGTCAGGGTCGCATTTTCTATCGCCTTATCGGAATAGACCGCGACCTGACAGCCCTCACTTTCACCCTTGCAGAGGTATACCGTATAGTCGGTATTGAGAGCGCCCTTGGGTGCTATGTTTACAACGGTTTTTTCAAAGCTGTGAAATGCCCACGCTTTGAAATTTGCAGGTTTATTATCTCCGCCCGTCGGCTTATTGCTTCCGCCGCAGGAAGCAAGAGAAAGCGCGGTGCAAAGCAGAAGAATTACAGAAGTTATCTTTTTCATGATCTGTTCCTTATACTTTTATTTTTTCATTGCCGCTTCAAGCGCGTTACCAATCTCAATACGGAGGGACGCGTACTTATCACCGTTTGCGTATTCGGTAAGAGTAGGTGTGCCTTCCTTGGTCTTGTTTACTATCCAATCCTTATCGAGATATTTCTCGGCAAGGTAGAACATTTCAAGGTCGTCAATTCCGTCGCGGACGATCTTTGCGCGGATAGACGGTACTGCTCCGCCATAGCCGATCTCCGAACCGGGATAGAAGAGGAAGCCCTCGCCGAAGATAGTGATTCCCTGTCCGTTTGTAACCTTGGTATTGGTGGTATTCCACGGGTTGATCGGAACTTTTTTGCCGCCTGTAGTGTAACCGTAATAATTAGCGCACCAGTAAAGGAAGCCCTTGATGTCTCTCTGATACATCTGCCAGAACATAAGGCGCTGATTTACGCCTTCGGTATCCACAAAGAGCTGAGCGTAGGGGTCGTCGGGGTCGTTACAGACGTAGGACCACATTCTGTCGCCCTTTGCGATCTGCTCGTTCATTCTTTCATGGAAGGATTTGCTCGGGGTATAATTGAGGAAGTCTCCGTAGGATCTTTCGTCATCCCAGAGGCAAAGCTTAGGACACCATAGGTCTGTATACGCTTCCATCTCGTCGGTCTGGTCTCTGCCTGCGCCGACCTGGATATTCGTATAATAGGGTGCCATTATCTCAACTTCGGGGCAAAGTCTTGTAAGCGTCTCCTCCCATTCCTTAAGCTCGGCAAGCTGCTTCTCGTTATGCGGCTCGTCAAGCGGCAGGAAAAACGCCTTTTTCAGCCACTCGGGGTTTTCTTTAAGTCGGGCACGGATCTTAGTCACTTCATCCTCGATCAGCTTGCCGTTTTCATCTGTCGGGAGCACGACCATAAACGACGTGACACGCGGGTCGGACATATATTTTTCTCCGCGCTCATCAAATATTCCGTAGGGAATGTAATATGCGCTCAAATTGTGCTCGAGAAGCGCCTCGTACCATACCGAATAGATAGCTTCGTTATACGTACCGTTGAAATGAGCGATATAGTCCGAACGAAGTCCTGCGGAGGTTGCGAAGGTCTTTTCCTTCGGAAGCTCAAAATCCCACACGTGAACGGTTATATTATATGTAGCGAGAACGTTTTTCTCCTTATCTACAAGCTCGTATACGTACTCGTAATCGCCTGCAGGGGTATTTTCATCGGTCGTAAATTCGATCATGAAAGGAAGGATTACATTTGCTTCAATGGTAAGACGCTTGCCGTAATACGGGATAAGCGAGTCAGTATACTGCTTTCTTGCAATTTTATGCGTACGGTTCATTGAGAACATTGCCGGCTTGATAAGCTCTGTCTCGCCCGACTTAAGAGTAAGTGATACGTTCTTTATCTCCTTGTCGGAATAAATCGCGACCTGACAGCCCTCTGTCTCGCCCTTACTCAAGTATACCTTATAGTCGGTCTTGAAGGTGCCGTCGGGGGCAGCGTTTACTACAGTTTTTTCAAAGCTGTGGAATGTCCACGACTTAAGATTTGCAGGTCCGTTATCTCCGCCTGACGGCTTTTGGTCTCCGCTATCGCAAGAAGATATAGAAAGGACTGTGCAGATAAGAAGAATAACTGCTATGATCTTTTTCATGATTTTACCTCGCCGTTGTTATCTTTACAATTCATATTATACAAAAGGCAATTTCTTTTGAAATTGCCTTTTGGGATCATTTTTTGAGTGCTTCTTCGAGAGCGTTACCGATCTCGATACGAAGAGAAGCGTATTTGTCGCCGCTTGAGTACTCGGTAAGAGTAGGCGTGCCTTCCTTTGTCTTTGCAAGGAGCCAATCCTTATCAAGATGCTTTTCCGCAAGGTTCAAAAGCTCAACGTCGTCTACGCCGTCACGCACGATCTTTGCACGGATCGAAGGACACGCCCCGCCGTATCCGATGGGACCTCCGGGATAGAGGAGGAAGCCGCAACCGTAGATGGTCTGACCGTCACCGTTCGTGACCTTGGTATTGGTAGTTTCCCAGGGATTCTGCATCGTCGGATTTTCTATTCCGTTTTCATAAGGACGGTTGCCTTCAACGAAGCCGTACATATCGGTTCCCCAATAGAGGAAGCCGTCTATATCTCTCTGATACATCTGCCAGAACATAAGGCGCTGATGGACGCCTTCAGTATCTATAAAGAGCTGAGCGTATGGGTCGTCGGGGTCGTTACAGACGTAGGACCACATTCTGTCGCCCTTTGCGATCTGCTCGTTCATTCTTTCGTGGAAGGATTTGCCCGGGGTATAATCGAGGAAGTCGCCGTAGGATCTTTCGTCGTCCCAAAGGCAGAGCTTAGGACACCAAAGGTCTGTGAACTCCGCCATGAAGTCCGTCTGGTCTTTGTTTTC
Source organism: Clostridia bacterium (assembly GCA_017621655.1). Classification (GTDB taxonomy): domain Bacteria; phylum Bacillota; class Clostridia; order Oscillospirales; family CAG-272; genus Colimorpha_A. The sequence continues at coordinate 8,535 of JAGASS010000006.1, read as the reverse complement.
ACCCATCTGAACATTCGTATAGTAAGGCGCCATTATCTCGATCTTGGGGCAGAGCTTGGTAAGCTGACGCTCTATATCCTTCAAGAATTCAAGACGCGCAGGAGTGTTCGGCTCGTCGTACGGATAGAAGTACGCCTTGCTCAGCCAAACATCATTGCTCGTTATCTTTTCATAATACTGAAGAAGCTTCTCCTCGTCGATCACAAAGGTATCGATATAAGCATCGCCATTCGTATCCTCGGATTTGATTGTAGGAACGGGTACCTCAAAGGAAGTCACACGCGGATCGGACATATATGCGTCTGCTCTCGGGTCAAGTATATCGTACGGAAGATCGTATGCGCACATATTATGATCGAGAAGCGTGTTATACCACTGCTCGTAGGTTCCGCTCTTGAAGTGAGCTATCCAGGCATTTACAAGTCCTACTGCAGTTACGAAGGTCTTTTCCTTCGGAAGCTCAAAATCCCATACGTGAACGGTTATGTTATACGTAGCAAGGACGTTTCCGTTCTTTTCCTTAAGCTCGTAAACGTACTCGTAATCACCTGCAGGGGTGTTTTCATCGGTCGTAAACTCTATCATGAAAGGAAGGATCACCTTCGGTTCAATTGTAAGACGTCTTCCGCCATACGGAATAAGTCCGTCGGTATAATACTTCTTTACGATCTTATGAGTTTTGTTCATCGAGAACATTGCCGGCTTTATAAGCTCGGTCTCGCCCGATTTGAGAGCGAGAGATACGTTCTTTATTTCCTTATCGGAATAAATCGCGACCTGACAGCCCTCTGTCTCGCCCTTGGCAAGATATACCTTATAATCGGTACTAAGAGCGCCCTTGGGCGCGATGTTTACGATAGTTTTTTCAAAGCTGTGGAACGCCCATGCCTTGACGTTTGCGGACGTGCCGCCGCCCGACGGCTTCTTGCCGTCACCGCCTCCGCAGGAAGCAAGCGGAAGGACCATGCACAGAGCAAGGATCAGAATCAAAAGCTTTTTCATTTGTATTTCTCCTAAAATTTTTTGTTTCGTTTTCAGTCCTCGGCGATCTCGGTCAGTTTGCCGCTTTCGTCGCAGGCGAAACTCAAAACCTCGTCTTCGGTCGTATACTTGAAGAAGGAGGGAGTACCGTTTGCGCGGTATTCGGTCTCCCAAAGATCATTTTCGTAATCGTATTCGGTAGAGCGCGTCATAACGCCGTTTGCACCGTACTCAAACGTGTATCCGCCCATCGTCTTTCCGTCGGCAAGCATGACCATTTCGGTGATCTTTCCAAGCTTATCGTCGAGCTTGACCTTATAAACTACCGAATCAAATTCGCTCAGGGATGTCGAAGTCGCGTCGACCTCTTTGCCGCTATAAAGATCTATTATAAGCTCGTAGCGAGCTACATAATTTTTGTAATTGGGGCTTTCCTTGTCGATGCCGGCGATAGCATCGCGTGCATTTTGGATCATAGCGTTTTTCTGCGTTTCCGCGCCGATGCCGTCAATTTTCAGGGAATTATAAAGCTTTTTCACGGTGATAACGTAATATCCGTCTTCAAGCTTGACACTTCCCGTCATTCTCGTTGTCTGGGTTGCGGTATAGCTTCCCGAATCATTCATATCGCTGTCATAACTGAGCTGAACAAGCTCCGCCTTCGCACCGTCGATAACTACCGAATAATCATAATCGGTATATGTCGCTCCGTACGGATAAAGATGTGAATGACGCGCGACATACTTATCGCCCTCGATAACACTATCAGATTTCTTTTCGTCACAGGCAACAAGAGCAAGCACCGTGATCAGTGAGAGTACAAAAACAAAAAGGCGTTTCATAGTCGAATCTCCTAAAATTATAGTTTTTTTAATTTTACCATAGTTAACGTCATTAGTCAACAAAAAAACACCCCGTCGGGTGTCTTTTTTGTTAACTTTTATTAAACTTGCTCGTTTTCAGCTTCTTATATTTTTCCTTAGTTGCCTCGCCGCCTCTTATATGGCGCTCCGACTTATTCTTGTCAAGGACCTCCTTTACCAAGCGGTACAAGGACGGGTTTACCCTCTCGAGCTTTTCCGTTATATCCTTATGTACAGTCGATTTGCTTATGCCGAATTTTGCGGCGGCAGCGCGCACCGTTGCGCCCGTTTTTACTATGTATTTGCCGAGTAGCTGACATCTCTCGGCGACCACTGTTTCGGTCAGCATTCCGTATCCTTCCCTTCCCGCCCTTCGGCGTTAAGCTTTTGATACAGATTATGCTTTTATATTCAATTTTATTACTTTGTACCCTCGGGGGCGGTCACGTTAAAATAGACCGTTATCTTTTCAGTCTTGCTTTTGATCTCTATCGTATACGTTCCCGACTTCGTCTGATTTCCGACGCGCCATTCCCACGTTACCTTGCCGTCCTTATCGGAATACTTTGCTTCAAGTCCCTGCGCTACGCTTTCCGAGGTAGAGTAGGTGACAGTAATACTATACTCCGTATTCGGCAGACCGCGGACAGTAACGAGCGCGTTTTTCCCGGCAGGCACGTTTGGGGTAAGCGCAAGAAGCTTAAGCGAGCCGACGGGAAGCTCTACCGGCTCGGTTTCCGCTTCGGTCGTTATCGCCTCCGACGTCTCGCCCTCCGAATATATCGTCATAAGGTCTCCGCTTCTGCAGGAGGATAAAAGAAATGCGAAAAGGAGAAGCACCGCTATTCTTTTCATCGGTCTTCTCCCGACGGCATGAGCGTAACGAGCACAAGCTCGGGACGGTTGAAGATACGCGGACGCACGTACTTGGAAAGCCCTCGGCTGACTATCATTTTGCCGCCGTTTGCCATCACGTATTCTCCGCCGGCATATTTCGGGAAAAAGCCCTGATGCGGCGCATAAATACCGTTAACGAGCTTCGGGATAATCGCCTGACCGCCGTGCGCGTGACCGCAAAGGACGAGATCAAACGGGGTTTCTTCATAATAGCTTATAAGCTCGGGGCGATGTGTCAGCAGTACGCTGAATTTGCTTCCGTCAAGCGTCCTTCCGCAGTCCGCAAGCTGATCCTCCCATAGCCGACCGTGCTTATCGGGGAGATCTATCGGATCGCTTACGCCGCCAATCACGATATTCTGTTCACCGATCTTCAGCGAATCGGTCTCGCCGTCAAGAACTCTTATTCCGTAAGAAATAAGCTCGGCTTTGATCTCATCGGCGAGGTGAGTATATACCTCGTGGTTTCCGCTTACGTAATAGCAGGGGTAGAGCGAAGCTATCTTTCTTAAAAACCTGAAGCATTCACCGTTCGGCGCGCGGTTATCGAGTATATCTCCCGTCATGACTATCACATCGGGTGAAACATCCTTGACCGCTTTTATAAGCTCGACGCAGTTTTTGCCGTATTTTGAGCTGTGAAGGTCGGATATCTGAATTATCTTAACGGGTGCTTTTATCTTCTCGCTGACTATCGTATAGGTCCTCAGCAGCATTTTTTCATTCATCGCGTAATGCGCAAAAGCCGCCGCGCCGCCTGCCGCGAGCGCGAGAAGAATGGCGTTAGATCTTTTCATATTACTTTTCCGTATAAATCCTTACTATTTCGAGAAGTATCTCGACGCATTTATCCATGCCCTCAACGGTCGCATGCTCGTACGGTCCGTGACCTGCATAAGCACCCGTGCCGAGGTTCGGGCAAGGAAGTCCCATAAAGGACAGGCGCGCACCGTCTGTACCGCCTCTTATCGGGTAGACCTCGGGGATAACGCCTACGTTTTCTGCCGCCTTTATCGCGGTTTCAACGATGTGATAATGCGGACGCACCATTTCCGCCATATTGCGGTACTGCTCCTTTATTTCGAGCGTGACGGTGCCTTCGCCGTACTTGTCGTTAAGCAGCGCGGTAATATGGCGCAGGGTCTCGTTTCTGATCTCGAAATTATGTGCGTCGTGGTCGCGTACGATGTAGGAAAGGGTCGCTTCCGACGTTTCGCCCTTCATATCGGTCAGGTGGAAGAAGCCCTGATAGTCCTCAGTATTACGGGGAGTATCGCAGGCAGGAAGCATTGAATTGAACTCCATTGCGACAAGGGACGCGTTTATCATCGTATTCTTCGAGCTTCCGGGATGGACCGAAAAGCCCTTTATCTTGACGGTCGCGCCCGATGCGTTGAAGTTTTCGTACTCAACTCCACCGACACCGCCACCGTCTACCGTATAGCCGAAATCTGCGCCGAAGAGAGGCACGTCAAAGTGGTCTGCGCCCTCTCCGATTTCCTCGTCGGGAGTAAAGCCGATACAGATCTTGCCGTGAGGGAGATTATTCTTGAGCAGAATTTCCGCCATCGTGATTATCTCTGCAATTCCCGCCTTATCGTCACCGCCAAGAAGCGTTGTTCCGTCTGTGGTGATAAGTGTCTGACCTTTAAGAGAGGTAAGGTGCGGAAAGTCGCTGACCTTGAGTACGCGTCCGCTTTCGCCGAGGATCACGTCGGTACCGTCATAATTTTCGATAAGCTGTGCTTTTACGCCCTCGCCGCTGAACTCGGGCGAGGTATCCATATGCGCTATGAAGCCGATCGCGGGGACGTTTTCGCAGCCCTTCGTTGCAGGGATAACGGCGTAAACGTAGCCGAGGTCGTTATAGGTCGATTCAATCCCCATTGAAAGAAGCTCGTCGTTAAGCGCCTTTGCGAGCACGAGCTGACCGTCGGTGCTGGGGGTAACGCCCGACGTTTCTGATGATGCTGTGGAATAGGTAATGTATTTTAAGAAGCGTTCGTAAGATCTCATTTTTGTTTTTCCTTTTGCAGACTTAAGAAATATTGAGAACGTTATTTGTAGGGGGCGACGTCCTCGACGCCCCGTTTTGAAATGGTGTTACTTTACTTTATAATACCATATTTTTCCCATCTAATCAAGTATATATGCGTTTTTTGTATTGCAAGGGGGCGGTTTTGGTGGTATAATGATCTCAATGATACGAAACGGAGATAGGTTATGAAGCTTTGCTGTATTGTCGGCGCAGGACCGTCGGAGCTTTATATTGAAAACGGCGCTTTCGTTATTGCCGCCGATGCGGGGATCGAAAAGCTTAATAAGGCAGGAATCGCGCCCGATCTGATCATCGGCGATTTTGATTCGCTCGGCACCCGTCCGTCGGGTGAAAACGTACGCGTTTTTCCCGTTGAGAAGGACGACACCGACACGATGCTTGCCCTTAAAGAAGCAATTTCGCTTGGCTATGACACCGTCATTATTTCGGGCGGACTCGGCGGTGAGCTTGATCACACGATGGCGAATCTGCAAACGCTTCTTTATGCTTGCAATAACGGTATAAACGCCTTTTTGACCGACGGCATCACGACCGCGACCGTTATTTCGGATTCGATCACGCTTGGAAGCGAAAGCTCGGGCAGATGCTCTGTATTTGCCTTCGGCGGCGAGGCAATTGGCGTCAGCATTTCGGGACTTAAATACGAAGCGTCGGGCATAACGCTCTCGCCCTCCTTCCCTCTCGGAGTGAGCAATCACTTCGTCGGAAAGGAAGCGAAAATATCCCTTGAAAGCGGACGCTTGCTTATAATTTACAACGGAAAACCGAATATAAAGAACGGCTGAGCGATCAGCCGTTTTTCTTTTTGTACAAGTTGATAAAACCATTGACTCAAAACGCGAATCATTGACATAAAAGCCCAAGCGTGGTATAATGTCCTTGAGGAGGTAGATCATATGAAGGTCACGATAACTTATTTTGTTAAAAGTCAAATTCCCTTCGCTGAATACTATCCGAAATTCGTCAGTTAATCTGCAAGGGATAGGAACCCTTGCCTTAACGTTATTCGTCTTTCGTTTTTTTACCGGGAGGGTTATTATGACAATTAAAAAAAGATTTATATCACTGTTCATTACAATCAGCATTTTACTTTCATTATTCAGCATTAATAACGTTGTTTTTTCTGAAACTCCGAATAATACTTCTTTGAGACTCCCGCCTGTTCCGATATACATAACTATATCAGACACTTCGGCTTCAATAAAGCGAGGAGAAGGTCTGCTTCTTACAGCATCAATAGATAATGAAGCGGATCCTAACGCAACCGTTGGGTGGACTTCGAGCGATGAAACAGTTGCCACGGTGTCAGACGACGGTTACGTAATTGGATGCTCAGCCGGAACCGCCACCATTACGGCAATATACAGCTCGGAGTTGGGTCTTCTGGGAGTTACGACGGCGAGATGCGAGGTAACCGTATCAAGTGATCTAGTTTTGGAAAACGGGACCTACTTTTTGAAAAACAAGCAAACAAATCGCTATGCAGACATCAAAGGCCCAACAATGGCTTCGGGCACTACCATTCATCAATGGCAATTCCACGGCGGAAACTCTCAGCAATGGATACTTACCAATCTTGGAGACGGATATTATTCCATAAAATCTAACAATTCTTCTACTCCATATTATCTGGGAGTAAAAAACGACTCAACGGGTCTTAATGTTGATATAGTTTTACGCACGGGTGCCTTAACCGACGGTATGAAATGGAAGATCGTACAAACTAAAAACGGCGCCTATAAAATCATCCCCAAAACAGGTGAATCAAGCGACTACATACTCGGCACATCAACATCGAATGCCACAAACGGAGCGAAACTTATCCAAGGCGCATATGTTGATAATGATAGTTATCGTGACGAATGGTGCATTCATTTGGTTGAACATGTGGTTGCAATTGGCGGCGAATTTTTAAATGGTGAAGATGTTATAGCTACTGCCGAAAGGTGGAAGAATGCCGGCTATAGTACAACATACAATATTAATCCGACAGTAAATTCGCTTAATTTCGATGCATTAAATTCCGAAGTTGTGTATTTTTCGGCTCATGGTACTCAACATGGTATATATTTATTGAATAATGTGCTGCTAACAGATGGATTTACACACGACACGAGCCAACATGACGCCGTTTATATTAGTGACCATTCCATTACGAATGCAAAATTATATATATACGATGCGTGCGAAACAGCAAGTAATGTTTTGCCTACGAATATGAACTTGTGTACTGCAACCATAGACGCCGGAGCCGACTGTGTTATTGGATGGACACCGGATATTCATGATGTTGATTCTCTGGCTTGGCAAGCTCGTTTTCAGAGCAAATTAATTGAGGGTTTTAGTGTAAAAGCAGCGGCTGATTATGCTAATACGTTTTCATATTATAGCAACGAATCCATTAAATCATGGAGAATATTTGGAAACGAAGACTTAGTTGTGAATCAAGACAAAACCGTATCTACGAACGTAGATGAATCATTGAAAAATACGTCTATACAGTATCAAACTCATAATATCAATGCATTAAAATCGGTACTCTCAACCCAATATGCGGACTTTTCGTTAAACAGCGCAAACGTTACAATAACTTACACTAACAGTGAACAGACTAATTATGTTATCGATTATTACTATCTACACAATGGCTACACTACTGAATCTGGTTATTCACTGATTGTCAATAACGGTGTTATTACGCATATCAGAGACAACACGATTCAAAACAGATCTAATACTGCAACAGCATCTGCACGATATAGTACCCCCTCCATAACTCCCGAAACAATTGAAGCTGCTTATGCTCAGGGTAGAGAAAAGGTTTATCAAATGGGATGCGACTATTCAGTTATTGAGCAAAGCGCCGATAAATACTACGATATTATCGCTGATAAATACTATTACAGGGTATTTAACGTATATCAAGCGCCTAACGGTGGATACGGGGCAACAATTTCGTTGTACGAAATCCATTAATTATGAAAGGAATGCATTATGACAAAACGAATAATAACAATATTATTCATCTTAACACTGATATTCACCTTAGCATCATGTGTCGGTCCTGATAGCGGCGCTCCGAAAACCAAAGAAGTAGACTTTTCAAAAATTGACAAAACAGAAGTGATATTCAGTTCCCAAATTCGTCCTCTGACTGACGAACAAATGGAATACATAATATCGCTATGGCGAGAAGGTCAGTGGAAGTCGGGGCAATGGAAAATAAGTCCTGATTACGAATTCAAGGCGGGCAATCTTCTTCTCAAGTATGATTTGTCCAGCGGTATATTCGTTGACAGAGCCAACGACAGACACCTTATCATATCCGATGAACAAATCGAAGTCTTAAAATCGTATCTTGCGACCGTTAGCGCCGACGCTATCGCAGAGATCACCGTCGGAATGACACTATCTCAAGTAGCAAGCATACTCATGTCGCCGGGAACGCCAGTCAGCGATGGGTATCAGTATGTTTGTGACGATGGCTCGGAATACATCATAAGCTTTGTATATGACGATGAGATCAAAGCACCCGTCGTTACCGACATAACAAAAGTTGATACAGAAGCATAAACAAAAAGCTCAGAGCCGCTTGTGATATGCACCCCAAAAGTTAGACACTTTTGGAGGTGCATATTTTTATGGGAAAAACAGGCAGAAAAAACAAAACATACTCGCCAGAATTCAAAATAGGTGTTATAATGGATATGCGAGAACACCACCTTGGGTATCGTG
>JAGASS010000035.1 GCA_017621655.1 Clostridia bacterium | reverse complement strand
GAAGCCGGCTGAGACCCGAATGGGTTCCGGTAAGGGTTCTCCTGAGTACTGGGTAGCAGTTGTTAAGCCGGGACGTATCATGTTCGAGATGAGCGGTGTATCGGAAGCTGATGCAAAGGAAGCAATGCGCCTTGCATCTCACAAGCTCCCCATCAAGTGCAAGTTCATCACCAAGAACGACACTATTTCCGAGGAGGAATAAGCCGTGAAAGCATACGATATCAGAAATATGTCTTCCGAAGAGCTCGAAGCAAAGCTCAAGGAGCTCAAGAACGAGCTTTTTAACCTCCGTTTCCAGAATGCGATCAACCAGCTTGAGAACCCCCACCGCATCGGTGAGGTCAAGAAGGACATCGCACGCGTTATGACCGTTCTCAACGAGAAGAACGCATAATGAGAAAGCGAGAGGAGTAAAGACTCATGGAAGAAAGAAATCTTAGAAAAACCAGAGTCGGCATGGTTGTAAGCACCAAGATGGATAAGACCATCGTAGTTGCTATCGCCGACAACGTTAAGCACCCCAAGTATGGCAAGGTCATCAAGCACACCGTCAAGATCCACGCTCATGACGAAAACAATGAGTGCGGTGTTGGCGATAAGGTTGAGGTAATGGAGACCCGTCCCCTTTCCAAGACCAAGAGATGGCGCCTTGTTAACATTATCGAGAAAGCAAAATAACAGTCGGAAACAGCAGAGCGGGAATATTCCCGTGCAAGCCAAGGTTCGACTCAAAGGAGGATTTGCACATTGATACAGCAGCAGTCATATATGAAGGTTGCCGATAACACCGGCGCCAAAGAGATTATGTGTATCCGCGTGCTTGGTGGCTCCGGACGCCGTTATGCAAATATCGGCGACGTCGTAGTAGCAGCCGTTAAGAAGGCAGCTCCCGGCGGACAGGTAAAGAAGGGTGACGTCGTAAAGGCAGTTATCGTTCGTTCTGTTAAGGGTCTCAAGAGAAACGACGGATCGTATATCAAGTTCGATGAGAACGCAGCGGTTATTATCAAGGAAGATAAGAACCCCGTAGGAACCCGTATTTTCGGACCGGTAGCAAGAGAGCTTCGTGAGAAATCTTACCTCAAGATCCTCTCCCTCGCTCCCGAAGTACTTTAAGATGGAGGTATCGTTAAAATGGAAAAGCTTCATGTTAAAAAAGGCGATACTGTCATCGTAGTATCCGGCGACGATAAGGGCCTCAAGGGCGAAGTTCTTGAAACTTCTCCCAAGGAAGGCAAGGTTATCGTTAAGGGCGTTAACATCGTAACCCGCCACGTAAAGCCCCGCAAGCAGGGTGACCAGGGCGGCATCATCAAGGTAGAAGGCGCTATGTACGCCTGCAAGGTCCAGCTTTACTGCCCCAAGTGCGAGAAGGGCATCCGCCCCTCCGTTACCTACAAGGTAGATAAAGACGGCGTTAAGACTAAGGTCCGCGTTTGCAAGTGCGGATATGAATTCGAGTAAGGAGGAACTTGGTAATGGCAAGACTTAAGACAGTTTATAATTCCGAGGTTGCTCCTGCACTCATGAAGAAGTTTGAGTATAAGAGCCCCATGCAGATCCCGCGTCTTGATAAGATCGTTCTTAACATCGGCGCAGGCGACGCTAAGGAAAATGCTAAGGTTATCGATACCATCATCGCTGACCTCACTCTTATCACCGGTCAGAAGGCCGTTCCTACGTACGCAAAGAAGTCCGTCGCTAACTTCAAGCTCCGTGCAGGACAGAAGATCGGCGCAAAGGTTACTCTTCGCGGCGATAGAATGTACGAGTTCATTGACCGTCTCTTCAACCTCTCTCTCCCCCGTGTCCGTGACTTCAAGGGTATCAATCCCAACGGCTTCGACGGACGTGGTAACTACTCTCTCGGACTTAAGGAACAGCTTATATTCCCCGAGATCGAGTACGATAAGGTAGAGAAGATCCGCGGTATGGACATCGTTTTCGTTACTACCGCTAAGACCGACGAAGAAGCAAGAGAGCTGCTCACTCTTATGGGCGCTCCCTTCGCTAAGTAAGAGAAGGAGATAACGAGATGGCAAGAAAGGCTATGAAACTCAAGCAGCAGGCACCCCAGAAGTACAGTACTCGCGAGTACAACAGATGTAAGATCTGCGGACGCCCGCACGCTTATCTTCGTAAATTCGGAATTTGCCGTATCTGCTTCAGAGAGCTCGCATACAAGGGCGAGATCCCCGGAGTAAGAAAGGCATCGTGGTAAGCAGAACTGCCTGCGACAAATACTGACAAGTCGTAAGCAAAGCTGGTTTACAAAGGAGGAAATATTAAATGCAGATGTCAGACGTAATTGCGGATATGCTCACAAGAATCCGCAACGCAAGTAATGCAAAGCATGAAACAGTTGATATTCCCGCCTCTAACATGAAGAAGTCCATTGCAGACATCCTCGTAAAAGAGGGTTACATCAAGGGCTACAACATCGTTGAGGACGGCAAGCAGGGAATCATCCGCGTAACGCTTAAGTACAACGGTAAGGACAAGGCGATCAAGGGTCTCCGCAGAGTCTCCAAGCCCGGTCTCCGTATCTACGCTAGCTGCGAGGATATGCCCCGCGTAATGAACGGCCTCGGAGTCGCTATCGTATCTACCTCTAAGGGTGTTATGACCGACAAGGAAGCTCGTAAGAACAACATCGGCGGCGAAGTTCTCGCCTTCGTATGGTAATATCAGGAGGGAAAGAATATGTCAAGAATAGGCAGACAGCCCATCGTTCTTCCCGCCGGTGTTACTGTTACCGTTGGTGAAGACAATCTCGTAACCGTAAAGGGCAAGCTCGGAGAGCTTTCCGAGAAGATCCGCCCTTCTATCACAGTTAAGGTTGAAGGCAACGAAGTAATCGTTACTCGTGAAAACGACGAGAAGGAATGTAGAGCACTTCACGGCCTCAGCCGTACCCTTATAAACAACATGGTCATCGGTGTAACCGAGGGCTATTCCAAGAAGCTCGAGATCATCGGCGTAGGTTACCGTGCGCAGAAGCAGGGCAATAAGCTCGTGCTTAACCTCGGTTACTCTCACACTGTTGAGTTCGTAGAAGAAAACGGAATCACCTTTGAGGCACCCGACCAGACTACTGTAATCGTTAAGGGTATCTCGAAGCAGTCCGTTGGACAGATCGCGGCACAGATCCGTGAGAAGAGACCCCCCGAGCCCTACCTCGGCAAGGGTATCAAGTACTCCGGTGAATTCATCCGCCGCAAGGCCGGTAAGACCGGTAAATAAAGAAGGGAGTAGACATAAATGGTTAGCAGAAAAGACGCAAACATTCAGCGCCAGAAGAGACATAAGCGCATTCGTGCGAAGATCTCCGGAACTCCCGAGTGTCCTCGCCTCTGTGTCTACCGTTCTCTTAAGAACATTCAGGCACAGATCATTGACGACGTTAACGGCGTAACCCTTTGCTCCGCTTCGACTCTCGGTAAGAGCTTCGAAGGCAACGGCGGCAACAAGGCAGCAGCAAGAGAAGTCGGCAAGAAGATCGCAGAGATCGCTCTTTCCAAGGGCATCGAAAACGTAGTATTCGACCGTGGCGGATACATCTATCACGGACGCGTGCTTGAGCTCGCTGAAGGCGCCCGCGAGGGCGGCCTCAAGTTCTGAGGATAACGGAGGTTAATTATGGAAAAGAAATTCAATCCGAATACCGGTGACCTTCAGGAAAAGCTCGTTGTCGTAAACCGTGTATCTAAGACCGTAAAGGGCGGACGTATAGCACGTTTCGCAGCTCTTATGGTAGTAGGTGACGGAAACGGTCACGTCGGCTACGGCCTCGGCAAAGCAGCCGAAGTTCCGGAAGCTATCCGCAAGGGCATCGAAGATGCAAAGAAAAATATGATCACCGTATCCCTCAAGGGTACTACCATTCCCCACGAGGTTCTCGGTGTATACGGCGCAGGTAAGGTTCTTCTTAAGCCCGCTTCTGAAGGTACCGGACTTATCGCCGGCGGCACTGCAAGAAAGGTTCTTGAGATGGCGGGTGTCCGCGATGTCAGAGCTAAGTGCCTTCGTTCCAACAACCCCGTAAACGTCGTTAAGGCAACCTTCGAGGGCCTTAAGGCTCTCCGCACTGCTGAAGAGGTCGCTAAGGCCCGCGGCATTGACGTTTCTGAGCTTTGATAACGGGAGGTTAGAAAATGGAAAACGTAAAGGTAACGCTCGTAAAGAGCACAATCGGCGCGAAGCCCAATCAGAAGGCAACCGCTAAATCGCTCGGACTTGAAAAGATCGGTGACAGCATCGTACACGCAGACGACGCAGTTCTCGCCGGTAAGGTCAAGGTAATTTCTCACCTTGTTAAGGTTGAGAAGCAGGGCTGATTCTATACTAATAAGGAGGAACTCCAATGAAGCTCCATGAACTTACACCGGCTGAAGGATCTGTAAAAGACGCATGGCGTAAGGGCAGAGGCCCCGGCTCCGGAAACGGCAAGACTGCCGGCAAGGGACACAAGGGTCAGAATGCTCGCTCCGGCGGCGGCGTACGCCCCGGCTTCGAAGGCGGACAGATCCCGCTTTACAGAAAGCTTCCGAAGAGAGGCTTTAAAAACAAATTTGCAAAGGAATACACCACAGTCAATATTTCGGCGCTCAACTGCTTCGAGGACGGTGCGGTGATCGATCACCAGCTCCTTCTCGACGCTGGCCTTGCACGCAAGGCAGATGACGGTCTTAAGATTCTCGGTAACGGCGACGTTACTAAGAAGCTTACCGTTCGCGCCGCCGCATTCACCGCGGCTGCGAAGGAAAAGATCGAAGCAGCAGGCGGAAAGTGCGAGGTGGTTTAAGTGTTCAAAACAGTAGTAAACGCTTGGAGAACGCCTGACCTCAAGAAAAAGATAATTTTCACTCTCGTGATTCTTCTTCTTTACCGTCTTGGTTCATGCATCCCCGTGCCCTACGTAAACCCCCTCATTATTTCCTCTCCTGAAGCAGGATTCGGAAATATGGGCGGTATATTCAATTACCTGGCAACTATTTCGGGTAACGGATTTTCTCAGGCAAAGCTTTTTGCCCTTTCGGTCTCCCCGTACATTACGGCTCAGATCGTTATTCAGCTTTTAACAATAGCTATCCCTGCTCTTGAGCGTCTTTCTAAGGACGGCGAAGAGGGCAGACAGAAGATAAACAAATACACCCGCTATCTTACGATAGCGCTCTCCCTTGTTACAGCTTACGGTTATTACAACCTTCTGAAGAACAACACGCTGTTCCTCATAGATACTAACAGCGAAACTCTCAGAATGCTTGTAATGGTTTCTTGCTACTGCGCAGGTGCTGCACTTGTAATGTGGCTGGCTGACAAGATAAACGAGCACGGAATCGGTAACGGCGTATCTATGATACTCTTCGTTAACATCCTTTCCAGTGGGTCCGAAGCTGCTGCAAGACTCCTTTCTCAGGTCAAGGCTGGCGGTTTCTACAATATCTTCTCGGCAATTCTTTCGGTTATCATCTTGCTCGCGGTCATCGTTCTTATCGTGTTCATTACGAACAGTGAAAGAAGAATACCCGTTCAGTACGCAAAGCGCGTTGTCGGCCGTAAGATGTACGGCGGACAGAGCAGCAACCTTCCGCTTAAGCTGAACATGGCAGGCGTTATGCCGGTCATCTTCGCTTCCTCTATCGTTTCGCTTCCCGCAACGATAGGCGCGTTTGCACAGCCCAAGGAGGGCGGTTTCTGGTGGAAGTTTATTAACTTCTTCACACCCGACTCCTGGTTCTATGCAGTTCTTACGGTTGCACTGATCGTAGCGTTCTCGTATTTCTACATCTCGATAAGCTTCAACACCGTTGAGGTATCGAATAACCTTAAGAAAAACGGCGGTTTCGTTCCCGGTATTCGTCCCGGACGTCCTACTGCCGACTATATCAAGAAGATTCTTAACAGAGTTACCTTGATAGGCGCACTCTTCCTTATCGTGATTGCAGGTCTGCCTATGCTTGCAAACCTGATCGATAGCGCGCATTTCGGTGTTATCGCTATGGGCGGTACGTCGCTTCTTATCGTAATCGGCGTTGCACTCGAAACTGTACGCGACCTTGAGTCGCAGCTCGCTATGCGTCACTACAAGGGCTTCCTTGAGTGATAGATACGGAGGAAAGCGTATGAAAATAATTTTTCTCGGTGCTCCCGGCGCAGGTAAGGGCACTCAGGCCGAAAAGGTCAGTGAGCGCTACGGTATTCCCGCAATCTCTACGGGCGCAATCATAAGAGAAGCGATCAAGACCGGAACCGAAATGGGTCTCGCTGCTAAGGCATATACCGAAAGCGGCGCGCTCGTTCCCGACGAGGTAGTGATCGGAATTATTAAGGAAAGACTCGCAAAGGATGACTGCAATAATGGCTTCATCCTTGACGGGTTCCCCAGAACCGTTCCCCAGGCGGAAGCACTTGATGCGATGGGTGTTACCATTGATATGGTGATCAGCATTGAAGTTCCCGATGAGACGATCGTTACTCGTATGAGTGGCAGACGCGTCTGCGCGAACTGCGGCGCATCCTATCACACAGAGTTCAAGCCGAGCAAGGACGGAAAGACCTGCGACAGCTGCGGAAGCGAGCTTTCGATCCGCCGTGACGACGCTCCCGAGGTGGTACTTTCCCGCCTTGAGACCTATCACGAGCAGACCGAGCCGCTTAAAGCTTACTATGAAAAGACCGGTAAGCTTAAGCTCGTTGTCGGTCAGGTAGAAGTCGCTGATACGACGCGTCTCACCTTCGAGACGATCGACGGCGGTATCTCCTAAGATTTATGATACAGCTTAAAAACTCACTTCAGATCGAGAAGATGAAGAAAGCGGGTCGTATCACGGGTGAAGCTTTGCTTTTAGCCGGCGAAGCGATAAAAGAAGGCGTAAGCACCAAACACCTTGATGATATAATCCGTAACTACATCGAAAAGTGCGGAGCAAAGCCGACGTTCTTAGGATACGGCGGATTTCCCGGAAGCGCTTGCATCTCGATAAATGATCAGGTCATACACGGTATTCCTTCTCCTGAGGTCATCCTCAAGGAGGGGGACATCGTGAAGATCGACGTTGGTGCTAACATCGGCGGTTTCACCGGTGACAGCGCAAACACGTTTCCTGTTGGAAAGGTGTCCGAGAGTGCTCGGAAGCTTATAGAAACGACAAAGGAAAGCTTCTACCGAGGAGCTGAGCAGTTTAAGGAAGGAAACAGGATCGGTGATATCGGTCACGCTATCCAAACTTACTGCGAGGACCGCGGCTTCGGGGTGATCCGAAAGTACGTCGGCCACGGTGTGGGCAGAGAGCTTCACGAGGACCCTGAGGTACCGAACTACGGAAAGCCCGGACGAGGCCCGCGCCTCGTAACCGGAATGACGCTTGCCATAGAACCTATGGTCAGCGCCGGCTCCTATGAAGTCAAGGAGCTTCGTGACGGTTGGACCGTCGTTACAGCAGACGGCTCGCTCACCGCACATTACGAGCATTCGGTGGCACTCACCGAGGAAGGACTCGTATATCTGACGAGAGTGGACGAAACGCTGTGATAAGACGCGGCAGTTATGTCATATCCTTAAAGGGACATGATACGGGAAGGATTTATCTCGTAACCGAGCTTGACGGGGCATTCGCCTACGTAAGCGACGGGCGCGAGCATAGAATCGCCCGACCGAAACGAAAAAACATTAAGCATATATTTCCGATCCTTGAAGGGCATAAAACAGATCCGTCGGTAATGACCGACGGGGTGCTCCGAAAGCTCTTAAAGGAAAAAGGAAATATCTATGACAGTATCGTAAATTGAAGAGGAGGGATTCTTCTGCCTAAGGATGATGTAGTAGAGTTCGAGGGTGTCGTTCTTGAGTCACTGCCTAACGCACACTTCAAGGTTCAGCTCCCTAACGGACACATCGTAACAGCCCACATTTCGGGCAAACTCAGAATGAACTATATATGGATATTGCCGGGAGATAAGGTAACCGTTGAGGTTTCCGTCTACGACCTTACAAAGGGTAGAATCACCTGGCGTGCTAAATAAGAAAGGAATGGTAACAAAATGAAGGTTAAGCCATCCGTTAAAAAGATTTGCGAAAAGTGCAAAATCATCAAGCGCAAGGGACGCATAATGGTAATTTGCGAGAATCCCAAGCACAAACAGAGACAGGGTTAATAGAAAGGGGAAAATCACATGGCTCGTATAGCAGGCGTTGATATTCCGAACGCAAAACGCGTTGAAATCGCTCTGACCTATATTTACGGCATCGGAAGAACCTCTGCCAAGAAGATCCTCGAGGTAACCGGAATCAACCCCGATACCCGCGCAAAGGACCTTACCGAGGAAGAGATTGCAAAGCTCCGTGAAGAGATCGAAAACCACTACCACGTAGAGGGTGATCTTCGCCGTGAAGTTGGTCTTGACATCAAGAGAATGGTCGAGATAAATTGCTACCGTGGCATCCGTCACAGAAAGGGTCTCCCCGTAAGAGGTCAGAGAACCAAGACTAATGCCAGAACCCGCAAAGGTCCCGCAAAGACCATCGCTAACAAGAAGAAGTAAAGGGGTGAACTAAATGGCAGCACAGAATTCGGCCAAGAAGGTCGTAAGAAAGCGCCGTGAGCGCAAAAACGTTGAAAAAGGTCAGGTTCATATCCAGGCAACTTTCAACAACACAATCGTAACCGTAACCGATATGGCGGGTAACGCCATCTCCTGGGCTTCCGCCGGAGAACTTGGCTTCAAGGGCTCGAGAAAGTCTACTCCCTTTGCCGCTCAGAGCGCATCTGAGACCGCGGCAAAGATCGCAGTTGACCACGGCATGAAGAGCGTAGAAGTTTACGTTAAGGGACCCGGATCGGGAAGAGAATCCGCTATCCGTGCGCTTCAGACAGCAGGACTCAACGTTGAGATGATCAAGGACGTAACTCCTATTCCTCACAACGGTTGCCGTCCCCCCAAGCGCAGAAGAGTCTGATGGCTCACATTAAGTAAGCAGGAGGAAAAAACAGTATGGCAAGATATACAGGCTCTGTGTGCAAGCTTTGCCGCAGAGAAGGCACTAAGCTTTTCCTTAAGGGCGACCGTTGCCTTTCGGGCAAGTGCGCAATAGAGAAGCATCCTTCCGTTCCCGGCCAGCACGGTAATGGCAGAAAGAACGTAAAGGAATACGGAGTACAGTTCCGCGAAAAGCAGAAGGCAAAGAGATACTACGGCGTTCTCGAGAACCAGTTCAAGGGTTACTTCGAGAAGGCAGAAAAGACCGAAGGCGTTGCAGGTGAAAACCTCCTCAACCTTCTTGAAAGACGTTTCGATAACGTTATCTACAGAATCGGTCTTGCAAACAGCCGTAAGGAAGCTCGTCAGCTCGTAACTCACGGTCACTTCCGTCTCAACGGTAAGAAGGTAAACATTCCTTCTCTCATCGTTCGTGCAGGTGACGTAATTACTCTTCGTGAAGAGAGCCGTTCTTCTGAAAAGTTCAAGGCACTCATCGAGTCCCTCGATTCTCACATCACTCCTAAGTGGATCGAGCTTGATAAGGGACAGGTAGTCGCTAAGGTCGCAGCTCTCCCTCAGAGAGACGACGTAGACTTCCCCTTCGAGGAGCACCTCATCGTCGAGCTTTATTCCAAGAACTAAACCCGATAGCCGTATATGCGGCATCGGGGTTCAGCTCGGCTGCATAACGGTACTGATTTGTTTCAATAAATAAATACAGGAAGGGGTACAATTAAATGATTGAAATAGAAAAGCCAAACATTGCTACCGTCGATCTCAGCGAGGACGGAAAGAGTGGTAAGTTCGTTGTAGAACCTCTTGAAAGAGGATACGGCACGACCCTCGGTAACTCGCTCCGCAGAGTACTTCTCAGCTCTCTGCCCGGCGTAGCAGTAACAAGCATTAAGATCGATGGAGTTCTTCATGAGATCTCTACTGCTGCAGGCGTAAAGGAAGACGTTCCGAACATCGTTCTTAACGTCAAAGGTATCACCGCAAAGCTCTTCAGCGATACCCCCAAGACCGCAGTCATTGACGTGACCGGTCCTTGCACGGTAACTGCAGGTGATATCAAGGCAGACGCAGACCTCGAGATCCTCAATCCCGAGCATCATATCGCAACCGTAAGCGACGGCGCACGCTTCTACATGGAGCTCACCTTCAGCCACGGTCGCGGATACGTATCTCAGGAGAAGAACAAGCTTAATAACCAGCCGGCGATTGGCGTTATATACACGGACAGTATCTATACTCCCGTTTATAACGTAAGCTACACGGTCGAGAATACCCGTGTCGGTTCCAACACTGACTACGATAAGCTCACGCTTAACGTACTTACTAACGGTACTATCTCGGCAAAGGAAGCTATATCGCTCGCCGCCAAGATACTCAACGAGCATCTCAACTTGTTCGTAAACCTTTCGGACGAGGCACAGAAGATCGACGTACTTGTCGAAAGACCCGAAACTGTCAAGGAAAAGGTCCTTGAGATGACCATTGAGGAGCTTGACATGTCTGTTCGTTCGTTCAACTGTTTGAAGAGAGCAGGCATTGATACGGTTGAAGATCTTACAAACAAGACCGAAGAGGATATGATCAAGGTCAGAAACCTTGGTAAGAAGTCTCTTGAGGAAGTAATTCAGAAGCTTCATTCTCTCGGACTTGATCTCAAGAAGGAAGTTGACTAATAGTCAATTTCCACCGCATAATGATTAATGGAGGTATGAAATAATGCCAGGAACAAGAAAGCTCGGCAGAACTACCGCCAACCGTATGGCAATGCTCCGCGGTATGGTAACGCTTCTGCTTGAGACCGGTAAGGTTGATACTACCCTTACCAGAGCGAAGGAAGTTCGCGCTCTTGCCGAGAAGATGATAACTCTCGGAAAGAAGAATACACTTGCAACCCGCCGTCAGGCACTTGCATTCATCACCAAGGAAGACGTAGTTAAGAAGGTCTTTGACCAGATCGCTCCCGAGAATGCAAACCGTAACGGTGGTTACACGGCAATCTACAAGCTCGGTCCCCGTCGCGGCGACGGAGCTGAGATGGCTCGTATAGTTCTTCTCAGCGAGGTTGAGAAGAAGGTAGCTGAGGATAAGGCTTCCAAGAAGTCTAAGAAGGCAGCTAAGAATGTTGAAGCTCCCGTAGAGGAAGCTCCCGTAGAGGCAGTAGCAGAGGAAGCAGTTGAAGCTCCCGCTGAAGAGACCGCTACCGAGGAAGCTCCCGCTGAGGAAGCAACTGAGGCCTAAAACAGATAAAAACTCCGAAAGCATCGCTTTCGGAGTTTTTGTTTGTCTGTACTTTTGTACGCGGCGGAACTTACGCCGCATATTTTTTATTTGTCAGTACTTTTGTATGCGGCGGGACTTACGCCGCATATTCTTTTGAATATTGAGGAAAAATTTGACAACGATCCAAAACCGGACGCGTAGCAGGATTCTGAAACGGAAAAACCGCTTTTCAGAAGTGTTTTTGCATAATTTATACGCAGAGAAGTCAAATATTGGCTATAGGTCTTGCCAGTGACCTTGTAAAAAAGACCGCTGAAATACGACGGGTGATATCCCGCGATCCTTGAAAGGTCGTTAAGAGTTATCTTTTCTCTGAAATGTTGTTCGGCGTATGCGACGGCGCGCATGACGCGGTCAGGATGTTCACGGTCTACCTGATTTCGGCTTTCATCTTTGGAAATAAATCTACTTATCAGGTACTCAAGCAGTTGTTTGACGCACGGACCGCCGCATTCGTATTCATTCTTGATAAGCTTCAATGCCGAAACGAAATTATCTAATTCATCGGCATCAAACTTTCGTCTTTTACGACATTCGGGTGAATAGAGGTAGTACGGCATTTCTTCCGAAAGCCAGATCGAATCAAAGGATACGTTGACTATTTCGAGGGTGGAGTCTGAATCTAACATGTGAAAGTCGACGGGCGTGAGAAGATACGCATCTCCTACGCCGATATTGTATTGCATGCCGTTCAAAGAATGGGTACCGGAGCCGCTTACGACGACTTCGATCTCGAAATAGTCATGCCAATGCTGACCGTATGAGGAGCATTTGCTGCGCTTTACCAATATGTGCTTGTTTCCCGTTTTTTCCGTACTTTTTAGGCGCGGAACATTCTGATACATTTTCATTTCATCACCCGCCTATATAATATACTGAAATTTTATATTTGTCAATATAATCTAATAAAACAGTATATAAATCTTCTTAAATAGGTTGCGAGCACGGTCAGTATATTTTATAATTCAAATAGTATCATATTTATTACGCAGAAAATAAGGAGAAAGATTATGTTTCAGCCCGAAATGATGGATTTCACGAAAAGCAAGACGTTTACCGCGAAAGACCGACATAACCTCGTAAGAATAGACAACCTTCGCACGCCCGGTGCGCAGGACGATAACCTTTTTGAAAGTGAAGAATTTTCGATTTTGCTTTCCAAGCTGAAGGAAGCAAAGAAAAACGGACGCGCAGTGACCTGTTTTTACGGCGCACACGTTATAAAGTGCGGTCTTTCTCGCTATCTTATATGGCTCGTTGAGAACGGATATATAACGCATCTTGCTTCTAACGGCGCCGGCTCGATACACGATTTTGAGCTTGCATATCTCGGCGGAACGTCGGAGCACGTACCGACCGCGATCGAGGACGGAAGCTTCGGAATGTGGGAAGAGACGGGAAGATGGATGAATGAGGCCATAAAACTCGGATACGAAAAGGGCTACGGCTACGGTCAGTCGCTTGCTTCATACGTTGACGAAAATCCCGAAAAGTTCCCCTACCGTGACGACTGCGTTTTTTACAGAGCGTATAAAATGGGAGTCCCCGTGACCTATCACGTCACGATGGGGACTGACATAATCCATCAGCATCCGAACGCCGATTTTGCGGCTCTCGGTGCAACGAGCGGACGCGACTTCAACTATTTCTGCCGTTCCGTTATGAAGCTCAACGACAGCGGAGTTCATATGAACATCGGCTCGGCAGTCACAGGCGCCGAGGTGTTCTTAAAGGCACTTTCCATCGCGCGTAATCAAGGTTATCCGCTCAAATATATAACCACCGCGAATTTTGACATTATCCCCCTGGGCGACTATAAGTCGGACGTCAGCAAGGACGCGTTCGAATACTATTACAGACCGCGAAAGAATATCATAAACCGCCCCGTATCCCTCGGCGGCACAGGTCTTTACATCTGCGGCAATCACGCAAAGACCGTTCCGAGTTTGTACGCGGGACTGAAAGGATAAGATATGAATACGTTTTTGAATAAAGACGAACTTTTGAGTATCATTAACGGCTTGAAGCAGATAAAGGTGTGCTTTGTAGGCGACGTTGCACTCGACGCGTATTGGCGCGCCGATATGAGAAAAAGCACTTTGTCGCGCGAAACGCCGCACTGGACAGTTCCCGTCGTAAGCGAGACCTATTCGCCCGGCGGCGGTGGAAACGTGGTGAGCAACATAGCAGCTCTCGGCGTCGGTAAGCTCATTCCCGTAACCGCGATTGCGGATGACTGGAGAGGCGCGATCCTGCTCGAAAAGTTCAGAGAGCAGGGCGTTGATCTTTCGGGAATAGTTAAAAGAAAAAACGGCGTAACGACCTGTTACGTCAAGCCCATCAAGGTTGGAATATCGGGTATAGGTCAGGAGGATCCGCGCCTCGATTTTGAGAATTACGAGGAGATCGACGCGTCAGATGAAGAGAAGCTTCTCTATGCTCTTGAGATCGCGTCAAAGGAAGCGGACGTTATAGCCGTTTCGGACTATTGCACCTACGGAGTTATCACGAAGCGCGTCAAAGACCGCCTCTGCGAGCTTGGAAAAAAGATTCCCGTAATCGTTGACAGCCGCGACAGAATAGGTGAATTTAAGAACGTAATAATCAAGCCGAACGAGGTAGAAGCGGCGAGAGCCGTCGGAGCCGAGGCAAATACCCTCGACGATTATATGAATATCGGTACGATCCTTGAAAGCAAGACCGGATCCCCCGTTGTCGTCACTCTTGGAGGTCTCGGCGGACTTTGGTGCGAAAGCGGCGAATGCCGTTACATTGAAACTATACCCGCAAAGGGCGAGATAGACATCGTCGGCGCGGGAGACACGTTTTTATCTGCGTTCTCGTGCGCCTACGCCGTGTGTAAGGACGGCAAAAAGGCAATGGCGTTTGCAAATCTCGCATCGGGCGTGACGGTCAAGAAGATAGGAACTACGGGAACTGCCTCACAGGATGAGATCATTGCAAAATGGGAGGAGTGCAAAAAGAGCGATAATTTTGAAATATTACACCCCGATCGCATTCCTAACGGCAAGATATGTGCCGCAGTTTTCGACTTCGACGGTACTATATCGACTCTTCGCTGCGGTTGGGAAAAGGTTATGCGAGGACTTATGCTCGAGCTTCTTTCCGACGGAACGAAGGAAACAGAGAATAAAATAGATGCGTATATAGATTCTTCCACGGGTATTCAGACGGTCTATCAGATGAAATGGCTCAAAGAACAGGTTGACGCGATCGGTCGCGGAGACGTAAATCACGACGTCTGGTGGTATAAGGACGAATATAACCGCCGTCTTATGGAAGAGGTAAGCACGCGAAAGGAGAGATTGAAGTCGGGGCTGGATTCTCCGAATAAGTACCTTATTTCGGGCGCAGTCGACTTCGTCAAGACCTTGAAGGATGCGGGAATCGAGCTTTATCTCGCAAGCGGAACCGATCACGACGACGTGCTTCTCGAAGCACAGGCGCTCGGCGTTGCCGACTATTTCAATATCATCAAGGGCGCGCCGAGAAGAGCGGAGGCGTGCTCAAAGGAAGCGGTCATAAAAATGCTTCTTGACAAAAGCGGATTAAGCTCTGATTCTCTGCTTCTCGTGGGTGACGGAAAGGTCGAAATTGCCCTTGGTGCCGAAAGAGGATGCTACACTCTCGGCGTTGCGTCCGATGAAGAAAAGCTCTGCGGAGTAAATCCCGTTAAGCGCAACCGTCTCGTAAATGCGGGCGCAGACGTTATCATCGGTGATTTCACCGAGAGCGAAGCGCTGATGGGCTGGCTCGGACTGTGAAAAGCATTATGGAGCATAAAATTTCTTCCAATCTGCTGACAGTCACTGTAAGCGAGCTTGGCGCGGAGCTGCGCTCTATCAAAGATGCCGACGACACCGAGTACCTGTGGCAGGGCGATTCCGCGTATTGGTCAGACCGCGCGCCTAACATTTTTCCGTACGTTGCGCGCCTGACGGAGGGAAGCTATTTTCTCGACGGTCGGCTTTATAAAATGCAACCGCACGGCTTTGCTTCAAGAGAGCTTTTTAAGGTCGTGTCAAAGACGGAGAACGAGCTGACGCTCGAACTATCCGATAACCTCAAGACCTACAAGCAGTATCCGAGACGGTTTTCTTTTAAGATAAAGTATCTTCTTGATGACGCTACTCTCAAGATAACCTTTTCGGTTACTAATTTGGACGACAAAACAATGTATTATGGGCTCGGCGGCCATCCCGGTTTTAACGTACCTATGACGGCAGATACGGAGTTTGATGATTATTGCCTCGAATTTGAGGAAAAATGCGCCCCGAAACGCGTCGGATTTACGCCGTCATGTTACCTGAATGGCGATAAAACGGATTTTTCGCTCGAAAACGGCAAAAGAATAAAGCTTTCGCACGATATCTTTTCGGACGATGCGATCGTGCTTACCGATGTTTCTCACAAGGTCAAGCTCACATCGGATCGCGGCGGCAAAAGCGTAACGGTAACGTTTCCAAAAATGAATTACCTCGGCATTTGGCACCGCCCGAACACCGATGCGCCTTACGTCTGCGTTGAGCCGTGGAGCTCTCTTCCGTCAACGCAGGACGAGATTTCGACATTTGAAACACAGGAGGATCTTATGACACTCAAAGCGGGAAAGACCGAGGAATATCCTTGGGAAATAACGGTTGATTTTTAAAATAAGAGGTCAATATGAAAGAATTACTTGAACGATATCCGCAACTCGGAATTTGCAAAAACAGCATCGCAAAAGCGGTCGAAAAGATCGTTAAGTGTTATGAAAATGGGGGCAAGGTGCTTATCTGCGGTAACGGCGGAAGCTGTGCCGATTCCGATCACATCGTCGGTGAGCTTATGAAGGGCTTTTTGAAGAAAAGGCCGATAACGTGGGAAAAGAAAAGCGAAATGAAGAGCAAATGTCCCGAGCTCTCCGACGATGTTTTATGCGGACTTCAGGAAGCGCTTCCGGCAATTTCGCTTTGTTCGCTTACTGCACTGAATACAGCGTTTTCAAACGACGCTGATCCCGACATGATATACGCGCAGAGCGTATACGGACTCGGCAGAGAAAGCGATGTTTTCATAGGAATCAGCACTTCGGGGAACGCTGTTAACGTCTATCTTGCAGCTTGCGTTGCAAGATCGCTCGGAATGACCGTTATCGGACTTACGGGAAAGGACGGCGGAAAGATTAAAGATGTGTCGGATGTCTGCGTGATCGTTCCCGAAAACGAAACCTATAAGATACAGGAGCTTCATTTGCCGATATATCATTATATCTGTGCCGCAGTCGAAGGTCACTTTTTCAGTGAGTAACAAAAAACTCCGAAAGCGATGCTTTCGGAGTTTTTTATGTTGTCATTAAGCGAAAAATATGATAAAATAGAGTATCAAAACCACGGAGGATAATATGGGAATCGAGATCTTCAAAACAAGACGAAGCATAAAAAGCTATAAAAAAGAGCAGATAAAGAAGGAGGAGCTTGATCTGATCCTTGAGGCAGGTACTTACGCCCCTACGGGAATGAACCGTCAAAGCCCACTTATCGTTGCCTTTACCGATGAAAAGACAGTTCGCGAAATGGCATCTGAAAACGCAAAAATCATGGGCAGGGAAGGGATCGATCCCTTTTACGGCGCGCCGACTGTCGTCGTTGTCTTTGCGGATAGCGAGGTGAATACGGGAATGGAGGATGCCTGCCTCGTGCTTGGCAATATGCTGAACGCCGCGCACACTATCGGCGTCGGCTCGTGCTGGATACACAGAGCAAGGGAGGTCTTTGAAACTCCTTACGGAATCGCGCTCAAAAAGAAGCTCGGAATTCCCGAAAAATACTATGCCGTCGGCAACTGTATCCTCGGATATCCCGAGATCATTCCCGACGTTCGTCCGCGCAAGGACGGATATATTATTAAGGTGTAATTATCACCAAATAAATGCTGTTAGTATTGTGTAAAATTGACAATTATTCATCTTGCCCTAAAAGTCAAAATAGGGTATAATTTAACCTCGGTGGGCGACACCCACACAAAAACTAAAAGGTGAAATGAATGTATACACTTCTTCCCCTCACTCTTGCACTTTTTGCAGGATTGATGCTGTCAAGAGTGACGAAAAAATTTAATCTTCCCGCAGTTACCGCGTATCTTGTTGCAGGAATACTGATCGGACCGTTTTGCATAGGTGCGCTCGACGTTCCCGGTCTCGGCTTCAATTCCCTTGACCAGGTACATGGCTTCAATCTTCTTTCGGAGGTTGCGCTCGGCTTTATCGCGTTCACGATGGGAAATGAGTTCCGTCTCGACGCACTCAAAAAAACTGGTAAAAAAGCAGTAATAATCGCGATCTTCCAGGCGATTGTAGCAACGCTGTTCGTTGACCTCGCGCTTTACGGTGTGCATTGTCTGATGCCCGATAAGCTCCCGCTTTCGGCAGTATTGACGCTCGGCGCAATAGCAACGGCAACCGCACCCGCTGCGACGCTTATGGTCGTAAAGCAGTATAAGGCGGACGGACCGCTTACGAAAATGCTTCTTCCCGTCGTCGCACTTGACGATATGGTCGGACTCGTCGTTTTCGCAGTATCCTTCGGTATAGCGAAATCTCTTGAGTTGCATCAGATTGATCCTGCTTCAATCATCATTGATCCGATCCTTGAGGTCGTCTGCTCACTTGCAATGGGTGCGATCATCGGCTGGGCGTTCCATTTTATCGAGCAGTTCTTCCATTCTCGCTCAAAGAGAATGAGCATCTCGGTAATGTTCGTGTTCCTTGCAGTCGCGCTTTCACAGCTCGAATTTGACCTCGGAGCAAACATAAAGCTCGTATTCTCGCCGCTTCTCGTTTGTATGGCGATGGGAACGGTCTTCTGCAACCTCTGCGATTTCTCGGAGGAGCTTATGGACCGAATCGACCGCTGGACGGGACCGCTTATGGTTCTCTTCTTCGTGCTCAGCGGCTGTGACCTTGACTTTAAGGTCTTCTCCGATTGGGCAATAATCGTTGTCGGCGTCGTTTACATTATCTTCCGTTCGCTCGGTAAGATATACGGAGCAAAGCTTTCGGCAAAAATGACGAAATGCGATCCCACAATACAGAAGTATCTCGGAATCACGCTTCTGCCGCAGGCAGGCGTTTCGCTCGGAATGTCGCTTACCGCAATGGCGCTTCCGATAGCAGGACCGATCATCCGTAACGTGGCTCTCTTTGCAGTCCTTGTATATGAGCTTGTCGGACCGCTTCTTACGAGAATCGCACTTGAGAAGGCAGGCGAAATTAAGGAAAGACCCCTTACCGAACGTGAGATAGCAAAGCTCCAAAAGGAAAACAATGAAAAAACTGCCGTTTAACGGCAGTTTTTTTATTCACATAATACGCATAATTATAAAAAAATCGCAATTTGTATTCATAGTACCTATAAAAGCTGAATATTCACGGTAATATTCGATGAAAAATCAAGAAATACAATGAGAAATGCCGCTTTATATCAAAAAACCGACTTCGATTACAAAGCTAAAACCGTTTACAAGTCCGCTTCATAATGCTATACTTGGCTTAACGAAGGACGGAGGGCGAAAAAATGGAGAAAACGGCAGAGCTTGTAATGGTAAACGTAGCAGAGGAGGACGGCATCGTCATAAGGTATTTTCTTTATGAGGATACGGTGGAAAACCGCCCGTCGTTTTCTATAGAATGTCGGTGCGGAGAGGATAGCGCCTTCTTGCCTGACGTCACGTCGATTCCCGAGCGTGCAAGGGAAATATTCGAGATGCTCGTTCGCGGAAAGGTGACGCCGACCTCGGCGTTCGACGTGATAGAGGAAATATTGTCCTAAAAAGCCCGTCAGGGCTTTTTTATTTATTAATAATATGTTACCATTTTGTAATAAATAAATATGTTTTATAGACTTTTTGCTCATAAAGAGTTATAATATTATATTATACTACTGTCGGAGGCGAAATGTTCGGATATGTAACGCCCCTTGAAGGCGAGCTTAAGGTAAAAGAACAGCTTTTTTACAAAAGTGCATATTGCGGACTTTGCAAGACGATGGGAAAGCGGGTCTGCAACGAGTCGCGACTGACGCTCAGCTACGACGTCGTTTTCCTTGCGCTTATTCGTTTTCTTCTAAACGAGGAGAAGCTTGAATTCTATAAGGGAAGATGCTCGCTGTCGCCCTTTAAGAAAAAGCCGATAATGAAGAGCAATCCGTCGCTTGAATATTCGGCGGCAGTGGGAGCGCTTCTGGCGTATCACAATATCGCTGACGACGTCAAGGACAAAAAGGGAATAAAGAGGGCTTTATCCCGTTTTCTTCTTTTTTCGGCAAAAAGAATGAAAAAGAAGGCGGCACTGCCTGACCTTGACCGCTTCATCAAAAATAAGCTTGACGAGCTTGATAAGCTTGAAAAGTCGAACGAGGTCACCCTCGATTCCGCGGCGCAGATATTCGGCGAGCTTCTATCCGAGATCTTCACAAACGGTCTTGACGGCGAAAAGAAGATGATCGCTCGCGAGGTCGGACTGCATATCGGAAGATGGATATACATAGCCGATGCGGCAGACGACTTTGAAAAGGATAAAAAGCGCGGCGAGTTCAATCCTCTTACCGAGCTTGCCCCCGAGAGAATAAAGATCTCCCTCACACTCGAGCTTGAAGCGGTATCACGTGCCGTTGAGCTAATAACCCCGTACGACTTCGGGATAATGAATATTGTTAAGAACATAATCTACCTCGGGCTTCCGTCCCGAGCAGACAAAATAGTAAAGGAAGAAGCATAATGACAGATCCTTACAAGGTGCTTGGCGTTTCACGCGACGCAACAGACGAAGAAATAAAAAAGGCATATAGAGAGCTTGCGCGTAAATATCATCCTGATAATTACGCTAACAGTCCGCTGTCCGATCTCGCAAGCGAGAAGATGAAGGAGATCAATACCGCCTACGACGAGATACAGAAGCTTCGTGCCGCCGCGCAAAGCGGACAGGGTAACGGTTACGGAGGAAGCTACGGCTCGTACAGCACGTACACGGGTGAAAATGCCGCCGATTTCAAAAAGGTGCGCGATTACATAAATATCGGACGCTATTCGGATGCCGATCTGCTTCTCAACTCGATGCCCGTCGGCGCGCGTAATGCCGAGTGGAACTTCCTCAAGGGCTGTGTGCTTGCACAGAAAAACTGGTTTTACGACGCTCAGAAATATTTTGAGACCGCGTGCTATATGGACCCGAACAATATCGAATACCGTAACGCCCTTAACAGCATAAGAGCGCGCGCACAGTCTTACGGCGGCGGATACCGCACGAGTCCCATCGGCGGAATGTCGGCGTGCGACTGCTGTCAGGGACTCATCTGCGCAGACTGCTGCTGCGAATGCTGTGGCGGTGACCTGATACGCTGCTGTTGATATGAAGAAGAATCATTTGAAGACCCGTACGCGAATGCTCGCCGTATCGGCGGTGCTTTCGGCGCTCGGAATCGTCGTGATGCTTCTCGGTGCGGTAATATCGGTGCTCGATCTTACTATGGTCGCTATAGCATCAATATTCGTCTTCTTCGCGATAATCGAAATGGGCAAGCCGTATCATTATCTGATATATATCACGACCTCGATGCTATCGATTCTTCTCTTGCCCGACAAGCTTTCCGCACTGCTCTATATAGTGTTCGGCGGAATATACCCGATGCTGAAGCGACTTTTTGAGAAGCTTCCCGTCGTACTGTCGTGGGTGCTTAAGGCGGTGTACTTTAACGCAGTGCTTTTAGGTACGACCCTCGGCGCAAAGTATCTCTTCGGAATCGATGAAGAGGGGCTGACGCTCATGCTGTTCGTGATCGGCAACGTCGCGTTCTTCATGTACGATATAGCAATGACTAAGCTCATAACCTATTATCTGCTCGGTCTAAGAAAGAAATTCCGAATCGAGAAGTATTTTAAGAAATAACCGATTTTAACGCTTTTGTCATTGACAAAAGCGTTAAAAAATAGTACAATAAACGTATATATACTTTTCTCTTACGAAAGTGTGAAAACGATGATAAAAAGCATGACCGCATTCGGAAGAGCTACAGGTACGGGAGAGGGAAAAAACTACGTATGCGAGATAAAATCGGTAAATAACCGTTATCTTGACACCTACGTTAAGCTTCCGCGCGCCTACGGCTTCTTCGAGGAAAAAATAATATCGTATATAAAGGAAAGCGGAATCACAAGAGGTAAGGTCGAGGTAAACGTATTCGTCGAGGTGACGGAAAGCGTAGGCACGACAGTAGAGCTTGATACCGCTTACGCCGAGGGCTATATAGCGGCGCTCAAAAAGCTTCGTGACGAGTTCTCGCTCAGCGACGATATATCGACTATGAGCGTTGCCGCAAACCGCGACATTTTCCTTATCAAAAAGCCCGAGGAGGACGAGGAACGCGATTGGAACGAGTTTCTTCCGACTCTTGAAGCGGCGCTTGCTGCCTTCAACGCGGCAAGAGAGCGCGAGGGCGCAAATCTCCGCGCCGACCTGCTCGCGAAAAAGGAAAATCTCGTAGCGATGGCAAATAAGATCGCAGAGCTGTCTAAGACGCAGGTAGAAAGCTACCGTGACCGCCTTGAGAGCCGTCTGCGCCAGCATATATCCGAAATGAACTTCGATTTCGACTCGCAGAGGATCCTTACCGAGTGCGCGATATTCGCGGACAAGGTCGCAGTCGACGAGGAGCTTGTGCGCCTCGGCAGTCACTTCGTCGCGTTTGACGAAGCGATGAACAGTGACGGACCCGTCGGACGCCGCCTTGACTTCCTGCTTCAGGAAATGAACAGAGAAGTTAACACGACCGGCTCAAAGTGTAATGATAGCGCGATAACCGCGCTCGTTGTCGACGCAAAGTGCGAGCTTGAAAAGATCAGGGAACAGATACAGAATCTTGAATAAGAGGAAAACGGTATGAGATTTATCAGTATTGGCTTCGGAAATATGGTTTCCGCCAGCAGAGTTGTGTCTCTTGTCAGCCCCGATTCCGCGCCTATGAAGCGCTTGATACAGGACGCGCGCGACGAAGGAAGAATCATCGACGCGACCTGCGGCAGACGTACAAGATCGGTCATCATTACCGATTCCGACCACGTTATCCTCTCGGCAATTCAGGCAGAAACGATCTGTAACCGTCTCAACGGCGAAAGCACCGACGAGGGCGACGACGAATAAGGGTGGCATAGAGATGACGACACTAAAAACACCAAAAGGAATACTGCTTATCGTCTCAGGCGCGGCAGGAACGGGCAAGGGAACGGTAAACGGAATGCTTCTTCGCGACTATCCGAACTTTGCTTTCTCTGTTTCGGCAACGACGCGCGCACCGCGTCCCGGCGAAATTGACGGCAGGGAATATCACTTCCTGACAAGAGAGCAGTTTGAAGAGCAGATAAGAAACGACGGTGTTATAGAATACACCGAGTACTGCGGAAACTATTACGGAACGCTGAAAAGCGAGCTTCGCAAGCTTGAGGAGGGCAAGAACCTCATACTCGAGATCGAGACAGACGGCGCAATGAACGTCAAGCGCCTCTTTCCCGACAGCGTAGCGGTATTTATTCTTCCGCCCGATTACGATACGCTCAAAAACCGACTCGTAAACCGCGGAACGAACACCCCCGAGGACATCGAAAGACGAATGAAGCGCGCCCTTGAAGAGTTTACGCTCGTCAAGGATTACGACTACGTCGTAGTAAACGAGGACGGCAAGGCAGACGAAGCGGCGCAGGCAATATACGACATCGTTATCGGCGAACAGCATAAGGTCAGCCGAAGCGAAGGCGCAATTGAGAAGATATTTTTTGAAAACAAGTAAAGGATAAACGACTATGAATAACATGATAACCCCCTCTCTCGACTCTCTTACTCAGAATAATAAGTATAACCGTTATACTCTCGTTATCGCAGTTGCAAAGTGCGCAAGAAAGGTAACAGACGAGTACGTGGCACAGAGAGAAGAAGCAGAAAGAATGCTCGCAAACAAGGAGACCGATAAGTCCCTCTCCGCTCTCATCAAGAAGGATTACCGCGATGAGAAGGCAGTCAGAATCGGTATCAACCGCCTCTCAAACGGCGAATACATCATCGACGATTCTTCTCTTCAGTAATATTAAGCTCTGCATCAAGGAGAAAAACAGTGAATAATTCGGTTGCTCGGGTATATCTGCTTGACGCGCCGTATCACATTGATAAGCTATACGATTATTACGTTCCCGAGGAACTTCGTTCCGTCCTTACGGTCGGCTCTTTCGTCGCCGTCCCGTTCGGAGGCGGGAACAAGAAACAGCTCGCTTTGATTGGCGGGCTGTCGGATGCTTCCGATTATACGTCGCTAAAGCCGATCATTGCCCCCGTATGTCAAAGTATCACGCTTGACAGCGAAATGCTCGGTCTTTGTATGTATATGAAGGAGCATTTTTTGTGTACTGTGGGCGACGCAGTAAAGGCGATACTGCCGTCAAACGCGCTCACTAAGGTTAAGGAATATTATACCGTAACGGAAAAGGGAAAAGTAGAGGTCGATACGCTCCCGCCATCGAGCGCGGCAGTGCTTCGCTATATCGAGGCGCGAACGCGAGTGAGTGAGGAGACCGTGGTCAAGGACTGCGGAGAAAATGCATCGTCGATCCTTCTGCGCCTGAAAAAAAGCGGAATGATAGAAGTCGAGGCGGAATTTTCCGACAGTAAGGGCGTAATTTCCGAAACCGTTTCAATAAGTGACGAATACGCCGAAATGGAGCTTGATAAGCTTCTTTCGCTCGTACGCGGAAGCAAGCAGAAGGAAGCGCTTTCGGCAATATCGGTAAGCGGCAGCTGTAATATGAACGAGCTTCGCGACCGATACGAAATAAACAGAGCAATTCTCAAGCCCCTTGAAGCAAAGGGAATAATTAATATATCGTCCTTTGACGTCTTCCGCGATCCGTACAGAGGAAAAAAGCTTCCCCCCGATAAGGTCTATAACCTGTCGGAAAGTCAGACAGAGGCAAGAGACAAGATAACCTCGCTCACCGATAGCGGCGAGCCGAAGGCGGCGCTTCTTTACGGAGTAACGGGAAGCGGAAAAACGGGTGTTATACGCTCGGTAATGGACCACGTTATAAGCAAGGGTAAATCGGTAATACTCCTCGTCCCCGAAATAGCGCTGACTCCCCAGACCGTCGCGATCTTCCGCGCTCATTACGGCGACAGGACCGTCGTTATACATTCGGGACTGTCCAAGGGCGAAAGATACGACGCGTGGCGAAAGATCTCGCAGGGCGAGGCAGACGTCTGCATAGGAACGAGATCGGCAATATTTGCACCCTTCAAAAACCTTGGACTCATCGTTATCGACGAGGAGCACGAGCATACCTATAAATCGGATATGGATCCGAAGTATCACGCAAGAGATATAGCGCGCTACCGCTGTGCAAAGCAAAAGGCGGTAATGCTTCTCTCCAGCGCGACGCCGTCGCTTGAAAGCTACCTTAAGGCAAAAGAGGGCAAATACACCCTCGTTACTCTCCCCGAAAGATACGGAAAAAGCGTTCTTCCCGAAACGGTGATAACCGATATGCGTAAGGACGCAAGAAACGGATATACTTCTCCTATCGGCAGTGAGCTTCGTCAGCGCCTATCCGAAGTGCTGAGCAAAAAAGAGCAGGCGATACTCTTCATAAATCAGAGAGGGTATAACAGGTTCCTTTCCTGCCCGCTTTGCGGTCACGTCCTGACCTGCGAGCATTGCAGTGTATCGTATACCTACCATACGACGACGTACGGAAGAGGTTACCTCTACTGCCACTACTGCGGAAGCAAGGAGTTTGCGCCGAGCAAATGTCCGCAATGCGGAAACGAGGTAATGCGGCACGTCGGCTACGGCACGCAGATGGTCGAGGAGGAGCTGAATAAGCTGTTTCCGTCGGCACGGATCACGCGTATGGACGCAGATACGACCTCGACGAAATTCTCATACGAAAACCTGCTCGGCGCATTCAGAGACGGCGAGAGCGATATACTGATCGGCACGCAGATGGTAACGAAGGGACACGATTTCCCGAACGTTACCCTCGTCGGAGTAATAAACGCCGATTCGTCGCTCTACTTAAACGACTATAAGGCAAACGAACGCACCTTCTCACTGCTCACGCAGGTAATAGGCCGCGCAGGACGCTCGGACCGTAAGGGTTGTGCAATGGTGCAAACGTCGAACCCCGAGCATCCGATACTGCGTATCTCAGCGGATCAGGACTATGAGAAAATGTATGAAAACGAGATCGCGCTCCGATCCTCGCTCGTATTTCCGCCATACTGCGATATGGTGCTGTTTACTTTCGGCTCGGCGTCCGAGCATGAGCTTGTAACGGGGGCAACGCAGTTTGCCGAAATGTTCAAAAAGCTCAAGAGCGAAAAATATCCCGACGTTGCCTCGGTAGTTTTCGGACCGATGGAAGCGCCGATATATAAAATAAACGGCGTATACAGAATGAGAGTCGTAGTCAAGACAAAGCTCAACGCTACGGCAAGAAAGCTTATGTCTGAAGCGTATTCGGAAATAAGCAAAACGCTCGGCAAGCGAATCGCAATTTCGGCTGACGTAAACCCGACGAATTTGTAATAGATGTGACCCAAACGAGGTAACACCGTTTTTGCGCGGACAGTCGAGGACGCCTGTCCCTACAAAAGCGTGGCGAAGCGTTTAACCTTTCTCGTAGGGGCGACCATTGGTCGCCCGTAGGACTTCCGCGCATTTTGCGGGCGAGCAATGCTCGCCCCTACAAATTACGTGGCGAAGCGCTTCGGCGTTACAATAACAATGATCATAAAAAGAGGACATAAAAATGGCAATTCTTAAAATACTAACAAAAGAAGACGAGCTTCTTCGCAAAAAGAGCCGTCCCGTTGAAGAAATAACCCCTCGCATACTCCGCCTGCTTGACGATATGAAGGACACCCTTCATAAGGCAAACGGCGCAGGACTTGCCGCGCCTCAGGTCGGCGTTCTTCGCCGCGTGGTGCTGGTAGAGACCGACCCCGGCGACCTCATTGAGCTTATCAACCCCGAGATAATCGAGGTGTCTGAAGAACGCCAGGAGGGGATGGAGGGATGTCTTTCCGTTCCCGATGAATGGGGAATCGTTGACCGCCCAATGACCGTTACAGTCAAGGCGCAGAACCGTAAGGGCGAGTGGTTTACGATGACAGGAAGCGAGCTTAAGGCGCGCTGCTTCTGCCACGAGCTTGACCACCTCGACGGAATACTCTATACAGATAAAGCATCGAAAATGCTTTCTCCCGACGATTTTGACGACGAGGAATAATCTATATGAAAATAATGTTTATGGGAACGCCCGATTTCGCAGTCGCATCGCTCCGCGCACTAGTGGAGAACGAGGCAGGCGAGATCACGGTAATAACCCAGCCCGATAAGCCGAAGGGCAGAAAAATGATACTGACACCGCCCGAGGTAAAGGTCTATGCCGAAAGCGTAGGACTGCCCGTATATCAGCCGAAGACCCTTCGCGACGAGGAGTTTGACGCGTTTCTTAGAGAAAAGGATCCTGACATCATAATCGTCGCCGCATACGGAAAGATCCTTCCGAAATCAGTCATCGACTATCCGAAATACGGCTGTATAAACGTGCACGGCTCGCTTCTGCCGAAGTACAGAGGTGCCGCCCCCGTTCAGAGATGCCTGATAAACGGCGAGACCGAGACGGGAAACACGATAATGTATATGGACGAGGGTCTTGACACAGGCGATATGATAGTAAAATCGGTCGTCCCGATAGATATCAACGATAACGCCGAAACGCTCTTTTCCAAAATGGCAGTTAGCGGCGCAGAGCTTCTTATCTCGACTCTGCCGAATATCGTAAGCGGAAATATCGCACGCGAAAAGCAGAACGACGATGACGCGACCTATGCACAGAAGGTCGGTAAAGAGGATTGCCTTATCGACTTTACCATGACCGCAAAGGAGCTTCACGACCGCGTTCGAGGTCTAAGCCCGTATCTCTACGCATACGCTATGAGGGGTGAGACTATGCTCAAGCTCGTCAAGACCGCGCTCACCGATAAAAAGACCGATAAGGAAGAGGGAACGCTTATCTCCGACGGTAAAAAGCTTTATATCAGCTGCGGAGATAAAATGCTTCTCGAAATACTTGAGGTGCTACCCGCAGGCAAAAAGCAGATGAAAGCTACCGATTATTTAAGAGGAAATCCTGTAAAAGATGGTGAACGTCTTATACCGGTAAAGGAGTAAAATATGTGGATCGATTGGCCTTATATCGTACTTGTAGTACCGATGCTCATAGTATCTCTGTGGGCGCAGATAAAGGTTAAAACTACCTATCAGAAATACAGCACAGTGCATAGCCGTTCGGGAATGACGGCGGAGGTGGCTGTTCGTAAGATCCTTGATTCAAACGGACTTTTTAACGTGGGGATCACGAGAGTTCCGGGTGAGCTTACCGACCACTATGACCCTAGAACGAATACGATTGCCCTCTCCGACAGCGTTTACGGAAGCACGTCGGTCGCGGCTATCGGAGTTGCCGCACACGAGGCAGGACACGCAATCCAGCACGCAGTTGGATACGGACCTATAAAGGTCAGAACTGCGATCGTGCCGATCACAAATATTGGCTCGCACCTTTCTATGCCGCTTTTCATTATCGGAATCCTGCTCGCAAATGAATACCTTGCGTACGCAGGAATAATCCTTTTCAGCTTGACAGTCGTATTCCAGCTCGTTACGCTCCCGACGGAGTTCAACGCAAGCCGCAGAGCAGTCAAAGCCCTCGGCGGATACGGATATATGAACGACGAAGAGCTGAAAGGCACGAAAAAGGTGCTTTCCGCCGCGGCTATGACATACCTTGCCGCACTTTTCGTGGCACTTGCATCGCTTCTTAGACTGCTGCTTATCGTCAGTGGCGGACGGCGCCGAGACTGATGAAGGTCAGAGAAGCGGCGTATCTGTCGCTCGAAAGATGCGACAAGACCGATAAATTTTCAAACCTCGAGCTTGACAGCGCAATTAAAAAATACGGCTTTACAGGTCAAGATCGCGCGTTTTTTACAACGCTCGTCTACGGAACGATCGAGAGAAGAATAACGCTTGATTACGTGATCGGCGTCTATTCGTCAAAGCCGATAGAAAAGATCGAGCCGAAGCTTATGAACATTCTCCGCCTCGGCGCGTATCAGATACTTTTCCTTGACCGCACGCCCGACAGCGCGGCGGTAAACGAAAGCGTCGAGCTTGCAAAGTATCATACCCATAAGGGAACGGCGTCGTTTGTCAACGCAATTCTCCGTAATATCAGCCGCGGAAAGGGAAACATCCCGATGCCGAAGGAAGATAGCGATCAGTATCTGAGCGTCAAATATTCGCTCCCCGAATGGCTCATATCAATGTGGCGCGATAATTACGGGAGCGAAAAGACCGAGAAGCTGCTTGACGGAATGAATCGGGCTCCGTATATGACTCTGCGCGTAAACACGCTGAAAAATACGCGCGAAGAGCTGATAGAAGCTCTTAAAAAGGACGGCATCGACTGTTCGCCGTCGGATAAATGCGATAGCGCATTGATCCTCAATTCAAACGTGCCGATAGCCGATCTTAAGGCACTCGGAGAGGGGCTTTGCTTCATACAGGACGAGGCGTCACAGCTCTGCGTAAAGGCAGTGGGCGCAAAGCCGGGCGAAACCGTTATAGATACCTGCTCTTGCCCCGGCGGCAAAAGCTTCGGTATCGCAATTGAGATGAAAAACGAGGGTAAGCTGACCTCGCTTGACCTGCATGAAAGCAAGCTTTCGCTCGTAGTCAGCGGCGCAGAACGCCTCGGAATATGTATCCTGAATGCCGAGGTCCATAACGGAACGAAGCCAAAGGAAGACCTTGTTGGAAGCGCCGACAGAGTCCTCTGTGACGTTCCTTGCTCGGGACTCGGAGTTATCGCAAAGAAGCCCGACCTGCGCCATAAATCCCCCGACGATATATCGCGTCTGCCCGAAATACAGTATAAGATCCTCTGTAACGGAGCATCGTACCTGCGTAGCGGCGGAACGCTCGTTTATTCGACCTGTACGTTGAATAAACGTGAAAACGAAGAGGTCGTAGAGAAATTTTTGAGCGAACACCCCGAGTTTTCGCCCTGCGGCGAAGGAATGTACGAGGGCAAGCCGATGATGACCTTCTTCCCCGACGAGCACGGCACAGACGGCTTCTTCGTCGCAAAATTCATAAAGAAATAAAAATGAAGGCGTATGCCTTCATTTTTGTTTAGGTGTTTTTGCCACATTGTTATACCTTCTCCAGCGGGAGAAGGTGGCTGAGCGTAGCGAAGTCGGATGAGGTGTAGGACGCGAAGCGTCCGTGTTCCAAAACGGGGTTGCATCGTTTATATGCGGCGGGAGCAAGCCCCCGCCCTACGAATCGTTGAGGTCGCCCTTGCATTTATTTCGCAATACCCCTTGTATTCACACAAAAAATATGATATGATTTCAGTATATTATTTTTATCGAGGTAAAAATGTCGGAAATCTGGGATCTATACGACCGTGACAGAAACCCTCTCGGAAAAACTCATGTAAGAGGTTACTATCTGCCAAAGGGAACGTATCATATAGCCGTCGGAATATGGACGGTAAACAGTAAAAACGAGGTACTTCTGACCCTTCGCTCGCCGCTTAAACGCGATTGGCCAAACGTCTGGGAAAACACCGCCGGCTCGCTTCTTCACGGTGAAAGATCACGCGAGGGCGCGGTAAGAGAGCTAAGAGAGGAAACGGGAATTACCGTCACCGAGGACGAGCTTCACTTCCTCGGCACAGAGCGCGGACGGAGCGTTATAGGCGACTGCTATATCGTCCGTAACGATACCGATATAAACGACATAGTCTTTCAGGAGGGCGAGACCTGCGACGCAAAATGGGTCACTATCCCCGAGCTTGACAAAATGATAGAGGATGGACTTGTCGCACCGCCCGTCGCAAGACGACTTAAGAAAATCAGAAAAGATTTCGAAAGCTTCATATACGGAAAGGAAGAAAACAATGAGTAAAATGCCGTTCAGCCCCGCAGATATACTTCTGCCGAAAAAGGACTTTGATAAGTGGTCGACCGTTGCCTGCGACCAGTATACCTCACAGCGCGATTATTGGGAAAACGCCGATAAAACTGTAGGCAAAGCCCCCTCCGCGTTAAGAATTGCGCTTCCCGAGGTCTATCTTAACGACGCAGACGTTAACGATAGGATCAAGAAGATAAACGGTACGATGAAGGAATACCTTGAAGCGGATATCTTTAACGAATATAAGGACGCTATGATCTTCGTCGAAAGAAAGCTCAAGGACGGTAGAACCCGAAAGGGAATAGTCGGAAAGATCGACCTTGAAGCTTACGACTATACAGTCGGCTCAACGTCAGCAGTCAGAGCAACGGAGGGAACGGTGCTTTCTCGCATACCGCCCCGCGTTGAGATCAGAAAGGACGCGCTTATAGAGCTTCCTCACATAATGGTCCTGATAGACGATTCCGAAAACGAGGTCGTACCGAGTGAGCCGAGCGGAGAAATAATCTACGATACCCCCCTCATGCTGGGCGGCGGAAGCATACGCGGCTCGCTTATGAGCGAAAACGCCGTAAATAAGGCACTTTCAGCTCTTGAAAAGCAGAGCGAAACGCACGAGCTTCTCTTTGCAGTCGGTGACGGTAACCATTCGCTCGCAACCGCAAAGGCGTGCTACGAAAAGGATAAGAGCAACCCCCTCGCGCGCTACGCGCTCGTCGAGATCGTGAATATACACGACCCCGCGCTTGATTTCGAGCCGATATACAGGGTGGTGTTCGGTGTTGATACCGAGAAAATGCTGAACGAGGCGAAAAAGCTATTCTCCGATTGCACAGAAAATAAGGTCGTGACCGTCGTAAACGGTAGAGAGGACAGCTTCTGTGTCAACGGTCTTACCGCAGGCGTTCTTCAGAGCTTTATTGATAAATACATAGAAGAAAACGGCGGCGAGGTCGACTATATACACGGCGAAAACGACCTCCGCGGTCTCTGCGATAAGCCCGACACAGTCGGCTTCATCTTCGACGGCATAAAGAAAAGCGAGCTTTTCCCCTACGTCGAAAAGAACGGCGCACTCCCCCGCAAGACCTTCTCAATGGGCGAAGCGTACGATAAGCGCTACTATATGGAGTGCAGGAAAATTAAGTAATAAAAAAGCGACGGGATACCGTCGCTTTTTGTTTTTATAATAGCTTCTTTCTTATCTCTTCGCCCGAGAGGGGAGAGAGATATGCAGGCGGAACGTCGAATACCGTCTTCGCGCCCGAAATTCCCTCGCGGTTCATTCGGACAGCTGCTCTGCCGTAAGCAACGAGAACGCTTGCGGTAAATTCGGGATTCGAGCCGAGCTTGAGCGAATACTCGATCATCTGCTTCGTTTCGTGATCCTTGCCGGTCACGCCCGTGCGGATAACGAATCCGCCGTGCGGAATGCCTGCGTGATCACGGTCGAGAACCTCCTTGGTGACGAAATAAACGGTCGTGTCATAATCTGCAAAGTAGTTCGGCATCGTCTTGATCTCGCGTTCGATGCGCTCCTTGTCGGCACCGTCTTCGACTACGACGTAACACTCTCTTGTATGCTTTTCTCGCGTCGTAAGAACGGGATTTTCCCCGCTTCTTACGCGGTCCATCGCGCTCTCAACGGGAACAGTGTACTGCTTCGCGTCAATAACGCCGTCAATACGGCGGATAGCGTCGGAATGCCCCTGGCTTACGCCTCTGCCCCAGAAGGTGTAGTCGTTTCCGTCGGGAAGGATAACACCCGAAAGCAGACGCTGTAAGCTGAACATGCCGGGGTCCCAGCCGACCGAAATGAGAGCGATCTTTCCGCTTTCCATAGCAGACGCGTCACAAGCGGCAAAATGCTCGGGGATCTTCGCGTGAGTGTCGAAGCTGTCGACGACGTTAAAATACTTCGCGTATTCGGGCGTCTGTTTCGGAAGATCCGTAGCACTTCCTCCGCAGATGAAGAGAACGTCAATATCGTCCTTCTTTGAAAGAATATCGTCTATGTGATAAACGGGAACCTCGGGGCTTTGAGTTTTGAGCGTTGAAGGATCTCGCCTGGTGAAGAAAGCAGTAAGCTCCATATCGGGATTCTGGCGAAGCGCAAGCTCAACTCCGCGTCCGAGATTTCCGTAGCCGAGAATAGCGGCTCTTATTTTGTTTGGCATAAAAAATCACCTACCGTAAAAATAAACTAACCAAAGTATATCACAAAAATTTCCGCTTGTCACCATAATTTTTCAAAAAAATACGGCATACGGAAAAATTTCCGTATGCCGTATCGCTATTTGACGTTAACAGCCGCAGCCATTGTTATTGCAGCCGTTGTTTCCGCATCCGCAGCCGTTGTTATAACAGCCGCAAGAGGAGAGCGAACGGTCAAGACCGCGAACTATGCGGTTTGTAGTGCAGGCAAAGCCCTTAGCGAGACTGCCTATGATACCGTTGCAACCACAATTGTTAGAGCAACCGTTGTTAACACAACCGTTATTGCTGCAACCGTTGTTTACATAGTCGTCATTTCCGCAACCGAAGTCGTGATCGTTGTTGACCTGACCGCATCCGCAGCCACAGCTTGAATTCTGATATGCGATGGCACCTCTGCCGCCGCATACGCTTCCTTTACAGTTTGAACACATTACTTTTATCGACCTTTCTGTCATTGATCAGGGCATAGCCCTAATTAAAGTATATGCGAGCTTCCGCCTTGCGTTAATCCTCTTTGATGATCGCAGGATAGCCGTCGGAAATAAGCTTTGCCTTCATCTGCTCAGCGTTTTCGCGCTTCGAATAAGCGCCCACCTGAACGCGGTAAAGCTTTTCTTTTTTCGGCTCATCTTCCTCTTTCGGTGTCAGAAGCTTCTCGACCTCGTTTCGAAAATCGTTCATCGTAAGACCGAATTTAAGAAGCCAATGATCAATGTCTGAATGATTCGACGCAAATCCCTTTGCGTGCGCCTCGCGGTGCGAAACGATCACGTTCGACTTCCAGCCGTAACGGCGGCAAATATCGGCACAAAGCTCAATAGCCGCACGGTAGACCGCGTCAAAATATTCCTTGTTTTTGAGATTGTCCTCGCAAATTTCAAACTGAATATGACCTGTCGGCTCGTAGTTGTACGAGCCGTTTTTGCCCTTGCCGCTTCCCCATGCGGCAATGTCCTCGGGCAGATTTTGAACAACGCCGACCGTGCCGTCGGCAAGCTTGCCGACGAAATAGTGAACCGCCTTGCTTACCGCCGAACGGTTCCAGTGGTTGCCGTACTTGTTGACTCCGAGAAGCGAAAGAAGCTCGCCTCTGTTTGGGTCATTGTCAGACGGCTGAGAATAGCGTTTTATCGACGAATTGTTGGCGCCCGTGCTGTGAACGACGATTCCGACGGGCTTTATCGCCTGACGCTTTTTGCCGTAGCAACGGCTCTGCGTGTGCATACATTCAATTATCTTCATTTTCGTTTTCCTCACTGTTTTTTAGCTCGGGAAGTCCTACTACGCTGGTTAATAGCGAGAGCAATCCCGAAAGCACCGATGCCGACAGGAGCGAAAGCCAATCGACCTCACTTAAAAGCATAGACGTGCCGAGCATAGCGATCGCCGTCTGTGCGAAAGTCTTTAACGCTCTTATCCCTGCGGCATGAAACCATTTTGCTGTTTTATTCTTCATTTCTTTTCTTGCTCCTTTTTTTCGCCTGCTCGAGAATTTTGAGCCGCCCCTCGTGATTTTCGAGAGCGCGCTCATTATTGTTTATGCGGGCGAACATTTCCTTGTGAGTATCGTGACTGTTGTTCTTGAATTCGCTTATTACCTTGTTAAGGGTATTTATCGTAGTTTCAAGAACAGCAAGCGTTTTACTCAGCTTGC
The DNA here is from genome assembly GCA_017621655.1 of Clostridia bacterium. Lineage (GTDB taxonomy): Bacteria > Bacillota > Clostridia > Oscillospirales > CAG-272 > Colimorpha_A. Next base: position 28,280 of record JAGASS010000035.1, on the reverse strand, counting down.
TTACCCACGTTGCAATGCTACCGGCAAACCCAAGCAGAGCTATAACACCGAGCGCGATCTCCCAACTCATAACGGTTCAGGCCTTCACGCCGTAAAGAGCGAGGACCTTTCCTCCCGCGGAGCCGCTGTATTTTTCGGTGTAAAACCCGGTCTCGTGGAACATAAAGACGGTATAAGCTCCGTTGTCCGCGATCTGAAGCTCCATAGGCGATTTTACGTCCTTGCAATACGTGATCGGAATAGCGGCGCAAACAGGAGAGTTACCGCTTGTGGGAGTAGCATAGCAAATGAGATAATCAAAATCGGTGAGGTTGCCGTTATAGGAATAGGATGCCTTCCCGGCAGAGTCGGCAAAGATCTTCGTATAGTTGCTCTTTTCGTCGATATATTCCTTAACCGTTGCGTTTGAAACGGGATTCATGCTGGTGTCAGACATCTCATCGTCAACGTTGAAAGCACCGTCGGGGAGGGGAAGGACGAAGTCAAGCTTAAAGAATTCACCGTCGTCATAGCCGACAACGGACGGCTTTTCGCGGTAGGTAGCGGAACGAACCTTACCTATCTTCAGGTTGTTGATGCGTTCCTTGATGATAACTGCCTCCGAAAAATCTAAATTGTAATTGTTAAAGTTTTCCATTATTTCACCTCTTATTCAGCATCCTCGGGATACTTCTTTCTCATGGCGATCCTTCTAATATCGGAAACGTAGACCTTTGCGTCGTCGGTTCGAAACGTTATCTGAAGTTCAACGATGCCCGGCTCAAACTCCATCGTTTCCCAATCCTCAAGCGTGAAGGTGGCGTAGTATCCGTCGAAGGTAAATCTTTCATGCTCAATGATGAGCGACCACACGTCCTCCTGCATAATGATCGCCTCAAGCGAAGTGATCATATCGGTGTGAACGGGAAGCTTAAGCGTAAAAGTCGGTGTTGATCCCTTTACCATTCAGATCCCTCCTTCAATCGGTTGAGACGCCTTCTTCTGTACGCGTGAAAGGCGTCGGCAATGTAACCGAGAATATCGCACAGATCAAGAGGGTCGGGAAGAACGTCGCCGAAAATCTTCTCTACCGCGCCGTCACCTAAAAGCGTGTCAACGGCGTAGCTTAGAAACGCCGATGCCTCAGTGGTATCCTCCCCGGTATCCTTGCATTCCTCAGCTCTTTCTCCTGCCTCCTTGGCAAGAAGCGAAAGATGCTCGGCGAAATCGCTGTCGGGAATGAATGAAAATTCCTTTCCGTTAATGCAAAGCGGGATCTCGGGGGCTTCAATTAATAGGTTCTTCATAAACATCATTGCCGGCTTCTTACTCGGGATATACTTCGATCTCGACGTCCGGCTCCTCCTCCTTTATCGGAATATTGTAGGCGGTAATTTTAATGTGCTGAGCGTGATGCGAGCCGACAAGATGCGCCTCGACTTTTTTTACGTCAAAGGCACGGTTAGGCGGCTTATCGTCGAAACATTTGCCGATAACGAGTTTCTGACCTGCCTTAACGGTAAACGTTCTTTTTGTGGATACTCTTCTTTGCGTAGGAGGGATGTATCTGACAGAGCGCCTTCCGTATATGGGAAGATAGACCGTAACTACGGTGTCCTCGACGGTATCGCAGTCAACTATCTGTACCTTCGTTGAGCTTATGACGTGATGCTCGTATGCTTCCTCGTCAATGGGCGTGTAAAGGGTCACGGTATCATTAAAGCGGTAAAAGCTCATACAGTATCCTCCGTATAGATGCAGCGCGACATAAGCCCCTCGTTTTTAAGTATAGCAACAGTCATACCGGAAACTGGAACGCCGCCGATCGAAAAACATCTTTTTTGGTTCGAAACGTAAGGCGTACCGATCGAATAGTCGCCGAGCTTCTCGTCAATGCCCGACGTTACCGCCGCAAGACCGCTGACCGCGTCAATTCCGCCCTGTGCGAAAAGCGTTTCCGCCTCATAAGCGACTGCAAGACGGATCTTGTCGGTTATGACCGAAATCGGCGCAGAGACAAGCAGGTCAACGACGGTACTTGCCGCCGACGCAACGTAAGCAAACTCCTCCTCGGGTATCATAGAGCCGCAGTATCGCGTAATGTAGTAGTCGTATGAAATGTATTTCATAACTGCCCTCCTTATCTTACTGTTCTGTAGTTGACGGACGGAGTAGGCGCGTCGGAGAAGTTGAAAGCGCAGAATATAGGAGCAGATGCCTTCTCGCGCTTAAATGCCTCGGGATCGCTCTCCATTATCTTCTCAAGCTCTGCGCGAATGCTTTCACCGTCACATTCCGAAAGAACGCGGCGAAGCTCGTTCGCGGCAAGATGTGAAGAGAGATTTGCCTCCTTGATCATTCCGTCGATTATTCCGCTTTTGAAGGCGGCGTGCTTTTCGTTTTCGGACGCAAGCGAGGCGATAAGCCCGTCGCGCTCGGCGGTAAGGGAGGCGATAACGCCCTCCTTTTCGTCATAGTCCTTGTACTTTTCCTTGAGCGCGGAAATGCTTTTGCCGTACTCGGACATAATTGTGTCGATCACGGACTTATCAAGCCCAAGCTCTTCAAGAAATTCTCTTTTCATAAAAATACCTCCGTTATTTGTGCCAACGTGCCTTGAACTCGTCAGGTGTGATTATTCCGCATTTAACGTCCTCGCGCCAAGCGTCCCTTATGCTCTCGCTGTCTGTAAGAACACCATCGTCAGCGGTAATATTGAGGATCGGCTTGCCGATGCCGAGCGAATAAAGGGCCGAAAGCGTAACGAGCGCCTCAAACAGCTCATAAAGCGCGTTCTTAAGCGAGCATCTTATCGCGCAGACCGTAGTATACGTCCTCTGACGCGTGGAACGCACCTCGGTCGCAGTCTTTGCGATCTCCGAAGGATCGGAAAACGTGCCGCGCGCAATTCCGCAGGCATCCTCAACGAGCATGATTATGCGGTTAAGTCCGTTGATAAGCGACTCGTCGCGAAGCGCAGGAGCAAAGACCTTAAACAGCTCGTTGGAAGAACAGCAGGCATCAAGGGCGTTTGTTCGGAAAAGACGCTCCTTGCCGAGAGGAAGCACGGGCTTGCCGTCCTTGCCGATACGGAACGCCTCGTCGCTTGCATCAACTGCAAGCTCGCCGCCCTCAAATTCCCAGATAAGGCGTTCGAACTGCTTGTCCGCCTCGTGAATAAGATTCTCGGCGCGGCGATAGATCGGAACACCAAGGGGCGAAAACGGGTGCGTCGGATTACCGAACGGCATGCCGAAATATACGAATAACGGCTTGTTAAGCCCCTTGATCTCGACTCTCGGCGAGATGCCTGCCCATTCGGTCACGTATGAAAGCAGAGAGGGCGTAGTCGCGTTTTCACCTTCAAAAACGCGGTTCGTGATAACGTAGCCGTCTCTTGAGCGGCGATGCTCCTCAAGCCGTGTGTAAAGCTTACCGTTTCGCTCGACGCGATAGATAAAGGCACATTCGTCGATCCTACCGCTTGCGTCGACCCCGAGAGGAATGAAATCAAACGGCAGAACTGTCTCAACGCCGAGATCCTTTCCGTCGTAGGTCGGCTTGAAAATGATTCCGCCGAGAGCGCAGGCGTATTCGACTGCCCTTTTGAGATTGCTGTTCAGTGCGTTGATGCAGGGAAGGATCGCTCCTTTTCCGTTTTCCGCATCAATGTCAAATTCCGTTACTGCCAGAGTCGCAAGCTCCTTTGATATGGAAGAAGCGAGATTTATACCGCGGCTGTCAAGATATATTCCGTAGCTCCTCTTAAGCTCAAGCATCTCATCACTCGAAATAATCCCGGACGGAATAAAGCTTTCGCCGGACGTCCCCCTTGAACGGAAAAATCGGGCAATATTTTCATGTAGTTTCAAAACAGTACCTCCGTTAGAAATTCAGATTTGGGACCTCGCAAAGCGAGGCCCCGATGTTATCAGAGAGACAGTACAAACGAAACACCGTCGACACGGCGGGGAAGAATGAATACGTCCTCATAGCTTTCCTCATAGTAAACGTACTTACCGCCGGTAGCGGCAGACGGCTCGTCAAGACAAGCGAACTCGTAGGAAACAGGTGTGATGACGGATTCGGGATGAATGAGAAGCATACCGATCTGACCAGCATCGACGTCAGCTTCGCATCCGTCCGAGAAATCGTAGGAGGTCTTCATAAGAGAGGAGGGGACCTCGATTACGGGAACACCGTCAAGAGTGGTAACGGAACGGTTTACGTCGCCGCCGTTCTTGATGTCAAAACTTCTGCTGATCTCCGTTGCGTTCTTGAGCGACATCATAACTTCGGGTGTGACGTAAAGGATTCTGCCGTTCACGGGAACGCGCGCCTCGGTCATATTAGACATAAGGAGGTCGAATATCGAAATTACGTTATCACTATCGATCGTCTCGGGTTCTTTGCTTTTGCCGAGATCGGTCCAGTCAGCGTAGATCTTCGAAACGGTGTAAGCGTCCATTTCGGGGAACTTGTGCTCGTTGTTGAAGACGGAGGTTATGTTCGCGATAGTAGCGGCATAGTTGGTCTGATCAACGTCGGAGGGATGAATGAGAGTGCTCCACTTTCTCTGATTGGTAAGCTCAAACTCTTCCCACTGATTCTCGTAATTGCGCGAAAGCGCGTTAACGGAATCTCTGTTTGCATCGGTTCTTCCCGTGGTATTTATAACGGGAATTTCGATGGTCTTGCCACCCTTGAAGCGATAGCGGCCGTTGTTCGGGGTCGCATAAAGCGCACCGAAGTTGAGCGCGTAGGGAAATGCCTGCGCGAGCTGGTCGGAATAGACCTTTGCATAGTTAAGTTCGTTCATTTGTTTTTCTCCTTGTTTTTTTGAAAAAATTTAATTTATATCATCGTGCTTTTTAACGCCGATTTTACGCCTCGGCAGGCGAAGGCACGGTGTTATCCAATTAGCTTCATCGCGTCCCGCTCGATCGAATACTCAAGCGCGTCAAGCGAGTCAATGTCTGTGCTTCCGTTGTCAAGACGCTCATCTCCGATTCCATCCTGACGGTAAAGCGCGGTGGAAAGAGCATTCTTCACGCTCTCGGCATCGCGGCAAACGTAAAAACGTCTTTGCGCCATAAGCCGACAGGTGAGCCGTATTCGGTCGTTGACGGGCGACTTTTTTGCGAGCCGTATAGCGCATCCAAGCCCCGACTGACGGGTAGCTTTTTTGAGAGACCGAATGAGTATCGGCTCGGCGTTGTCACAGTAGACCTGACCGACGTCGCCGAAATCGTGTTCGACCGAATGAATAAAATCGCAAAACAGCTCACCGAGCCGATCACTGTCGATAAGGGATGAATGAAGCTCGCTTCGCAGAATAACGATGCTTTCGTAGTTCCCGACAGTACCGGTCGCAACGAAAGCCGTCGCACTTTTGTTTCCGCCGAAGTCGACCCCGACGGTGATCTTTGAAAGCTTTAGAGAGAATATCTCCTCACGCGAAAGCAAAAAGGAATTCGGGTCGTCGGCAAAACGGCGGTAGATGATACCCTCCGCCGCGACCCACCGACCGAGAATGTATCGGTCGTAGTAAACGGTGCCCTCGTATTCCTTTTTCAAGCTGTGCACGAAGGAGGGAGAGAGAAATGGGTTGTCGTCGATAATATAGCTCTGATGGAAAATGTCGGCATCGCTGTCCAGAAAACGCTTGAACCAATGCTCCGGTCCAACGGGATTGCAGGTGCCGTCAAAGACCGAATGATCCTTGTCGAGACGGCTTTTGAGCATTTCAAAAACGTTCTCGCTCCAGGTCGTGATCTCGTCACCGTAAGCGTACTCGATCCCGCTTCCCTGAAGCTTTGATGCCTGATCTCCGCGCCCCGCACCTACAAGCCAGCACTTGCGTCCGAAGAGCATAACAGTATCATTGCTTGACGGCTTGCCGACGAAATATTCGCCCCAGATCTCTCTCATAGGATCAAGAATGTTTCGGCAAAGAGTCGAGACCGTCGTTCCGATAAGAACGATAAGCCCCTCTCCCCGACAGGCGCGTATCCGCTTTGGAATCATAAAATAATCACAGTATGTCTTGCCTGATCGCGTGGCTCCGCTTTTTATGTTCCACCTGTGGGTCGCACCGTCAAAATATTCTCTTTGCTTGTGACTGAACATCGTCTCACCTCCCTCGGCATAAACAGAATACCATAACGGAAAATATAATTCGCCCCGACTTTTTCCCCTCTTTTTCCCGAGTTTTTTGTAAAAACGAATAAAAATTTATAACTATGCTTGACATATAGAAATATGTGTGCTACAATAAACGCGTACACAGTAAAGGCGCATCCGCGCAAGAGTACCGCTTGTTAAATATCCCGGTGGCGACGGGAAGGACAAACGGGAAAGGGCAGGATGCCGAAAGAAAGAATCCGCCACCCTTTCTTGGTTCTTCAAAATAAGATTTGCTGAACTGTCGCCGAAGAAATCGGCGGAGCGTTATCTGTAAGATCCCGGGCGTTGCCCGCGGTGTAAGCTATGATGCTCGGACTTTACTGTTCGGGTATTTTTTATTTTAGAAGTGGGGAAATTACCATGAAAAAAACAGTATTTACAGGCGCGGCCAGTGCAATAATCACGCCCTTTGATAAGGACGGAAAGGTAGACTATAAGGCATTTGCAGACCTCGTTGAATGGCAGATCAAGGAAGGGATCGACGCTATCGTAGTCTGCGGAACGACAGGCGAAGCATCGACGCTTTCCGACGAAGAGCATCGCGAGTGCATCTCCTTTATGGTAAAGCAGGTCGCAGGCAGAGTTCCGGTTATCGCAGGAACGGGAAGCAACTGCACCGAGTACGCAGTTGATATGACGAAATTCGCCTGCGAGGCAGGAGCAGACGCAGTCCTCTGCGTAACTCCTTATTATAATAAGGCGACCCAGAAGGGACTTATCAAGATGTATACCGAGATCGCCGACGCATCGACGGTTCCCGTTATCCTCTATAACGTTCCCTCGCGTACAGGCGTGAATATCGAGCCGGAGACCTACGCGGCTCTTGCAGAGCATCCGAATATCGTCGGAATCAAGGAAGCAAACGGAAACATCGGCAAGATCGTCGAGACCTTTGCTCTCTGCAAAGACAAGCTCGATATATACAGCGGAAACGATGACCAGATCGTCCCGATAATGGCTCTCGGCGGAAAGGGCGTTATTTCAGTCCTTTCAAACCCGATGCCGAAGGAGACCTCCGAGCTTTGTAAGCTCGCGGCAAGTGGCGACATAAAGGGCGCGGCAGAGCTTCAGTATAAGTACCTCCCCTTCATCAAGGCGCTCTTCTCCGAGGTGAACCCGATTCCCGTAAAGGCGGCTATGGCGCATATGGGCTACGGTGAAAACGTCCTCCGTTCTCCCCTCTGCCCGATGGAAGAGAAAAACGAAGCGAAGCTCGTCAGCGAAATGCAGAAGCTCGGACTCATATAAGGAAGTAAAATTAAGTGAAAATAATTCTTGTAGGCGCTCTCGGAAGAATGGGCGCGCAGGTTAAAAACGCGGCGGAAAAGCTCGAATATGAGATCGCGGCAATGGTAGACGTCGGTTACGTCACCGACGGTGACGGCTGCTACGCATCTATAAATTCCGTAAAAGAAATTGCCGACGTGATAATCGACTTCTCCTACCATGCAGTAACTAAGGAGATCGTCGCATACGCGGCGGAAAATAAGATCCCCGCAATCATCTGCACGACGGGTCATACCGAAGAAGAGAAAAAGGAAATAGTAAAAGCATCCGAAAAAACCGCAGTGTTCTATTCGGGCAATATGTCGATAGGAATCGCAACGCTCTGCGACGCAGTAAAGCGCGTCGTGTCGGTGTTCCCCGATGCTGACGTTGAGATATGCGAAACTCACCATAACAGAAAGCTCGACGCTCCGAGCGGTACGGCTCTTATGCTCTTTGACGCGGTTAAAGAGGTCCGCCCAAATGCGGTTGCTGTAAACGGCAGAGCAGGACAAGCCAAGCGCGAAAAGAACGACGTCGGCATATCGGCTCTCCGTATGGGAAATATAGTCGGTATACACGAGGTCGCTATCTGCACCGATAACGAGCGCATAACGCTTAAGCACGAGGCGTTCGACCGCGCACTGTTCGCGGACGGCGCGATCAAGGCGGCTGAATACCTTATCGGCAAGCCCGCCGGCTTCTATAATATGAAAACAATGCTTAAATAAAATAAACGAAAGCCGTTCGCGGCTTTCGTTTGCTAAAAGGATAAAAAATGCTTCACACAAATCTTTCGGTAAACGAAAATAATCACCTCACGATCGCAGGCGCGGACACCGTAGCCCTCGCGAAGGAATACGGAACGCCCCTTATGGTGATCGACGAGGAGAGAGTAAAAAGCAATATGCTCGCGTACGTGAGCGCAATGAAAAAGCACTTTGGCGATGACGCAACCCCGTTTTACGCAAGTAAGGCGTTCTCATGTAAGTACCTGTACCGTCTCGCAAGCGAAACGGGAATGGGTATCGATATCGTTTCCTCAGGCGAGCTTTATACCGCAAAATCTGCTGGCTTTGACCTGACGCTTTCCTGCTTCCACGGAAACAATAAGACCGATTCCGATATAGTGTACGCGCTTGAAAGTGGCGTCGGACACTTCGTTGTCGATAACCTTTCGGAGCTTGACCGCATAGACGAGATCGCATCCGAAATGGGAAAGATCCCGTCGGTCATTCTGCGCCTATCCCCGGGAATCGATCCGCATACCTTTGCGGCAGTCGTGACCGGCTCTGTCGACTGTAAATTCGGTATAGCTATTGAAACGGGTCAGGCAGAGGAAGCACTCCGCTACGCACTCGGCAAGAAGAATATTTCGGTCGACGGCATCCACGCGCATATCGGCTCGCAGATATTTGATGTCGAGCCATTCTGCGACGAAGCGAAAATAATGGTCGAGTTCCTGTCGGATATGAAGAAAAAGCTCGGCTTTGATTGCAAAATACTGAATCTCGGCGGCGGCTTCGGCGTAAAATACGTCGAGGGACAGCCGAATATAAATATCGAAAGCTTCATCTCCGAGATCGCAAAATACGTTAAAAACGAAGTCTTGAAAAGCGGAATAACCTACCCGAAGATCTATATGGAGCCGGGCAGAAGCATAATTGCGGATACCTGCCTCACCCTCTATACGGTAGGCGGTACAAAGGAGATCCCGGGCTTCAAAAACTACGTGTCGGTCGACGGCGGAATGTCGGATAATCCGCGCTATGCCCTCTACGGCTCGGAATATACCGTCTGTCTTGCTTCAAGAATGGCGGACGAAAAGAGCTTCTTATGTACTGTCGCAGGCAGATGCTGTGAAAGCGGAGACCTCCTCCAGGAAAACGTGCTTCTCCCGAAGCCGAGCCGCGGAGATATACTCGCAGTCCTCGTCACGGGCGCGTATAACTACTCAATGGCAAGTAACTATAACAGAATACCTCGCCCCGCAGTTGTTGCGGTAACAAAGGACGGGATAAAGCCCGTCATCCGCCGCGAAAGCTTCGAGGATATAGTGAGAAACGATCTTTAACGGAATCCACCCGTAAGGGTGGATTTTTCGTTTTCATTCGACTTAAAATGTGAATATTTTGTAACTTTTATACAAAAAAGTCAACTGAAATTCGGCATCTTCAAACGGGAAATGCTTCGCTAAAACCATTGAAAAATAGGCAGTTATGTGTTATAATTAACTATGATTATAATTTGGATACAAATAATCAAAATCTTTATAGGAGGTTAATTATGAGTAACCTGAAAAGAATTCTTTCATTTCTGCTCGTAACTGCGATGCTGTTCACGTGTGTAACGGTTTTCGCGGTTGAAGAAGCGGAAGAAACTGCAAAGACATATTCTTTCGACCTTTCTATCGATGATTCTGTCTCCGAAAATCATTTCCGTTATGACGCTATCTCGAAGAAAGACGGCAGACTCGTCGGCGCAGAAGCTACGGCAAGAGGAACCTGGACTGATACTTGGCCCGGTTATTGGCCGATAGGCGGAACAGGTAAGTCTGACTATGTTTTCTATAAAACAGAGGACAGCACTTACGGCAGTATCATAGACATGTCCTGCGGCGGTGATTACAAATCCGTTGTCGTATTTACGGCACCCGAGGACGGCGTCTATGACATCTATTTCAAGGGTGTTAAATATCAGCCCCAGGATGACTCGTTCCTGGACGTTGCACTTATGAGAAACGGATATTCTCAGCCCCTTGCAACTGCTCTTGACGTCTGCGGAGCAAGCAATGCAGGCGAAGTAGTCTTTGACGTAAAGGACGTTAAGCTGTCCGCAGGCGACGAAATCATGCTGGTAACTACGCTCAGCGACCTTAATACACGTCAGGGCTGCGATAACTTCGGTATCATCAAGTTCGACGTAACCAAGACCGGTACCGAGGGCGGCTATACTTACGGCAATCCGACGTATGAATTCGGTTGCGACCTTACTACCAAGACCTGCGGTAACTTCTACCTTGCAGGAAGAGATGCTGAGGGTAAGATCGACAGACTCCAAATGACTCTCGGAACTGCTTGGGGTGAATGGAAGGGTTGGCGTCTGAGCGACAATTCTGATTACGTTTTCTGTGAAACTCAGGTAGCTAATTCTAAGCTGAGCGGAGATCCTCACGGCTTGAAGGATCAGTTTGCGTACATTGATATGATGCCAAAAGAAAGCTACGATTCCGTTGTAGTATTTACTGCTCCCGTAAGCGGTACTTATTCTTTCGACGCACTCTTCAGCAAGCTCGCTATCATGGTAGGCAGACCCTCCGGCTATAAGATAGAAGCGCTTAAGGGCGATGAAGTACTTGCAAGCCATACGTTTGCTACACAGACTCCCGCAGAAAAGCACGAGGACGCAAATCTTACAGGTAGTGATATATACCTTAAGACGGGCGAAACTATAATGTTCGTTGCGTCTCACGTTTCTGACAATCCTCACGATGCCGAAATAGCTATCCGTTCGATCGAGGTAACTCTCGTTAGCGCATCGTGCGAGCACGAGTGGGAGAACGCCGTATGTAAGAACTGCTATTCCTATTGCATTCACGAATGGGATAACGGTGTATGCTCTACCTGCGGAGCCGTGTGTGATCACAAGTGGAACAACGGTGTTTGTGACTACTGCGAGGCATCCTGCTATCACGATTGGAGCTATGAAAACGGCGAAAGCACCTGTGCGCTCTGCGGACGCGTAACGGACGAAATATACGTAGAGTATGTTTCGAACCTCGCTACCAATAAAACGGTAGACGGTAACTTCTTCCTTGCCGGCTTCCGAAAGGACGGCGTGGTTTGCAAGGTTGAAGATGCTCCCAGAGGAACTTGGAGCGAAAGCTATCCCGGAAACTGGGTAGCCGGCGCTACTACTCCCGGTGCGTATATTACTCAGAAAACTGAGTGTTCCTTCAACCCCGACGTAAAATTCGATATGTATCCTACCGCTGATGAAACGTATGCGTCAGCGATCGTATTCGAAGCACCCGCAGACGGTATCTTTAACGTTGATGCAAAGCTTAACGTAATATACTCAGCAAAGGTCGAGATCGTTCTTTGGAAGAACGGAACCAAGCTGCTTACAAAGAAAGCCAGTGTGTGGAGAGAGCTCATTGATATAACGTATGGAAACATTGAGCTTAACAAGGGCGATCAGCTTATCATCGCAGTCTACAAGGGCGATGCAGGCGATGCACTGAACACAGGTTATGTTTCCTTCAACGTAGGCGGTCTCTTTGCAACCTGTCCTCACGTTTGGGATGCTGAAACCGGCACCTGCTCCGTATGTAACGCAGGTTGCCCCGGACACAAGGGCGGTGAAGCAACCTGTCAGAAGGGCGCTGTCTGCGACGTTTGCGGATATGAGTACACCGAAAAGAATCCCGAAAATCACGGGGAGATCTCTTACGTAGCAAACGGCAACAAGACTCATAAGGTAGTATGCGAATTCGGTTGTGTAATCGACGAAGACGCAACTTGCGTTCTTGACGAAAACGACGTTTGTAAGGATTGTAAGCACGACTATACCGTAAAGATCGCAGAAGATAGCTTCAACGAAGTATTCGATAGCATCTATAACGGCGGTCAGACCGACCACGTAGCAGAAGGACCTGCGGAAGGCGCGCTTAATAACAGCGGCGCAGTACAGGGCGAGAAGGTAAGCGGATTCACATACGGCGGCTTCAACCTCGAAATGACCGAGACTGTTGGAAACACCGTCAAGCTCCGTCATCACGTTCTTCTTGCCGATGGACTTACCGTTAAGGTAAACGGCGAAGAGGTAGCTCTTACTAAGGTAAACGGCAACTACTGCTACTTCGAGGTAGAGGTCGAGATCGGTAAGTTCTCTGAAACTCATGATATCACCGTTGGCGAAAAGACCGTAGTAACCGCATCTGTACATTCCTACATGAAGACCGCATTTGAGGCAGACGCAAAGAATCCTAACGCTCTCAGCGACGCTCAGGAAAACCTCCTCAAGGCGCTTTATGACTGGGACTACGCAGTAGCTAATGCAAACTAAGAAAGGAGTAAATAATAATGGAAAAGAAATTTGAAATGCCTACTATCAATGTAGTAGTATTTGAAAACGAAGACGTTATTACTACCTCCGGTCTTGACTTTGCTCTCGGTTCCTTCGCGTTCCCGGGCTTCAACCCCTTCGGCGAGTAATAACAAAATGGAAAAGCACCTGCTTCGGCAGGTGCTTTTTTAATGAATAAGAATAATGAATAATGAATAATTGGCGGGAGAACAGGGGCGTTATCTTGCCTTCCCCAGCGGGTAGCGAAGCGGCGCGAGGGTGTTGAATGACGTGCCGGGGGCACGTCAGACCCCGAGCGTGACCGAGCCGCAGCGAGACAGGGTGACCGCAGACGCTGCGTCTGCGGTGGATGAGGTGTTATAAAACAATGTAACACCGTTTTCGCGCGGGAGGGGAAACCCCTCCCCTACAGAAATTTTGGGAACGTTCTTTTGGCGAGTAATAGAAAACAGCCACCCTTTCGGGTGGCTGTTTATATATTAATTGCATCATGGATAACTGCAATATGGTGATTTATTTATCGTAGCTCTTCTTTATCTGAGCATCGGTAGCTTTCTTGATGGTGAAAACAAACTCACAGTATTCGCCGTATTTGCTCCTTACCCAGATCTCCTCGTTATGAGCATCTATTATGGATTTCGCAATATACATTCCAAGTCCAACACCCGTTTTGTCAAGACTTCGGCTCTTATCGTTTTTGTAGAATCGCTCAAAAACGTTAGGAAGCTCATCGCTCGGGATACCGATACCGTCGTTATAGACCGAAACGAAGATCCTCTTGTCCTTTTCCGTTATCTTGATACGGTATTTACCGCCCTCTGTCGAGAACTTGACTGCATTGTCGCAGATGTTGTAAAGTATCTGATAGATCGCATCGCGATCGGCATAAACGAAAACGTTTTCGTCCTCAATGTCAAATTCAACGTCAAGCTTTTTCTTTTCTATCTGCTGCTCAAAGGAAATGAGAATGATCCTTGCCATCTCGCAGATGTCGAACGCTTCCATAGTGAACTTACGCTCGCCTGCCTGAATACGGGTAACGTCAAGAAGAGCAGAAACGAGACGCGAAAGCCGTCTTACCTCGTCGCTTATCATACGAAGATAATACTCGTGCTTTTCCTTCGGTATAGTTCCGTCGATGATTCCGTCGATGAAGCCGGAGATCGTCGTCATTGGCGTACGGAGATCGTGAGAAACGTTTGAAAGGAAGGAGCTTCGCATCGTTTCGAGGTTTGCCATCGAAGCCGCCATATCGTTAAACGCTATCGCAAGCTCGGATATCTCGTCACGCCCCGTAACGGGAACGCGCACGTCAAGCTTGCCTGCGGCAAAGGACTTAGCCGCCTTTGACATTTGCTTAAGCGGCGAGATTATTCGCTCACTTATGAAATACACTGCAACAAGAGTTGCGAAAAGAACCCAAATACAGACGGTGATTATCGCCCGCAAGGCAGAGCTGATAAGCTCGTCTATCGACTCGTCAGTCGAGCAGACGAATATCGCACCTACGGTCAGCTCACCGACCTTCAACGGAATCCCGTGTACCGCGCGTCTGCCTGAAAGCATTCCGCCAAGATCACTGTGAGAGTAGAACGGTTTGTCTACAAGTCTGACAAGCAAGCTTTTCGGAACCGCTTTTGTGCCGAACTCTGCGGGAAAGCGGTTTGTGTCGAATGCTCTGACGTTTCCTGCACTGTCGCAAACGAAAACCGCAACGTCGCTGTGATATTTCGTTACCGACGCAATATACGCCTTCAGCTCTCCCTCGTGTTCATCTATAAATTCGTTCAGGGTACTGCCTTCAGCGTTAAGTCGTTGCTCAAGGTAATCGTGGGCGGTTTTGGAAACGGTTTCAAGCGTCTTTTTATTCGTTTCGGTGTAGAATTTTGCCATCATCATTCCGACGATGACCGAAAGAACGGTAAAACTGACGATCGTTATCACAATAAACGCCGTTATGTATTTCGTAAATATACTTCTGAACATATATTTTACCTTTTTAGAGAATTACGGCGGGCGATCGCCCGCCGTATATTATTATGTTATATTACGAAAGCAGCTCGAACTTGTAGCCAACGCCCCAAACGGTCTTGAGAAGCCACTTGTCGGAAACGCCCTCGAGCTTTTCACGCAGACGCTTAACGTGAACGTCAACGGTGCGCGAGTCACCGAGATAATCAAAGCCCCAAACCTTGTCAAGAAGCTGATCGCGGGTGAAAACTCGGTTGTAGTTAGACGCGAGGAAGTAAAGAAGCTCAAGCTCCTTAGGGGGAATATCAACTGCCTTGCCTGCGAGCTTAAGCTCGTACTTCTGGCGGCTGATCTCGATGTTGTCGAACTTGATCGCCTCATCGTCGTTATTGTTATTCGGGGAAGAGTAACGGCGAAGAACTGCCTTAACTCTTGCCGAAAGCTCCTTCATATCGAAGGGCTTAACGACGAAGTCGTCAGCTCCAAGCTCAAGACCGAGAACCTTGTCGAATACGTCACCCTTAGCGGTGATCATGATAACGGGCTTGCTGGACATTTCGCGGATCTCGCGGCATACCTGCCAGCCGTCCTTTTTAGGAAGCATAATGTCGAGAAGAACGAGATCCGGCTCATACATCTTGAAGTAGCTGATACCTTCAACGCCGTCAGACGCGGTCTTTACCTCGTAGCCCTCTTTTTCAAAATAGATCTTAAGAAGATCGCAAATGCCGCTTTCATCATCGACAACAAGAATTTTTGTGCTCATATTTAACCTCTTTCCCGGCAAAAATGCCGAATTATTAACTTCGTTATTTTTTTAACCAAGTTCATAATAACATATTTTGAGGAATAATGTGTTAATAAATTGTGAACTCGCGCTGATTTTTAAGTGAAAAAACGAAAAAATCACTCTATCAGCACGTTTTAATAAAAGCGCCACGTAACTGTAGGGGGCGACGTCCTCGACGCCCCGAAAAAAGCGCCATAATTTTTGAGCGCAACACTCTATTGAAGACAAACGTATTTTGCTTCGTATATAATAGATGTATTGCCTTAGCACGTGGCGTCGGGGACGTCGCCCCCTACACATATAAGGAAACAATTTTTACTTGTTCCGGATCTACCGTAATTATCGCAGTTTTATAAGCTCTGTATACGGTAGTACCTCAAACCCTGCCTTTTTGTAAACGTGAATTGCGCACTCGTTCTCGGCTTCCGCTTCAAGACGGATAACACAGTCTGAATATTTTTCAGAAATATAAGAAAGAAACTGACTTCCAACGCCTTTTCCACGGTAATCTTCCTTTACAAAAAGATCCTCGATCCAAACGCAACGCTTTCCGAACTCGGTCGAAAAGCTTTTTGCGCACATAGCGTATCCCTGAATACCGCCCTCATTTTCGAAAACGTAGCCCTCAAGGTAGGGACTTTCGGAAACGCATTCACTTACGTCGGCAGAGAATATCTCGTCCGAGCCGTTGGTTAAAACTGCGTCGGAAGCATAAAAGCCGCACATCATGTCGGTAACTGTAGCACAGTCACCGATTTCCATTATTCTTATCTTCATATCTTCCTCACAACACAACAGGAGTCAATTCCGTAGTACTTAAAGCATCTTATCGCATGCTCGTCGATCTCCTCGCCGCAGACGAGGATCGGAACGGCAGGCGGACAGCCGACTGTCGGAACTGCAAGAACCCGACCAATACATTCCTCAGTAGGAAGCACCTCGGTATCGGAAAGCATTGCGTCCCTGACCGTCATTACGCGTTTCGCGGTCTTGAAGATCGGCGGCTCAGTGCTTATCGGCGTTTTCTTTGGAACGTCACTAAGCGCCTTTTCCAAACGGACAAGCGGTTCGGTATCGGTGGAAAGCATAAGCGTAAGATGATCGGGATCGGAAAATTCCGCCTCGATATTATTTTCGCGCAAGCATTCGGAAAGCTGATTGCCCGTATATCCGTAGGATTTGGCATCAATAGTGATCTTCAACGGCTCATTTCCGTATAGCGAAAAACCAAGCGTGGAAATTCGCTTCTTAAACTCCTCGATCTCGGGAATCAGCTTTGCCAATCGAGAGGGAAGACCCTCTAAAATGCAGTTAGTCGCGTCAAGAGATTGCAGAATGAGATACGACGGACTTGTCGAGCCGAAAAGCGCAAGTGCATTTTTTGCCTGCTCGCCAACTGCAAGATCAAATCCCGCCGAAAGATGCAAATAAGCACCGCCCGTCAGAACAGGCAAGGTCTTGTGCGCAGAATCACAGCAAATATCGGCGCCGAGATCAATTGGGAACATCGACTCGGGCAAAAATCTCAAATACGCTCCGTGCGCATTGTCAACAGCCAAAAGAACGCCGTGACGGTGACAGACCTCTGAAATACCGCGAATATCGGCAATGCTTCCGAGATAATCGGGGCTTGTAAGATAAACGGCAATCGGCTTTTCCGCCGCGCCCTTTAGATAAGAGTCAATCCCCTCAGCCGTCAGCTCACACGATAGATAGCCGACGTTTCTCTCGGAATAAAGCCAGTCAATATCAATATCAAGTAGCCCCGCGGCGGTGATGAACGTCTTGTGCGCGTTTCTTCCGCAGGCGATAAGCGGCTTCTTACCGTTTCTTTTCGCGAAAAGCAAAATTAGATAAAGCATCGCTCTTATGCACTGCGAAGATCCCTCGGTAGAGTATAGCGTGCGGCATCCGAAAAGCGATCTAGCATTGTTTTCGCTCTCCGCTATAATGCCGCTCGGCTCGTACAAGCTGTCAGCACCGCAGATCTCGGTTATGTCAAGATGCTCAATACCCAAAAGAGCTTCGCCCTTGTGACCGGGCATGTGCATGCGCGTCGGCTCGCTCTCGGAGTATTTCTTGACGAAATCACAAATAGGCGTGTTCATTATTCCCCCAAAGCTCTTGCGACCGCAACCATTATAGCGCATTCCATACGCTTGCGGAAGAGCTTGCAGCCGTCCTCGTAAACACCCGTGACCGATCCGGTCGCGTGGTAAGCGTTTGCGGCGCAACCGCCCGAGCAGTAAAGACGCGCCCAGCAGTCGCGGCACTCCTTGTGCGCGTAGACGTTGCAGGAGGCAAATTCATTTTGGATCTCGGTGTTGGTAACACCGTCCCAAATATCGCCTAGCTTGAAGCGTTCTTCGCCGACGAACTGATGACAGGGATAAAGGTCGCCCCAAGGGGTGACAGCCATATATTCGGTACCGCTTCCGCAGCCCGAAATTCTCTTGTAAATGCAAGGACCGCCCGAAAGGTCTATCATATAGTGATAGAAGGTGAAGGGCTTGCCCTCCTTGTCCTTTTTGAGCATGAGGGAGGCGAGCTTTTCGTACTGATCCATAACGATAGCCATGTCCTCTTCGGTCAAAGCAGAAGGATCGTCCGACGCGCAAACGACCGGCTCCATGCTCAGCTCGTTAAAGCCGAGATCAAGCATGGTCTTAATATCCTCAAGGAAATCGGGATTTGCGTGAGTAAAGGTTCCGCGCATGTAGTAATCCTTGCCGCCGCGCGCCTCAACAAACTTTTGAAATTTCGGAACGATCTTGTCCCAGCTTCCGTTGCCCGCATAGTCAACCCTGAAGCGGTCGTGGATCTCCTTGCGTCCGTCCAAGCTTAAAACGACGTTGTGGCACTCTTTGTTAGCCCACTCGATAACGTCGTCATCGACGAGAACGCCGTTCGTGGTAAGGGTGAATCTGAAATTCTTTCCCTTTTCCTTCTCGATACTGCGCGCGTAGGCAACAAGGTCCTTTACGACCTGAAAATTCATAAGCGGCTCGCCGCCGAAAAAGTCGACCTCAAGGTTGCGGCGCGAACCGGAATTTTCAATGAGAAAGTCAAGCGCCTGCTTTCCGACCTCGTAAGACATAACGGCACGCTCGCCGTGGTACTTACCCTGGCTCGCGAAGCAGTACGAGCAGTTGAGATTGCAGGTGTGAGCAATATGCAGACAAAGCGCCTTAACTACTCCTGCAGTCTTTTGCTTAAGCTTGCCAGCCATCGGCTCAAAATTGTCGGGCGTGAAAAGCTTGCCCGAATCCTTGAGACACTGAACCTGAGCATAGCACTCGGCAATATCGTCCTTGGTTATATCCTCTCGCGAAGAATATTTCGCTTCAATTTCGGCTAAGACCTCATCTCGGCTCTTTTCTTCAAAAAGCGATATAATATCGTAAGCCACCTCGTCGACGGCATGCACTGAGCCGGAGCAAATATCAAGCACGATATTGTATCCGCCGAGCTTGTATTGATGTATCATAATAATTCTCCTTTATGTACCTTCACGAAAAAACGCCGCCATGACGGCGGCGTTTAGGGTAGGGCAAAGCGGCGCTCTACCCGATGCAATTACTTGCTTTCCTTAGCGCTCTCGCACTGCTGATTTGCAATACCGCAGCTGGTCTTGCAAGCAGACTGACAAGAGGTCTGGCACTCGCCGCAGCCGCCGTTCTTAGCGCTGTCGCAAAGGTTACGAGTTTCGATAGTCTTGATGTGTTCCATAATTTCACCTTCCGTATTTAGGTTTTATCGGAATAAGTATATCACAACGGATAACGAATGTCAACTGATTTTCTCACTTTTATGCGTAGTTTCACGCTAAAAAATCGGCAATAGAGCTCTTTTTTCAAAAACATAACAAAAGTTTTCGTTTTTGTATTGAGAAAAAAGTCGGGCTGTGTTATAATATAATGTAACTTTGATAGGAGAACAGAAAAATGAAAATAGGAATAGTTGCTCAGCGGCCTATTTTCATAACTCCTTATAAATCCATAAAACCCTGATAAATCCTTGTGGCACAAGGGCTTTCGGGATTCGGACAAAAATATATCTTCACATATCTCCATGCATCTGCCTGCCAAAAAGGTGTACAAAAGGTGTATAAAAGGTGTGTGGAAAAAGTGAAACAACCGAGAAAAATCCAATGCAACAAAGACTATAACAACACCCCGTCTTCAACGAAAAGACGGGGTGTTTTACTGTTCAATATACAATCCTAAAATAATCCAAATAAGCCTTAAATCGATCCTGAGCGGTAAGGCAGGTGTCCATAAGGATGCCTTTCTCGTGGTCCCACTCTTTAAGGCCGCGGTAGTAGAACAGCTTCAGATTGTCCTCAATAATGAAGGGGACAATATTGTACTTCAGGCACTCCTTAAAGAGGATCAGACGGCCTACACGGCCATTTCCGTCCTGGAAGGGATGAATACGTTCAAAGGCCACATGGAAGGCCACAATGTCCTCAAAGGTCTTAGAGGGCAACTCGTTGTAACTTGCCAGCAGTTTGCGAATCTCATCGGCAACATTTTCCGGCAGCGTGGTGTCGTTACCGCCTACCTCGTTGGGCTGCTTCTTATATTCCCCTACCGCAAACCAATCCATGCGGCTGTCGCTGGTACCGGTTTTCAGAACTGCGTGTAGATCTTTGATGAACTTTTCAGTGAGAGTAGCCCCTGCGCTGTCAATCGCCATATCAATGCAGCGGAAGTGGTTAGATGTCTCGATTACATCATCCACATTAACAGCTTCGTTTTCAAAACCAATGGTGTTGGTCTCAAAGATGTACCGGGTTTGATCGTGAGTAAGCCGGCTACCCTCAATATGGTTTGAGTTATAGGTCAACTCAATCTGTACCTTGTGATAGATGCCGCCGGTCATCTTGGCCGCTTTCTGCTCTCGCAAGATCTGCAGCAATGTAGGTGCATCGTTTTTCTTGTTCGCACGCTCCGGCTTTTGTGCATCCTCGGGAATGTACCAAGTTTTGCCGATAAGCTTTGCATCGGCAATTCTGCCGTGGGCACAGTAATTCCGCACACTTCGTTCAGAAAGTCCCCATTTTTCAGCCATTTTGGCGACAGATATATATTCCATAGTTACCTCCCGGCAAGTTTTCTTATCTGTATTATACCATATTATCGGCAAAATATCAATACAGTCTTCAAAAAAGACGAAATATTTATTGCCGATATTTTGTTTTTCACAATACCGAATGCAATGACAAGCTACTCTATCTTTTAGTCCAAACTATTGACTACAAAACTACGAAAAATACAGGTAGTGGAATGGTTGGAATACTCCCCAAAATTTAACGTTTTAATAATTTTTCTGATTATCTGTTGTCAAATTCACTCGACCTGGTAATAGCACAAATCATTTAGTTATAGGGCCCTATGCATCTTATTCTCTGCAATCTTTAATGTAAGATTTTCGTCACGAAGATTTTACACATATTTTGCATATATAATCCAATTTTGTATTGGCTATATGCTATATTTGTGTTATAATGAATATACCAAAAAAAGAGGTGAATTTTCATGACGAAAATAATTGGTAAAAGGCTGAGAGAACTGCGTATGGAAAACCGTTACTCTCAGCAGCAGATTGCAGAGATGTGTGGATCTACCCAGGCGACCATTGGCAGATATGAGCAAGGCCTTGTGGACGTATCGTTAGACAAGCTACTTTGGTACGCAGAAACCTTTGAGGTATCTTTGGATTATATCTTCGGTAGGACTGATGATCCCAAGGGGCATCTGTACGAAAAGGATGAGCCAACCTTGCCTTCTGATGCAAGTGTCAACGACTTTATTGAGTTCTGCTTTGATCCCACGTCTCCTGCCAATGCCAAACTAAAAAAGATGCTCGTGCAGTTAATGGAAGATCATACGCAGCACACATGAGTTTAAATATAAATAGAGAGGATGTAAAATATGAGTAATTCGATTCTTTATTACCCGACCATTGAGTTCCGTAAAGAAGACTACCAATGGCTATGGAACGCAGCACTTTTCGCTGATAAAATATATCGTATAGTACCACCTGAATATAAATTAAATGAGCCTAGAAATATTAGAGAGCTATGCTCTACCGGAGAAATTGGAATTCCCATCTCCCCAGTTATGTATTCAAGAGAAGCTAGTGAGGCATTTTCTAATTTTATGAACGAAAATCAAAGAAAAGCTGCAGCGCTTTCTTTAATCGACGACGAGGAAACAGAATACATTCGAATTCATTCCTCAAAAATGGATGTTAAACTATTAAAAGAGGTTTTCTATAAATTAAAACAAATCGATGAAGATGATAATTGGTTATATGCACACCCTAATACAGTAAATTTTTACATGACATTTTTGGCGAACCATATTGCAGAAAAGAACTCATTGTCTTTATGGACAAGAAATGAAGAATTGTGGACAACATCAACCTACTTTTTATATGATGGTAATCTTCAAGATGATTATCGTCCTGGAGAAATATATTACGAACCAAGCAAAGAAGCTTTAATATCACTTATGCTTCCGGATATTTTTCCACAAAATCTGCTTGATGTTCCACCGCAGGAAATTCTCCGCTTTAGAGAGAAACGCAAGGATGAACGCACACAATTTTTGAACGCGATAGAAAATCTTCGTAAAGAACTAGCCAAAGCAGATGCTCCAGAGGTCATAGAAACCATCATTAATGATGAGAAAGCAAAAGTTGATGCTGCAGCACACGAATACAAAAAGAGTATGGATATTTTAAAGGTTGTTAAATTTGGTGGCGTCTTAACAACAGCAATTACCATCGCCGCAGACGCATTAGGATATTGTAATGATTTCCCTGATTTATATAAAGGAGTAATAGAATCGTCTGGTTTGTGGGCTGGTGTTTTAACGGGAATTATCGAGAAAAGAGTTAGCAATAACAATAACCCCTATACTTATTTGGCACATATCAACAATCACTTCTCATATCACCCAGGTGCCTCCCGCTCTTTTTTAGGACAACCTTCTATTGCAAAATATAACTATACTTTATATCGCGGATTTGAAGAGTTTATAAATGACTAATAGCCTTTCCACCACACAAAAAGTTGTATAAACACACTCTTTACTCTGATGTTCCAAAAATACACAAAAAGAAAGAAGGCGAAATATGAAAGCCGTAATTTACGCTCGATATTCATCGGACAATCAGCGTGAAGAATCTATCGAAGGTCAGCTTCGTGAGAACAAGGCCTTTGCGGAGAAGAACGGCATTGAGATCATCGGTACATATATTGACCGCGCATTATCAGCTAAGATAGACAATATGCCCGAGTTCCAGAAGATGATAAAAGACAGTAGCAAGGGTTTATTTGATATCGTTATTGTATGGAAACTTGACCGCTTTGCCCGTAACCGTTATGACTCTGCTTTTTACAAAGCCACGATGAAGAAAAACAATGTTAAAGTGATGTATAATGATTATAATTGTGCGGAATAAACTCTGTTCGACTCTTGATACCAATTCAGAGATATTATGGAACATATCGAAGATAAAATCTGCGCAACAGCCGCAAACAATTCTCTGTCCCATTTATCGGACTGCAATCTTGATACAATGCATAACAACATATAAGAAAAACTAGGAAGTGGTGCGATGCAACTCTTTGATATTCTGAACTCACAGCTTTTCAAACCATTGACCGGACGATACCAATGGATATTCGCCGAATTGCTTATGCTGATATGGGACCACTGTCGCACATCAACAAATTATGGTATGGGAAAAAGTGAGCTGATCCGATTATCTGAGGATTTTTTAGACGGGATCGGCTCCGAGTTTGTCGAGCCGGATCCCGATGAAGACCCGGAGGACTCCGAACAGCCACCGAGCAGAGATCTGCACAGCAAAGCGGTGTGGTGCGTTGCACGCCTGCGGAGTTGTGGTTGGCTGGAAGATCTCGAGATCGGATACGAGGAAGATGTGCGAACAGCCATCACCCCTCAGGTGGTTCCGCTCCTGCAAGCCTTTCATTCCATCCTCCATCCTCAGACTGTGACATACAGCGGCAAGCTGAACAAAGCGTACCAATTGCTTTCCGGCATCGCCGCAGAAAAAGCCCCCTATGAGAACATTCTGAAAGAGGTTGTCAATGCAACGGATGAGCTGAACTCCGCGCTGAGAAACCTCAATGTGTCCATTGGCTCCTTTATCGACCAAATGACCCAGCACAAGACACCGCAGGAAGTGCTGGATTTGTTTGAAAAATACGAGGAAGAAATCGTTGTTGCGGCATATCAGCGCTTCAAGACCAGCGACAATCTGTTTAACTATCGCGAGGCCTTATTAGAAGGGCTGGATAATTGTCAGGATCTGTATATTGAAGCACTGACCGCTGACTACCGCAAAGTGGAGCGCTGTGACGAGGCCGAAGCCACCGGCGCGATTCTCCGCATCATTAACAGGATCAGAGATGATTTGACCTTAATGGGAGAATTGATCGATGAAATCGACAAAAACCACATTTTGTACCGGCAACGAGCGGTACAGCGAGCGCAGTTTATGTTGCTGACTGACGGGACAACGCAAGGCAGGATCAATCATCTTTTGCGCTATTATGCCCAGACCCTCGAAACACCTGCATCACTCTTTGATGTAGATGACAGTCCTTTGAGCAATCTGTGGCGGATCTATCCCACCGAGATTCTGGGACGATCCTACCTGAAGCCTCCTGTCAGCAATCGAAAACCCACCCCCATCGAGCCGCTGAAACAGCCTGATGCACTGGACGAGGAGGAGTTGCGTAATGCACAGCAGGCACTTCTGGCATATGCCCGAAGTGCAGTTACACTGGAAAACGTAAACACCTATGCCCAGCGCGTCCTGCAGTCCCAAACAGCTGTGCGTGCATCCAGTCTGGCAACGGATGCAGACAGCGACTTTGTAAAAATCATTGCCCTGCATACATATAGCCGTTCGGATAACCGGAGCTACGAAATTGAGTTGAAAGACAATTGGATCAGTATGCACGGCTTCCGATTTCAGGAATTTGTGGTAAAAAGAAAGGTGTAAAAACGATGGAAGTAAAAGATGTTGCCAATTACCTTTTGAATCATTGCTACATTATGGGCGAGGTTGAGGAGACCAGAGATCGCTACTATTATGCGATCAATCATCAGGAAGAACTGAAAAAGCTGTTCAGACAGCTGGGATATACTTTGGCATTTCATCCGGCACCCCTTAAAATTATGATGCTGGTCAATGAATATGAGGGAACGCAGGCAAAGCTGAAGAAATACGAAAGCATTGTTCTCCTTCTCTTCCGCTCGCTGTATCTCCAGAAAAGAGAACGGCTGGGCACGGATGCCAATAGGGTGATCGTCACAGTCGAGGAACTGCAGGCAGAATATCAAAAAATGAATCTGCCGCGAAAGCTGGACCGACTTACATTGGAATCTATTATGCGTACGCTGAAAAACTATAATCTGGCCAGACAATTGGATCGGCTGAATGACTCCACTGCACGAATTGAGATTTATCCGTCTGTGATTCTGGCTCTGCCCGACAATGTTCTTCGTGCCAGTCAGGAAGAAACGGAGAAGGAACTGGCAAAATACAAGACAAGCGAGGAGGAGGATGACGACGAATGATCCAGCTAAAGCGAGTCCGCTTGATCAATTGGCATAATTTCGTAAACGACACCCTGTCTTTTGATAAGATCACGTATTTGATCGGCGTAAATGCTGTGGGCAAGACCACCATTCTGGATGCGATCCGCTACTGCCTGACCACCAATAAAGATTTTAATGCACTGGGAAACCGGAAGAGCGCCAGAACACTACAAGGCTCTGTGCACGGCAAACAGCGCGGCGAAAATGTTTATACCAGACGGGGGCACACCGTATCCTATATTGGTGTCGAGTTCTGGGATCAGGTGCAGGCAAAGCATTTCGTCATTACCGTACGGGTCGAATCGGAGAGTCCGGAACAGGAACTGCGGCACGTGCGCCAGACCTGGTATATCTCGCCTTTGGGGATCTGTCTGGACGATCTGCCATTCATTGACCCCGACAGCTATGCGCCAAGCAGCAGGGATAAATTCTGTATTTCTGCCGGAAAAATGCCTCCCATCGACAAGCAGAGCGAGGCAAAAAACCTGATTTGTCAGCGCCTTGGCATTGGTAAATCGGATTCCCCTCTGGGCAAAAAATTCAGCTCCGTCTTCCCGATGGGCACAAGTCTGGACGAGATCCACGATTTCCGCTCCTTTATCTACGAGTACATTTTGCCCCAACCTGTTATGGATCTGGAAGCATTGCAAAAGGACGAGCAGGAGCTTGAGAATCTGCAGGAAACGCTTACGCAGGCACAGAGCAGGGCGCAGCAGCTGCAGGAAATCGTCGCTTTGGGCGAGCTCGCACTGGAAAAAGAACGGGATGTATGTGTAAACAGCGGGTTCATTTTATATGCGCAGCATCAGCTTGATGGATCGGCACAAAAGCGCTTGCTGATTGCGCGGGAAAAATGTATCGATCTTCTGCAGCGGCTCGAAAAACAGTACGACGAGGCACAGCAGCAAGCCGCGTCGGCACACGCTGCATATCAGCAAGCCTGGAAGGCTTTGCAGGACAGCGATGATGGGAAATACCTGGAGGTTTTGCGGCAGAAAGACAAAGACACCGCGCAGGAACTGCGCGCTCTGCGCCAAAAGGTCAGCGAGTGCTGTAATGCACAGATGGCAATCACAGAGCTGCTGCAAAAAGCCGCCGCGATCTATTCCGTGGATGCAGATCTGTATCCCGATTCCATCCGCAAACATCCCCAGCAAAGCCAGATGCAAATGCTGGAAACCTTGGAAACCGAGATCGCATCACTAAATGCGGCGCTTGAGAGCCTCAGTGTCGAGCTGCTTGTCCAGTCCGGCAATTTGCGAAACACCATCAGCGATCTTGAAACAAGGATCCACCAGTTGGAAAAAGGGCAGTCGGTCTATCCGGACAAAGACCATGCAAATGTGGTCAAAAATGCCATCAATCAGGAATTGACGGCACAGGGTCTGTCTCCGGATGCAAAAGTCCTTTGCGAACTGCTGTATATGAATGATGCCAGCTGGCAGGATTGTGCAGAAGCCTGTATGGGCTATCGGCGGTTTGATATTTTGGTTTCACCGGAGCACTATCCTGCTGCAAAGCACGTGTTTGAAAGCCTTGGAGAAAGTGTGGGGAAAGTAAGTTTGCTGGACAGCCGGGCGCTGTACCGTGACCGCAGCAAACCTGTGCCGGACGGCAACGTGCTCGCATCAAAAGTATCCAGTGAGAATCTGCTTGCCCGTGTCTATGTAGGGGAGCTTCTGGGGAATATCGTTTGCTGTGATGATTCGTCCGAGCTGGAGAACTATCCCCATAGCGCAACGCGTGATCTGCTGCGCCACTACCCGTATCGTCTGGCACGCTTGAAAAAGCAGGATCGTTACATTGGTCTGGATGCCAGAAAGCAGCAACTGGCAGATGCCAAAAGGCAGTACCGCCAAATCGTGAAGCAGGAGAAGGAAATCAAAGAGCAGCTCACCGCAGTCGGCGGGCTTCAGGATCTGGCTCGCGGCGTTATTTACCGAAAATGTGTGGCAGCCGTCCGTGAGTATTGGTACTGCGAGCAGGAGTATCACGAATTATCCGCTCAATATTCCGGATTGCAGCAAGAAATCACGGAATGGGAAAATAAACCCCTCCTGCGCGGGCTCCGCTCCACGGAGCAGCGTATGGAGGCTGAATGGGAAGCCAAGAAAAAGCAGTGCGAAAGCATTGCCGGTGAAAAAAAGGCGCAGGAAAACGAGCTTGCCAAATATGAGCAGGAGATCGCCGAACTTCAGAATCGTACAGCTGCCTCGCAGGAAGCGTGGAATGCGTTTGGTGACGAGTATCCGCTGCTGGTAGGCGAGGTGGAATCCAAATACGCAGACGCCATCAAGCGGAGATCTCCCAAGGAAATCGTTGAGAACCAAAAAGGGCGACACAGCCGATTCGAAAGCGATCGGGATACTGTTGTTCACCATTCGTTGATCCCCGCCCAGTGTCAGTTCAATCAGGCCTATTCCTGCGATATGCCTGTCGGTATGGACGGGATCGAAGCATTCCGCTCCCAGTACGACCAGCTGGTGCAGATCGATCTGGAACGATATTCTGCAAGCCTGCAAAAGGCCAAAGAGCGGTGCCGCGAAAGATTCCGCAAAGACATTCTTTATCGGATGAAAGATGACATCCGCAACGCACGCCGCCAGTTCCGCGAGCTGAGCAGGATTATGCAGGAATTGCGATACGGTGAAGAAATGTACCAATTCCAGGTACGGGAAAGTCAGGATCCCGAGTGCGGCAGACTCTATGCGCTGATTATGAGTGAGCAGAATGAGCAATTGACGCAGGAAGACTCCGTATTCAATATGGCGGCAATGAGTGATCCGGCATACGAGGCTCAGATCGATGAGTTTGTTGAGCGGATCCTCAGCGCCGCAAAAGATGCGGTCGAAGCGCGGCAGAAAGGAAAGCGCGCCGACAGCCAGATGGTCGAGTTGGTGGATTACCGAAAGTATCTGGATTATGACATCATCATCACCAATACCAAGACAGGCGAAACTGTGCCGCTGTCCAAGGTCAGTCAGGACAGCAGCGGCGGAGAGAATCAGGCGCCGTTCTATATCGCGATCTGTGCCTCTTTGCTGCAGATCTACCAGAAGTGCGAAAACGGCATCCGCTTGGTTTTGCTGGATGAAGCGTTCAGCAAAATGACCAGTGACCGCATCAAGCCGATGATGAAAATGTTCCGTCAGATGGAGCTTCAGGTGCTGCTGATTACAACCGTTGAAAAGGCATCCGCGATTCAGCCGATGTGTGATGTTACATACTCTATCGTAAAAAGCGGCAGCAGGAATTCTATCGCACCTTTTTATCTGGAGGTGAGCGATGATGGGGTATGAGGCACAAATTCTCTCTTGTCTGATTGACAGTCACGAGAAAAAAGATCCGGAAAACAG
>JAGASS010000005.1 GCA_017621655.1 Clostridia bacterium | reverse complement strand
TTATTTAAAGGAATTGTACGAGATCGTATTCACAATTTCAGTTCAAGTATTTCTTGACTTTCTTGTGCTTTGTACTTTCTCTTCTGTTGTTCAATTTTCAAGGACCGCTCGCCGCATTCCCAGACGCTTGTCTTTTCCGCGGCGGAATTTTAGTATACCACACTCTTTCCTATTTGTCAATAGGTTTTTTCAACTTTTTTGATTTTTTTCAAAAAAGTTTTTTGTGGTCTTTTCGCTTACCGATCGGACTGTTGCCCTCTCAAAAGCGCTTGACTATTATAACAGACGATTCGTGATCTGTCAACACCTTTTTTAAGATTTTTTTCACTTTGTTAAAGGCGTGTCAAAACGACGAAAATCAGGCGCTTCATTTGTGCAATCTGCTACTATTGTATTATTCTGTCCTTTGTAGTATAATATATTCACTGTTTACCGAAAGGAATTATAACGTGGAACCCAAGGAAAAGCTACTAACGGCGCTCAATACCGCGATCAACGGCGCAACGCTCAAAAAGCTTGTGCTTTCCCGCCCGTCAGACAAGTCGATCATTCGCACAGAGGGGCGCATATATAATAAGGAAGGAATCATTCTCCAGCTTGAGACGCACAAGGCCGACGGAAAGGTGCTTCACAAGAATCTGCCTGCGTCGGAGGCGGCAGAATACGTCGTCTCTCTTCTTTCCGAATACCGTCAGCTTAACCTCTTGACGACCGGAGGCGATCTCGAAGCCCGGCTTTCTAGCAAGGGTAAGCTCCTCGTTAGCGGAAAGATCGGTTCAGGCGATGCAGTTGAACTCTCGCACGATCGCGTAAAGCAGGTCTTTTTGCGTGACGGCGAGGTTTATTCCTTTCTCATCGCGCTCGGAGTGAGCGACGAAAAGGGAAGAGTGTTCGATAAAAAACGCGCGAAGTTCCGCCAGATCGACCGTTTTCTTCATTATATCGACGATATTTATCCAAAGCTTCCGCTTGGCGAGCTTTACGTTCTCGACCTCTGCTGCGGAAAGAGCTATCTTACCTTTGCAGCATATTGGTTTTTGACCGAGGTCAAGGGCAGGGCGGTCAAGATGGTCGGTGCTGATCTGAAGCAGGACGTTATTTCCTACTGTTCCTCTGTAGCTGAGAAGGTCGGATTTAACGGACTTTCCTTCGTTTGCTGTGATATTTACAAGTTCGAGCCGGAACGACGTCCCGACCTCGTTCTCTCCCTCCACGCCTGCGATATTGCGACAGACATCGTGCTTACCAACGCCGCGCGGCTCGGCGCGGAGGTGATACTCTCAACTCCCTGCTGTCAGCATGAGGTAAATTCGCAATTAAATACCAAGTCCGAGCTTGGCTCTGCGCTTTCGCCCGTTCTCGAGCATTCGCTCATTCGCCAGAAGCTCGCCGTCGCGCTGACCGACGCGCTCCGTTGCAAGCGTCTTGAGGCGTCCGGATATTCCGTCGACGTGACCGAGCTTATCGATCCCGAAAATACGCCGAAGAATCTTCTCATTCGCGCCGTCCGCACGCAGATGAGTGAGCGCAAGAGGGAAGCGGCAAGAAAAGAATTCGATCAGCTCTCCGCCGCCTTTGGCATTTCGCTTTTCGGCGGAAACGGATCTGATCTGACTAAGCCGACACGTATTATATATAATAAGGAAGAAAACTGATGATAATTGACTTTCACGCGCACTGTTTTCCCGATGCGATCGCGCCGAAAGCGCTCGCTCCTATGCAGAATCTGACCGGAATAACGCCCTGCTATGACGGCACGGCGTCGGGCCTGTCCGAGAAAATGAAGGCCGACGGAATTGATTTTTCCGTCGTTTGCAACATTGCTACAAACGCGCATCAGCTCGCGAAGGTAAACAGCTTCGCTATCGACATAAACGATTTTTCCCAAACGCTCATCGCGCTCGGCTCGGCGCATCCCGACAGTGAAATTCTTGAAGATGAGCTTCAGCGTCTTATCGACCACGACATTCGCGGAATAAAAATTCACCCCGAATATATGCCTTATTATATTGACGATCCCGAATGGGACAGGGTTTTCTCGCTTTGCGAGGAAATGGGCATTTTCGTGCTTTCGCACACAGGATTTGACCTCGTGTCCCCCGACAAGACCGCCTCGACGCCCGACCGAGTTGCAAAGGTGCTTGATCGGCACCCGAATCTGACCTTTATCGGTGCGCACATGGGCGGAAACCGTTTCTATCCGCAGGTCCTCGAGTATCTTTGCGGCAGACCGAATCTCTATCTCGATACCGCAATTATGTCGCGGCTTGACAAGAATAACCTCTACGTATCAAGGATAATAGAGTCGCACGGTGTTGACCGCATACTTTTCGGCACTGACGCGCCCTGGAGCGAGCCGAAAAACGAGGTCGCGTTTATAAAATCGCTCGGTCTAGGCAAGGAGAACGAAGAAAAGATATTCCACCTGAACGCGGAAGGGCTATTATTCAGATAAAAAATCCCCATTATGGGGGATTTTTGTTTTTGAGAAGGTAAGACGATGTCGCAATGTTTCGGCGCGTAATTGTAGGGGCGAGCATTGCTCGCCCGCGCAAAAACGATGTTACATTGTTCCCGTGCGGACAGTCGAGGAGAGGGGTTCCCCGAAGCGAATGAAATGAGCTTTGGGGGTTCCGAGGTTGCCTGTCCCTACAAATTTACGTTCAATATCCTCTTGTAGGGGCGACCTCGGAACCCCAAAAACTCGCTTCGCTCATTTTCGGGAACCCTCGCCTGTATTCGCCCGCAAAAAAACGGTGTTACATTCCATCCAAGCTAAAAACGGATAACGGTTTAACCGTTATCCGTTTCGTTTTCCGTTAAGATAAAGAATAGGATTACATCCGAGGAGCGTTTGACCGAGGAAGGGCGTATTCGAGCATTTGCTCTTCAGGGTATTGCTTGAAATTACAAGCTCTGCCGTCGGGTCTACAAGCACGAAATCGGCACTTTGACCCTCACGCAAGGAATAACCCTCTCCGATGATCTCAGACGGCTTGAGAGCCATTATTTCCGCTATTCTGCGCGGTTTCTCCTCAAGCTCCTGTAAATACGTCATCAGCGCAGGAAGCGTCGTTTCGATGGAACTAAGCCCGTACTGAGCGCTGTTAATGCCCGTTTTTTCGCTCTTCGAAAGAGGAGTATGAAGAGAGCTTACCGTGTCTATGCTTCCATCAAAAAGACCTTCTCTTAACGCCTCGCGGTCGCTTTGCGAGCGAAGCGGCGGAAGAAGCTTGCAGTTCGCGCCGTAAAAGGCAACGTCGTTTTCCGTCAGAGCAAGATGGAATGGCGAAACGCCGACCGTCACCGCCGCACCTGCCTTTTTCGCACTCTTAACCATCTCGAGCGCCTCTTTGCAGCCGATCGCCATCACGTGCACCCGAGCGCCCGTCTCGTAAGCGGCAAAAAGGAGCTTACTTAGCTCTCCGCATTCGTCGTAACGCGAAAAGCCGACAGTCCCACTCATTTTTGATGCGATTCCGCGCGCAAATCCGCCATTCGCGGTGTCCTTTATGCCCGCCGAGATATACAGAGCGTCGTTTTTCTTTATTGCGCTAAGCGTTTCATAAATATCGCCATCGCCGTAAAAGCCGTAGACGATGCCGCTTTTTGCGCCATTCGACACGTTTTCAGCCGTCACGACCCTGCCGTCGCCGAAGCAATTGCCTCCGAGCGTCACTATTCGTCTGTATCCGCCCACCGATGCCGCCGCCGAGGCGGTTTCTTGCGATTCGCTGTTTTCTCGGCATTTATCGTAGCATTTCGCGCCAATATCTGTAAACGCAGGGAAGAGAAGCGCGCCGTTTCCGTCGATATTTTCGACCTCGCAGCCGTCGGGAATCTCGGAAATTATCCTTGAAACACCGTTTTCGGTAGAGAAAAGAAGCCCGTTTTTCGTATTCAACGACGGGTCTGCGTATATTTGAGCATTTTTTACCCTGTAGATCATATCGGACTCCTTTCTTTTAACTAAATTTTAAGCATGTATCCCTTGTTTCTGACAGTTACTATCATTCTCGTATCGAAACGCAGGTCGAGCTTCTTTCTCAGGTATCTGATATAAACGTCAACGACGTTAGAATTGCTTTCGGCAGGGAATATCGC
Source organism: Clostridia bacterium (assembly GCA_017621655.1). Taxonomy (GTDB): domain Bacteria; phylum Bacillota; class Clostridia; order Oscillospirales; family CAG-272; genus Colimorpha_A. Next base: position 15,917 of record JAGASS010000005.1, on the reverse strand, counting down.
ATCACGCGCCTCCTGTCTTCCGACCGGCTCGCCGTTTTTTGAATACAAAAGTTTAAGAAGCTCAAGCTCCTTTTTCGACAGCTCCACCTTTTCGCCGCGGAAGCTGACGTTGTCATCGTCGATAACAAGTCCGCGCGGATCTTTTTCCTTTTTATAAGAGCGCGTAAGACCGTCCGCAAGCTTAGCGGCGTCAATAGGACGCTCAATTACTATAATTCCGTCGCTATCCGCCTCCTGATAGCGGCAACACACGACCTTTTCAGCACCGACAGCCGTATTATTTACGGTCTCCATTGCGTCGTCATCCAGCACTCCGACAACGTAGATCGCTTGATCGACGTTTTCGTCCGCCTCCCACGTCACCTCGGCGCCTCTTTCAAGAAGCTCAAGCTCGATAAGGCGGCTCAGGCGTTTTTCGCTCAGCTCGCCTATCGGATAAACAAGAATTTTCTTCATTTTATATATCGCCAAGCACTATGCGCGCTTCTGATCCGACGTTTCCGTCGTCAAGCACCGTCTTGAAGAGCATTGCGCCGTCATTTTCAGCACCAAACACCTTGAAGCTCTTGCCAAGCCGCGCCTCATGCTGATAGTTTATCGAAAGGTTTGTCACGCGTTTTCCCAACATATTGGGGATAAATCCCGAGAAGATTCGGGGATAATTCGTATTATTGAGGTGAATATTCCGGTCGCAGTCGCCGTAAACGACCTTGTAATCGCCAAGCTCGCTCATTTCGATGCCATTTGTCCTGAAACGCATGGGCGATATGACCTCAAGCTTATCTTCATCAGTACCAAAGCCGAGATTTATTTCCTCAACGCGTATCGGATGACGGTTTTCTATATCTATCGCGCCCCAGAAGGCGATCATCGCCGCGACCTTTTCGCCGTTACGCTCAATTACCGTGCTTCTGTTATAGCCGTAACCGCGCGCATCGTTCAGCCACGAGGTGACGGTTATTTTATCCTGCGCGTAAAGCGGCTTATAAATATCAACTGCCGCGCGGCTGAGTATAAATGCCTTGCCCGACTCACGAAGCTCGTCCATAGTCGGACCGTAATCCTCGTGACCGAGGTTCGCCGTCTCCTGCATATATCTCATAACTGCCGTAGCGCTCGCGATGCCGTTAATATCGACCTCCTGCGAGCTGACCTTGAAATCATAGGAAAATTTCATTTTTTGCCTCGTTTTCTTCCTTATTATATATAGATTATATCACGAGAGGAATTGGCTTGTCAATCCATATATTTTCAGGAGAAATCGTTTTCCATTTTTTGCCATTTTACATCATACCTCGGCAAGGAAAAACTGCATTGTTTTTCCTTCGACCTATATAGTCACCACGCGACAGCCGAATTCCCTAAACTCTATGCGGTTTTTGTGATATGGTATAGAAAAAGGAGGTCAAAAATGGGCATTAAAGAACTATTTTCAAGAAAAAACAGAAAAACAGAGCGTCAGAGCGTGATTTCCGTTCCTATCGGAAGAATTTTGCCAAATCCCGCGCAGACGCGAAAAAGCTTTCCCGATCTTAACCGTCTGTCGGAAAGCATCCGCCGTTACGGAATGATCGAGCCGCTGACCGTCCGTTCAGTCCCGAACGCAGATCCATTGGGGTCGAGAAGGAAGGACAAGGCGCCCGTCTACGAGCTTGTTTCGGGTGAACGCCGTCTGCGTGCGGCGAAGATCGCGGGGCTTAGCGAGGTTCCCTGCATCGTTATGGCGCTCGATGACCGAAACGCCGCGGAAATGAGCGCCGTCGCGAACAGCAACCGCATTCCGCTGACGTTTTTTGAGGAGGCGACTGCGATGGCGGCGTTTCTCGACGTTTACGGTCTGACGCAGGATGACACCGCCGCGGTGTTCGGGATTCCGAAGTCGGCGCTTTCGGGAAAGCTTCGGCTTTTGCGCCTGACAGGGGCAGAAAAGCTGATAATCACGGGCGGCGGTCTAAGTGAGCGCCACGCAAGAGCCGTCATCAAGATAGCCGATCCCGAAAAGCGCATCGACGTAATACAGGATGCGGTCCGCCTCGGGCTATCGGTTTCCGAAACAGAGGAGCTTGTCGACCGCGTGCTTTGCCCCGCCGACGAAAAGGCGAAGAAGCGCCGCGCGGCGATAAAGGATCCGCGCGTCGTATACAACACCATTGACAAGGCAATTGAAAGCATTGAGAATGCGGGGGTCTCGGTAGAAAAGGAAAGGCGCGAAAAGGACGATACCGTCGAGCTTCTTTTCAGAATAAAAAAGCCGTCCCGTACCTTTCCCACAAAATTCCCCGAATTTTCCCCTGCCGAGGAGATCATAACGCCGACTAAGGCGGTATAAGAAAATGTTTCACGTGAAACACTACGTTTTGCGTGAAGCTTTTTCTTTTTTGTTTCACGTGAAACATTTTATAGCCGACTCACTACCTTTGTTTCACGTGAAACATTTTGTCCCCTGTTTTTCCCTTATTTTTCCCACTTGCGCTATTACTATTGACATTTTGAATCAAAAGAGATATAATAAATACACCTTTTAACGAAAAAACAGGAGATTTCTTGTGGGAAAAACAATAGTTTTCGCCAACCAGAAGGGCGGCGTTGGAAAAACTACCTCCGCAGTGAACGTTGCGGCGGCAATGGGCGCGAAGGGCAAGAAGGTGCTTCTCGTCGACCTTGACCCGCAGGGTAACGCATCAAGCGGCGTTGGTATCAATAAAAAGAACATGAAGCTTTCGAGCTACGACGTAGTCATCGGAAGAAGCACGGCTGAAAGCTGTGTGGTTGCGACGGAATTTGCGAATCTATCGGTCATTCCTTCGAATATTTCACTTGCAGGCGCGGAATTTGAGCTTGTTACGACCGAAAAGCGTGAATACCGCCTCAAAAACGCGCTTACACTTATAAAGGACGAATACGATTACATAATCATCGACTGTCCGCCGTCACTCGGAATTCTGACGGTAAACTCTCTCGTTGCCGCAGACGCAGTCATCGTTCCGATGCAGTGCGAATATTACTCTATTGAGGGTCTTTCGCAGCTTCTTTCGACGATCCGTTCGGTAAAGCGGCTTTACAACCCGTCTCTTGAGCTTCTCGGAATACTCATTACGATGTATAACGGACGGCTTAACCTTTCGAGCCAAGTCATGTTTGAGCTTAAAAAGTATTATGCTTCAAAGCTCTTCAAGACCACGATACTGCGTAACGTAAGATTAAGTGAGGCGCCCGGCTACGGAATGCCGATAATCTATTACGATAAGCATTGTAAGGGCACAGAGGCATATTTCGCCGTAACTGACGAAATTCTTGAGAGAATATAATAGCAAAACACCCATAGAAAGGAAATACCATGGCAAAACCGAAGAATACAGGTCTCGGACGCGGCATTGAAGCCATTTTCCTCGATAACACGGCAGAGGAAAACGGCGGCGTAACGATGATGCGTCTGAGCGAAATAGAGCCGAATCCCGATCAGCCACGTAGAGATTTCGACCCCGAAGCGCTTTCACAGCTCGCTGAATCGATCGCAACTCACGGACTTATACAGCCGATAATCGTAAGAAGCACGGGAAGCGGTGAATTTTACGAGATAATCGCGGGCGAACGCCGTTGGAGAGCGTCGAAAATGGCAGGACTTACCGAGGTTCCCGTCATTATAATGGAACTTGATGACCAGAAGGCGGCGCAGGTTGCGATAATCGAAAACGTGCAGAGAGAAGATCTGAACGCGATCGAGGAAGCGGCGGCATACCGATCTCTAATAGAGGACTACGGAATGACGCAGGAGGAGCTTTCGAAGCAGATAGGCAAGAGCCGACCTGCAGTTGCAAACATACTCCGTCTGCTTGAGCTTCCCGACGAGGTAATGGCGCTCGTAAAGGAGGGCACGCTCTCGGCAGGTCACGCAAGAACGCTTCTCGGACTTAAAAATCCGACACGAATGATAGGTGCGGCAAACACCGTCGTTACGAAAAACCTTTCGGTACGCGAAACCGAGGCGCTCGTAAAGAAGCTTAACCGCATCGAAAAGGAAATAAACGACCCGAAGCCCGTAGATGACGAGCCGATAGTTGATTATTCCAAGGAGCTTGCAAAGAAAATGACCGAAAAGCTCGGAAAAAAGGTAATTATCAGCGGCAAGGGCAAACTTAGAAAGCTTGAAATAAGCTTTTCCGACGACAAAGAGCTTGACGAGCTTGTGAATAAGCTCTGCGGAGCAAATATTTTTGACGATTAATAAAAAGACAAAGAAGAGGTAAAAATCATGCTTGACATCAAATATATCAGAGAAAATCCCAATGAAGTAGTAGAACGCCTTGCACAGAAGGGCAGAGACGCAAAGGAAGAGATCGCAAAGATCCTTGAGCTTGACAGCCAGCGCCGCTCGATCATCGCAGAAAACGAGCAGATGAAGGCAGAGCAGAATAAGACGAACAAGCTCATTCCGCAGTATAAGAAGGAGGGCAAGGACGTTGCCCCCATCTTCGCGCAGATGAAGGAGCTTGGAGCAAAGACAAAGGCAAACGACGAGCTTCTCAAGACCGTTGAGGAACAGTTCAACGACCTTATGTATGCTCTTCCCAACCTTCCCGACCGTGACCTCAAGCCCGGCGGTAAGGAAAACAACGAGCCGCTTCGTTACTTCGGCGAGCCGCACAAGTTCGACTTCGAGCCGAAGAATCACGTTGACCTCTGCACCGACCTCGGTCTTATTGACTACAAGCGCGGAACCAAGCTCGCAGGAAGCGGCTTCTGGATCTATTCCGGCATCGGCGCACGTCTTGAATGGGCGCTTCTCAACTACTTTATCGATACTCACATTAAGAACGGCTACGAATTCATGCTCGTTCCTCACATGCTCGAGTACGAATGCGGATTCACCGCAGGACAGTTCCCGAAGTTCGCAGACGAGGTCTATAAGATCGCCAACCCGACCGATGACCGCGTTCACTATATGCTTCCGACAGCTGAGGCGGCACTCGTATCGCTTCACAGAAACGAGATCCTGACCGAAGCAGATCTTCCTAAGAAGTACATTTCCTATACGCCTTGCTTCCGCCGTGAGGCAGGAAGCTACCGTTCCGATGAACGCGGAATGGTTCGCGGACATCAGTTCAATAAGGTTGAAATGGTACAGTATACGCTTCCCGAGAAGAGCGACGAGGCGTTCGACGAGCTTGTTGCTCACGCAGAGGCGCTTGTCTCCGGTCTCGGCTTCCACTTCCGCACCGTTAAGCTCGCGGCTGAGGACTGCTCGGCATCTATGGCTCGCACCTACGATATAGAGATCCAGATCCCCTCAATGAACGGCTACAAGGAAGTCTCCTCTGTTTCCAATGCACGCGATTTCCAGGCACGCAGAGGTCAGATGAGAGTAAAGAGAGATGACGGAAGAATCGAATATCTCCATACCCTGAACGGCTCGGGACTTGCAACAAGCCGTATTCTCCCTGCTCTCGTTGAGCAGAATCAGAACGCTGACGGCTCGGTTAACGTGCCTGACGTTCTTAAGAAGTACCTCGGAATGGACGTAATCGGCAAGTAATAAGTTAACAAGTGTTAACTTTATATTGTGACGCTGAAAGCTATTCGAACGTATAAAAACTTTAACACGTAATTGTAGGGGGCGACGTCCTCGACGCCCCGTACAAACAGCGTGGCAAATCCACACAATGTAATTGATATTTTTAGAAAGGAGTCGACATCATGACACTCGCAAAGCTATTAACCGGCGGAAATATAACTACCGCGTCGATAATATGGTCGATGATCATCGGCATATTTATTGCCGTAGTTATATCCTTCATAAATAAAAAGACCGTCGGAAAGCTGGTAGACAAGCTCCTTGCCCTACCCGCGGATAACGAAGAAAACGCCGTCACGCTTGACGAGATCGGCTTCGGCAAAAAGGGATCGCTCCGCTATGCGTTGCGCCCGTCGTCAACTCTTTCAAGCATAATAAAAAAGACCGAGGATGGCAGATTATTTATCCCCGAGGATCAGCAGTACAGGGCGGAAAAGGTCTATACTCAGAATCGCCTTTCGGTATTGACCCTCGTTCTCTCTGCGATCATTCTCGTGGTAGCGGGAAGTGTGCTTCTGAACGTACTGCCGAGCTTCATTGAAACCGTTAAGGGCGCTTTTTGAGGTAAACGATGGATAAGATAAACATTAAAAAGAGATACCGTAAGCCGTATGAGCTTGTCCTCTACGCGCTCGGCGTTGCCGTCGTGCTTCTTCTGGTGACGGCGCTTTTCGCGTACCTTTTCGGCTTCAGATACTATAAGGTGAAGACCGCTGACGGTACTATAAAGTTCGTCGGCAGAGTTGACGGAAGCGGATCGCTCGAATCGGGAACGCTCTATTATTCAGACGGAAGAACGGGCAAGATAGACAGCAAGTCATCTAATGTCAAATACTCTGACGGAAGCGTTTACGAGGGAGTTCTTACCAAGCTTCAGAAGAGTGGGAAGGGCAAGATAACCTACAGTAACGGCGATACCTATGAGGGCGAGTTTGTAAAGGACAGGATCTCGGGTAAGGGAGAATACATTTTCGATAACGGCGACGTTTACGAGGGCGAATTCAAAAACGGTAAAAAGCACGGAATCGGTAAATACACCTTCGCATCCGACGGCTCGTACTATGAGGGAAGCTTCGTTGACGACTCGAAGAACGGAAACGGCGTTTTCGTTATGTCTGACGGCACGAAATACGAGGGAAGCTACGTAAACGACGTCAAAAACGGTCTTGGCAAGCTGACTTTCGCAAACGGCGATACCTACGAGGGCGAATTTGTCAGTGACGTTCGATCGGGCGACGGAAAATACACCTGGGCAAACGGTGACGTTTACGAGGGCGAATTTTATAATAACCTTATGCACGGCTGGGGAAAATACACCTGGGCGGAGGGACGCGTATACGAGGGCGTTTTTGAAAACGGCGTGATAGTCCGTGTCGATACTCCCGAAAGTCCTGACGGTCCCGAGAATCCCGAAGCCGAAACAAATCAACCGCAGTAATTAATAGGAAACAACATGGACACTTGGGGAATCTTTGGCATCGCGCATATGATCAGCTGGCCTATCGCGGCAGGAATCATATTCGCTCTTTACTTTTTAATAAGAAAAAGAAGCGAGAAAACGCAAAGAATAGTTCTCGGCATTCTTTCGTTCAGCGGAATAGCTGCAATAATTTATAATCTGCTTGAATGGGGTACTCCTTTAGAATATCTGCCTTTTCACCTCTGCTCAATAAATGCAATTCTGCTTCCGATAGCAATGTTTACAAAAAACAAAACTATCGGAAATATGCTTGTTTTGTGGTGCCTCGGCGCACTTGCGGCGGTAATGCTGAATTTCTACGCGGAGACTGCAAGCGACCTTTACAGCTCAAGATTTATCTTTTTCTATTTCCCGCACGTGCTTGAATTCGGAATTCCGATAATTGCGTTCAAGCTCGGAATCATAAAGATAGATTACAAAACGATACCGCGTACCCTGATTTTAACAGCGGCTATCTACACGGCAGTGCATCTCATAAATCTCGGGCTTATCGAGTACACGACGGTAAACGGTATAACCGATATCTACGGAAACCCCTTGCACATCAATTATATGTACTCAATTCAGCATGAGGGCTTTCCGCTGTTAAGCACGTTTTGGAAGATAATTCCGCATAGCTACTGGTATATGTTTCTCGTTTTCCCGATAATTTTCATATACCTTGCGATAGTTTATCTGCCGCAAATAATCAGAGAAAAGAAAGCAAAAAATGATCTACGCAAACAATAAGCGATACTATACGTATGACGCTTTTTTGAAGGAAAAATTTGGATCAAAGACTATAAAAATCCCCCTTGACGGGGGATTTTCCTGTCCTAATATAGACGGCACAAAAGGAAGAGGCGGCTGTACCTACTGCACGAAGGAGGCGCTTCCTTACCGAGGAAGGCCGATAAGTGAGCAGTTTGAGATTGGCCGCGAGCCGCTGATCAAAAAATGGGGCAGAGAGGGAATAAAGGAGCAGTTTATACCCTATTTTCAGGTCTTTTCAGGTACTTACGCGCCGATAGATAAGCTGAGGAAGCTCTATTATGAGGCGCTTGAATTGCCAAACACGGTCGGGCTGTCGATAGCAACACGCGTAGACTGCCTGACGGATGAAGTAATTGAATTACTTAACGAGATCAACGAAAAGACGTTTCTGACCGTCGAGCTTGGGCTTCAGACGGTGCATGAGGAGACGGCGAAGAGAATAAACCGCGGACATTCCTTTGAGGAGTTTCTGATTGGATACGAAAAGCTACATGGCATCAACAGATGCGTTCACCTGATAAACGGTCTGCCGGGCGAGAGCAAAGAAATGATGCTCGAAAGTGCGAAAACGGTAGCGTCACTGCGTCCGCACTCGGTAAAGCTACATATGCTATATCTTGAAAACGGCACGAAAATGACGGAAGAATACAGAAATGAGCCGTTTCATATCCTTTCTCTTTCGGAATACGTCGATATTACCGTCACGCAGCTTGAGTATTTCCATCCCGAAACGGTAATTGGACGCCTGACGGGCGACGGAAAAAAGGAAAATCTCGTTGAGCCGCTATGGTCGCTCAAAAAATTCTGCGTTCTTAACGAGATCGATAAGGAATTCAGAAGAAGAAACAGTTATCAGGGGATTGAATTCGGAGTTTAAACTCATTCGAATCCATTCGCCACATAAATAACATATACCACATTTTGTAGGGGGCGACGTCCTCGACGCCCCGTTCCAAATGTAATGAATCTTACTATTCTGAAGGATCCACAATTTTCTTGACAGGACATTATTCTGTAATAAATATAGGCGTGGCATTACGGTGCGTCGAGGACGTCGCACCCTACAATGACGTGGCAAATATAACCGCAAATCTCTAACACCCCATCTCGGAGCAACAATGGACAACATACTTACCGGCAAGGAAATGCCGCTATACAGAAAATATCTTATCGCCGCGTCGGGAAGCGCAATGGTTTCCTGCATATTCGGAACGATAGACGGAATAATGATAGGACGCTATCACGGTCCGTCGGGAAGCGCCGCCATCGCGGTATTCAATCCGCTTTGGGGCTTCATATTTTGCCTCGCACTGCTTTCGGGGATCGGCGGATCGGTGCTTTTTGCGAATCACAGAGGAAAAGGTGACGAAAAAAACGCTCAGCAGTTTTTCACGCTCTCGCTGGTTTTCGGCGCAATACTGTCGATATTCGCAATGCTCGCTATCGGGATATTCCAAGACCCGCTTTTCAAGCTTTTCGGCGCGGACGAGGAGCTTTTATACCTATGTAAGCTATACTTAAGACCGGTTCTGTATTCGATCCCGAGCTGTATTTTCAATACGATAATATCAGCATACCTACGTAACGACGACAACCCGAATCTTGCAACGGTTGCAGTCATTATCGGCGGAGTTTTCAACTGCTTTGGGGATTATTTCTTCATTTTCGCCCTCGATATGGGCATCTACGGAGCAGGACTTGCAACGGCAATAGGACAGTTTATCCCGTTGCTTATAATGCTGACACATTTTTTCCGCAAGAAAAACACGCTCCGCATAGTAAAGCCCGAAAAGCCGTTTAATAAGCTCGGCGCAATAACGCTGAACGGCTTCTCGACTGCGATAAACGACTTCGCGATCGGCATTATCTCAATTCTTTTCAACAGACAAATAATGCACCACCTCGGCACCGACGCACTCGCGATATACGGCGTGCTCGCCTGCATAACTGCCTTTGCACAGTGCCTGGCGTACGGGGTAGGACAGGCGGCACAACCGCTTATTTCGCAGAATTTCGGCGCAAAGAATTTCGACAGAATAAGAAAATTCTTAAAATACGGGATATTCACCAGCGTGATAATGGGAATTTTCTGGATACTCGTCACGCTTCTTTTCCCGAACGCGATAGTTCACCTATTTATGAAGCCGACTCTCGACGTCATAAGGATCGCGCCTCCGATACTGCGCATCTACGGCATATCGTATCTCCTTTTGCCGTTCAATATCTTTGCGACCTACTATTTCCAGTCGATAATGCAGCCGAGGGTATCGACAGCCGCATCGGTCATGAGAGGAATCGTGATAAGCGGTGTGCTTGTTATGGTACTGCCGATGATCTTCAAAGCCGACAGTGTATGGTATACGATGTTGATCACGGAAATAATAGTTACCGTTTTCAGTATTTTTTATATGAGAAAATGTAATAGAGAATTATATTAAAAACAGCGGAGCAATGCTCCGCTGTTTTTTAGTGATGGGAAAACAAAAGACGTGGCGACGCTTCGCTCAGAATAACAGTGGGCGGTTGTCTCGCCTTCCCCTCAGGGGAAGGTGGATTTTTGCCGTAGGCAAAAAGACGGATGAGGTGTAGCCGTCGCAGACGGCGTCACTTTAACAATGTTACTTAACTTTTAACAACGGTTGCTTCGCAACCTACACCTCATCCGAGGTTTAGCTCTTACCTTCCCCCTGAGGGGAAGGCAAGACGACGTTTCGCGCCTCTTTGGTAGGGCGGGGGGTTGCTCGGAACCCCCAAAGCTCATTGTATTCGCTTTGGGGAACCCCACGCGCTCCCGCCGCGTAAAAACGGTGTTACATTGTTCCCGTGCGGACAGTCGAGGACGCCTGTCCCTACAAATTTTCGTTCAATATCCTCTTGTGCGAACTGTGCTCGCCCGCATTAAAACAATGTTACTTAAAAACCGCCGTTTACACGGAAAAATCGCCAAAACGCTTTTTATGCTCGAGGGGTGAATAACCGTAACCGCCCTTGAAAAACCTACTCAAATTTTCGGGCGAGGAAAAATCGAGACGCTCAGCGATCTCCGCAACCGAAACACCCTTAAAAAGCAGCTTTTCGATCTCCTTAAGCATGATCTGCTTTGCGTACTGCTTCGGGGTCAGATTGTATTTTTCCTTAAACACCTTTGAAATATGAGACCTCGAATAATTAAACTGACGGCTAAGGTCGTTCTGCTTAAAAACGGTAACGAAATTCGCGTCGATATAGCTCTTGATCTTCTCGGAAAGCGACCTCTCGTCGCCGCCGCGCGTTTCAAAAATATATGAAAGGAGCATATCGGTGAGCTTTCTTACGTATATCTCGTGCCAATTCTTCACGTAAACGCGCAAAAGCTCAAGGGTATGAGAGACAAACTCGTCACACGTGACGTCAATATCTATGACGGAATCAACTTCGGGCGATGTAAACGCGTGAACGAACATAAGATAGAACTTATCGCGCTTGTCCTCGCGAAGCGAAAATACCCTGTTCGCAGGGAAAATATAAAGATGACCCTTCTCAAGCGGCTTCTCAACACCGTCGACAGTATAGAAGGCGCTTCCGCCGAGAGCGTAATAAACGAGTGAAAACGGGCGAGTTATGTTCGGAAAATCCCATTCCTCGGGCGTAAAGCGCTCGCCGTACGGTCCTATAGAAATACACTGCATAAAAAATACCTCGCAATGAGAATCTACCTATATTCTACCGATAATTCCCCAATCTGTCAATATTATAATTAAAATTGACAGATTTCATATAAAAAATGATATGTGAAATTACCTGAAAATTTGGTAAAATATAAAAAAATGCAGGAGAGTCACTATGGTTAAAGCAGTTGGGAAGAAATTCGGCAGAGCAATTCATTACGATTTTCACACCTCGCCCGGAATAAACAATATTTTCGGTAATTTCGACGCGGAAAAGTTTGCAGACCAGCTTGAGAAGGCACATATTGAATACGTAAACGTAATGGCGCGCTGCAATATGGGCTTCAGCTACTATAACACAAAGATCGGAAAGAAATACCCGGGACTTGGCGACCGCGATCCTCTTAAGGAAATGATCGACGCCTGCCACAAGAGAAATATCGGCGTTACCGCATATACCAATATCGGTCTCAATCACGAGATCGCAGCTGATAATTACGGCTGGCTGAAGATCTCAAAGAACGGAAGCATCTACGGGAACAACAAGAAGGATAACTTCTTCCGCGTAATGTGCTACAATTCGGGTTACAGAGAGTATTTTCTTAACGAGATCCGCGAGATCTGTGAATACGATATAGACGGTCTTTTCCTCGACTGCTACACGCTCCGCGAATGCTTCTGCCCGAAATGTGTAGAAGAAATGAGAAAAAAAGGCGTCAATATGAATGACGACTTCGCCGTCATCAGCTACCAGAACGACGTTCGGCTTGAATTCGCTGCAGAAATGAAGGAAGCAATGGGCGATAAGAAGGACAAGATCAAGCTGTATATAAACGGCTTGTCCTGGACGGTCGGCTTCCAGACACATGCAGAAATAGAGGGTCTTCCGACTATTCCGGTATTGGGATATGACTATTTTGATTCCCTTGCGGCATATACGAGAACTTTATATGAGGACCGACTCTATATGAGCGGACGCTTCCAAAACGAATGGGGCGATTTCGGCGGAAGCAAGACGTTTGCTTCCATGCAGAACGACCTTTACGACGCTATGATGAACAGCTTCGGTATATCCTTCGGTGACCATCTGCACCCCGTTGACGGATTTGAAAACGAGGTCGCTTCCCGTGTGGGCAAGGTAATGGAAGAAAGAATGGCATATGAGCCGTATATAGAGAATTCCGATAATATAGTCGAGATCGGCGTGCTTATCCATTCAAATAAGTTCAGAAGAGAAATGGGACCTGCCCTCAAGGGTATGGCAAGAATGATGAAGGAGCTGAAGCTTCAGTACAATGTGTACGACGAAAACGGCGCGTTCGATGACGTTAAGCTGCTTATCACAGAGGAAAGCGCAAGATTTGATGAGAAGCTTGAAAAGCGTCTGAATGACTACGTCAAAAACGGCGGAAAGATAATCTTCACAGGTGCCGCTGTCGACCTCGGAAAAAGAAGCGGACTTCTCGACTATATCGAGCTTGTCGGTCCCGATACGAGAGATAATGCTTACTTCACGGCAGAAGGAAGCGATATGCGCTGGGCGATGTACAGTCCTTCAAGAGTTATAAAGAACGTAAGCGGCAAGGAAACAGCAAAATATATTGATAACGTAGTAAACTTCACCTGGGACGGCAGACAGTCCTGCTACTATAGACCCCAGGGCGAGCCGACCGAGTACAGCGCGGCAGTTTTGGGTGAAAACACCGCCTGCATCTGCTTCAACGTTTTTGGTGCGTATATAAACAACTTCCTCGTTGAGCACAGAGACCTTGTTAAGACGCTTATAGACGCGCTTCTTCCCGAAAAGCTTATCGAAGCGCCCGATATGTCTAAGACGACGACCACGGCTCTGACTAAAAACGAGAACGCAACCGTTTTCCACGTTAAAGCGACCTATCCCGAGTTCAAGATGACAAGAGGTATCATAGAGGATCATACCTATATGAAGAGCGTCACCGTGTCGATCAAGGGCGAGTATAACGAGGTTTATATCCTCCCAGAAATGAAAAAGGTAAATTCCAAACAAGAAAATGGCAGAACCGTCTTTGAAACCGGAGACATTCTCGGCTACAGAGCGTTCCTGCTTAAATAAAAATTCTATAGGAGTATCAGGAGGTACACAATGTTCAAAACAATAGGACCAAAATTCGGTAGAGCAATTCATTACGATTTTCACACTCCGCCCGGAATAGATAATCTTCTCGGAAATTTTGACGCGGAGAGATTTGCAGATCAGCTGCACAACGCACACGTTGAATACGTAAACGTTGCCGCGCGCTGCAATATGGGCTTCAGCTACTACAATACGAAGGTAGGAAAGAAGTACCCGGGACTCGGCGACCGCGATCCTCTTAAGGAAATGATCGACGCGTGCCATAAGAGAAACATCGGCGTTACCGCGTATATAAACATCGGCCTCGATCACGAGATAGCCGCTGATAATCCCGGCTGGCTCAAGGTAAGTAGAGACGGAAGAATCTACGGAAACGATAAGTTTGATAACTTCTTCAGAGTCATGTGCTACAATTCCGAGTACAGAGAGCACTTTATGGAAGAGATCAGAGAGATCTGTCAGTACGATATTGAAGGTCTTTTCTGCGATTGCTTCGCGCTTCGCGAATGCTTCTGCCCGAGATGTATGGAGGACATGAAGAGAAGAGGCGTCAATATCAACGACAACAATGCGGTGATCGCATATCAGAACAAGGTAAGACTCGAATTTGTCGACGATATTAAAAAGGCAATGGGCGAAAAGAACGGCAAGATCAAGCTCTACGTCAACGGCATATCCTGGACGGTAGGCGCACAGACTCACGCTGAGATCGAGTGCCTTTCGAGCGACCCGAACTGGGGCTACGACTATTTCGACTCAATGGCGGCATACACGAGACCTATGTTTGAGGACCGCGTATATATGAGCGGAAGATTCCAGAACTCCTGGGGCGATTTCGGCGGACTTAAGCCGCTTGCTTCGATGCAGAACGATCTTTACGACGCTATGATGAACAGCTTCGGCATTTCCTACGGAGATCATATGCACCCCGTTGACGGCTTTGAGGACGAGGTCGCAAACCGCATCGGCAAGGTAATGGAGGAAAGGATCCCCTACGAGCCGTATATTGAGAATTCCGATAATATAGTTGAAGTCGGCGTGCTTATTCATTCGAATGATTATTACAGAGCGCTTCCGTATTTCTCAAAGGGCGCCGCAAGAATGCTCAAGGAGCTGAAGATACAGTACAACGTTTACGATGAAAACGGTCCCTTTGAGGACGTCAAGCTCCTTATCGTAGGCGAGAGCGTAAGATTTGACGAAAAGCTTGAAAAGCGTCTAAGTGAATACGTAAAGAACGGCGGAAAGATCATATTCACAGGCCCGTCAGTCGACCACGGAAAGAACAGCGGACTTCTCGATTATATCGAGCTTATCGGAAATGATCCAAGAGACAACGCATATTATACCGTAGAGGGCAGCAGTCTCCGTTGGGCAATGTATAACCCGTCGAGGATCATCAAGAACGTAAGCGGTAAAGAAGTAGCGAAGTATATAAATAACGTATCGAACCTCATCTGGGACGGCAGACAGGCATACTTCTATAGACCTCAGGGCGGAGAAACCGAATACAGCGCGGCGGTTTTGGGTGAAAATACCGCTTGTGTATGCTTCGATATACTCAAGGCGTATGCAAGTAACTTCCTCGTTGAGCATAGAGATCTCATGAAGACTCTCATCGACGCGCTTCTTCCCGAGAAGCTCATCGAATCTCCCGATATGCCGAAGACCGCAACCGCGGCTCTCACCAAAAACGAAAACGCAACCGTGTTCCACGTTAAATCCACCTACCCCGAGCATAAGATGACGAGAGGTATTCTGGAAGAGCACGTCTATATGAAGAGCGTAGAGGTCTCTCTTAAGGGCGAGTATAACGAGGTCTATATCCTCCCCGAGCTGACTAAGGTCGAAAGCAAGGTAGAAAACGGACGCACCGTCTTTGAAACCGGTAACATCCTCGGCTACAGAGCATTTCTTCTTAAGTAAATAGAAAAGCAGAGCTTTGGCTCTGCTTTTTTATTCAGAATATAATTCGTCGAAATACCACCGAGCAGGATTTTCGTGGATGTATTTGACTATCTTTTCATAATCTTTTTGATCTCGTATAACATGTTCGAAAAACGAAGTTTGAAACAAATTACTGGCTAATCCTATTTTTTTGCATTCCCGCGTCGTTAATGATTTATAGGCACATACGATATCTTCGACCGTAGGGCGGGGGCTTGCTCCCGCCGTTCTGTTTCCCAATATAAGGACGGCATGGATATGGTTCGGCATTATAACGTATCTGTCAATTTTCAAATACGGATACCGTTTTTCTAACAACAATAATTGTTCTTCTGCTATTTGCCCGTATTTTGTATATTCTATACCTTTGGTAACGGCGGGAGCAAGCCCCCGCCCTACGGAAGC
>JAGASS010000001.1 GCA_017621655.1 Clostridia bacterium | reverse complement strand
GAGCGGCGGGAGCAAGCCCCCGCCCTACGGTGTGGTGAAACATCTTACAGTAAATAAAAGTCCTCTCCGTTCGGAGAGGACTAAATAAACATAAATTAAAGCTTGCTTACGATAGCTTCGGTATCCTTTGCGATCATGAGCTCTTCGTTTGTAGGAAGAACGTAGACCTTAACCTTGGAGTTAGGAGTCGAAAGCTCAACAGTGTTGGGCTGACGGAGAGTCTTCGCGTTAAGCTCCATATCGATCTCAACGCCGAAGTAGGAAAGCTCCTTACATACTCTTTCACGAAGCTCGGGGTTGTTTTCACCCATACCTGCGGTGAATACGATAGCGTCGAGTCCGTTCATTGCAGCTGCGTAAGAGCCGATGTACTTCTTGACCTGATATGCAAGAACGTTAGCGGCGAGAAGTGCCTGCTCGTTTCCTTCGAGGATAGCCGCTTCGATGTCGCGGGAGTCGGAGGAAATGCCGGAAAGACCGAGGAAGCCGCACTTCTTGTTCATGAAGTTCGACATCTCGTCGGGAGTGTAGCCGTACTTTTTCATAATGTAGGTTACGATAGCAGGGTCGATAGATCCGCAACGAGTACCCATTTCAACGCCCTCAAGGGGAGTAAAGCCCATCGAAGTGTCGATGCACTTTCCGCCCTTAACTGCGGAGATGGACGAGCCGTTACCGATATGGCAGGTTACAATATTGGTCTCCTCAACGGGCTTATCAAGAAGCTTTGCCATTTCGATAGAAACGAAACGGTGAGAGGTTCCGTGTGCGCCGTAGCGGCGGATGTGATCCTTCTCGATCATTTCCTTGGGAAGTGCGTAGGTGTATGCGTAATCGGGCATGGTCTGATGGAACGCGGTGTCGAATACGAGGACCTGGGGAACGTTAGGCATTACCTCGGTACATCCCTCGATACCCATAAGGTGTGCGGGAGTGTGAAGAGGTGCGAAATCGTTACAGAGCTTGAGCTTCTCGATTACCTCAGGGGTTACGAGGCAGCTTTCAAAGAAGTAAGGACCGCCATGGACAACGCGGTGTCCGACTGCCTTGATCTCACCCATATCGGAAAGGCATCCGAGCACTTTATCGGTAAGAGTGTCAACTACGATCTTCATAGCGACTGCGTGGTTAGGCATATCGAGCTGGCGCTTATTCTTTTCGCCATCCTCGCCGAGGCGATGCTCAATAATACCGTCGATACCAATTCTTTCGCAGATACCCTTTGCAAGGACTGCGCCGTTCTCGGTCTCGAAAAGCTGATACTTAAGGGACGAGCTTCCTGCATTTACAACAAGAACTTTCATTATTTATTTCCTCCGAAGTTTTATTAACATTCATAACATTACGATTATACACTATTTTTCCTTAAATTACAAGTCTTTTCACGAAATATTACCTTCAAAGGAGCAAAAAATGAAGACAGTCGCGATAATTTGCGAATACGATCCCTTTCATTTGGGACATAAAAAACAAATAGACCTCGTTTGTGAGCGTTTCGGCGCTGACACAACTGTCATCAGTGTTATGAGCGGAAGCACAGTTCAGCGCGGTCGGCTCTCTGTTTACCCGAAGCATCTGCGCGCCGAGGCGGCGATAAAAAACGGCTCCGACCTTGTTCTTGAGCTTCCATACCCATACTGCTCGTCGTCTGCCGAGCATTTCGCGCGCGGCGCGGTTGCTCTCATTTCGGAGCTTGGCGGAATTGATATTCTCGCTTTCGGAAGTGAAAACGGAAACCTTGCCGAGCTTTCGCGTGCCGCCGACGTTATACGCTCGGAAGAGTACTTGAGCGCGATACGCGAAAACGGCAAGAACGGACACATTAAAAGCGCAGAGGAAATTTTCCGTTCCCTCTCGGGCGACGGCTTCCCGACTACGCCGAACGACATTCTGGCGGTCGAATACATTGCCGCGCTGAAGGATGAAAGCTCCAATATACTTCCCTTCACCTACAAGCGCGAGGAGGGATATTCCGCCTCTCGTTCGCGCGAGCTTATATACGGCGGCGATGACGCCTCCGAGATGCTTCCCGAAAGCGCTATTTCGGTTTTTGAAAAAAGTACTCCGACCGATATTGGCGCATATGAATCTGTTGCTCTGCATACTATCAGAACTACCGACGTAGAAATCCTCTCTTCCTATTACGGAATGAACGGCGGCGTTGCGGGGCTTATCAAGGCAAACGCCGAAAACGTCTCGTCCCTTGACGAACTCATTTTCTCCTGTGTCAACAAGAGCTATACTGCGGCAAGAATAAGACGCGCGATCCTTTCCTCCGTTCTCGGTGTGAAAGCGGAAACGGTTAAGGACCGTCCGCTATTTACTAATCTTCTCGCCGCAAACTCTAAAGGCAGAGAGTATCTTAACAAGATCAGAAAAACAGCTTCTATAAACATCGTAACGAAGACGGCAGACGGATCTCTTCTGCCCGAAAATGCTCTTAAGCAGTTCGAGCTTTCGCTCGGGGCAGATAAGTTAATGGCTCTTTGCCGTAAAGAGGCGGCGAGTGAGATATTTAAGAGAAATCCGTATATTGACTAAAGCGAGGCGATGCCTCGCGTCATCATTACGTTTACTCAGTTACATTACTTTTGATGCGGGGCGTCGAGGACGTCGCCCCCTACAAACAACATGCCTAACCGCTTTTCGTTCAATCACAAATTCATTCCTGCTCAAAAAGTTTTCACGGTATTCATTTACTTTTTAACATCTTAGTGCTATAATACTCTTACATCCCTCAAAGGAGGATATTATGACAAGAAAAGAAATCAAAGCCCTGGCGCGGCTTCAGATAGACGGCAAGATCGGTGCATTCTTTTTGGTATCTCTCGTCGGCGGATTCATTGGCTCGATCGGCTCGGGTTTTCCCTTGATCGGCGCAATTATTTCCCTTATTCTATCTTCGGCAATGTCGCTCGGAATGATCCACATTCGTCTTCACGTTGCCTTTGACCGCAGCTACCGTCCGAGAGTAGGCGACCTGTTCGAAGGATTTCGCAATTTCTGGCCGTTTTTGAAGGTCACTCTCCTCTCCGCGCTTATTACCATGCTTTGGTCGATACTGTTCATCATTCCCGGAATCATCAAGGCGCTTGCTTACTCTCAAGCACCGTATATCATTGCCGAAAATCCGAATATGCCCGTCATGGAAGCTCTGCGTCTTTCGGAACGAATGATGAAGGGCAAAAAATGGGACTTTTTTGTTCTCAATCTATCGTTTTTCGGTTGGGCGCTTCTTTCGATCCCGACGCTCGGTTTACTTACCATCTGGCTTGAGCCGTATATGCAAATGTCGGCAGTTAATTTCTATAACGACGTTAAGAGAGATTTTGAACAGTTTTTCTACGCGCCGCCTCCACCATTCGATTATCAGCTTTGAAGAATAAATATCCCCCCGCATAGCGGGGGGTATTTCATTTTCGGGCGTAGCCCTAATACTACTGGCTACGCACAAGTGCGCTTTAGATTGGCCTGCCAGCCACGCATTGAATACTTGTTACCCATAAATGGGTTCAGGGACGTTTCATTGCCTCCCTCCGGGAGGGAGGTGGATTTTTGCGAAGCAAAAAGACGGAAGGAGCACGCGATGAATGGAATTATAGAGCATT
>JAGASS010000034.1 GCA_017621655.1 Clostridia bacterium | reverse complement strand
CGTCCCGACGCCGACTACGTTCACGTTTGCTTCAACAACACCATCTACGGCACCAAGTTCCCCTATATCCCCGATACCGGTGATATTCCCCTTGTGGCCGATATGTCTTCCTGCATCCTCTCCGAGCCCGTTGACGTCAGCAAGTTCGGCGTCATCTATGCCGGCGCCCAGAAGAACGTGGCTCCCGCAGGTCTGACTATCGTCATCGTCCGTGAGGATCTCCTCGGCAAGTGCCGTCCCGATACCCCCGCAATGTTTGACTGGAAGCTTATGGCTGACAACGACTCTATGTACAATACTCCCCCCTGCTACCCGATCTACATTGCAGGACTCGTGTTCAAGTACATTCTCGGTCTCGGCGGACTTACCGCAATGAAGGCATATAATGAAAACAAGGCAGCCGTTCTTTACGACTACCTCGATAATCAGTCCTACTATACCGCACCCGTCGAAAAGGATTCCCGTTCGATGATGAACGTAACCTTCGTTACGGGCGACCCCGATCTCGACAAGAAGTTCGCCTCCGAAGCAGGCAAGGCGGGCTTCAAGAACATCAAGGGACACCGTTCCGTCGGCGGTATGAGAGCTTCTATCTATAACGCAATGCCTACCGAGGGTGTTGAAGCACTCGTCAAGTTCATGAAGGACTTTGCAGAAAATAATCCCAAAGCATAAGAGGTTAAAAATGTATAATATAAAGTGTCTTAACAAAATAGCAAAGATCGGTACCGACAATTTCGATACCGCAAAGTATAACGTAAGCGACGATTGCGCAAATCCCGACGCGATCCTCGTTCGCTCCGCAAAAATGCACGAGATGGAGTTTAACCCCGAGCTCGTTGCTATCGGACGCGCAGGCGCAGGCGTAAACAACATTCCCGTTGACCGCTGTGCAGAGGAAGGAATCGTCGTATTCAATACCCCCGGTGCTAATGCAAACGGCGTTAAGGAGCTTGCAATTGCCGCGCTCCTCCTCGCTTCGCGTAACGTAGTCGGCGGTATCGAGTGGGCAAAGTCACACACCGGTGAAACGGGCGTTGCGGCTCTTGCCGAAAAGGAAAAGTCGAAGTTCGCCGGCTGTGAGATCGAGGGTAAGTCTCTCGGCGTAATCGGTCTCGGCGCTATCGGCGGACTTGTAGCAAACGCTGCAAAGGGACTCGGAATGAAGGTATACGGATGTGACCCGTTCATCACCGTTGAAGCGGCATGGGGTCTTTCCCGTTCTATCGAAAAGGCGGCAAGCTATGATGACATCTACGCTTCCTGCGATTATATTACCCTCCACGTTCCCGCAACAAAGGACACGACGGGAATGATCAACGCTGAAACCATCGGTAAGATGAAGGACGGCGTTAAGATCATCAACCTCGCAAGAGCAGAGCTCGTTGATTCCAAGGCAATGATCGAGGCAATAAACAGCGGCAAGGTCTCGGCTTATATCACCGACTTTATCACCGATGATCTTCTCGGAGTATCGGATAAGATCGTTTGCATCCCTCACCTCGGCGCATCTACCGAGGAGAGCGAGGATAAGTGCGCTATCATGGCTGCGAAGGAGCTTATCGAGTACCTCGAAAACGGTAACATCAAGAACTCCGTAAACTTCCCGAACGTTGAGCTTCCTCATAACGGCGACGTGCGTGTCTGTATCATGCACAGAAACGTAGCAGGCGTCCTCTCGAAGATCTCGACTGCAATGGCAGAAGAAAACATCAACATTGAAAACATGGTAAGCCGCAGCCGCGGAAACTATGCATATACGGTAGTTGAAGTAATCGGACAGGTATCCGAGGCGGCGCTCGCACAGATCTCCGCTATCGAAGAGACCATCCGTATCAGAGTAATATCTTGATCGCGGCATTTTATAAGCCCTGCGGAAAGACCTACGAAGAACAGCACAAGGCGGCATACGAGCTTATCTATGCCGCCGCTTCTTTTCTTGATCTTTCGGTAGGAAAAGTGGAAAAGGACGAAAACGGCAAGCCGTTTTTCCCCGATACGGAGGGCGTGTATTTCAGTATTGCGCACGCAGACGGAATGGCTGCGGTAGCTATCGGTGACGCAAAATGCGGAATCGACATCGAGGGACAGCGCAAGGTATCAAAGCGCATACGCGATAAATTCCTTGACGGCGCAAATGAAGAGGACGCGCTTCTACGCTGGACCGAACGCGAAAGCTACGGCAAATACGAGGGAAGCGGATTTTTCGCCGAGCCGAATTACGATAACGTATCGTTTACGACGTTCACATTAAACGGCTTCATCATCACGGTCTGCGCAGATAAAAACGAAAAGGTTGAAATAAAAGAAATATAAACAGGCGGATTGTGATCTGCCTGTTTTTGATTTAATCACTCTATCAACCCCTTACCAAGGAATACGCCACACCTTGTAGGGGGCGACAAAGCGGTCAAAACTCCAATACTCTCAAACATATCAAATATCCCTTGAAATCCCCGTCGAAATGTGTTATACTGAAATGTAATACACCTTGAAAGGAAAAAATATCATGTCAGAATCCAGAATCCTCGCCTCGGTCGGCGGAATAAACATCACCGAAGCAGAGGTAAACGAAGCAATACTCTCGATGGGCGAAAGAGGACGCTCGCTCATGAATCCCCAGGGACAGAAAATGGTCCTCGACCAGCTCATTAACCGCAAGCTCATTCTCGCAGGCGCAAGAAAGGAGCTTCTTGAATTCGACCCCGAGTTCAAAAAGCAGCTCGCTCTTGCTAAGGAGGAGCTTCTCACCAAATTTGCTATCAGCCGCGCGATCGAAAACGTAAAGGTCACCGACGAAGAAGCAAAGAAGTACTACGATGAAAACACCGAGCGCTTCAATACCGGCGCATCGGTAAACGCAAGCCACATCCTCGTCGACAGCGAGGAAAAGGCAGCCGAGATCCGCGCTGAGATCGAAAGCGGAAGCATCACCTTCGCCGACGCGGCAAAGAAGTACAGCTCCTGCCCCTCCAAGGACAACGGCGGCGAGCTTGGCACCTTCGGACGCGGACAGATGGTAAAGGAATTTGAAGACGCGGCATTCGAGATGAACGTAGGCGAGATCTCCGCACCCGTAAAGACGCAGTTCGGCTTCCACCTTATTCTTCTTAACGAAAAGAACGAATCCACCGTTCTCGCTTACGAAGAGATCGCAGATCAGTTAAGAGAACAGCTTTTGAGCGAAAAACAGCAAAAGGCATTCACCTCGAGAATCAATCAGCTTAAAATTCTTTTCCCCGTTGATATTTATTAACGAAAGAAGGTAAGAGTAATGTCACCGACAGTAGTTTCTCTTATAGTATGGGCGCCTTTCCTCTTCTTTGCATTGCTTTTCGGAATCATCTTCTGCCTGTTCGGCTACAAAAGAGGTGCCGCGCGCGCAGGAATCTCTATCGGTTCAACGATAATCGCCTGCATTCTCTCGATCCTCGTGGCAAAGCTTATCGCAGGCGGTCTTTCCGGCGTCTTCTCGCCAATGCTCGCGGACGCGCTCAAGGACTCGGGAATCAAGGGCGGAGCAGATGAGATCGCGTCTCTTGCGACGAGTCTTGCCTCTGCAGTTGCGGCAGTGATCCTTTACATCCCCGTATTTACTATCCTCGTTTCGATAATCAAGCCGGTCGTTTCGGTGATCTTCAAGCGCATTATTCCGAAGCCGAAGCACGTTGCAAACAAGATAGGCGGTCTTTCGATCTCGCTTGTCGACGCATTCCTGCTTTCTATACTCATAATGCTGCCGATCTACGGTACTCTCGGAATCACGGGCGACGTCCTCGACACCTTTGCCGATAAGAATGACGAATCGGTAAAAATGGTATCCGCGGCAACCGACCCGTTCATCGTCGACGTTGCAAACGTTCCACCATTCTCTACCGCCTACGACGCTCTCATGACCTGCAAGATAGGCAACGCGAGCGTAAGCGTTTCGGGAACGGTACGCGAGACCATGTCCGTTCTTCGCGATGCGAAGAGCGTAAGCGACATGAAGGAAGGCAGTTTCAGCGAAAAGAAAGTAATCGCGCTTCTCAATAGCACCGAGGATCTTCTTACCGATAACCCCTTCGTAACCGATTTCATCTGTGAATTTCTCGGCGGAAATCTTCCGTCAGTAAAGGTACCGGGGCTTGGAAAGGTCGAGATCGACGAATTTTACCCCTCGCTTTCCGACAGCAAGCAGCTTCGCCGTGACATTCCCGCTTTCTTCGACCTCTCCCGCGCAATGGTGAAGAGCGGAATGGTAGAGGCGCTCGTAAATAAAGACACCGATATGTCGGGCGTCAATGCCGAAATGGTATCAAAGGCATTTGGAAACACCCTTAACCACTCCCCCGCGCTCGCGACCCTCAAGAGCAATATCCTCAAGACCGTCGTCGACAGCTTCTCCAAGGAAATAGTCGATAAGGATCTTGATAAGGACGGCTCCGTAAAGGCACTCTGTGATGCAATATCCGCAATTCCTTCCGAGCCGATGGGTGAGGAGGAAGCAAAGAAGGAGGGCGAAGCGTTCTATCTTCTTATGTCGGGAATCGTTTCCTCCTCGAACGAAAAGAACGGCGCAATGGGCGTCGGAATGATGCTCGAGGGACTTGCACGTCATCCGATGGTAGGCGTCGAAAAGGTAATGGATGCCGCAGGAACGATAATAAAGAATTCGGGAGCAGACGTTTCCGATTCCCTTGTTGAAAAGATGAAGGAAAACCTGCTTAACTCCGTAAACAAGCCGATAGGTGAAAACTCCTTCGGTAAATACTGCAAGACCGCGTTCGTCACCGCAGACGCATTTTCGGGAATCATAAGCAAGCCCGATAACGAAGAGGAAAAGGAATCCTCAAACGACAGCTTGGAGGAGCTTATCACCTCTGATAAGGAGTCTCTTGCAGCAGTAAAGGACACCGTCACCTCCGATCTTGTGCAGGATATGGGTGTCGGCGAAGATTACGCAGACGCCTTCAAGGGCGTCATAGACGCGACCTTTGATTCCATCATCGATACCGACTGTCCCGAAGAGGACGTAGAGAAGGAAGCAGACGCGCTTGGTAACGTTCTCGGAGCTGTGACCGAGATAACGACAAACCCCGAGAACACCGATGACGTCGTCAAGGAATACGCGATCGAGATAATCGACGAATGCCTTGAGTCTAAGATCGTATCGAAAATGATCCTCAACGTCACAAGCAAAGGAAATCCCGATCCGCTTAAGCTCTTCAAGGACCTTACAAGCGACGCGAAGGTGACAGTTGGCGAAACAATAGACGAATACATAGCAGAGGCAGAGACCGAAGAGGACCTCAAAATCCTTAACGCATTCAAGATATTTGTAGGTATAACGGAATGACAGATATTAAGCAAATTTACGAAACGCTCGGAATTTGCCCAAAGGTATATGAGCTCGGCGAGGAAATCATTTCCTCGCTCGACTCTCGTTTTGGGGAAATCGACCGAGTATCCGAATACAATCAGGCAAAGGTGCTTCACGCAATGCAGAAAAACCGCGTGAACGCAACTCACTTTGCCGCAACGACGGGCTACGGCTATAACGATTTCGGACGCGATAACCTTGAAAAGGTATACGCAGACGTTTTCCATACCGAAGCCGCGCTCGTCCGTCCGCAGATAACCTGCGGCACTCACGCGCTCACCGTCGCTCTCTCGGCAAATCTTCTCCCGGGAGATGAGCTTCTCTCCCCCGCTGGCGGTCCGTACGACACGCTTGAGGAGGTCATCGGTATAAGAGAATCGCCCTGCTCGCTCAAGGAGTACGGAGTATCTTACCGTCAGGTAGACCTGCTTGAAGACGGAACATTTGACTACGATAATATCGCAAAGGCGATAAACGAGAAAACTAAGCTCGTCACGATCCAACGCTCAAAGGGATACAAAACGCGCCCGACCTTTTCCGTCAAGCAGATAGGTGAGCTTATTGCGTTCGTCAAGAGCATCAAGCCCGAGCTTATCGTAATGGTCGATAACTGCTACGGCGAATTCGTCGAGACCATCGAGCCGTCCGACGTCGGCGCAGATATGACGGTCGGCTCGCTCATCAAGAACCCCGGCGGCGGACTTGCCCCCATCGGCGGATATATCGTCGGCACTCAAAAGTGTGTCGACCGTTGCGCATACCGCCTCTCGGCACCCGGTCTCGGTCAGGAGGTCGGAGCAAACCTCGGCATTATGCCTGCATTCTATCAGGGCTTCTTCCTTGCCCCAACAGTAACCGCAGGCGCGCTCAAGGGCGCAGTATTTGCCGCAAACGTCTACGAACGCCTCGGCTTCCGCGTCGTTCCGAACAGCACCGAGAGCCGTCACGATATTATCCAGGCAGTCGAGCTTGGCTCGGCTGAGAGAATAATCGCATTCTGCCGCGGAATCCAGGCGGCAGCGCCCGTTGATTCCTACGTCACGCCCGAGCCGTGGGCAATGCCCGGATACGATTCCGAGGTAATTATGGCGGCAGGCGCATTCGTACAGGGATCGTCGATCGAGCTTTCTGCCGACGGACCTATCCGTGAGCCGTATGCGGTGTATTTCCAGGGCGGTCTTACCTGGTACCACGCAAAGCTCGGTATCTTGATGTCGCTCCAAAAGCTCTACGAAGCAGGCCTTGTTGAACTGTAAGATAAAAAGCACCCGAACGGGTGCTTTTTTAATGTGCGTTGAATCTATCACTAACCGCAAAACACTTCTCCACGTTGTCTTGCCTCGCCCTCCGGGAGAGATGGTCCGAAGGACCGGAGAGGGTATTATGCAACATCGCTCTTGTGCGGGGCGTCGAGGACGTCGCCCCCTACAATAACGCGGCGAAGCTTCTAGACGCTGTCTCGCCTCCCCCTACCCGTATAATCATTGAATGAACCCCAACATTTTCCTTGACAAACACTCAAAACAGGTATATAATCTAATTATGAAAGAAACGTGCGTCGGACTTGCAAAAGTCGCCGACGTACCTTTTCTTGTATTTTTTGAGCCTTTTAAGCCAAAAAACTGCAAGAAACGGCGTAAAACCCTTCAAAAAAGGAATAACGGACACTATGAAAAACAATCTTCTCGAAAAAATCAAGGTGTCGCTTCCGACCTTCTCAAAAGGTCAGAAAGCGATAGGAAACTTCATTCTCAATAACTACGATAAGGCGGCATTCATGACTGCATCGCGCCTCGGAGAGGTCACGAACGTCAGCGAATCGACCGTCGTCCGCTTCGCAACCGCGCTCGGCTACGAGGGCTATCCCGAGCTTCAGCTCGCGCTTCAGGAGCTTATCCGTATACGTCTTACCTCGGTTCAGAGAATGGAAGTAACAAACGACCGTATCGGCGAGGGCGACGTGCTTGAAAGCGTCCTTAATTCCGATATGGCGAAGATAAGAAGCACCCTTGAGACCGTCAGCCGTGCCGACTTTGCCGCCGCGTCAGACGCGATAGTAAACGCAAAGCGCATCTACATTATCGGTATGCGCTCGAGCGCTTCCCTTGCAAGCTTTCTCGCCTTCAATTTCAGATTTATGTTTGACAACGTGACTCTCGTTCAGACGACAAGCGGAAGCGAAATATTCGAGCAGCTTCTCCGTGTTTCTGAGGGCGACGTCGTTATCGCAATAAGCTTTCCGCGCTACTCGAAGCGTATAATCAACGCAGTCGAGTTCGCACATATGCAGGGCGCGCACATCGTAGCCCTGACCGACTCGGCTCTTTCCCCGATCGCAACTCACGCAGACAGCACCCTCTACGCAAAGAGCGATATGGCGTCCTTCGTCGATTCGCTTGTCGCACCGCTTAGCATTATGAACGCGCTGATCGTCGACATTTCGAGGAAGAAGAAGGTCGAGCTTCAAAACGTCTTCTCGCGCCTTGAAACAATATGGGACGAGTACGACGTTTACGATAAGGACAGCCACATATAATGAAAAAAATCGCAGTAATAGGCGGCGGAGCCGCGGGAATGATGGCGGCGGCGCGCGCGATAGCAAACGGATGCTCCGTCACGCTTTACGAAAGAAACGACCGACTCGGCAGAAAGCTCGCGATAACGGGCAAGGGCAGATGTAACGTAACGAACAACTGCGACCGCGACGAGTTTTTCAAAAACGTCCCGACGAATCCGCGCTTCCTATATTCATCATACAGTAACTTCTCCTCTCAGGACACGATGGAGTTTTTCGAAAATCTCGGCGTACCGCTGAAGACGGAACGCGGAAACCGTGTTTTCCCCGTTTCCGACAGGGCTTTTGACATCGTCGACGCGCTGGCAAACCTCGTCAAAAAGAACGTCGTTCACGCGCGCGTAAGCGGAATTGAAACCGAAAACGGCGAGATCATCGGCGTCAAGGTCGGCGGAAACACCGTCCCTTACGACGCAGTGATCGTCTGCACGGGCGGTGTATCTTATCAGAAAACAGGATCCGACGGTGACGGAATACGCTTCGCGAAGTCACTCGGACTCGAAACAGTCCCCTGCCGTCCGTCGCTTGTTCCGATAGAATCGCCCGACCGTATCTGCCCCGATATGCAGGGACTTTCCCTCAAAAACGTCGCCATCAAGGCGGAAAACGAGGATGGAAAGACCGTTTACGAGGACTTCGGAGAGATGATGTTCACGCATTTCGGCGTAACGGGACCGATGATCCTCTCGCTTTCGTCAATGATTCCCGACCTTGGCGAGAAGAAATACACGCTCTATATAGACATGAAGCCCGCGCTCGACGAAAAGGAGCTTGATAACCGACTCCTATCCGATTTTAGCAAAAACCTAAACCGCGACTTCATAAATTCCCTATCCGCGCTTCTGCCCTCACGAATGATACCGGTATTCGTAAAAATGTCGGGCATCGCCCCCGACCGTAAGGTAAACTCGATCACGAA
This sequence comes from Clostridia bacterium, assembly GCA_017621655.1. Classification (GTDB taxonomy): domain Bacteria; phylum Bacillota; class Clostridia; order Oscillospirales; family CAG-272; genus Colimorpha_A. The sequence goes on along the minus strand of JAGASS010000034.1, from coordinate 13,583 downwards.
AGAGGAAAGAAAGTCGCTTGTCACACTGCTTAAGCGCTTCCCCGTGCATCTATCGGGCTTCCGCCCGATAAACGAGGCGATAATCACAAAGGGCGGCGTAAGCGTCAAGGAAATAAATCCGAAAACGCTTGAAAGCAAGAAAATAAGAGGTCTGTATTTCGCTGGCGAGGTCATCGATGTCGACGCGTATACGGGCGGATTTAACCTGCAGATCGCATTTTCTACCGCAGTTACCGCCGCAGACAGCGCGTCGTGGTAAAAACGCGAAAGACACGGCGCTATATAAGCCCTAATTTCGTCGAAAAAACGAAAAAATTTTTCTTTACAAACAAAAAAGCATATTGTATAATTAAAACATAATAATTCAAATAAATTAAGGGAGACCGGATTTATGAAAAAGATCTACACAGGTAAAACGAAGGACGTATTTGCGCTCGAGAACGGAAACGTTCTGCTCAAGTTCAAGGACGATTGCACCGGCAAGGACGGCGTTTTTGATCCCGGCGAAAACTCGGTAGGACTTACTATTGAGGGCATCGGTCGCGCAAATCTCGAAACCTCCGTTTACTACTTCGAGCTTTGCAAAAAGGCAGGCGTAAAGACGCACTATATCTCTGCAAACATCGACGACGCAACCATGGAAGTTATCCCCGCCGAAAACTTCGGTAAGGCACAGGGCGGTAACGGACTTGAGGTCATCTGCCGTCTCGTTGCGACCGGCTCCTTCATCCGCCGCTACGGCGAATACATCAAGAACGGCACGCGCCTCGGAAACGGCTACGTTGAATGCACCTTCAAGAACGACGAGAAGGGCGATCCGCTCGTAACCGGCGAGGGCCTTGTTGCTCTCGGCGTTATGACCGAGGAGATGTTCGCGTCGCTCAAGGCGCAGACGCTCGCTATCACGAAGATCGTTGCCGACGACCTTAAGACCATCGGTCTTGACCTTTGGGACATCAAGTTCGAGTTCGGCTACACCAAGGACGGCGAGGTCGTTCTTATCGACGAGATCGCGTCGGGTAACATGCGCGTATACGAGGGCGACAAGATCGTTGAGCCCGTAGAGCTTACCAAGAAGATCCTTAACAGATAATAAAGAAAAGGGGTGCTTTCGAGCACCTCTTTTTGAGGATTATGTTGCATTCAAATCTTCGCCACGTTTTCTTGCCTTCCCCTGAGGGGAAGGCAAGAGGGCGACTCGATGCTTCGCCATGTCTTCGTAGGGACGGGCGTCCTCGACCGTCCGCACAAAAATAATGTTACTCTATTTTTCCACACGGAGAAACCAATGACAAAATTTCTTTTGATCCGCCACGGCGAGAGCGTATCGAATCTCGAAAGGAGATTCACAGGTCACTATAACGCGCCGCTGACCGACCTCGGCCGCCGTCAGGCGATGGCGACCGCCGAATATATTAAGCAAAACTATAAGGTCGATAAGGTATACGCCTCCGACCTCGACCGCGCTTTCACGACGGGAAAGGCGACAGCCGACCTGCTCGGTCTTCCCGTCACGCCTGACCCCGACCTGCGCGAAATATACGCAGGAAAGTGGGAGGGCGTCCTTTACGACGATATTAAGGCGGAATATCCTGATCTGTTCGGAAAGTGGTTCGGAGACACAGGCAACTGCCGTTGCCCTGACGGAGAAAGCGTCGAGGAACTTGGAAATCGAGTCCACAGCTGCCTGATAAAAATAGCAGAGGAAAATCCCGATGCGACTATCGTCATAGCAACTCACGCGACACCGATCCGCTCGCTCCAGGCGATAACGACCTACGGCAGCGTCGACTATATGAATAAGGTATCGTGGGTGTCGAATGCGTCGGTCTCAACGGTCATATACGAAAACGGCAAGCTATCCTTTACCGAAGCCGGCTACGATAAGCACCTGAGCGGCATTCTCACAACGCTTCCGAAAGATATTTGACACACGCGCAAAATGACCGCACGATGTGTTGCGGGACGGGCTGCTATCAAGGGCTAATATCTAACCCAATAATGAATCCCCACCGAGAAATCGGTGGGGATTTTTGTGTGCGGAATTTTGCCGCAAAATTAGTTGACTATTGTCTATAAATATCGTATAATAAAACAAATAATATTTTTGGAGGCGTTTTAATGGGGCAATATGTAAAAAACACTATTTCTGCAATAATTGAAGATATTGATAGTAAAAAAATTTTTCTGCCTGCTATTCAACGTAAATATGTATGGACCGAAAGCCAAATTACTAGACTAATGGATTCCATTATGAAAGGGTATCCTTTTGGTACTTTTTTGTTTTGGAAAGTCAAAAAAACTGTTATCGCTACTAAACAGTATTCAATGTATGAGTTTATTAAAGATTTTCACGAAAGAGATTGTTATCGCAATCCTAAAGCTGGCCAATTTAATATAACAAATACAGATGAAACCATCTTATCTGCATTGGATGGTCAGCAAAGACTAACATCTCTATATATTGCTTTAAAGGGAACAATTGCTCATAAGTTGCCTAAAAAACATTGGAATAATGATGATGCTTTTCCAAAAAAAGAATTGTATTTTAATTTGCTAAGTGAAAAGAAAAATGATGAAGAAGACATTTCATACATTTTTAAGTTTTTAACAGCCGAGGAGGCCGCTGAAACTTCCGTAGACACACTTTGGTACAAAGTAAAAGAAATTTTGCAATATCCAGACTTAAAAGCTATAAATCGCTTGATTTTATTGAATGATTGGACAGCAAACGGTGTTATTACCGATAATATCGTCAAGCTGTTTGAACAAATAAAATGTGAAGAATTAATTAACTACTTTGAAATTGAAACAGAGAGCATAGATGATGTCTTAGATATATTTGTTAGAGTTAACTCTGGTGGTACGGTTTTGTCTAAGACGGACTTGTTATTTTCTACTATTGTATCTTATTGGGATAACGGAAGAGAAGAAATTGACGCTCTTTTAGCGACTATCAATAAAATTGGGGACCATTATAGTTTTTCAAACGATTTCATTATGCGTACTTGCCTTTATGTTATGGACATGCCCATTTCTTTAAAAGTGGATACTTTTGGAAAAGATAATGTAAATAAGATAAAGACAAATTGGAAGGCGATAAAAGCGTCTATTAAGGACACTATTGAATTGTTGAACGAATTAGGCTTTACTGCTGAAAACATAGTTGCCGATAATGCAATAGTTCCTATTATCTATTATAGATATAAACACGGTGTGGATGCATTTACAAACGAGACTCGGGATAAGGATATTGTACATAATGTAAGACTAGAAATAAGGAAGTTCCTCATCATTGCTCAAATTAAGCATATTTTTGGTCAATCAACAAGTGCAACCTTAACAACCATAAGAAAAGAACTTGAAAAACATACCGATAAGTTTAAACTGTGTTATTTGCAAAATTTAAAATTTGTTGGTGATAGCAATTTGAAATATACTGAGGATGATATAAAAGAATGGTTTGAATGCTACGAGAAGAATGCTTTTACTTTTATGTTACTATCCCTTCTCTATCCGCATTTAAAATATGGTCAAAAAGGATTTCACCAAGACCATATGCATCCGTATTCAGGGTTTGAAAAGAAAGATGTCTTAATGTCGTTGTCGCTACCCAATGGTGAAGTGATGGATGAAAACAAATTAAATTTATGGCTTCACCAAAGAAACACACTCGCAAATTTACAACTGTTGGAAGGTAGAGAAAACGAAAGCAAAAATGACGAACCGCTAATAGATTGGTTAAAAGCTGAGGCTAACAAAGACAATGTAAAATATCTCCCCAAAGGTATAGACTATTCGTTAGTTAATTTTGATGAGTTTTTAGAAAAGCGCAAAGAGCTCATGTTAGAAAAACTCAAAGAAATTTTGCTATAAAATTCCCCCTTTTGTGCATAGCACCACAAACAGCACTCACGGGATACAATAAATTAACCTCATAAAGCAAAAAACCTCCGCCAAAGCGGAGGTTTTTCCTATTAAATCAGTTAAACTCTTCTTCGTCTGCGGTGTCGTCAACGGGAATGACGTGACGGAAGGTATCGTCCTCGCAGATGTCGTTCATAACGTCGAGGATGAGGTCGCTATCGTACTTCTCCTTGACCTTTTCTGCAACGAGGAAGCCGCCTGCAACGCCCGAGATAAGTCCGAGAAGCATAAAGGGACTTGCTGTGTTCTTCTTATCCTTGATGAGGTACGCGATCACGAGGAAAAAGCAGGAAATCGCCTGAACGATGAGCATGATTCCGAGATAAAATCTTGTCTGTTTATGCATGATAATTCTCCTATCTTTGATTAAACGTTTTCTTTTGAGCTTGTCATTTTTAGGTAGGCATTGATAAATCCGTCGATATTTCCGTCCATAACGGAGTTAATATCGGTGATCTCAAAGCCGGTACGGGTATCCTTTGCCAAAGTGTAAGGCATAAACACGTAGGAACGTATCTGCGAGCCCCACTCAATATCGGTCTTAACGCCCTTAATATCGTCTATCTTCTGGAGATTTTCTCTCTGCTTTATCTCCATGAGCTTACTCTTCAGCATACGCATTGCGTATTCCTTATTCTGAAGCTGGCTTCTCTGCGTCTGACAGCCAACGACTATTCCCGTCGGCTTATGAAGGATCCTTATCGCCGAGTCGGTCTTGTTTATGTGCTGACCGCCTGCGCCGGATGAACGGTGTGCGGTTATTTCGAGGTCCTCTTCGCGGATCTCGATATTGTCGTTCAAATCGTCAAACTCGGGCATTACCTCGACCGAAGCAAACGACGTCTGACGTCTGCCCGATGCGTCGAAGGGAGAAACACGCACAAGTCGATGCACTCCGTTTTCACTCTTCAAGAAGCCGTAAGCGTTAACGCCCTCAATAGATATTACCGCGCTCTTGATTCCTGCGGCGTCACCGTCGAGCCAATCCATAAGCTTTACCGTATAGCCGTGAGCTTCGCCCCAACGGGTATACATACGGTATAGCATCTGCGCCCAGTCCTGCGCCTCGGTACCGCCCGCGCCGGGGTGGAATGAGAGGATTGCGTTATTGTGGTCGTATTCACCCGTAAGCAATGTTTCAAGACGCATCTTTTCCTCGGTCTCGAGGATCCCCTTGACCTCGCTTACGACCTCGCTTACGACACTCTCGTCATTTTCCTCGATGCCCATATCAATAAGCACGAGAGTATCTTCAAGACGCGAGCAAAGCTCGTCGTATCTCTCTATCGTAGTCTTTTTGTCCTTTATCTGCTGAAGTATCTTACCCGAATCGTCACGCGACCAGAAGTCAGGAACGAGGGTCTTTGCTTCAAGCTCCTGGATCTGTCTCGTCAGTTCCTCGATGCGGAGCGCGTTTTTTAGTTCTTCAATGGCGGGACGCACGTTTGTAAGCGTGCGTTTTGCCTCGTCAAGCTGGATTATCAAGTTTTCCTCCGAAAGCACTATTACTCTTATTATATTAATTATAACAGATTTTAGAAATTTGTAAACAGTTTTTTTCAAAGTTATACGTTATTGGAGCTGATAAACTGAAAGCTTTGCTCCGTGATATGAACAAAGTGTGAATTTTGGCATTATAAACTTGAAATGTTGATATATGGAGCGTATAATTATATATGTATAATTATATCTATCGGTAATACTCGAAAAGGAGAAGGCAATGGATAAGTTCGATAAGAAAAAATTTAAGACCGGCCTGCTGTTTGCTACGGCCGTGATCCTAATATACGCGACCATTATGAATTTCCATAGAGTCGGCGGATTTATCAGTGCCGTTTATTCGGTAATCTCGCCGCTTCTTTTCGGCGTCGTGCTTGCGCTGATTCTCGGCACGCCCATGGCAAAATTCGAGCAGTTTTTCCATTTTCTGAACAGAAAATCGAAGTCAAAGAAAAAGCTCCCCGAAAAAGCCATCACGATGATAAGTCTTATTCTCACATACCTGCTCGCGGCAGGCGCGATAACCTTCGTTATCGGCGCGCTCATCCCCGCGCTTATTGACTCGGTAAATGAGATCGCAAAAACGGTCGAAGCGGCAATGCCAAAGGTAATCGAGCTTATGAATAAGCACGATATAGATACGAAGGACCTCACCGCTATGCTTTCAAAGATAGACTTTGAGGCAATACTGTCTCACCTGACCGTTAACGCGGGCGGCATCGCAGACGCGATCAAAAACTCGGTAAGCGGCTTTGTAAGCGCGATAGCAAACCTCGTCACGATGGTCATCTTCTCGGTCTATCTTCTTGCGAACAAAAAGCGCATAAAGAGTCAGGTCGGCAGGATCATTGACGCTTACTTCTCGGAAAAGCACGCGCCTAAGGTAAGATCCTTTATCAATCTCACCGTAACGACCTTCATGCGCTTCTTCTCGGGTCAGTGCCTTGAGGCAATCATTCTCGGCTCGATATTCTTCATCGTGATGTCAATATTCGGATTCCCGTACGCGCCCGTCATAAGCGTAATAATCGGTATTACGGCATTCATTCCGTACGTCGGAGCGTTTATCGGATGCTTTGTCGGCGTACTGCTTATACTTATGGTAAGCCCGATGAGAGCGCTTATATTCGTCATCATGTTCCTCATCATCCAGCAGCTTGAAAACAATCTTATCTATCCTCGCGTCGTCGGAGGAAGTATCGGACTTCCCGCAATGTGGACCTTCGCCGCGCTGATCATAGGCGGCGCGCTTTACGGTGTCGTCGGAATGCTCGTATTCATACCGATAGCGTCGATAATCTACACCATCGTAAAGAGCGACGTTGCCGCGCGTCTCAAGGCAAAAGCCGAAAAGAAGGCGCGGGAAGATGCCGAAAATCAGGACGAAACGGCTTAAATTACAGAATCAGTCCTCACGGAGTACAAAATGAGATATTCAAAGAAAGAAATTTTCACAATTCCAAATGCTCTCAGCGCTTTCAGAATATTGCTTATCCCCGTATACGCGGTGCTGTATATGAAGGCGCAGGTGGCAAAAGACTACATAATAGCGGCGTCTGTATTCATCATATCGGCGCTGACCGATATGGTCGACGGATTCATAGCGAGAAGATTCAATATGCGCTCGCGCATCGGAATTATGCTCGACCCGTTTGCAGACAAGCTTACGCAGGGCATAGTTATAATCTGCCTTACGCTTCGCAACCTCGAGATACTGCCTCTGCTGATCATATTCCTGATCAAGGAGGGCTTTATGTTCGTCATGGCTTGCCGACTTCTTCACAGCGGCAAAATGCTCGACGGCGCGCTCTGGGCAGGAAAAATATGTACGACCGTACTGTTCATCAGCATGGCGGCTCTCGTCGTGTTCAAGAACATACCGACGGGCGGCGTATACAGCATAGTGGCTATTTGCTCGGTATTTATGATAATATCGCTCATCAGCTACGCAAAGTGCTTTTTCACCGCATCGGAGCATATAAGAGATATAGACGAATGATAGCTTAACAGCATACCTCATAGGAGATAAAAAGTGGGCAAAAGATTTATATTCGGCATCATCTACGTTGCGGTGATCGGTGCCTTGTCTAACGTTTTTGCTATTTTTATAAACCGCGACAAGCTTGACGAAAACAAGCGCCCGTTCAAAAGCAAAAAATGGGAAAAGAACGGCAAAATATACGATAAGCTTAAGATCAGAAAATGGAAGGGCAAGCTCCCCGATATGAGCAAGATACTCCCCTTCCTGCGCCCGAAAAAGGTCGTATCGGGAACGACCTCAAAGGACCTACGCGCGCTTATAAAGGAGACCTGCGTAGCAGAAATAGTGCATACGGCACTCATGATACTGTCTATAGGCGTTGTATTTATCTGCCCCGGCAAGCTGGGAGTTATACTGTATATTTTCTGCTTCATAGGAAACCTGCCGTTCATTCTGATTCAACGCTATAACCGCCCTCAATATCTCATCGCTGAAGAAAGACTTACACGCCGAGAGGAGCGACTTCGTAAATGAAAATTCTGATCCTATCCTGTAATACAGGTGAAGGGCACAACTCATGCGCGCGTGCTATCCGAGAGGAAGCCGAAAAGCGCGGTGATACTGTTGACGTATGGGACGCGATGTCCTTTTGGTCAAAGGCGACCAATAAGATGATAGTCGACGGTCAGGAATTTTTATACAAGAATTTACCGGAGCTTTTCGGCGCCGGTTACCGCTTTTTTGAAAAGATATCCGAAAAGGACAATATAAAACGGCAAAGGGGTAAAAATCCGGGAAAGGGACTTTCACCGCTTGCAAAAAATCCGTCAGAACGGCTCCACAAAGCGATCGCAGAGGGAGGATACGACGCAGTTATCTGCGTGCATATTTTCGCGTCGCTCATGGTGACCGAATACCGCAAGAATCACGGAAAGGAACAGCCGACGTTCCTCGTCGCAACCGATTACACCTGCTCGCCCGGAGCAAATTCCTCCGACGTCGAGGCGTGCTTCACGCCGTCTGAGGGCTTGACCGACGAATTTCTTTCGCTCGGAACGAAAAAAGAGCTTATCGTTCCCGTCGGAATACCCGTGCGCGAGGATTTCTATACAAAGCTCGATAAAAACGAGGCAAAGAGCAAGCTCGGCTTGCCGCTTGATAAAAGAATAGTGCTTCTGATGAGCGGAAGCATGGGCTGCGGTCCGATCAAAAAGACCGTTTTGAAGACCGCGAAGCAGCTACCCGACGACTGTATTCTCGTTGCGATCTGCGGTAAAAACCAGAAGCTCCTTTCGTCTCTTAACGCCATTTCCAAAAAGAGAAAAAACATCGTCCCCGTCGGCTTCACGAAGGAGATCCCGACCTATATGGACGCATCCGAGCTTATAATCACGAAGGCAGGCGGACTGTCCTCTACCGAGGCGGGTGTCAAGCACCTTCCCATTGTCTTCAGTAATGCCATACCGGGGCTTGAAACGCATAACCGCGATTATTTCGTCAGCCGCGGCTTCGCGTTCTACGGAGAGACGCCCGACGTCATTTCCGCAGTCACAAACACAGTAATGGCATCGGAGGCGCTTCTATCCGATATGAGAGCGCGAATGGCGGCGGAGTTCACGCACCGCTCGGCGCGCGAGATCGTCGACTACGTCCACGAGAATAAGACTGTATAAGGAAGTAACCCCTTATGAACAAGAACAAAGACGATAAGCTCAAGCTTGTCGATTTTCGACGTTTGACGCCGAAAACTCTTTTCTGCGGCGAATATAAGTATCTGCTTCTGCTTCTTTTCTGGCCTATATTCGGCGCGTGCTTCATGTCTCTTGAAGTGTTCAGAACAGTTGAAAACTGCAAGCATTTCGTCGTCTATTCACCGCTTGACGACGTTATTCCCTTCTGCGAGCTGTTCGTATTTCCGTACATGATATGGTTTTTCTACATAATCGGAATGTACGTCTACACGATCCTTTTCGACACCGAAGCATTCAAAAAATATATGTATTTTATCATCGGCACGTATACGATAACGATGATAATATATTTCATATTCCCGACAATGCAGGAGCTTCGTCCCGATATTGAGGGACTTGGCAGAAGCAATTTCCTTACGCGATTTATGGCTGACTTCTATAATTTCGATACGAATACGAACGTCTGCCCGTCTCTGCACGTAACGGGAGCTGTCGCGGTATCGGTTGCCGCCTGGCACAGTAAGCTTTTCGGAAAGACCGGCTGGCGCATCGCGTTTACAATAATGACTGTCCTCATCGCCCTCTCGACGGTATTCTTAAAGCAGCATTCGATCATCGATATGCCGTGGGCGCTTCTCGTCTGCGCCGTCGTTTATCCGTTCGTATACAGCGATACCTTCAAGGCGTACCTAAAAAAGAAATTCACAAAAGCAAAGTAAAAACAAGCGACCTCGGTCGCTTGTTTTTTGTTTATTCGCTTCAACACACAAAACGGTGTGTCCCTCTCCGTCCGAGGTTTGCCTCTTAGACACCCTCTCCCGAAGGGCGAGGCAATATGGCGCCCCGAAGCTTCGCCACGTTATTCGTAGGGCGGGGGCATGCTCGGAACCCCCAATGCTCATTGCATTCGCTTCGGGGAACCCCACGCGCTCCCGCCGTTTCAAAACGATGTTACATCACAAATAAAAAATCCCGCCGAAGCGGGAAGCTCTTAAATATTGCTCTCAACGTAAGCGACAACGTCGCTGACCGTTATAAGATCCTCTATATCCTCGTCGGGAACGGCGATTCCGAACGTTTCTTCCATCGTCATAAGCATCTCAACAACGTCAAGCGAATCTGCGCCAAGATCTTCCATGACCTTGGAGGAACCGTCTATCATATCGGCATCCATTTGAAGCTGATTTGCGATAATTTCTACTACTCTGTCGTACATAAAATACACCTTTCTGACTAACTTTACTTGAAGATTATACCACAATATTCAAAAAAATCAATACTATTCGTCATTTTTCGGCATTTAGCGAAAGAGTACAAAAAATATGTTGTAAATTCTCATAACAAACGACAAAAAAATTACCCAAAAATCGCAAAAACGCGGAAAATGCTCTTGTTTTTGAGGGCGAAATGTTGTAGAATATTGTTAAAGTAACGATATAGGAGAAACGCAATGAGTTCTGCCGACAGAGCATTTATAAATACCTGCCGCGACATTCTCGAAAAAGGAACGCTCGTGACCGATGAAAGAGTGCGCCCGAAATGGGACGACGGTACCCCCGCATATACGAAAAAGCTTTTCGGAGTCGTAAACCGTTACGACCTGCGTGAGGATTTTCCCCTTATCACGCTTCGCCCGATCTCCCTGCGCTCGGCAGTTGACGAGATACTCTGGATCTGGCAGAAGAAGTCGAATAATATAAACGACCTCGGCTCGCATATCTGGGACGCGTGGGCTGACGAAAACGGATCCATCGGTAAAGCGTACGGCTATCAGATGGGAGTAAAGCATAAATATAAAGAGGGCGAATTTGATATGGTCGACAGAGTCCTCTACGACCTTAAAAACAATCCCTGCTCGCGCAGAATTATGACGAACCTCTATAATTTCGCGGACCTTCACGAAATGGCGCTATACCCCTGCGCGTACAGTATGACCTTTAACGTAACGGACGGCGTTCTTAACGCGATCCTTAACCAGCGCTCGCAGGATATGCTCGCCGCAAACGCATGGAACGTCGCGCAGTACGCGGCGCTCGTCATGATGTTCGCTCAAGTAAGCGGACTTCAGGCAGGCGAGCTTGTTCACGTCATCGCCGACGCGCATATCTACGACCGTCATATTCCGATAGTAGAGGAGCTGCTTTCCCGTACTCCCTACGACGCGCCGAAGGTAACGCTCGACCCGACTGTAAATAACTTCTACGACTTCATGCCCGATAGCTTCAAGGTTGAAAACTATCAGCACGGCGAGAAGATCGGAAGATTCCCCGTTGCAGTGTGAGGAAGCAAAATGAGCGAAACTATCTATACAATACCTGTAAACGAAGCGTTTGAAGCTTGTGCGGAGAATCATTCGCTCGGTTGCCCGTTCTGCCGCCTATACAATATACTCGAGCAAAACGAGGTCGACCTCATTCTCGGCGCTTCAATGATGGAGCCGGACACGAGAGCAATGACCAACGAGCAGAGCTTCTGTCCGACGCATTTCGACCGTCTGCTTGAAGCAAAGAAGCGTCTGCCTCTCGGTCTGATACTCGAATCTCATCTCGATCAGCTTCGAAAAGAGATCGACGATAACGCCCTCTCGGCGTTGATCGGACGTGTCGGAACAGCCGCGCCGAAACGGCTGAATAAGCTCGACGGCTCCTGCTACATCTGCTCGCGCATCGACCATAATTTCTCGCGAATGCTCTCAAATGCGGCTCTTCTCTGGACGGAGGACGAGGAATTCCGCGCAAAGGTGCAGAAGCAGCCCTATATATGCCTGCCGCACTTCAGAATGTGGCTCGAAACGGCAAAGGGAGAAATGAAAAAGGGCTATCCCGACTTCTACAAGGCAGTCTCAAAGCCGGTACTCGAATATTTCGACACGCTTCGCGCAGACGTATCATGGTTCTGCAAAAAATTTGACTACCGTTATGAAAAAGAGGACTGGGGAAACTCAAAGGACTCAGTCGAGCGCGCAAGAAAATTTCTATGCGCCGATCTTCATAAAAACGTAAAGTGAGGTAACTAATATGAAGAAGATCATAGCACTCATTCTCGTGCTTGCGTCAATGCTTGCGCTTTGCGCTTGTGGCGGAGGAAGCAGAAAGAAAAACGGATCCGATTCCGGCTCCGACATCTCGCTTCTCGATAAGGAAGGAAAATCGAGATTTACCATCGTTATAAACACCAAGGCAGACAAAAAAATTAAAGACGTCGCCGTCCTTCTCGCAAACGATCTCAGAAAGAAAGCCGGCGGTATATACCGCGTTGCCAACGCGTCCAGCATTGATGAGGATAAGAACGCATACGAATTCCTCCTCGGCTCAACGGGCAGAGAGGAATCTAAAGCACTTGCCGAGGGCATCGCCGAAAATGAGTACAGAGTTAAGGTAATCGGCAGGAAGGTAGTCGTAGTCGGCGGAAGCGACATAGCTCTTTCGCGCGGAATAGGCGAGCTTATTGCGGCTATCAACTACGAGAAAAAGTCAGTCCCGAAATCGCTCAACATAGTTAAAACCTTCGGCGGAGGCGACGCGCTTCTCGTCGGTATGGCAAACCAGACTACAAACTGCATTGAGGTCTACGACATTTCGTCGGGAAACATGAATCTAACCTCCCTTTTGTGGAGCAATAAGACGACCTGCGGCGCAATAAGCGGCTTCAAGCTCCGCAACCATCCAACCTACGGTGACGTTGTCATCGTAGTTGGCGGCGCGAACGCGGAAATGGTATCCTACGAGACCAAGGAAGTGCTTTGGAAGACCTCGAATTCCTCCGAGAACAGCCACTCTATCGAGCTTCTCCCAAACGGAGTTATCGTAACGGGCGGTACAGTCGGTCACGACCTTCATTTCTACAATCTCAATAGCGATACGCCCACCGAGGTGGTTCTTGAAGTCCCCTTCCGCGACGCGCACGGTCTGCTTTGGGACCCCAAGAACGAGGTCCTCTGGGCGGCAGGAGAAGATCAGCTCACCGCCTTTGAAGTAACTCTCAACGCAGACGGCACAGTCACCGCAGTTAAGAACGAGGAGCTCAGCTACGTTACTCCTCAAAGGGGTCTGCACGACCTCCAGCCCTACTACGGAAACGACGATTGGCTTATCATCTCGACTTCTTCTCACGTCTATATCTACGATAAGGTAAATAAGACCGTCAAGGACGCATACGAGGGCGTCGCAGGCGCGACCACCGATCACGTCAAGGGTGTCGGCAGATTCTTGAACGGCGACCAGATCTATATGTTCTACGACGGCGGAAACGATAACGGTCAGGGCGGCGGCTGGAACACCACCTACCTCACCTATATTCCCGACGGCGCGAAGATCATAGGAACGATCCCCTCTAATATGGGACGCTTCTATAAGTGCCGCGTCTGGTACAGTAATTATCAGTAATATAAAAAGCACCCGAGGCGGAAAACTGCTGAAAGCAGTTTTCCGCCTCGGGTGCTTTTTGTTATTGGTTCCCCGATGCTTCGCCACGTTATTCGTAGG
>JAGASS010000033.1 GCA_017621655.1 Clostridia bacterium | reverse complement strand
TGAATATATCTGCGTCGATGAAATGGGCAATATCATTCCACCAAACTATTTGAGCGAAGCCTTCCCGAAGCTCCTTGCACGTCACGGTATGCGGCATATCAGATTTCACGATCTCCGTCACACCTGCGCGTCGATGCTTCTGAAGAACGGTGTACCGATGAAGCAAATTCAAGAATGGCTTGGACACTCTGATTTCAGCACAACAGCAAACATCTATGCACACTTAGACTACAACTCCAAACTCAACTCCGCCGAAGCTATGGTGACGGGAATGAGGGCGGCTCTGACCACGGTTTCATAAGTCGAAAAAAGGCGAAAAAAATGAGCCTGCAAATTGACTTTGCAGGCTCGGTGTGGCGGAGAGAGAGGGATTCGAACCCTCGTGAGATTGCTCTCAAACGCATTTCGAGTGCGCCCCGTTATGACCACTTCGATATCTCTCCGTGTTTATTTTAGCTCTCTACTGTTCTTATTCAACCTCGGAAATTGGAGAGAACAGTAGGAGAGAACTAACGTATTAAGTTTTATTTGAACTGCGGAAAACCCTTATAAATCAAGGGATTTAAGGTGGGAGGTTCCAAAGTGACTACAAAATTTCGAGTCAGCCCCGTTATGACCACTTCGATACCTCTCCGTAAATATGATGCAATAGCGTGCATCATATTTACGGAGCAGGGGAAATGCGGGCGACGAGCTTTGCTCGTTGCAACCACTTCGCATACCGCACCCGAAGATCGACAAGCTCGCTTGTCAGACGTAGGGTGTCGGTATATTAGCCAAAGGCGAAATACCTCTTACTGATACACACTATACATTTTTGATACGCCGTGATCGATAACGCTTACGACCCGACTATTATAACACATTAAAATAAAAAAATCAATAGTAATTTCAAATTTTCTTTTCAATATGCGAAAATGAATATCGAGCGCCGACAGGGCAACAATATAGTTACCAAAAAGAAAAGGAGAACGAAAAATGACCTTGACACAAAAAGAGACCGATCTGCTAAAAGACATGCGCGACCAGGAGCTGCTTTGCATTGAAAAATACGAGAAGTATTCATGTAGCGCCTGCTCGTCCGAGCTTAAAAACCTTTTTAATTCGCTTGCCGATGCCGAGAGAACGCACCTCAAGACGATAAACGAGATGATGGGCGGCACGGTTGCGAGCGTGCCGTCGGGGTTGAGCGCTGACAATTGCTTCTGCGGCTGCGCAAGCTACTGTGACGACACTAGTAAGAAGTGCGACGAATTCTTATGCAAGGATATGCTTGCGTCGGAGAAGCACGTTTCGTCGGTTTACAACACTGGAATATTCGAGTTTACCGATCCGAAAGCGAGACGAATGCTCAACCACATTCAGGCGGAGGAGCAGCAGCACGGCGAGAAGATCTACGCCTATATGAAGGCGAATGGAATGTACTCTTAACAAAACCCTGAAAAATCATCCGATTGGTTGACTTAGTGAACAAGACGGTGCGGATATAAGTCCGTGCTGTCTTGTTTATTTTTTATTTTTATGATACAATGAAAATAATTCCAACCTTTTTCAGATTCGAGTGTCTATATGGGTGAAAGCTTTCAACGAGGTACAAACAAGTGAACAGGATAGACGTAGAGAAAATTATAACTGAATACCTGAAGCCCATATTCGGATTTGCTCTGAAGAGATGTAAAAGCATTCACGATGCAGAGGATCTGTCGCAGGAGATTGCGATAAGAGCGTTCCGTGCGCTCCTTATCAAGGATGACGTTGCGGACATGGGAAAGTTCATCTGGACTGTTGCCCATAACACGCTCAGCAACTATTATCGTGACAGCGCAAAAAGTATGGTCGGTGTTTCTATTGATGAGGTTGCGGAGTTGATCGCAGATCCGTACTCTGAACCGGACACCGACGACAATCGTGACGCTATCCATCGTCTTCAGACTGAGATTGCTTACCTTTCTAAGCTGCAAAGAAGAATAGTGATTGCGTATTACTTTGAGAATCGCAAACAGGCAGATATCGCTCAGGAGCTGGGTATTCCTCTCGGTACTGTCAAGTGGCACTTGTTTGAAGCTAAAAAAGAATTGAAACGAGGTATGGATAAGATGAGAAAAACAAGCGAACTTAAGTTTAACCCTATTAAATTCCACTCCTACGGTATTAACGGGTCTGCCGGTAAAATGTCTTTGGATGAGTTTTTCCGTTCCACACTTGCTCAAAATATCTGCTACTGTGTGCGTAATACGGCGAAGACCATTAACGAAATTGCGGATGACCTTGGTGTTTCACCAGTGTACGTGGAAACAGAGGTCGAGTTTCTTGAGGAATACGGATTCTTGCTGGCACAAAAGGATAAATATATTATCAATTTTGTTATTAACGAGCCGACTGCGGAACTGCTTGCTTTGCAGAATGATATGTATAAGCGTGCCGCTGAACTGTTTGCAAACGATTTGTATGATGAGCTGACTTCTTGCGGAATTCTCGATCATCCGGATATTTGGTGTGGACAGACGGATGAGCCGATTTCATTGACCGCATCGCATAAGCCGGACAGAAATTTTATCTTATGGTCGTTGATTCCTTATATTGCCGCTTTGTCGGGTGAGAAATTAATGGACGAAGGAATTTCATTTGAAGAGGTTGCGACGCTTCGTCCGGACGGTGCTCATAATATCGTTCACGCATCTGTGATCGCGAATGAAATGATCCTCCCTGAAGACTACGTATATATGAAAAATTGGTGCGGTCCTATGTGGAATGGGCTGAACGGTCGTGTTTTATGGCAGATTGACAGCGAATGGTCTGAGCGTGACAGAAATCATATACTTCGGTATTCCGAAGAATCATTACGTGTTCTTTCGCTCTATGAAAGAGAATTTGATGACTGTCTTTCAAAGAATGAATATGCGTGGCTATCTGAACGAGGTTACATCAAAACGAATGGAGATTATGACGGACATTTCAAATCTGCATGGCAGATCGTGGTTTTGGCAAGCAATGAAATTCGCGATAAACTCCTTGAAATCGGTGACAGAATTAAGGCAAAGCATCTGGCTGATTTTGAGGCATTGAAGGCACCTTATGCTGAAGCAGTATTAAAATCAGTTCCCGAACATCTAAAGAAAATCAAAGAGTATGAGATGCAGTTCGTATTCCGCGCTGACGGGTGGTTTCTGTTACATTGTATCACTACGCTCCTTAATAACGGAAAATTGAAAGAGCCAACAGAAGAACAGAGAAAGGCACTTACTACGCTTATCGTCCCTAACTAATAAATTTCGCCGAGAGCAACAGTTTCGTTACTCTCGGCGTTTTGCTTTACTTAATTTTTAGCGTTATTATCTCAAACGGCTTGAATGGAATTGTAACTGCATTGTCAACTACTTCAAGCTCGTTAAGCTCGTTTTCGAGCATATCGCAGAGATAGACCTTGCTTGCTTTTATGCCGAAGGTGAGCTTTTCGCGGCCCTTACAGCGCTTGCCCTCATAGAGGCGGACGACTGTGCCGTTTCCGTCCTCGGCGGGCTTTACTGTATCGATAACGAGGCGCTCGTTTTCGGTTGAGACCGTGCTGAAGGACTTAGGCGCAGTACCGTCTCCGCCGTCAGCTTCGATTGCGACAACGGGATTATTGAATAAGAACGCTTCTTTGAGTACGTCGGACTGCGAAAGGGAAGATGCGTGGGGAAGCAGGGCGTACTTAAATTCGTGCTTACCCATATCGCACTCGGGGTCGGGATAAGTCGGGCCGCATAGGAGCGAGAGTGAAATATTGCCGTCGTGTAGACCGTGACCGAACTTGCAGTCGTTTATGAGCGCGACGCCGTAACCGCCGTCGGAGAGGTCGACGTACTTGTGAGCGCAGACCTCGAATTTTGCCCAATCCCAGCTCGTGTTTTTATGAGTCGGACGCTCGGCATAGCCGAACTGTATCTCGCACGCCGCCTTGTCGGAAACGATGTCAAGCGGGAACTCGCGCTTGAGCAGAATATGCTTTTCGTGCCAATTCGCCTTGTCGTCAAACTCGATAAGCTTGCTTTCCTTGTAGAGCCGGACGGTGTCTGTGACCATGGATTTGCCAAATCTTCTCGTTACCTCGACACCGAGACGGTCGGATTCCTCTATTATCTTCGTTCCTACGACGTTATTAACGTCGTACGGCTTCTCGTTGTAGTAAAGCTCGACGTTCCAAGCATCGTTGCGGTACGGCATATCCTCGTACGCGACGAAACGAACCGTCTTGCCGTCTTTAAGAAGCTCTCTGTTTTCAGACTTGTCATATATAGAAGAAATATTCATATCGGTATCAAACGTTACCGAATAATAGTTGTTTTCGAGCTTTTTGCCGTCAAAGGTGACCTCACCCGTGAAGGCGGTAGGAGCAACCACCGAATAGCCCTTCGGGGGAATATTCATTACCTTTACGCGCTTGCCGTCGACTTCAACTGCGCCGCTGTAAGTAAAGCCGTTGGGGTTGTAAATGAGAACGCCTTTGTCTGCGACTTTTTTTGAAATTGCGTTAAGGTCGGCTATTATCGCGCCGTCGCCGTATTCCTTGACAGATGCATACTCTTTCTTTGTTGAAACAAAGGTTTCGGTAACCGACGAGCCGGGAAGAATATCGTGGAACTGGTTGAGAAGAACTATTTCCCAGTTTTCGTCGTGCTTTTCCTTGTCGAAGCTTGACACGCCGAGAGCGTCTGCGATAACCGCAGAGCTTTCAACGTTTTGAAGCAGAAATTCGCTTTTTCTGTTTGCTTTCTTGTTTGCCGCCTGCGAGGTGTAGGTTTTGCGGTGAAATTCAAAATAAAGCTCGCCCGCCCAAACGGGTGTATATTTATTGCTTTCAGCCGCCTTGCGCGTCTCTGCCATAAGCTTGCCGAAGTGACCCCATTCTGCAGTCGGAGTTGCGGGCAGGGACTTCTTGTGGCGCTTGAGTATTTCGCAGTCCTGTACGGTAGTACCGCCACCGCCGTCACCCCAGCCGACGGGAGCCATTACCTTGTCGGTTATGTATTTTTCAATGAATCTCTCGTAGGTCGCCTTGACCATTGCGCTCGACGCGATGCCGTTATAGGTCGTGAAACGCGGCGGATTACCGTCGTAGCTGTTTTGGGTCGTGATGTAGTGAGCCATAACGTCGGTGCCGTCGATGCCTTTCCATCTGAAAAGATCGTAAGGCATTGTGTTAGTCTCGTTCCAGCTGATCTTTGAGGTTACGAAATCGTCAATACCGCATTTCTTCAGAATCTGCGGAAGAGCTGCAGAATAGCCGAAAACGTCCGGAAGCCAAAGTACCTTGCTGTCACTTCCAAGCTCGTTTTTATAGAAATTCTTGCCGTAAAGGAATTGACGGACAAGTCCCTCGCCACCGGCGAGGTTGCAGTCTGCCTGACAGTACATTCCGCCCTCTACCTGCCATCTGCCCTCGGCGATCTTTTCGAGAACGCGAGAGTATAGCTCGGGGTTTTCCTTCTTTACCCACTTGTAAAGCGGTACTTGCGAGGACATAAAGGTGTATTCCGGGTATCTATCGAGCAGTGAAAGGGCTGTTGCAAAGGAGCGCTGTACCTTTTCGACGGTCTGTCTTACCGGCCAGAGGTATGCGAGGTCAATATGAGTATTTCCAAAGCAAACGACCTTTCCGTTTGAGACGAATTTACCGTTTTCGTAGAACGATTTTTTTAGTGCTTCCCGTGCGTGAGGAACGCTTTTTTTGAAGCATTCGGAGCCGAGATTACGAAGATCGAGGAGATTGACAGCGTCGTTTGCCGCAGTCAAGACCTCATAGTATTCGATACTGCCCTGACTGAGATAGCCAAGCATCTGATAGGGAACGAGCAGGTCGTAATAAAGCCCCTCAACGTCCTCGTCAATTTCCTGTACCGACATGCGGAGAAGCAAATTATCGTCAACTGGATAACCTGTGTAAGCGTAGAGGTGAATATCGGTCTCGCCTCTTTCGGTTATGAGTGCGGAACGGTGATTAGTGTCAAGCCCTTGTCTTATCTTGCCGTTTACGTAGAGCATAAACTGCGGATTCACCTTGTCCTCGCCGTCGAGCTGAGTGTCGATCTTAAGCTCGACTCTGTAGGGAGATTCCTCGAAGAAGAGCTTTTTATAGAACCACGCGTGAGAGTCACGCTTTCCGCCCCACGTATCGGTACGTGAAAAGGGAGTAAAGCTTGAAACGTCGGGCATGACTGTGCCTTCTTTGTATGGGGACTCCTTATAAAGCACCTCGTTAACCGGAGTCGATGAAACGATTATTTCCTCCTTTATTACCTCAAGGATTTTTCCCAGACGGTAAACAAACTGATTGAGATCCTCGCCGAAACAGTTTCTGTCGTGCATATTTAACCTCCAAAACGGTTTTTATATCTTAATTATAACGGCATAAACGCTATTTTTATATCGTTTGTAGCGCGAAAATAGCGTTTTTATAAAATTTTTCTTGACATTGCTGTAAAAGCGAATTATCATAGACTTATGAAGAGAGAATACACCTACAAAACAAATGAAAGAGCCGATTACTCCGACATAAACTGCCACGCCTGGAAGGGAAGCGAGGTAAGAGAACACGCGCACCGAGATTATTACGAGATAATAATAACGACGGGCGGAGTTCTCGAAAATACGGTCGAGGGTGAAAGCTTTGTGTCAAGCGCGGGCGACGTTCTTATGCTTAGCCCCGGTTCTTCTCATAAGATCAGTTGCGAAGAGATCGGTGAGCACTACAATATCGCCGTTCGCGCCGAGTGCTTCGAGCGTCTGATTTCGGGCAAAATGGCTGTCAAAAACGCGCTTAAGGAGAAGGGATTTTTGACGGTGACGCTGAACGAAAGCGAATACGGATATATTAAAGACTGCATCGAAAAGATCGAAAACGGGATCTCTCCGTCTTATTCGTATACCATAGCGGAGACGGTCATTTCGGTCATATTTATCGCTGTGATGGACAAGGCGCTCCCCGACGAGGGATCAAGAGAAGCGGCGGCGTATTATTGCCGCGACGCAATAAAGAAGATAGAAAACGGCTCGCTCTCGGATAAGAACGCATCGAAAATATATAAGAGCTATCCCGTATCGCACTCGGCGTTTATAGCCGAATTCAAGCGTATAACAGGCAAAAATCCTTCCGATTATCTTAAGGAAAGCAAGCTGTACCGCGCGAAAAACCTGCTTCTAACAACCTCAAGTTCCGTTCTTGACATTTCCTACGAGGTCGGCTACGACAGCGTCAGTCACTTTATCAAATGCTTCAAAAAGAAATACGGCGTAACGCCGCATAAGTATAGGAATGAAAATAAAAAAGAATAATACTAAACAAATGATTTATAATCCAACTATTTGGCGATTTTTGAATTGCTTAAAACTTGTAAAGTCGTAAAATGTTATCTTTATTTGATGATCGCAATGTGTTATAATATAAATACAAAACGAAAGGGAAAGTGTTTATGAGCATCGGAAAAAACATTGCGAAATATCGGAAAATTCGGGAACTCACACAAGAAGAATTGGGTGCAAAGCTTGGAGTCACAAATCAAGCAGTATCAAAATGGGAAACAGAAGTATCTATGCCTGATGTTATGTTGATTCCCGCAATTGCGAACGCTTTGGACGTTTCGTTAGAAAGCTTGTACGGAATTTCAAAGGAATCCGAAAAAGCGTCAGTATCTGCTGACGATTTTCCGTCTTATTGCCATCAAAAACTTGTTGAGCTGTTTTACTATAACACCAAGATGAGATTTACCCATATCGGCTCAAGCGATAAAGAACAGTTGGATTTTCAAATTCAAAAGTTAATGGACGGATGTAGGATAGGGTGTCTCTCAAATACGCAGGGAGCAATTGTTGTAACCGAAGATTTTTCGTTTATTGACAAAAGCTACAAAGCGATGGATAGCGAAAGTGTTATAAAAGCTAATGGTAGTGATTGTAATTCATTATCGTGTTTAACTGACAAAAACTTTCGAAAGGTATTTTTTTATCAATATAAAGAGTCTTTCAAAAAATCTAAATCGGATAATACGGAATTTTCTTTTGAAGAAATAATGAACGGCTGTAATCTGACCGAAGATGAAACTGCATTCGCACTACGACTTTTGAGAGAATCCGGAATAAATGAAGTGTATACAGACAGGGTAACAAAAACTAAGAAATATGTTTTTTTAATCTCAAATGCTTTGTATGCGCACGCTATTTATAAACTTGCGGAATTGCTGTCAGAGCATGCTTGTTGGGCAGTTGTGAGAGATACTTCAATGATCTCTGACTATGCTTTTGAAAAATAACCCCCTGAGCATTCCGATGCGGAATAATCGCTTTGAAAAAAGCTTGAAATCCAATATGATTTGTGATATAATTATTACAGTGATAATGATATATCACATCCTGTAACGCATTTAAGTCAAACCTTTAAGGAGGAACGAAATGAAAAGATCTATTTTATCAGTTATTCTCATCGGTTTATTGGCATTCGCGTTAATTGCGTGCAATTCCGGCGAAAAGGGTGGAAACACCGAAAAAGGCGATAATACGGTAACCGTCGAGAGCATACTTGAGCTTTTTGACTCCGATGTTTATCACGCGCAGAAATATGATTCGGAAATGATCTCACAGGTCAAACAGAATATTGCTAATCAGGGAATTACCCTCAACGGTGAAATTAAAGCGATAGTACACGTAACTGACCAGAGTTCTACTGCAGAGTCGCTTGTTTGGGCATACGTTTATGAATTTTCAAACGAAACGGATGCGATCGCTTTCTACGAAAACCGCAGCGAGTACGTCAAAGTAGCTTTGGAAGATGGCTTGTGTATCCGCGAGGGACTCATTGTTGTCTTTGGCTCCGCAGAGGAAATATCTTTAATTGAATAATCAGGTTTTAAGAAATCGCCCTCTTGCCTTCAGAACGGAAGGCAAGAGGGCGATTATTGTAAACTGAAACTATGTGTTTCGCGCAGTTCAGAAAAGTAACCGAAATAAAGAATGGTTCACGAAAAGGCTCCCTCCGGGAGGGAGCTCCGCGAAGCGGTGAGGGAGCCATCGGGCGCGAAACGCTTGATGACTAATATTCTGTGAACCGCTCGGTGGAGATGGGCAACTCTGCGAAAAACTTATCATCGCGGGCTCCTTTCGTCATTTGTTGCGCAAATGACACCTTCCTCCCAGAGGAAGGCAATAAACGGAACCCGTTCACGGGTAAGAAATATTATTTAAGTGGTTTGATGCAGAGATCAAAGCTCGCTTGAGTATAGCCGGGGACTATTTACCTATTGACAAATGAAGAATATCAATCTTGAAACAAGGCACAGTATAATCCCAACCGCCGTCGGCAAAAGAAACGCGAAGGCGGTCTTTTTTATGCTCGAAGTTTCCTTTTTAACCGTCAGGAGCGTGGTCGAGCAGGGCCAGTGAAAAACGGTGAAGATTATGAAATTCACTGCGGTCATCGCGGTCCAGCCGTTATTTATGAAAACGTTTTTTAGTTCAGACAGGGAAGAATAATCGGTAAGCGCGCTTCCCGAAGTATACGCCATAATTATGACGGGAACGACGATCTCGTTCGCGGGAAGTCCGAGAAGAAATCCGAGAAGAATTACTCCGTCTAGACCTATAAATCTGCCGATAGGATCGAGAAGCTCCGTAGCATGAGAGAGGATAGATGCGTTTCCAATATTTATATTGGCAATAAGCCAGATGAAAAGTCCCGTCGGTGCGGCGACTGAAATGGCTCTGCCGAGAACGAAAAGCGTTCGGTCGAAGATCGAGCGCGTGATGACCTGCCCGACGTTCGGCATTCTGAAGGGCGGAAGCTCAAGCGTAAAGGACGACGGCTTACCGCGAAGCACGGTTTTTGATAGCATATACGATACCGCGAGCGTTACTGCGACCGCCATCGCAAGAACGCCGACAAGCACCGCGGCGGTCGCGCCTCCGCTTGAAGCAAAGAAAATGCCGATTATCGCAATAAGCATGGGGAATCTTCCGTTGCATGGCATAAAGGAGTTAGTCAGAAGCGCGATATCGCGCTCGCGCGGAGAGTCGATTATTCGGCAACCGACGACGCCTGCCGCGTTGCAGCCAAGCCCCATACACATCGTAAGCGCTTGCTTTCCGCAGGCGTGAGAGCAGGAGAAGCATCTGTCAAGATTAAAGGCGAATCTCGGCAGATAGCCGACGTCTTCAAGAAGCGTGAACATCGGAAAAAATATCGCCATAGGCGGAAGCATTACCGATACTACCCATCCGGTCACGCGTATGATGCCCTCGCAGATTGGTGCTGAAATGAATGTCGGCAGACCGATATTGTTAAATCCCGTTCGTGCGATAGCTTCAAGCTCGTTAAAAAGCGCGCGTAGCATATTGGAGGGATAATTCGCGCCCTTGACGGTTAGCCACAGAATGAAAAATAAGAGCGCGAGCATTATAGGAAACGCAGTGAATTTGCCGATCAGTAAGCGATCCGAAAACGAAAGTGCTGTTTTGCTCGCCTTTTTCTCGGTCACACATTCCGAGGAAATGGAGTTTGCACGTTTTATTATCGCATCGGAAATTTCGTCGGAAACGAGATCAACGCTTCCGCCGTAGTGCGTATCAAGAAAGCTTACTGAAAAGCTTTTTGCCTCTTGATATATAGGATTGGGAAGCGACAGCTTGCTTTTCAGCTTTTCGCAAAATTCTTCGTCACTGTCTAGCAGACGCAGAGCGAAAACCCGCGCGTCGGAGCGCGATATTCCCGATCCGATAACGAGGGAATAAATATCCGATATGTAGTTTTCTATCCTTTCGCCGTAATCGATTTCAAGAGTATGTGACTGCTTTTCAAGAAGCGAAATAAGCTTCTTACAGTCGCTCTTTTTCTTCGCGCTCGTAAGAACGCAGGGCGCTTTAAGACGTTTTGAAAGGGCGTCGGTATCAACGGTTATCCCTCGCTTTTTTGCCTCGTCTGCGAGGTTCACGCAGATGACCGTGTTAGGCGATACCTGACATATCTGAAGCGCAAGATATAAATGCCGCGAAAGGCACGACGCGTCGCAGACCACAACTGCGCTATCGTAATTCTCAAAATAAATGCAGTCGCGCGCGACGCGCTCCTCCTCGGAGCGCGAATTTAGCGAAAAGCACCCGGGCAGGTCAATGAGAGTTATTCTTTTGTCGCCGTATCTTACCTTGCCCGAGGCGAGGGAAACGGTCTTCCCGGTCCAGTTTCCCGTATGCTGATGCATTCCTGTAAGACAGTTGAAAAGCGTGCTTTTCCCGACGTTCGGATTTCCGCTCATCAAGACCGTCATGCCATCGCCGTCGGTTATTTTATCATCAAGAATGCCCTTGCCGACGCTTTTTAGGGTCAGTCCCATCTTCTTCCTCCGTTATAACAGTTATGAGGGACGCATCGTTTCTTCTTAGTGCGATGACGGATCCCTTTATATAAAACGCGCTCGGCTCGCCAAGCGGTGCGTGCGCGAGAAGTGTTACGCGCTCGCCGACGTTGAAGCCGATGTCTATCAGCCGCCGACGCATATTTCCGACGTGTTCAATGCTTTTTATGATCCCGCTTTCGCCCTTCCTCAGCTCCGACATTGCCGTAAGCATATTTCACCGATCCTTTCATTTATCTTGCTATAATCACTATATGCAAAACGCTAGGTCAGGTGCGGTAATGTAAACTTGACAAATCGGGTTTTATGCGGTAAAATGTAGTAACTTCGGATAAAAGCAGAGGTAAACGCATGACAAAGGGAAAGACGCTGAAAATTTTCAAAAAATTGCCGACACTTCGCACAGATCGTCTGACCTTGCGTAAAATGTCGGTCGATGACAGCAGAGATATGTACGATTATGCGCGTCGCCCCGAGGTCACGAAGTATCTGCTTTGGAATGAGCACGAAAGCGAACAGCAGAGCTATGAGCATTTATGCTATATTGCCGATGCATATAAGCGCGGCGACTATTACGATTGGGGCGTTACACTTACCGATAGCGGTAAAATGATAGGTACCTGCGGCTATACGTCGTTCGATTTTGAACACGGAAGAGTCGAGATCGGTTACGTTTTGAACCCCGATTTCTGGGGGCAGGGAATAGCGACGGAAGCCGTCAGCGCACTGACGGAATTTGCCTTTAAGGAGCTTAACGCAAATCGCGTAGAGATACATTTTATCGAGGGCAATAACGCAAGCTTGAGAGTTGCGGAAAAGTGCGGAATGACGCTTGAAGGGTATCTGAAGCAGTATATGCTGATAAAGGGCGAGTATAAAAATATCGGCTTCGCGGCAGTAACAAGGGATAAATTTGAAATGCGCGGACGGTATGAAAAAATAGAGAAAAGCACGTTTTGGAATCCTTTTAAGAAGCTTGTCGAAAAGAATTGAACGAAAAATTCAAAAAGCTATTGACAAAGCGGAGGATAAGTGATATAATACACAGTGTTGCAAGATAAACGCCGGAGTGGCGGAATTGGCAGACGCCCGGGACTTAAAATCCTGTGATACGAAAGTATCGTACCGGTTCGAGCCCGGTTTCCGGCACCAATTCTCTTTCAACATCATATATCGCGGGGTAGAGCAGTTGGTAGCTCGTCGGGCTCATAACCCGGAGGTCAGGAGGTTCAAGTCCCCTCCCCGCAACCAAAAACCTTCTCGGACGAAGTTCGGGAAGGTTTTACTTTTTCACTCTTCACTCTTCACTTTTCACTTTTCACTAAATCTGTCCGAGAAGCTTTTTGGAAGTAATAAGTAATAGTGAATAGTGAAAAGGGGTTTTAATATATCTTTTTGCCGTGGCAAAAAGCATTTTTATTATAAAATCGTGTGCATCTTTTTCGGCACCTCTACTCAAAAGAAAATCCGTTCACGAAAGTGGACGGATTTTTGTTTGTATTATTCACTATTCATTATTCATCATTCATTATTCATTAAACAAGAACGGATTTTCAAATGAATAATGAAGCCGCTTCGCTGATGAATGATGAATAATTTAGGCGGCTTTTTGCCGTGCCGGAAAGCAAGAAGCCGAAGAAGCGAGTGAGCGAGCGACGCGCGGTGACTATGCGGCGGTAGAGGCGCAACGCTATTGTGGAAAATGCATGTTTATAATTTATTTATCAGATAATTATAAAAATCTTCTGCGTATAAGGATTTTGGTTGTCGTTCATATTGTTCTACTATCAGATCTCGTTCACAGACAGGATCGGCAATGGTGACGAGCTTCAAATTATTATTGTGAAGCTTTCCCCACGAATATTCGGGCCAGAATGCTATTCCTGCGCCCATACTTATGATATTCTGCACTGCGGTAGGTGAATCGGATTCAAATATGACCTTGGGATAAAAACCTGCGATAGAACAATATCTGCTGCATATTGCACCGAACAATCGTGTATTGGACAGCATAATGAAGCTTTCATCCCTTACCGCGCTCAGCTCAACCGATGAAACCTTGGCATAACTTGAGTCTTTCGGGACTGCAAGATAAATTTTTTCTTTTTTGACGCATCGGTGCAAGTATTTCTTTTCCGAATCGTTCTTCAAACCGTTTGTTGTAATCAATATATCGCAGTTGTTCTTTGTTTTGTTCTGCTCGAAGTCAAAGATCGCCTCAGGGTTCTCCTTTTTGTATTCCATGATCGCATTTATGACAAATGAAGAGGCCGCAAGTATATTGAGCCGTATTTTCTTAGTAACAGATTGCTTTAATTCTTCCATTTCAATTGCAAGATGGTCAAATTCCGGTATCAACACATCTAATCTCTGCTTCAAGTAAACGCCAAACTCTGTTAATGCCACTTTTCTTCCTTCGCGTCGAAATAACGGGACCCCAAGCTCACTTTCAAGTGAATGAATCGCTTGGGTAAGAGACGGCTGAGATATATGCAATACTTCTGAAGACCGTGTGACATGCTCAAGCTGGGCTGTTGTATAAAAGTATTTCAGCTTTTGTATATCCATAATTCCTCCGTTATATAGGCACAACCTATGATTTTTATAAAAATTATATATTTTACTTTTGCGTTTGTCAAGAGTATAATTATGGTATCTTATCAGGAGGAATGGAAAATGCAGATCTTCGAAATTATCATGCTAATATGCTTCGGTATGTCTTGGCCTATCTCTGTATATAAAAGCAT
The DNA here is from genome assembly GCA_017621655.1 of Clostridia bacterium. GTDB lineage: Bacteria > Bacillota > Clostridia > Oscillospirales > CAG-272 > Colimorpha_A. The sequence continues at coordinate 186,604 of JAGASS010000033.1, read as the reverse complement.
ACGCTCAAAATCAACAAAGGGTAAAAGCGTCGTCTTTATCATTGCTATTATAATCGGATATATATCCGGAATTATCGGTAAGATCGTAAATCATCAATTAAATTACGTTGTGATTCTTTACTTGATCAATTTGATCGTTGTAAGCATAGATCTTGCGCTGTACTTTGTCAATTCGTGGCGCGAAAAAAGCTATCAATCAACGGAGGTAGTGTAATGAAAGAGTATGTGCGGACCAAAGCAAACTCTATGAAAAAGATAAATGATCTTGCACTTCCGGGAGAGATCGTGATTTTTGGCTCGACGTATATGTCTGAATTTCCCATATACGAGCTGATCAATAAATGCAAGTCCGAGAATGCGGTATATAATCGAAGCGTTAAAGGCTTGACGGTAAAAGAAGCAATAGAGATCCTTGATGACTGTGTTGTGGATATTCATCCAAACAAGGTATTTATTTCACTCGGCGAAGAGGATGAATCCAACCCAAACGCATTCTCGGAGTATGTAGACCTTGTTTCTGCAATACGTCAAAAATTGCCTGAAGCCGTAATTATTCTAATTGGTTTAATGAATGGAAGCTCGTTTGCTGAAAGCTTTAATAAAAGTATGTTAAGTCTGTGCGACAATAAAAAAGTCAAGTACGTAGAGCTCGTTAAAAAAGGACCGTCAGAAAACGCTCTTTTTAAGGCGCAATTCAAACAGATAAGCAGTTTTTTTCGTACAAATCCCATAACAATGGGTGATGCTTTTGAGTTAACGGGCCTATAAAAGCACGTAAACGCAGGCAAAATATTTCACTAACTAATGGAATCTTTTTCGGAAACTCTACTCAAAAGAAAACCACCCATTCGGGTGGCTTTTCTTTTGCTTCCGCCTTCGGCGGAGGTGTGGCCTTTCAAGTCTTATTTTAACCATTCAAAACGAGTAAATAATTGCCCTTTTTTCTCATATCCCCCTTGCATTTCCAAATCAAATATGCTACAATCAATTACACCAAAATACTACCTAATCGGAGGTAACCATGAACAAAATATACGCTGAAGGACATCGCGGATTCTGCGCACTCTACCCTGAAAACACACTTCTATCCTTTAGAAAAGCACTTGAGCTTGAAATTGACGCCTTTGAATTTGACGTTTGGCTTTCAAAGGACAAGGTTCCGGTTCTTATGCACGACCAGAACACGCTTCGCACCTGCGGTGTAGATAAATGCCTGCGCGATATGACACTTTCCGAGATCAAGGAGCTTTGCCCCTGTTACGAGCAGAAGTTCGGCGATAAGTTCAAGGGACAGGTCGAAATCCCGACTCTTTACGAGCTTCTTGACCTTGTCAAGAGCGTTAATCCGAATTTCCGACTTGGCGTTGAGATAAAAGAATACACCGAGGAGACCGTTGATATTACTGTTAAGGCGCTCAAGGAATACGGCTTCTTTGATGACTGCTGGTTCTACGCATTTAACGGCAGGATCATCCGATATATCAAGGAAAAGTACAACGGTCGTACTATGGGTTATCCCGATATTGATATGCTCGAATTCGAGAACTACGATTTCTATGATGAGATCGGTCTTGATATGAGATATATGCGATCCGGAAAGAGCGATTTCTACCGTAAAAAGGGACTTCCGATCCACATGTACTGCGCCGATACGAAGGAAGACGTACAGCTGTGCATCGAAAAGGGCGCATCTCTTATCACCGCAAACGACCCGAGACCTCTTATTGAATGTCTGAAGAACAGATAAATCACACGCTAAAAGGACCGCGCCATGACAGAAAAGCTTTTAAATGCTATAAAAGATATTAATATGAACACCGAAGAGGCGGTGTGCTACGGCGAGGATAACTACGTTATCACCGTTGCCTACGATACTGACGCTATGGCTTATAAGGTGTTCGAATCACGTCTTAGAGAGCGTGGCTACAGCTTGTGCTATGATAATGAGCATGCACGTAGCACTCAGATACAGAGAAAGGAGATCTACGATTACGTCAGATGCGTTTCGTATGAAAAGGACGGCATATTTTGCACTCTTACGTATCTTGTGAGAACAAAGACCACCTATCTTTGCATCAGTCCGACAATGCCCCTGTCACCCCACCTGAAAAGAAGCGTTCTCACCGATGAAAAACGTGATACAAAGACAACGCTGCACAATATTCCTTTGAAGGCATTTGGAAACAGCTTTCTCATTCAGCTCAAGAACCGCCATTTCATAATCAGCGACGGCGGACTTCCGGGCGAGAGCGTCTATCTTCTTGATTACATGAAGAAGCTTTTGCCCGAAGGGGAAAAGCCGGTTGTTGAGGCGTGGTTTATCACCCATTTGCACAGAGATCACTGCGGACTTTTAGGAGATTTTCTTAACGGCACATCCGATGCGGAATCCCTCACTGTTGACGGCTTCTATTTCAATACTCCTGCAGAGGACGTATTCGAGCTTGATATAGGCGCGCGTGAGGACGAAAAAAAGGTAAGAGAAGCCGCAAAGCTTTTGAAAACCGGCGACGGCGGACATCCTCTTGTTTACCGCGTAAGGATCGGTCAAAGGTATTATTTTGACGATATATCTATAGACATAGTCTTCACCCAGGAGCAGCTTCCGAGAAATTGCTACTATAGCACCGACTTTCTCAAAGATACGAAAAGGTCAAACTTCAATGACAGCAGTACCTGGTGCATGCTTAACATTGAGGAGCAGAAGGTGCTTCTGACGGGCGATGCAGACAAGGGGTCTATGGACCACGTTATGAATATCTATGACATGGACTACTTCAAGCTTACCGCAGTAGATACTCCTCACCACTCCTGGAATCCGTATATGCCGTTCAGTCTGTTTGTTGAGGCGGATACTGTCCTTGTAACTGATAAGTATCTTGCAACTCCCGATAGTGAAGCGAAAACGGGAAATTGGTATTACCCGAACGCAGTGCTCGCGGAAAGATCAAAGGAGGTCCTGGAGCTTCAGAACGGACCTACCGTATTGGAATTCCCCTACAGAGTCGGAAGATATAAGTATGGCGAAAAGCGTCAAAATTAATCAACTATGATAAACGTTAAAGAAATTACAGATTTTCTCGATCCTGAGCTTGACGTATACGCACGTCTGAGCGAGGGACAGCTGTTAAACAGAGAGTTCCCCGAAAAAGGGATGTTTATCGCGGAAAGCCCAAAGGTCATCGAGCGTGCACTTGACGCAGGATACGAGCCGATCTCATGCGTTATGGAAAAAAGACACATCGAGGGCGAGGGCAAGCGTATTCTTGAAAGAATAAAGAACGTCCCCGTATTTTGCGCCGAGTTTGACGTCCTTACTCAGCTGACGGGCTTCAAGCTCACAAGAGGCATGCTGTGCGCTATGAGAAGGAAGAAGCTCCTCGGTGTCAAGGAGATCTGCGAAAACAAAAGCAGAATAGTGGTCCTCGATAAGGTGATGAACCCGACGAACGTTGGAGCTATAATCCGCTCTGCCGCGGCGCTCGGAATGGACGCTGTGCTTCTTACACCCGGATGCTCCGATCCTTTATACAGACGCGCGGCGAGAGTCAGCATGGGAACGGTCTTTCAGATCGAATGGACGTTTTTAAGCAGCGACGGGCTTGACGAGATCAAGTCGCTCGGCTTCAAAACGGTAGCTATGGCGCTGAAGGATGATTCTGTTTCGATAAACGATCCCAAGCTGATAAGTGAAGAAAAACTTGCAATCATAATGGGAACAGAGGGCGACGGACTGTCCGACGCGACAATAATGGGCTGCGATTATACTGTAAAAATACCTATGTATCACGGCGTTGATTCGCTCAACGTAGCCGCCGCTTCTGCGGTTGCATTCTATCAGCTCGGCAATAAAACGGGCAGTATATGAGTTATAATAAAAGACACCCGTTCGGGTGTCTTTTTGCTTCTGCTCGACGTAGAACAAAGAATATGCATACTGTTGCAAATGCCGCATTATTGTGTTATAATAAAAGCGTAAGCACACGGAAGGAGGAAAATGATGAAAAAATACGCTATTTATCCGATTATTATGAGTGCGTTGGCACTCCTCGGCTTTGTTGCGGTATTGATCCTTTTTGAAGGTGCTGTAGAGCCGCTGTGGGGAAGAATGATGCTCCTTATAATACCCGCGCTTTTCCTCGGAACCGTAGCAATTTTTGCCGCCAAAGGCAAATTGGGCGTTGCTTCAACGACGGCACTTACAACCGTTCTGTCGGTCGTTCTTTTGCTTGCGTCAATTTTTTACACTTTTTTGCTTTCGGTGTGGACGTCAACTACGGTAACTACCGACGTTCGCTATTACAGCCGCGCTTACGGACAGATCGATGACGTAAAGTACGTTCGCAACTCCTTTCCGAAATCCATTCCTTCAGATGCAAAAGACGTTAAGTTTTCATATTCCCCTCAGCTTCTGCAGGGAGGCGAGGTCTTTGAGCTTTCTTATACTACGACTGCCGATAAAATCGCGGAATGGAAAGCGAAGCTTGAATATCGCGCGACGTGGGTCGGCTCAAATGAAAAATGGTGTAATGAAAACGGCTGGTCGTCTGACGGCATTGACGCGACGCGATATCAGCTTTACCTGAACGGCGGCTTTAACCACGGAGAGATCTGCTACGTGCTGATCGACGAAGCGGCAAACCGAATCACGTTCTATTATTCGGTCTGGTGATATTGATAACGAGAACGTTCGGATAAACTCAGCAAATTTGTTACTTTATGTAATATGGAGATAAAAGTATGAAATATGACGTTATAATTATAGGTGCAGGTCCCGGAGGAATTTTTGCGGCGTACGAGCTTGTGCGCATCAAGCCCGAAATGAAGATCGCCGTTTTCGAGGCAGGACACGCATTAAGCAAGCGCCATTGTCCTATAGACGGAGAGAAAATAAAGACCTGTATCGGCTGTAAAAGCTGTTCTATTATGAGCGGATTTGGCGGCGCAGGCGCATTCTCGGACGGAAAATATAATATTACAAACGATTTCGGCGGCACACTTTATGAGTACATCGGCAAAAAGCAGGCGATTGACCTTATGCACTACGTTGACGAGATCAATTTGAAATACGGCGGAGAGGGAACGAAGCTTTATTCGACGGCAGGCACTCGCTTCAAGACGCTTTGCATTCAGAACGGTCTTCATCTGCTTGACGCCTCGGTACGTCATCTCGGCACCGATAAGAATTACGTTGTTCTTGAAAATCTCTACGCTTATCTTGAAAATAAGGTCGACTTCTTCTTCGATACGCCTGTCGATTCGATAGAGGTCATCGACGGCGGCTACGCGGTCAAGTATAACGGCAACGCACTTGAATGCGAGAAGTGCATAGTTTCCGTTGGCAGAAGCGGAAGCAAGTGGATGGAAAAGGTATGCGGTGATCTTAAAATACCGACGAAGTCAAACCGTGTCGACATCGGCGTCCGAGTTGAGCTTCCCGCGGCTGTATTTGCACACCTCACCGACGAGCTTTACGAAAGCAAGATCGTTTACCGTACGAAGCAGTACGGAGATAAGGTGCGCACATTCTGTATGAATCCGCGCGGCGCAGTTGTAAACGAGAATACGAACGGTATAATTACAGTCAACGGTCACAGCTATGACGATCCCGCACTTCAGACCGACAATACAAATTTCGCGCTTCTTGTGTCGAAGCACTTTTCCGAGCCGTTCAAGGATTCGAACGGCTACGGCGAATCAATTGCGCGTTTAAGCAACATGCTCGGCGGCGGAGTTATAGTTCAGCGTTTCGGTGACTTGATACGCGGACAGCGCTCGACTCCAAACCGAATGGGTGATTCCTTCTTCGCGCCTACTCTTCAGGCGACTCCGGGAGATCTGAGCTTGGTTCTGCCGAAGCGTTTGCTTGACGGAATCATCGAGATGATATATGCGCTCGACAAGGTCGCGCCCGGTACTGCAAACGACGATACGCTTCTTTACGGAGTTGAAGTCAAGTTCTATAATATGGAGGTCGAGGTTAACGACAAGCTCGAATCCTGCTATCCGGGACTCTATATTATCGGCGACGGAAGCGGCATAACGCATTCGCTTTCTCACGCCTCGGCAAGTGGCGTTCACGTCGCAAGAGATATTGCAAAATAAAAAAGACACCCGAAAGGGTGTCTTTTTTGCGGTTATTGAAACAGCAATATCCAGATCCGCCAATTTCGCAGGATCAAAAACAGTATCATGATCACGCCGAGAATAATCAGCATAGGAATACTGTACATTTTCCGCAGTGCTTTTTTTGGAAAGCTAAGATCAAGCCAAACGGCAAGATCGATGAATACCAGAGTGAGAACAAAAAATACCGTCAGCAAGAACAGGAACGCATTGTACTTCAGCGCCCCCAAAAGATCGCCTCTTGAGAGAGCGTTAATAAAATGCGTTCCGCCGCAAGTAGGGCAAAGCGCGCCGATGCGCCGCCATGAGCAGACTCTGTTTGTGTTCAGCATGCCGTCGCTGAGCAGATGAAGGAGCATAATGGCAGGGACGGCGAGAATATGTGCGGCTAAGAGAAGCCGTTTTTTGTATTTTCTTACCCATGTTTTCATGATGCGGCAGTCCTTTTCGGTATTGAAAAGACCATCGCCGAAACGATGGCCTTTATGAATCAAATATAATGAAAATTAATAGTAGCTGTCGTATTTTGCCGCAATTGACGCACCCATTAATGCGCCCAATATACCGTTGAGAATGATAAAGACGATGATAACGGCAATAGCGATAATGCCAAGGGTAATTCCGACCTTTGCCTTCTTGTTTTCGATTCCGACAGCGGCGGATTTCTTCTTACCGACAACGCCGAGAGATACGGCGACGATGGCACAAGCCAACGGGATAATGCCGCCAAGGAGAGCAAACAGGCAGGAGCAGATAGCACCGAGCGACAGAGCTACGATACCGAGGATCATCGCAGTAATGCCAAGACCCGAGCCGGGATCTACGGTCGGAACGGGCGCGGTATTATAGATAGGCGCGGAATAATTTGCAGTGTTAGCTTCGGTCTGCTGAGCAGTCGGTTCCTCAACGGGGGCAGACTCGGGGACTAATTCAGCACCGCAATAACGGCAAAAACGGCTGCTATCAGTGGATTCCTGTCCACAGTTTTTACAAAACATAATAAATTCCTCCAAAGTTATAAAGTTATGGGTATTTCATACCGACAGTATATCACAGATTTTTATCTATTTCAATACTTTTTGACGCTCTAGTTAAAAATATTTTCACAGCGTGATAACAAAATATTAACGAACATTGCATTTTTATCTGTCAGAGGTCGATATCAGCATACTCGAAATATTCTTCGATGGCTTCCTTTTGTCTGCCGTAGAGACCGCCCATTTCTTTGATTATGCCCGAAAGGCGAGCGATCTCCGCCTTTGCAAAGTCGTAAAGAATTTCGGTGCATTCGTCGGTAACGGAATAAAGAAGCTCATTTGCCTCTTCGCGCTTGCCGCTTAAGATAAGCTCGGTAGCTTGTTTTTCGGCTTTTTCCGCCTTGTCGGCAAACTGCGTTTCAAGCTGCTTGAGCTTTTCTCTTATCTCGGAAGCGAATTTTTCTTCGTTAACGGTAACGAGCAAGCTGAGCAGCTTCACCTGCCACCAAAGCGAGCTTTCGCTGAAAGCGCGGTCGGCGGTCTGCATCTTCTTCGGGAGCTTTCCGACCATATAAACGGGAATATAAGCAGATAGACACGGCTGGACGGGCGCATAACGCGCAATAATACCTATCGTCTCATCATATCTTGCCAAAAGGGAAGCGGACGTTTCGCTCTCGCCCCATTCGCGCATGTGCATGCAGATGCTTAAAAACGTGCCTGCGGTTGCACCGAAGCGCGGCTCGATAAGCTCCCCCTCGAAATGATCGCGCAAGATGTCGGAAAGCGACTCGAAATCGTGCATTTCCTTCTGAGAAAGGAGCTTGTTCAGACGGCGGAAGCGCTGAACGCCGAGTGGCTGACGGATAATACGTCCCGAGTATGCCTTAGCGAAGTCAAACGGCTCGCAAGGAGACAGCCACCGTTTTTCTCTTGCAATCCTCTCGGCGTTTTCCGAGAGCATATCCGCGTCGGTTCCGATGGAATAACAGTTTGAGATGCCCTGCATGGTCTTGACCTGCTTTGCCGCCCATTCGCGCCCTGCGGTCTCAAGAATCCAGCATTCGTCCTTGTCAACTATAAGAAAGGTGTTTTCATATGTGCGCTGTGTGAGCGCGCTTGCGTTTGCCTTCTGACCGTATTTTTTGAGCAGTGACGTGATGACCTCTATCGCCTCTTTTGCGGTTGCCGAACGCTCAAGTGCAAGACGCAAAAGGTCCATTCCGAGTATACCGTCCTCGGTTTCGGGATCCATACGCGAGCCCTCCGCCTCGTTGCCGATAACAAGCCCCTTTTCGTTATAGCCCATCTCAAAGCCCCATATCCAGTAAGGCCTTGATCCAACGACCGAGTAGGTTTTGCGTACCTGCGGGATCGTTATATGCGTTGTTTTTACAGTCGCACCGTCGGGATATTCACGACCCTCATAAAAGCAAAGCGGCTGCGGCTCGCCCGACGGACGGTCACTGTTTTTTGCAAGTATGTTTTTGCCGTAACGCGAGCAGGCACTGCTCACGAGCATAGTATCACATGAGAACATATAAAAGCTTCCTCTCTGATTTATAATCTCATTTTACTACTTTTGCTCCGATTTTTCAATACCGTTTTTTATGAAGTAATAATACTGTATTGAAAATGAGAGGACATTATGATATAATATATTATGTTCCGATCAATAAATAAAGTCTTGTGCTTTCAGGAGAACTAAAATGATAATATCAACTACCGAAAAAAGAGCTTGGGCGGAGATAAGCGAGGTCAAAGAAAAGGGAATAGAGCTTACAGTTGTAGGTGAAAGGCAAAAGATCCGCGGCTTCGGCACGTGCTTTTCAGAGCTTAGCGCGCAGGCGCTTCAGAAGCTTGATGACTCCGAGCGTGAAAAACTGCTTGACGAGCTTTTTGACGCGGATAAGTGTAATTTCAATTACTGCAGAACTCCAATCGGCGCAAGCGACTTTTCGCTTGATTTTTTCTCGTATAACGAGACGGCGGGCGACTATGAAATGAAAAACTTCTCTATTGAGAGGGATAAAGAGCTGCTTATACCGCTTATCAGAGAGGGACTTAAGCGTCAGAATGATATGCAGATGTTTGCGTCCCCCTGGTGTCCGCCGCTTTGGATGAAGACGAAGCGCGCTTACAGTAACGGCACCTTTAATATGACGGAGAAAAACCTAAAGGCATATGCGCTGTACTTCAAAAAGTACGTTGAAGCGTATCATAAGGAGAACATCCCGATAATTCAGGTCTGCCCTCAGAACGAGCCGTGCTCAAGACAGGTCTTTCCGTCCTGCGTGTGGACGGGCAAGGAAATGGCTGACTTTATTGGCGGCTATCTCGGAGAAGCGCTTGACAAGACAGGCGTAGATATTATCTTCGGTACAGTAAACGGTCCCGAGACCGACAAGAGAATGCTTTATACAAGATATTCGGATTATCTCGGTGTTGCGATGCACGATAAACGCGCACGAAAATATATAAAGGGCGTTGCTTATCAGTGGGCAGGCAGATACGCCTTGACTGAGACACACGACGACTATCCCGATCTTGAGATAATACAAAGCGAAAGCGAGTGCGGCAACGGTGACAACTCGTTCGACCATATGATGTATATTTTCGAGCTGATGAGACTCTATTTCCGCATGGGCGCATCCTCTTACGTTTATTGGAATATTGCTCTCGAGGGCGATAGCATGAGCACTTGGGGCTGGAAGCAGAATTCGCTCATTCACGTTGTCGACGGAAAGGGCGTTCTTACACCGGAATTTTACCTTATGAAGCATTTTTCGCATTTCGTAAAGCGCGGTGCGAGATACCTGAAGATCAAGGGCGAGTATTCATCATCAACTGTTGCGTTTAAGAATCCCGACGGTCAAATAGTGCTCGTCGTGGCAAATCCGTATTATGACGAAAAGATCGTCACGTTCGGTTCTTCGTCATACGCACTCCCGCCTCGCTCCGTTAACACGGTGATTGTTTAACGAAAATAATTAATTATTTAATAAATAACTCGGAGGTGTCAGCTATGAAATGGTTTCTTGTTATATCGGCGCTGTTATGCGTTGTACCGGTATTTCTGTTTGTCAGATTGCTTTGCAAGCGTATAAGCTTGGTTTGTAGATTAAAATCAGTATGCAAAGCGAAAAAACACGAGCTGATTCCGACGCACAGTTTTTGGTGGCTCGGTTGGACTAAAGGAACAAACGCCGATTTTCACGTTATAACGGCGGAGACGGCATACTCCGTCAAGCTTATCGGCACGCTTTCCAAACGCATTTGCTTTAACTTCCTCGACGAGAAAAACTATTCTACGAAGAATATGATGTTTCAGTTTTCGCAGGCGGCATCCGGTATCCAATATGAGCCGAAAACAAAAAATCCGTACAATTTTGATTACAAGCTTACCGATGAGCATTTGAGAAAAAACCGTGAAAACGTAATTCTTATGAATCCCGTTCCGCTTGTCGTGAACGTTACAACGCAAAAAGAACAAAGAAAGCCGATTGAAAACGGAGACCGCATTAAAGAGGGCATTTTCTTTTCGGGAGACGGATTTCTTCGAAAACTGCGCTGATCTTGAAATAATTATTATTGTTAAACTGAAAGAGAGGATCAATTATGTCAAAAATTTACGACCTTTTCAAACAAGCCGCAAAAAGCTCGGCTGTGCCGACGACTTTTGAAAAAATGAATCTCGTCAGATTCAGTGACGGTGACAAGAATTACGAGGTCTATTTTACGGCAAAGCGCGCGAACAAACGCACTATTATAAATTGCGTTGACAATTATATCGAATGGGAACAGCTTCCTCTTTGGCTATGAGCTGGGGAGGCGTTTACGGTATAAAGAAGGAACGCATATTAAGCGTAAAGCAGTCGAAGGAATACGTAAGGATCGTCGTTATAATGGGTAAACCGACTGTTATAACAGGTCTTGACGACGGAATATTCCGCTCGGCAAATAAGTTTGATGAAGGTTATGTCAACGTAATGTCCGAGACACGATTCAAGAAATTGGAAAGGTAAATATAACTGTGGATAAAACACTTTACGAACAAGCGCGTCTGACGGTGAATGAGATCATCGAGAAGGCGGCGCTTAAAAAGGGAAATATACTGATAATCGGTTGCTCGACGAGTGAGATACTCGGCTCGAGGATCGGAACGAATTCCGCGCCCGAAGCGGCGGCAGAGGTCTTTTCTGCTCTTTACGAATCTGCAAAAGAAAAGGGAATATACCTCGCATTTCAGTGCTGTGAGCATCTTAACCGCGCAGTAGTGATTGAGAGGGAAGCTGCGCCGAACCTTGAAGCGGTAAATGTGATTCCCCAGCCGAAGGCGGGCGGATCAATGGCAACGCAGGCGTATAAGTCATTTACCGACCCCGTTGTTGTTGAAGAAATTAAGGCAGACGCAGGACTTGATATAGGTCTTACGCTCATCGGAATGCACCTTAAAAAGGTAGCAGTTCCTCTGCGTCTGACTAACGATCACATCGGCGAGGCGCTTGTCGTCGCCGCGCGTACACGCCCGAAGTTCATCGGCGGAGTCCGCGCAATTTACGACGAAAGCTTACTCTGACTAACAGGTAAAGATCAAGCATCAAGAGGTCTTAAAAGGGTCTACAAGATGCTTGATCTTTATGTTATAATGGCGCTAGTAAATGATATAGGACGGTTTCTTTAATGAAAAAGCTCTGGAACAAGGATTTTGTACTGCTTCTGCAGGGTAGCACGGTCAGTACCCTCGGCGATCTTATGTACAGTGTCGCTATCGGATATTGGGTATACGATCAAACCGGCTCGAGTGCGCTTATGGGCGTTATGTCGGCGATCTCGATGTTCGTTACGATGTTCCTCTCGCCGTTTTGCGGAAGTATCGTAGACAAGCTGAACCGTAAATGGGTAATGATCGGGCTCGACCTTTTGCAGAGCGCGGTAATGATAACAGTCGGCATTTTCGCGTATACGAATAAATTGAGCATCGCGGGTGTTCTCGTTGCCGCGTTCCTCGCCGCATTCGGAAGCGTCTTTTATTCACCTGCCGCGAACACGCTTCTTATCGACATTATTCCGCGTGACGACATGGTGCGCGGTCAGTCGGTATTTTCTGCGTCAAGCTCGCTTATCAATACCGTCGGTACGGCGTTCAGCGGTGTAATGGTCGCATTTTTCGGCGTGCCACTCATCGTGATAATTAACGGCTTAAGTAATCTCTATTCCGCGATCAGCGAGCTTTTTATACGCGTTCCGAAAACGCTCCGCCAAGGTGAATCGGTAACGGTAAAGGGTGTTTTACGAGATATGGGTTCGGCTGTAAAGACGATATTTTCCGAGCCGTGTCTTAAGATATTCATTCCATGCGCAATAATACTTAATTTCCTCTCCGCGGGATCATTTTCCCTTATGCTCCCGTTCTGTATGCAAAAGGGATTCTCGGTCGATATGTACGGCTACCTTATGTCGATAACGACTGTAGCGTCACTCATCTGCGTGGTTCTTCTCGGAATAATCAAGCTGAAGCCGAAGACGCGATTTTGGGTAATGGCTATCAGCTTCACCTCTTCGGTCGTCTTTATGGTGCCGGCATTCTTGACCGAAAGCTTCGTTATGATGTGCATATTCGGCTTCCTCGGAGCGTTTATGAACAGCGCGGGAAACGCGGTGTTCAACGCGTCACTTATGCTTGCGCTGCCCGAGGATAACCGCGGCGCGATACTCGGCTTCGTTCAGTCTGCATGCGTTGGCGGCTCGGCACTTTCAACCGTCCTTTACGGTGTACTAGGAGACCTTTTCCCGCTGTATATCGTATTTGCGATAGGAAGCGCAATATCGCTTCTTCCGATGATCTACCTCTGCTTCCACCCGAGAGTTAAGAATTTCATACTGTCAAATTAAAAAAAGTCCCCGTTAGGGGACATTTTTACGATTTCTTTTGATATATGATATAGCATATCCAATAAACGAACACGAGAAGTGCGACCGAATACGAGACCCAGACGGAGATCTCGATTTTATCCAAAAGCCCCATAACGATTACGAAAACGCCTGCGAGTAAAATATATACCGTAAACGCGGCGCTTCTCGCCTTGTTGACAATAGATACATTTCTTTCGTCGGTTTCCGTTATTTCGCGCTTTCTTAAGGTGTCCTCGTTTTTCGTTATAAGAAAATAGTTTCTTATACGTGCGATTCCCATAACGGCAAGAGCAAGACCGAACGAGGATATAAACTGATTTTCCGTCTTACTTACGATCGCAACCGTTGCCATTGCTATTCCAAGCACGATATAAGAAATCGCGACCCAAAGTCTGATTTTTAGCTTCTTTTTGAATTCCATTGATCATTCCTCCTCGAAAATAAAAACTTCTTCTATGGTAAGTCCGAAATACGCGGAGATCTTATGCGCGAGCTGAAGCGATGCGTTGTATTTACCGTTTTCAAGCGATATTATCGTCTGGCGTGTCACACCTACTGCGTTAGCGAGATCATCCTGCGTGATCTTACCTTCTTTGCGTAATTCTCTGATTCTGTTTTCCAAAATAGCTCCTCCAAAAGTAAAGTACGCTTTACATTTTGATTATAGCATGCCCGATACAAAATGTCAAGTACATTTTACAAAAATATTAAAAAGCAGACAAAACGACAAAGTTTTTGAAAAGCTATTGATTTTATCTGTGTTATAGGGTAAACTATATAAGATAAATATCTATTGAGGAGAATTCAGATGAACAATATCTTGAAACGCGGATTAGCGGTCATTCTGGTACTGGTTTGCTGTATATCGACGCTTCCCTTTATCGGTATGCAGGCAGAAGCCGCAGAAGTAACCTACAAGTATGCCGATAATGGTAAATACATATACAACTGGGGTACTCGAGGAACAGTCGCGACGTTCATGTCCCCGAACGCCGAAAAGTTCTATGATAAGTACACGTCATACGACGTGCTTTCAACTTACGCAGGCGGAACGGGTACGTCTGACGCGCCTAACAGTGCTCTCTTTAAGGCACTGCAGGATATGATGAAGAGCGCGCACAGCTACATTACGAGCTATGACGCAACAAAGAGTCTTTTCCAGTATACCGACTGTCAGGGTGGTGGCGGAAAGATTTCGTCCTTCTATTCGGGAAATCAGATCGGTCCTACCTGGAACGGCGGTTGGAACCGCGAGCACACCTGGCCTAACAGTAAGGGTCTCGGCGGAAGCGATGAAAACGACCTTATGATGCTTCGCCCGACCTCGACGAGTGAAAACAGCTCGCGCGGTAACACCGCTTACGGAAAGAGCAGCGGATACTATAATCCTAACAACGAATCGAACAATAAGTACGACCTTCGCGGTGACGTTGCGCGTATCTTCCTCTACGTTTACGTTCGTTGGGGCAACCGTAACTACGCTTGGGGCAAGAGCGGCGTAATGGAAAGTCTCGACGTTATGCTAGAGTGGATGGAAGCTGACCCTGTTGATACCTGGGAGCTTGGCCGTAACGACTCAGTTGAATCAATTACGGGAACCCGTAACGTATTCGTTGACTATCCTGAGCTTGGATTCCTTCTCTTCGGCGAAGAGATTCCCTCGAATATGACTACGCCCTCGGGCGCAAGCAGTAAAAAGTGCAGCCATAATAACTTTGACGCAGGAACTACAGTACCTGCAACCTGCACGACAAAGGGCTACACGATCTTCAAGTGTAAGACATCGGGCTGTACCTACAGCTACAAGACAAACTACGTAGAAGCAAAGAATCATAACTACGTTTCCGGCACCTGCTCTCTCTGCGGAGCAAAGGAAGCAGTAAAGCCGACATACGCTACCTCGGTTGCTACCGGCAAGGCGTACAAGCTCGGTTTCTATTCCGATGCGGCGGCGATGGAATACTACTTCACAGGCGCTATGTCGGGTTACTACGGTGCAACCGACAGCGATCAGACGAAGGGCGTTGACGTCTTTGTCGAGACCGCGACGGGCGGCTATTACCTCTATTTCAAGGATAGCAGTAATAAGAAGCAGTATATAAACCTCGTTCTTGCTACCGGCTCGGACGGCAATGAGCATTATAACTTTACATTTGGCACTACGGCATCCTCCGTATATACCTGGGACAGCGCGAAAAACGCTCTTAAGACCAATGTCTCGGGCGAGCAGAGCTATATCGGTACTTACGGCTCGTACTTCACGATGAGCGTTCTTACTACGACAAAGCTCAAGGATACCGACTATATTGCACGTCTTTATACGACTGACGGAAGCGGCAGCTCCGGTGGAAGCTCGGGCGGAAACACCGACGTTACTCCTCCCGCTACCTGTACTCATAAGTATACCGCCATCGTAATTAAGCCGAACTGCGTAAGCGGCGGATTTACGGCTTATACCTGCTCGCTCTGCGGCGACACCTACACAGGCGATAAGACAAGCGCAACCGGACATAATTTCAGCAATAATAAGTGTACCGTCTGCGGCGCTGATGAACCGACAAACTCGGGCGGTACGACCGTTATTATCAGCTTTACTGACAAGGCAAATCTTATCGAGTACAATACGTCAAAGCAGGTTTGGAAGCAGAGCGGTATAACCGTTACAAACAATAAAGCAAACTCGCAAAGCGACGTCAAGGATTACAGCAATCCCGCACGCTTCTATCAGGGCTCTGATGTTATTATTGAATATCCCGGTATAACAAAGCTTGAGATAAACTGCGTTGGAATTTCAGACAGCAAGTACACCGGCAGCTGGCTGAATGCCCCCGATGGCGCAACCGCAACGAATAATAACGGTATCATTACCGTTGTCTTTGCCTCCCCCGTTAATTCTGTTACGTATTCTAATCTGGCAAAGCAGAGCCGTGCAATGAGCATTACGGTCTACACTGGAGACGGCTCAAGCTCGGGATCGACAACTCCGACCTGCACTCATACCAATACAACTATCGAGGGCACTAAAGCTCCTACCTGTACCGTTGACGGACACACGGGAAATGTCAAGTGTACCTCTTGTAAGCAGATCATAAACAATGGACAGACGATAAAGGCAACCGGACACAACTGGACGCCTGCGGACTGCGACACTCCCAAGACCTGTACTAAGTGTCAGGCAACCGAGGGCAGTGCACTCGGTCACAGCTTTGACGAGAACGGCAAGTGCACAAAGTGCGGCGCTTCCGAGGGCGGTAAGCTCCCCGATGATACGACAACAGACGGAACCGTGACGACTGATCCCGACGAAACGACCGACGGCACAGATACGACCGTTCCCGACGTGACAGGTCCTGTCGATACGACTGACGGCGAGGAGAAAAAGGATAACGACAAGGATAATAACCTTGTTCTCCCGATAATTATTGGAGTAGTCGCTGTAGCGGCAATCGGCGCAGTAGTTACTGTGATCATCATCAAGAAAAAGAAGGAATAAATGAAAAGAACGCGGAATCTTCCGCGTTCTTTTTTACTTTCTTAACCCCTTCGGGTAATGGTTTTTCATCATTCCGTCGCTTGACTTGCCCCAGCCGAGAGGAAAGGAATCATGAGTTACTATGTACCAGCCCTTTTCATCGCCGCAGGGAACGACCTCACCTCGTAGGTAAGAGATAGCAGTATCAATGTCTATAGAGAATACCTTTTTTGCTTTTGAGGAATCAAGCGCCATAGCCAGCGCGTGCGACGGCTCAAAACGGTTGCCGTTTACAATTGTACCGAGATGCAAGCCGTGTCGAAGCGTCTTAAGCCCCTCGCGCGGCGACGGCAGATCATTTGGACACAGATAAAGCTGTTCACCGAAAAGGCAGGGAACACCGTCTATCGTCTCGTCGGTGACGTCCTTGATAAACTGCAAGAAAAGCTTATATGCGCTCTCGGGCGTCGTTTGAGCGCGTCCGCCCTTTTCTTTTTGCTTTTTCTTGTCGTTTTTGCGCTCCTTTGCGCTGAATGTCGGCGCGCTCTCCGACTTGTGAAGAAGTGCCGCAAAATGCCCCTCGCCGTTTGCGTGATGAGGAAAGATGCGAAGCGTGTTTTTCAGCTGCTCTGCATATTCCTCGCCGCCATCTACCCACGCGGGGTTTCCTCGGTCGATAAGCCCATTTTCAATACAGTCAAGCACCGCCTGATTTTTCGGCAGAACGACCTCGAATTCGGGATGATTGCGCAGGAAGTGAAGGATTACGCCCTCGTTTTCCTCGGGAGCAAATGTACATGTCGAATACGTCAGATAACCGTCGGGCTTCAGCATTTCGGAAGCAGATTCGAGAATGTCCTTCTGGCGCGTAGCGCATAGGTCGACGTTCTCTTGGCTCCACATCGTAAGTGCCTGTTCCTCCTTGCGGAACATTCCCTCGCCCGAGCAGGGCGCGTCAACGACTATCTTGTCAAAAAAGCAGGGGAAATGCGGGATAAGCTCCTTCGGAGTGTGGCAGGTAACGACTGCGTTTCGTATTCCCATTCGCTCAACGTTCTGCGAAAGGATCGACGCTCTTTGCGGATGTATCTCATTAGAAACGAGAAGTCCGTTTCCGTTTAGGGACGCCGCAAGCTGAGTGCTTTTTCCGCCCGGCGCGGCGCAAAGATCAAGCACCTTGTCATTTTCACACGGCGGAAAAAGGGAAGCAGGGAGCATCGCGCTCGACTCCTGTATGTAGTAAGCGCCGCTTTCGTGATACGGATGCTTGCCGGGGCGCGTTTCGCTTTCGAGATCGTAGTAATATCCGTTATCAGCCCACATCACGCGCTCACCTATACACGGCATTTCCCAAACGTCACTTAAGCAAATATTATTCTTTTTCAAAGGATTCAGGCGCAGAGACGGCGTGCTCGGTCTGTCATACGAGGATAGAAAGTCTTCATATTGATCGCCGAGCATAATTTTCATCCGCGCGCAGAACGCTTCAGGTAATTTCATAGCTCATTCCTCGGTATTATCGAAGTTAATACTATTATAATACAAAGAGCAAAAAACTGCAATGATTTTTTTATTTTCCTCTTGACAAGCACAATACTTCGTGATATGATGTATTATGCAAGAGGAGGTATGATATGGATATACAATTAAAACGCGGTCTGCTTGACGTATGCGTGCTTGCGGCTATAAAAAACGAAGACTCCTACGGCTATAAAATAATAAAGGATATGAAACCTTATATAGAGCTTTCGGAATCGACCTTATATACGATTCTCAAACGCCTTGAAAACGCCGAAATGCTGACGGTATGGACGGCAGAGCACGGCGGGCGACTTAGAAAGTATTATAGAATAACCGACATTGGACGAAAAAGAATAGAGGAATTCAAGTCCGAATGGAAAGAAATAGTTTCGATATATAATTTTGTCGCAAAGGAGGACGGTAGCGATGACTAAGATTCAGTTTATGCTGACGCTTAACGAAAAGCTTTCGGACATGCCGAAAAATGAAATAGAGGAACGGCTTACGTTTTACAGCGAAATGATCGAGGACCGTATGGAAGAGGGGCTGACCGAAGAAGAAGCGGTTGCGGCAGTCGGAGATGTTGACGAAATTGCAAGGAGTATAATGGCAGAATCCGCCGTGAGCTCAGCTGAAGAAGAGCCGCAATCAAAAGAAAAGACAGTAAAACGTCTTAAGGGATGGGTCATAGTTCTTTTGATACTCGGAATACCCGTTTGGGTTTCGCTTATTCTCGCGGCGTTCGTCGTCGGACTTTCGATTTACATATCCGCTTGGGCTATATTGATCTCGCTTTGGGCGTGCTTTGGCGTGCTTGCCGTCGGTTCTCCGTATTTGCTTGTGCTTGGAATCGTTCAGATAATCAGTTCTCACACGATAACAGGAATCGCGCTTATCGGTGCATCACTTGCCTGCGCAGGTATTACCGTTTTTGCCTTCTACGGTTGTCTTGCCCTGTCAAAACAGATAATAAGACTTACCGTTTGGAGCTTCAAGCGTATTGCTCGTCTGTTCTCTAAAAAGGAGGTGGCGTAATGAAGAAAATGAAGCTTGCAATGACAGTTGCGACTATTCTCATTCTTGTTGGAGGCATAGTTTTTACATCAGCAATGTCGGCACACGGCTGGGATTTTTCAAAGCTTACGACAGTAGAATATGAATCCAAAACCTACGTTATTGAAGAAAGTATCGATAATATATCGGTCATAACCGATACCGCAGACGTGATCTTCGTAAAATCTACCGACGAAAAGATCAAGGTCGAGACGTATCTTCCTAAGGACGATAAACATACGGTTGAGATCCGGGAAAATACTCTTACAGTAAAGCGTGAAAGCAATTTTAATTGGTCGGAATTTTTCAGGATAAACTTCAAGAGTGCGAAGATAACGATATATCTTCCCGAGGGGGAATACGGTTCACTCAATATTAAGGCAGATACAAGCAACGTAAACATATCTGACGTATTTACATTTTACACAGTATACATCAAGGTCTCGACGGGCGATGTGAAATTCAACGCGTCTGCTACCGAATACCTTAAAATTAGATCGTCAACGGGTGATGTTTCCGTCAAAGATATAACGACAGGTGATATTGACATTGCGACTTCAACGGGTGATATAAAGCTCACAAACGTCGTTTGCTCGGGTAGTCTCAAAGCCGAGATGTCAACAGGTGACATCAAACTGAAAAATGTTATAGCAACTGAAAAATTCAATATAAGGTGCGGCACGGGTGACGTTGAATTTGAGCGTTCCGATGCGGCTGAAATCTTTGCGAGAACCGACACGGGCGACGTCAAGGGAACGCTTCTTTCGGAGAAAATATTTATTGCAAGAAGTGACACCGGCGATGTTGACGTTCCCAAAACGACAACGGGCGGTAAATGTGAGCTAATAACCAACACGGGCGATATTAAAATCAAAATAGCAAAATAAAAAAGTGCCGAAAGGCACTTTTTTATTTTTGTTGAAACTATTGCAAATTTTATTTTTTTTGATATAATTAACAAAAAAGCCGACAGGCGAAAGCACGGAGAACAATATGAACACTTTTTTCGATAAATTCCATATAGGAACGTATTATTTTCAGAAAAACGCAAGAACAGAGGAGGGCATTAAGGACCTGAGCGAAAGCGGAATAGACCTCGTTCTCTGTATAGACAACGATAGGGAAATGCTTGACCTCTTCTATAAATACGGCGTATCCGCAGTAGTAGGTGGCGTCGTTCCCGGTTGGTTCGGCGGAAACGGCGACAACGCAGGCACGATGGCGGAAACGAACAAAAGAGAAGCATACATAAAAGGCATAAACAACTTCGTTGACCATCCCGCTATCGTCGGTATCGACGCAGGCGACGAGCCGTCGAGCGTTGATTTCCCATATTACGGACAGATGATCGAGCTTATGAAGGAGCTTGCTCCGTCAAAATTCCCTTATCTCAATATTTATCCTTCCTACGGTATGCTCGCTTCGAACAGCGATGAGCAGTCGAAAAAGGAGCTTGGCGTTCCGACCTACAAGGATTACGTTGACGCATACGGTAAGAATATAGACCTTCCGTACGTAAGCTTCGACCATTACTACCTCACCTCAAGCCCCGAGCGTCTTTTCTCCGACCTTGAGACAAACGCCGATTACTGCAAGGCAAACGGCAAGAAGCTTTACTACGTAGGACAGGTAAATTCGCTTGATCCCGATCACTACGTAACCGAAGACGAGCTTGCTTTCCAGGCGTTCAGCGCAATGGCATACGGTGCTATGGCAGTATCGTGGGCTTGCTATTCTATGGGCTGGTGGCATAATCTTGTTCTCGACGCTGACGGTAACAAGACCGAGCAGTACGAGAAGCTTAAGAAGGTCAACCACAAGATGATCTCGCTCTCAAAGGAATACGTAAAGTATGACCGCATCGAGACCGTAAGAGGCAAAGATACGTCCTTCGGCGGATTCGAAAACATCATGAGCGCAAAGGAAGCGCTCATCGGTAAATTCGTAAACGGCGAAAAGAAAGCGATATTCGTTTCACCCGTTGAGTACGATTCAGCATCGGAAAACACGCTCACGATCAAAGCAAGCGGTAAGGTAACGCTTTATACCGCCGATAATACGGCAGTTCTTGCGTCTGATAACGGCGTTTATACCGTTACTCTTAACGGCGCAGAGCCATGCTTTATCACCCTCGAATAATAAATAAAAGATCAAAATCCCTCCGCTGATGCGGAGGGATTTTTGTCTCAATATCAGTATTTCGCAAGCTCGTCCTTGAGTGCCTCGTTAAAGAAATCGGCAAAAGCCGCATAACCCTTTTCGTTAAAATGAACGCCGTCTTCGATGTAAATATCGTTTTCGGTAAGAGGAGCATAGTCGAAAGCGTTAAGATAATGACATCTCGGCGTCTTTTCGGCAAATTCCTTGATATAGGAATTGAGCTGGCGGCGGTATTCAATTTGTTCATCGGAAATATCGTGACTTCTTATCGCACTTACGAGGTAGACCTCGGCTTCGGGAAAATCCGTGAGGGTATACATGATAACTCTCTGCGCAAGCTCCCAAGCTTCTTCATTTGTGTATCCGAACGCCTCGGAGTTTCCGAAGCAACCGTAAACGAGAACCTTCGGCTCGTAAGGGCGTATCATACGAGGATAATAGTATAGCTGATGCTCGGGACAGCTCGAGCCGAATCCGTGATTTATACAGCACTGCGCTCCGCTTTTACCGAGGACGCATTCGCTGAGCGGCTTGTTGCCCCACTTTGTAGACCAACGTGTGTAGTATGACGGACCGTAGAAAACGATCTTGCCCTTTTGTACGGGGTCCTTTTCGTATTCTTGAATAACTTCTTCCATTGATTCCTTCCAGATCTCAATGTACTGTAAACCGACTTTGATAGGCATGATTTTTGCTCCTTTATGGTTGTTATAAACCGAATATAACACACATTTTTTTGGTTGTCAATATCATTGTATAATAAAAGAAATATATTATTAAATAGGTTGACAAAACATAGTAACTATGCCACAATTAAACTAACTATTTATATACGTCGAAAAACGTCGAAAAATAATAAAAAAGAAAGTGGAGTATTTGCAAAATGAAGCACAATTTTCTCAAAAAATTGACAGCACTTCTCCTCGGCACTATCATGGTGTTCTCCATGATTCCCGCCATCGCGGTCAGCACGCATGCTGCTGATGAAATCAGCGCGTCTCTTGCTATTAAAGGTACAACAGGCGTTTTGGCTAGTGATAGCAAGTCAATTAGTTGGACCTGTAATGAATTTACATGGACAACTAACAAGAACAACTCAAGTACAGCTATTCGCACCTCGGATTCTGCGCACTTTAGAGTGTATGTGGGTAACAAAAGCACTATAACTGCAAAGGACAGCAGACTTATTTCGAAAATTGTAATTACTGCTGTTTCTGGTTATGTGCCGGTATCAACAGACGTTAAGGTTAGTGGTGCTACTACAACTACTAGCGGAACAACAGTAACGATTTCTCTTAACACACCTGCGACCAGTGTTGAACTTCCTGTTACATCAAAACAGTGGAGATTGAGCAGTGTCGAAGTATTTTTCATTACTGGTGACTTGTGTGATCATAACTATGTTGAAGAGTCTCGCGAAAATGCGACTTGTACAGAAGATGGTTCAGTTACTTATGTATGCAGTAAGTGCGAAGACGAAAAGATTGAAATCCTTAAAGCCGGTCATATAAGAGTAAACGGTGTTTGTACTGTGTGCGGCGAATCTACTCCTGTATACGAAAAGGTTAAATCTACTTTGACAGATTTTACTGGTAGATATCTCATTGTATATGAAGCAGGAAATGCAGCGTTTAACGGTTCTCTTACAACTTTGGATGCAATATCCAATACCTTTGATATAACGAAAGAAAACGATACTATTACAGGCGATTTTAGCGCCTATGAATTCATAATAGGCGGGAATTCTAGCGGATACACAATTCAGAGTGCTTCCGGTATGTATATCGGTAAAACCGCAAACAGCAACGGATTGGATGCAAATGCTTCTACAGAGTATACAAATAGTATTTCGATTGATGCTAGCGGAAATGCGATTATAAAATCTTCTGGCGGATCGACTCTCCAGTTTAATGCTGATTCTAACCAGATGAGATTCCGTTATTATAAGTCTGTTAATCAGAAGCCCATAGCTCTCTACAAGCTCGTTGAAGTAACTGAGCCGGAGCAGCCCGAGGTTGAAGCTCCTGCATACAAGGGATTCGGTCTTACCCTTAACAAGGGCGTAACCGTAAGAGTTAAGTTCAACGTAACCGCAGAATGGCTTGCAGCTAATCCTACTGCTAAGGCAGTATTCAGCAACGGCGAGGAGTGCGATGTTATCGTTGGCGAAAACACCTTCACGACTACTCTTACACCCGGTAAGATCGGAGAGAATCTCACCGTTACTCTTGGTGACGTAACCAAGACCGTAAGCGTATCTACCTACATCGAAAAGGCAAAGGCGGCTTACGCTACCGATACCAAGCTCTGCACTCTCCTCGATGCTATTGATGCGTACGGTAAGGCAGCAGCTAAGGTTGAGCAGACGCTCACCGCTCCCGATTTCGACGCGATCGCTGATCACGTTGTTACCGACAAGTCCGTAATTACCGGATTTACTAACGTAGTTCTTGCTGAATATGCGACTATCGGCTTGAACATCAATGCAGAGGAGAGCTACACCTTCGAAGCTTCTCGCGGAACTGCTACCACCGGCAAGATGGTTCTCGCAGACAACCTCGATAACGGCGTTCTTTACATCGAGAACATTCGTCCTGCAAACTTCGACGACGTAATCACGGTTACTATTTATGACGGTGATACCGTAGTTTCTACGATCGACTTCACCTTCAACTCTTACCTCAAGCTCCTCGCTAACGACGAAAATATGGACGATCTTGACCGTAACATCGTAATCGCAGCTTATAACTACGGTGTAGCTGCATCAGCTTACGTAGGAGCTTAATCGCACAGTGAGAAAAATAATTCTCTTCCTTCTGTCGACACTTCTTGCGCTGACTGTTATAGCGTGTAACGATGACAGCAAGCCGAAGGTGACGATGGAAACCACCACGGTATCGGATACAACGGCTCCCGAGACGACCGACGGTAATACTACCGAAGGCACGGACACGACCGAAATACCGTACGATACAACGGTGAACAAAACAACGTCGGATAATAAGGAAACAGATACCTCCAAAGGCACGACAGCTGAAACAACGACCGTTAAGGACGTTACGACAGAGCCGCAAACGACGGAAGTAACGACGACTGAAGAACCGACGACCGAAGCCGAAACAACCGTCCCCGAAACGACGGATAAGGACTTTGAAACGAATGAAGACGGCAGTGTAAATCTGCCGGGTATAACCTTCTAAAACGAAAGGACGATGAATATGGACGAAAAATTCACTTCTCCCGAGTGCGAGACGATAATCTTTGATAATGAGGATGTAATCACCGTTTCCCTTGGAGGCGACGACGTAAATCTCCCCGAGTTCGGAGAATAATTAAAACTAAAGCACGCTTCTTTGAAGCGTGCTTTCTTCTTTATAAGAAAAGCGCGCAGACGATTTGTCTGCGCGCTTTTAAGTTAATTACAGTGATTTAAGTATACAATCAGCCGTAGAGCGATTGTTTGCAATCGGTATGTCGTAGACCTGAGCGATACGGAGAAGCGCCTTAACGTCGGGGTCGTGAGGCATCGCGGTAAGCGGATCGGAGAAGAAGATGATTATGTCAATCTCCCCAGCCGCGACCTTTGCGCCGATCTGCTGATCGCCGCCGAGAGGACCGCTTAAGTATGCCTTAACGGGAAGCTTCGTTGCCTCGTTTATCTTCGTCGCAGTCGTGCCTGTTCCGCAAAGGAAATGCTCCGAAAGCTTATCCTTGTTTTCCTTGCACCACTCGATCATTATCGGCTTCATATTATCGTGCGCGATAAGCGCTATTCTTTTGCTCATTGCTTGTCCTCCGTTTTCAATAAGCCGTGGAGCATCATCTGCTTGATGTCCCAAAGCTTGGGCGAAAGGTCAACGTAGTAGTTGTGAGGATTCTCGAAGCGCTTTACTTCGTCCCACTGACGGTCAAGCTCTTCTACGCAATGCTTGCGAATCTCCTCGGTCGTCGGGCGCTCGTAAACACAAACGCCGTTCACGAATATCGGCTTGAGAAGCTCGATCGCCTCAAAGTCGGTAAGCGTTTTTTCTTTCCATGTGTATATGGGGTCGAATATCGTAAGCGGCTTGCTAGTGTCGACAGTCTCGTCATAAACCGTAAGATAGTCGGCAATTGCCTTTCCGCTTTCCTTTTCGATAAGACGGTATACCTTCTTGAAATGCGGGGTCGTGACTTTTCCGGGATTTTCGCTGATCTTTATCTTCGGGATTATCTCGCCCTTGTCATTCTCAACCGCACAAAGCTTGTAAACGCCGCCGAAAACGGGCGTGCTCTTCGATGTTATAAGGCGTTCGCCGACGCCGAACGCGTCGAGCTTTGCGCCCTGCTTTAGTAGGTCGCGGATGATGTACTCGTCAAGCGAGTTCGACGCAACTATCTTACATTCGGTAAGACCTGCCTCGTCAAGCATCTTGCGCGCCTTGCGCGATAGATACGCAAGGTCTCCCGAGTCGATACGGATGCCGCACTTTGTGATTCCGTGCTTCTTGAATGCCTTTATAGCGTTCGGAACGCCGCTTTGGAGGACGTTGTAGGTGTCAACGAGAAGTGTTGCGGCATTGGGGTAAAGGGAACAGTAGGTGTCGAATGCCTCGAATTCGGAATCGAACATAAGTACCCAGGAATGAGCCATCGTTCCCGTTGCAGGCACGCCGAATCGCTCCTCTGCGATAGCACAGGCGGTGCCTGAGCAACCTGCAATATAGGAAGCTCTTGCGCCGAGAATAGCGCCTGACGGGCCTTGTGCGCGGCGCGAACCGAATTCGCTTACCGGTCTGCCCTCGGCGGCGCGGACGATTCTAGATGCCTTCGTCGCGATCATCGTCTGATGGTTAAGTGTGAGAAGCACGAAGGTCTCAATAAACTGCGCTTCGATAGTCTTAGCGCGTACCGTCATTATCGGCTCACCGGGGAAGATAACAGTTCCCTCGGGTACTGCCCAGATGTCGCCCGAGAAGCGGAAGGTCCTTAGATATTCAAGAAACTTCTCGTCAAAGCAACCCTTTGAACGGAGAAAATCAATATCATCGTCTGTGAACTTCAGGTCGTTAACGTAGTCGATAACCTGATCAAGTCCGCAGGCGATAGCGAAGCCGCCGTCGTCGGGATTTTTGCGGTAAAACACGTCAAAGTATGAGATCTTATCCTCGTAGCCGGAAAGAAAATATCCGTTACCCATTGTCAGCTCGTAGAAGTCAAAGAGCATCGTGTAATTTTCTCTTAAATAGCTATACATAATTATTCCTCCGAAACTATACCGCATTTGCTGAACAGCGTTGCGGCATTTTTTAGAGTTAAAGCGGCTATCTCATCGGGAGTAGCTCCGCGAAGGGAAGCGAGCTTTTCTATCGTATAAGTGAGGTAGCTCGAATCGTTACGCTCACCGCGGTGCGGATGCGGCGTAAGATACGGGCAGTCTGTCTCGGTCAGAAGTCGGTCGCTCGGGATCGTAGGTACGATCTCGGCAAGTCGAGCAGCATTTTTGAAGGTAACGACTCCCGAAAAGGAGATGTACCAACCGCGCTTTATAAGCTCCTTAGCGCTCTCGGCGCTTCCGCTGTAGCTGTGAAATACACCGCGGACGTTTGGATGAGCGAATACTGCCTCAAGACAGTCGCCATGCGCTTCACGGTCGTGAATTATGACGGGAAGATCAAGCTTTTCGGCAAGCTCAAGCTGACAGTGCAGGAACTCCTTTTGAAAATCGTGACGCTCCTCGTGCCAGTGATAGTCAAGTCCGATCTCACCGATAGCTACCGCCTTTGGATGAGATGCAAGCTCCTCGATCTCCTTAAGCGCCGCGTAAGGATCATTAAGATCATATAGATCAGACGGATGAATACCGACAGACGCATAAAAGCCGTCAAATTTCTCTGCAATACTCAAGCTCTCGCGTGACGAATCGGGATTCGTTCCGGCGTTGATAATGTACCGCACTCCGCCGTCCATTATCTCTCTTATCCTCGCGTCGCGCTCATCTTCGAGTCCAAACTTCTCGTCGTTATAATGTGCGTGAGAGTCGAAAATTATCATCTTACTCTCTGTCCGAGGGGTGTGCCGTCGTCAAGGAATACGACCTTGATCTGATCGCCCTCGCCCGATGCGAGGATCATTCCGTTGCTCTCAACTCCGCAAAGGACTGCGGGCTTGAGGTTCGCAACAACGATCAGCTTCTTTCCGATAAGATCCTCGGGTGCGTAGCATTTTGCAATGCCCGATGCGACCTGTCTTGTTTCGTAGCCGAGGTCAAGCTGAAGCTTAAGAAGCTTCTTTGCCTTCGGTATTCTCTCGCAGGCGATTACCTGCGCGGTACGAAGCTCAACTGCTCCAAAGCTCTCGATTCCGATCTGCTCCTCCTGATCCTCGGGGACGGGAACTGCAGGTGCCTTGGGGGGATTCATTGCCTCAAGCTTTTCAAGAGTTTCCTTTTCGTCAAGACGCGAGAAGAGAACCTTTGCCTCTCCTATCGGCTTGCCTGCTTCAAGTCCGCCGAATTCATAGGAATCAATAGCAGTACCGAGCTGGTTAAGAATACTTACCGAGGTCGAAGGCATAAACGGCTCGACCATAACAGCGCCAACGCGGATAGTTTCAAGAAGATTGTAAATTACGGTGCTTAGACGCTCTGTGTCGCCGTTTTTAGCAAGTGTCCAAGGCGTTGTCTCGTCGATATACTTGTTAGCACGGCGGAACACGCTGAATACAGTCTCAACTGCATCAGCAATATGATAGCTGTCCATCTGCGCGACCATATCGTCGTATGCCTTCTTTACGCATGCCTTAAGGTCAGCGTCGGTTTCATTTTCGGAAGCGGGGGAGGGAACGATACCGTCAAAATACTTTGCGGTCATCGCAAGAGTACGGTTGACGAGGTTTCCGAGGTTGTTTGCAAGGTCGGTATTGTAACGGGTTATAATGTTGTCGAACGTGATGCTACCGTCGTTGAGATAAGGCATTTCGGCAAGCACGTATTCTCTTACTGCGTCAACGCCGATAATATTTGCAAGGTCGTCAGCGTAAATACTGTTGCCCTTAGACTTACTCATCTTATCCGCGCCGACGTTCAGCCAGGGATGACCGAACACCTTTTTCGGTAGCGGAAGATCAAGCGCCATAAGAATTATAGGCCAGTAGATCGTGTGGAAACGCATGATGTCCTTACCGATGATATGAACGTCTGCAGGCCAATTCTTCTTGAACGCATCCGTTTCGGGCATATCGGGATTGTAGCCGAGCGCCGTGATATAGTTCGAAAGCGCGTCTATCCAAACGTAGATAACGTGCTTGTCGTCAAAGGAAACGGGAACGCCCCACTTGAAGGAACTGCGCGAAACGCAAAGATCCTGAAGACCCGGCTTGAGGAAATTGTTTACCATTTCCTTCTTTCTTGCCTCGGGCTCAATGAATTCGGGATGCTCCTCGATGTGCTTCATCAAGCGATCCTGATATGCGCTCATACGGAAGAAGTAGGATTCCTCCTTCATTCTCTTGACCTCGCGTCCGCAGTCGGGACACTTGCCGTCGACTATCTGGCTGTCGGTAAGGAACGCCTCACAGGGCTCGCAGTACCAGCCCTCATATTCGCTCTTGTATATATCGCCCTTGTCGTAGAGCTTCTTGAAGATGGCGGAAACAGCCGCCTCGTGATAATCGTCTGTTGTGCGGATGAAATGGTCGTAGGACGCGCCCATAAGATCCCAGATCTCTTTTATCTGTCCTGCTACGCCGTCAACGTATTCCTTCGGCGTGATACCTGCTTCCTTAGCACAGTTTTCGATCTTCTGACCGTGCTCGTCGGTACCTGTCAAGAAAAACACGTCGTAGCCCTGTTTTCTCTTGTAGCGTGCGATAGCGTCGGTCATAATGACCTCGAACGTATTGCCTATATGAGGCTTGCGCGAGCTGTACGCTATTGCTGTTGTAATGTAAAATTTCTCTTTCATTTTATCCTCCTTGCCGCGAATGAGCGGCATTTTAGTCAAATGTATTGTTCCTCAATTATTTTTATCATATCCGCGATAGCACCCTCGTCGTGATGACAAACCACGTGATCGCTGATGTTTTTTACTTCTTCTATTGCGTTGGACGGACAGAAAGCAACGTCGCCCATCTTCAGCATTTCAATATCGTTTTCAAAGTCACCGATGCAGCAGACGGTAAGCTTCTTATCGGAAAACTTACGAAGGGCAGGGATCCTCTTTCCCTTGCCGGATTCTACACCGACGATCTCGGTAAACGAGTAGCTTGAACGGAAGCAAGCGTAGCGGTCGCCGTAGGTCTCGTTTATATAGTCGCGAGCGCGAATTGCTTCAACGTCGGTAGCGTAGGTAAGATTTGCCTTGCGCCACATATTACCAACCGCCTCGTCGGGGGTGATTCCGCTTTGAAGCTCGCCGTCATCGGTGTAGCAGGCGAACTTAATAACGTCGAATTTGCTCATTACGTCCTTGATGTCAAGACGCGCCTGAATTCCGTCGTAGAAAAGCTCGGAAAGGATGGCGTCGGTCTTCGGGTCAAATAGGATCGAGCCGTTTGCGAGGATCAAGGGGTAATTAACTACCTCGCGGAAGGTCGGGAAAACGATTTTCAGCATGCAGGGTAGACGCCCTGT
The DNA here is from genome assembly GCA_017621655.1 of Clostridia bacterium. Lineage (GTDB taxonomy): Bacteria > Bacillota > Clostridia > Oscillospirales > CAG-272 > Colimorpha_A. Next base: position 156,768 of record JAGASS010000033.1, on the reverse strand, counting down.
TGACATCGTAAAATGTCCGCCGTTGTTTTTGAAATACTCGATTGCCTCTAGATTTCGGTCGACCATTCGGCTGTTTTTGCCCGCAAACGTGCCGTCGAAATCGCTTAATATAAGAATGTTATCGAATTTACCCATTGCTTTCACTTCCTCCGAGAAGTGTCAGAAGCTTCTTAAAATAGTCGGGAAGGGGACTGTCGAACGACATATATTCGCCGCTTCTCGGGTGAATGAACGAGATCGTTTTCGCGTGCAGACACTGCCCCGAAATAAGCGATGGATGCTGACATTCGAATCTCGTTTTCCCTCCGCCGTAAACGGTATCGCCCATAATCGGGTGACCGATAGACGACAGATGCACCCTTATCTGATGCGTTCTTCCCGTTTCGAGCTTAAGCTCTATATAGTCCGCACCGTCAAGCTGGCTCAGAACCTTGTAATTCGTTGCCGCATCGCGTCCGTCCTTGACGATCGCCATTTTCTTGCGGTCGACGGGATGACGCCCGATCGGCTTGTCGATGCGCCCATATTCTTCCTTCAGATGACCGAGCGAAATTGCGCGGTAAAAGCGGTCGAAGGTGTGTGAACTGATCTGTTCGGCAAGTGAGACGTGAGAAGCGTCGTTTTTTGCAACGACGAGAAGCCCCGACGTATCCTTGTCGATACGGTGAACGATTCCGGGACGGATAACGCCGTTGATCCCCGAAAGTGAATCACCGCAGTGGTAAAGAAGCGCGTTTACGAGAGTGCCGCTTTCGTTTCCTGCCGCAGGATGAACGACCATCCCCTTTGGCTTGTTAACTACGAGCAGATCGCTATCCTCGTAAACTATGTCAAGCGGTATGTTTTCCGGCTCCGCCTTGTCGGGGGTCGGCTCGGGAATGACCGTATCAACGGTATCACCTTCGCGTAAACGGTAGTTTTTACTTACCGTTTCGCCGTTTACCGTAACGGCACCGCTTTCTATCAATTTTGCAGAGGCGGAACGCGTAATTCCTTCGCGTTCCGCCACATAAACGTCAAGACGTAAGCCGACGCTTTCGTTATTTATCATTCTTTTCTCCGGATACCTTTTTCTTATCCTTATCATCGAACAATATCCACTTGTCGATGAATATTACCGATATAATTGCAAGCACGCAACCGACGGAAACAAAGCAGTCGGCAACGTTGAATATCGGAAAGTCGATAAACTGAAAATTCAGAAAATCAATGACCTCGCCGCGGAAGATCCTATCGATCTGATTACCGATACCGCCGCCCGCTATCATAGCCATAGACACCGAAAGAAGCGGCGAAAGCTTCTTTCTGTATCTGACCAATGCAAATATTACGAGAACGATAGCAATGCTTGAAACGGGCACAAAAAGCCATCTCATTCCCTTGAGAAGTCCCCAACCGATACCGGGGTTCGTAGTGAAACGAAATTCAATAAGACCTTCGATAAAAGGATGTGAAACGATCGGCTTAAGATCGTTAAGCGCAATAACCTTTGTTATCTGATCAAGGATGATCGAAACGGCAATTACTGCAAACGATATTATCAGCATCATTTAGACACCAAGAATGTCGGAGCAACGAACGCAGAGGAAACCGCCCTCGGTGTCCTTACCGTTCTCACTGAATTTCCAGCAACGAACGCACTTGCAGCCATCAGCGGGGGAGACCTTGATCTCGTCCTCGCCCTCGTTTACGGTAACGCCCGAAACGATAAAGACAGTCTCAAGCTCGTCTCCAAAGGAGGAGAGAAGCGCGTACTTTTCCTTGTCGGAAACGGTGATCTCGACCTTTGCGTCAAGCGACTTACCGATAGTCTTCGCAGCTCTTGCCTCTTCAAGATACTTCATAACGTCGTCACGAAGCTCGAAGAGTGCGTTGTAACGCTCTTCGATCTCGTCGAAGCAGTACTCCTCGCTGTAAACGGGCATATCGTTAAGAAGAACGTTTCTGACGTCATCGGTCGATGCGTGAGGCATCATCTGCCATGCTTCGTCAGCGGTGTATGTGATGATAGGAGCGAGCAGACGGGTAAGAGCAGAGAGGATGATATACATCGTGCTCTGTGCCGCGCGGCGTCCCTTGCCATCCTTCGCGTCGGTATAAACGCGGTCCTTCGTAATATCAACGTAAAGCTTGGAAAGCTCAACGGAGCAGAAGTTGTTTATCTCGTGATATGCTACGTGGAATGCGTAGGTGTTGTAAGAATCGAGCACGTTCTTAACGAGCTTGTTAAGACGGGAAAGCGCCCACTTGTCAATATCGTAAAGCTCACTTACGGCTACCATATCGTTATCGGGATCGAAATCGCTTACGTTAGCCATAAGGATACGAACGGTGTTTCTGATCTTACGGTAGGATTCTGAAAGCTGGGAGAATATTTCCTTCGAGCAACGAACATCTGCGTGGTAATCGGAGGAAGCCGCCCAAAGACGAACGATATCTGCACCGAAATCCTTGATAAGGTCGGCAGGATCAACACCGTTACCCAAGCTCTTGTGCATTGCGCGTCCCTGACCGTCAACAACCCAACCGTGAGTAAGCACCTGCTTGAAGGGAGCGCCCTTGTCAAGCGCGCCTACGCTGGTGAGGAGCGATGCCTGGAACCAACCGCGGTACTGGTCAGCACCCTCAAGATATACGTCAGCGGGCCAAAGCTCGGGAGTATCGTGCATGAGGGAAGCGTAGTGAGTAGAGCCGGAGTCGAACCAGCAGTCGAGAGTGTCGGTTTCCTTCTCAAATTCCTTGCCGCCGCAGTGAGGGCAGGTGAATCCGTCGGGAACAAGCTCCATAGCGGTCTTTTCGAACCACACGTTAGAGCCGTACTCATCGAAGAGAGCGCTGATCTTAGCTATAGAATCAGAATTGGAAACGGGCTTGCCGCAATCATTACAGTAGAATACAGGAATGGGCATACCCCAACGGCGCTGACGGGAGATACACCAGTCTGCGCGCTCGCGGATCATGCTCGTCATTCTGTCCTCGCCCCATGCAGGGAACCACTGAACGTTCTCAATGGCTTTTACTGCCTGATCCTTGAAGGACTCAACGGAGCAGAACCACTGAGGAGTAGCACGGAAGATAACGGGCTTTTTGCAACGGTCGTGATGCGGATAGGAGTGAATGATCTGCTCCGACGCAAAGAGAGCACCGGATTCACGCATATCCTCAAGAATGATAGGATTCGATTCCTCGGTCTTAAGACCTGCATACTTGCCCGCATAATCGGTATGTCTGCCGTGGTCGTCAACGGGAACGACGAGGTCCATGCCGTATCTCATACAGGTATTATAGTCGTCTGCACCGAAGCCGGGAGCAGTGTGAACGCAACCTGTACCGCTGTCCATAGTGACGTACTCAGCGTAAACGAGACGAGAGGTTTTGTCAAGGAAGGGGTGGGTCGCATACATATTCTCAAAGAAAGCGCCGGGGAAGGTCGCGAGGATCTCGTAATTCTCGAAGCCGCCCATCTTCATCGTCTTCTCTGCGAGCGCTTCTGCCATAATGTAGTTCTCGCCGTTATCCGCCTTGATAAGGGCGTAGCTCTCACGGGGATGCAGACAGATCGCCATATTTCCGGGAAGCGTCCAGATGGTGGTCGTCCAAATTACGAAATAGGTGTTGTCAAGGTCGTAGCCGGCGAGCTTGCCGCAGTCGTCCTTGATCTTGAATTTTACGTAAACGGAGGTACAGGGATCGTCCTTGTACTCAATATCTGCCTCTGCGACTGCGGTCGTACAGAAAGGACACCATGTAACGGGCTTAAGACCCTTGTAAATATATCCCTTGTCGAACATATTTCCAAAGATCTTTACTTCCTGTGCCTCGAAATGCTTGTCCATAGTGCGGTAAGGACGTTCCCAGTCGCCGATAACGCCGAGACGCTTGAAGCCCGCCATCTGCTTCTGAATGAAGTCTTCAGCAAACTCCTCGCACGCACGTCTGAACTCGGGAACCGACATTTCCTTATTGAGCTTCTTCTTCGAAAGCTCGATAGCCCTTTCGATCGGAAGACCGTGGTTATCCCAGCCTGGAACGTAAGGGGTGTAGTATCCCATCATCGCATGGCTCTTTACGATAAAGTCCTTGAGGACCTTATTGAGCGCGTGACCCATGTGGATATAACCGTTAGAGAAGGGAGGTCCGTCGTGAACGATAAAGGGGGTCTTTCCCTTGTTTCTCTTCTTTATTTCGCCGTAAAGGTCCATAGCGGTCCAGCTTTCATAAAATCCCGGCTCACGCTGAGGAAGGGAAGCACGCATCGGGAATTCCGTCTGCGGCAGATTAAGTGTCTTTGTGTAATCCTGTGCCATAATTATAACCTCTGTCTTAATGTCAGTTTATTTTTTGCCGTCGTAAACAACGTCGAATTCGTCTGTGTTTGAGGAATTGCTCTTGTCGTTTTCCTTGGAGACCGAGTCGAGCATTGAGAAAAGGTCGTCATCGTCTGACGTCTCATTGCTTATCTTGCGTATCGAATCAAGAATGCTCTCGCCCTTTTCGAGGATTATCGTTCTTTCGGAAAGAAAATCCTGCTCGCTGTCACGCGCTTCGGTAAAGGCATCCTCATCGGGCTTCTGAAGATCGTCATCGATAGCATCGGGAATCGGTGATTCGGCGCTTCCCGAGCCGCCCGATACCGTATCATGCTCTTCGTTTACGGGAGTGAATGGGTCATCAGAGCCGGAAAGAAGCTCACTGCTTCCCGTAAGGTCGCGGCGTATTCTTTCCATGACCTCGCCCGAAAGCTTCTCCGCGATAGCGTCATCGTTATTTTCGATTCTGATCTCGGGAACGATCTTCTCAAGACCTGCGATATGATCGCGGTATGCCTCAAAGAGCGCCGCCTTGAAGGAAGCCGTCTCTCTCTGGGCATCGCGCAGACGCTCGTTTTCTTTAACGACGTTTGCCTGAAGCTCCGCTATCATTCGGTCGCAGCTGTTTTTTGCCGAGCGCATGATAACGTCGGCACGCTCGTTTGCCTCGTTGATGATCTGCGTGCTCGCCTTTTGCGCGTTTACGAGTGTCGATTTGATCGAATCCTCCTCGGCTTTGAGCGCCTCGAGCTGTCCTTCAACGATCCTGAGCTTCTTTTCAAGCTCGTCGTTGAGACGGTAAAGCTCTGTATACTTCTCGATAATAAATTCTATATGCTCGTCTACCTCAACGGTGCTGTAGCCGCGGAGGGACTTCGAAAATTCCGTGTTTTTGAGTTCGTGTGGTGCAAGCATTGATATTTACGCCGTGAACGGCATCCTTTCTTCCGCAGCTTAAGCCCCTGCGGAAAGGCAGTGAAATAATCTAAAACAGAAAAGGTGAAATAAATGACTGCAAAATCAAGATAAGCATATAAGCGATCATAGGCGAAAAATCAATGGGACCGCTGTTGCCGATCTTAAGAAGTGCAAGTATTTTATCGCTTATTATCAGAACGGGTCTAACGAGGAAATCGGTAAATCCGAGGATCAATCCCTCGCCCTCGGGGTCGAACAATGAGAGTATCATTCGGAGTATAAGCGCGATAAGAAGAATATCGCAGTAAAAATCAACTGCGTGCGCTATCATTAAAACTACGTATGACAAGGCAGAACCGTCCTCTCGCGATTTTGAAAAAAGCCCATACAAAGCAAAACAAACGGTACGGCAGGGAGGTATCCGAGCAGACCGTTTCGGCTTGATGGAAACGGGGATCAGGCGCGAAAAATGCGCGTCAAAAAAGCCCCCAATGACCCATTAAGCCGTTTATCAAGTATGGTAAAAAAAGCACCAACACCGGATTGCCCGTATAGGACAACCCGGCTTGAGCGTTTTATTAATAAATGTCGTTATCGTCAGTCTTGCGAGCTTCCTGAAGCTGCTCACCGGAGATGTCTACGTTCTCGGGAACGATGATAAAGGTGTTGACTGCAACTCTCTGAATGTATCCGCCGATAGAATAAGCAACACCGGAAAGGAAGTCGATAAGGCGTCTTGCGGATTCCTTATTTGTAGATTCGAGGTTAAGCACTACGGTACGGTTGCTGAGAAGATGATCAGCGATCTTCTGTGCGGTCTGGCTGTCGTACTTATCGGGCTTGACGACCTTCATCTCAAGCGCACCGGAATTAACGCCCATTCCGCGGTTTGCCTTAGGTGCAGGAGCTGTGTTGGTGTTCTGGGTGTATTCCGGCTCGTATGCGTCTTCGCCGAAGCTGTCGTCGCCGTAATCAACGAACTCGTCGTCGCTTTCGTAAGTATCACCTTTGAATAAATTTTTTGCCTTGTCAAAAAGTCCCATTTTTGTACCTCCAAATATATGTAATGATATTTTCAAATTTTTATCGGTGAAACCGATCGTTCACCATACATAAAGATATTATAACACACTTTTTTCCTTAAAGCAACCGTTTTTTCAAAAACCTTGACGAATATTTTGCCTTTTTTTTGTGCAAAACGGCGTAAAAATCGCGCAAAATCAATTCAAGCGTAATTTCTTGCTCCGAATATCGCGCTTCCGGGACGAACGAGCGTTGATCCGTGCTTTACCGCAAGGGAATAATTGTCTGACATTCCCATGCTCAGTATCGGGCTGTCGGAAAGAAGCCCCTTATCGGAAAGATCATCGAAAAGCGCCTTGGTCCTATCAAAAAACGGTATGTAATCGTTGACGTTTTCGCAGTGAGGACCGATGACCATGATCCCTCTTATTCTGATTCCTCTTAAGGCAGATACTCTTCGAATAAACTCTTCGGCATAGCTTTCGTCAATACCGCCCTTTGCTTCCTCACTGCCGATGTTTATTTCACAAAGGCAGTCGGTTACCGTTCCGATCTTAAGCGATCTTTTCGAGATCTCCTCGGCGAGCTTTACGCTGTCAAGAGAGTGTATAAGGCAGACCTTACCGACAATATATTTCACTTTATTCGCCTGAAGCGTTCCTATGAAGTGAAGATTGACCTTGTCCTTTTGAAGGGCATCGTATTTTGAAAGAAGCTCCTGAACGCGGTTCTCACCGATGTCGGTAAGACCGCATTCCGTTATTGCGTAATTGATTACCTCAACGGGGACTGTCTTCGTTGCCGCCATAAGAACGGCGTCACCGATATTTGCCCGTATTTTTTCTATACTTTCCTTTACGCTTGTCTTGACGGCGTCGGGTATATTATTCAATGATCTTTCCGTCATATAGGTCCTTACCTTTCGTAACGATAAAATCGTTTTTTGCAATATAAGACGAGTCGTCAGCCGACTTGTCCGCGGAAATTATGTAACCGTCGTACTCGTAAAGCGGTTCGACCTTCTTGAAGACGATCTTTGAGCCGCGAAGAACGTATACGCCCGCATGACCGTTTACGACACGAAGAGCCGAGATCGGAATACGGCAGCCGGTGTAGTATTCTCTTACTATCTGTACCGTCTGGTGACGCAGATAATTGAAATTCGCAGGAAGCGTTCCCGTCTCGAATACGAGTACCGCGGTATCTGAACCGGCTTCTGAAAGAATGCGGTAGAGCTTCATCGTAATCGCGATGTCGTTATTGTAAGGGAACTTAATGCTGTAATCCTTGCCCGTTTCGTAATTGTGAAGCTCGGATACGTCGATCTCACACGCGACGTACCAAAGGTAGTCGGTAACTATCTTTCCAACGGGATAACCGTTTTCGCTTACGCTCAGATCCTCGGCAGGGCGCGACGCAAGCTCAAGGTATTCTCTGTACGACATAGAGGAAATGTTTTCGGATGAAAGCACGTTTTCATATCCGTCAAGGGTGGAATAGAAATATCCGCCGCTTGACGCCTTAACGGTGCTTTCGCTCTGGGGCATTGAAGCGGAAAGAAGCTTCTTTTCCGCCTTTAATTCCTCAATTTGCTTGTTGTAATTAAGGACGCTCTTTGTAATTATTCTTCGTCTGTTAAGCTGAATAAGAAGGTCGTCCGAGAGGGTATGAGCACCTGAAATATTGCCTTTATCGACAGAATCGAGAAGCTTGTAAATGTTCTTTCTGATGATAGCGTCGGTGCTTGCGGTGTCGGTTCGCTTTTCGGCGCTTGACATATTGCTCTGCTCGAGAAGACGTATAGCAAGGTCGATCTCCATTATCCTCTTCCGTATCTCGGAGGAGCCGGTCTGCGGATAGACCTCGGCAACCGACGATTTGACAGCGACCTTTTCGCCGTCCGCGAAGAGATAGCTGACCTCACCGTTAACCGGCGAATAAAGCACCTTTTCCTTGCGTAAAAGGGTAACGCCTGTCGTATAGGTCGATTCGACGGTGACAAAAGAAGCGGGGGTAGTGCCGATCTCCTCTCTGAATCCGCCTGTAAGGTGATAGATTATGTATGCGATCAATATAAGGCAGAGAACTGCCGAGAGCATATATTTAACTACGTTTTTTAGGTATTTGGTATCCACGGCGTCTCTCCTTTCGATGGTTTAAGCTATAACCCAATCAGTATAGCATATTTTCGTTTTCAGTTTAAGTGCTTTTTTGCAATATTTACAATATTTTCAAAAATTACGTCGGCACTGCTTTCATCGGGATACGACCAGATCACTTTCGGGTCGCGTCTGAACCATGTAAGCTGTCTTTTTGCATAATTGCGAGTGTTTTTCTTAAGAAGCTCGACTGCCTCATCATAGGAAAGCTCGCCGTTTATATAGCAAAGAAGCTCCTTGTAGCCGATCGCCTGCGAAGCGGTCTTTCCAAGCCGTGAAGCAACGGCTCTCACCTCGGCTTCAAGACCCTCGTTCATCATTATGTCAACGCGTCGGTTTATTCTATCGTAAAGCGTGTCTCTGCTTTTATAATCAAGTCCGAAAACAAGCGCGTCGTAGGACGATTCCGCTTCAAGGGAAAGCTTGTCCCATTCGGTTTTGGTCTTGCCCGTTCCGCGATATATCTCAAGCGCTCTTATCACGCGCTTGACGTTGTTTTTGTGAGTCGATGCCGCCGCATCGGGATCGACTGATAAAAGCTCTTCCCAATTTTCATCGGGCGAACGCTTTTCAAGCGATTCTCTTATCCCATCGGGAACGGTCGGCGAGAGATCACCGCCGCGCAGGACCGAGGAAAGATAAAGCCCCGTTCCGCCGCAGAATATCGGCGTCTTGCCTCTCTTCGATATGTCTTTTATCGCTTTCTCGGCAAGATGCTTATAATCGGCGCAGGAGAACTCATTTTCGGGGTCGCAAACGTCAAAAAGATGATGCGGAATGCCTCGTCTTTCGCTTACAGACGGCTTTGCCGTACCGATATTCATATCGCGGTATATCTGCATTGAATCGCAGGATATTATCTCGCCGTCAAGATGCTCCGCCAAGCGCAGGGAAAGGTCAGTCTTTCCCGATGCGGTAGGACCGACGACGGCTAAAACTTTAATTTTGCTGTCCAAAATAATTCCTTACTTTATAAGCGAATCGACCGTTTCAAGCGACCTTTTTACAAGCTCACGCGGGTCAAGATAATGCTTATAATATTCGTGATTTTTAAGTTTCATTTCGTAAAGCTTTTCGGGGGATGAGACAAGGCGGTCAACAGCGCTTAAGCACTCGTTTATTTCCGAAAATTCAAGATAATTTTCGCCCGGAACAAAGCTGCCCGCAACCTTGTAGTTAAACGGTTCGCTCACTATTGCCTTGCCCGCCGCAACGTACTCTGCAGTCTTCCAGCCGATGCTTCCGTGAAGCCCCGTTGACGCAATACAAATATCGCTTGATTTCATCAGCTTAAGATAATTTTTGCGCTTGGTATATTTGTCACTGACAATAAGATCGGGCGCAAGCTCGCGCGAAAGCGGCGAATCATTCAGCCCCGCGACGATATTACTTCCGTACTTTTCACGCAGAGCGCGGATGAGAGCAATACGCTCAAGATTTATCTTTTTTCTCTCTTCGATATAGTTTTCGTGAACGCATTCCTTCGGGTCCCAAAGCCGCGTCAAAAAGAGGATCTTTATATCCTTGTCTTTGTATTTCGGCTTGCATTCAAACCTTTTCTGCGTAAACGGATCGAAGCTCTCACGCTTCATAAAAAGCTTGATAGATCTCTTAATTAATCCGTCGTTCAGCGGGTTTCCACGGTAGGTCAGATGGTAGTTGAAGCCGAGAGGGAACATCTTGCTTTTAAGCTCACCGAACTGCTCATTTTGGCTCTCGGAAAAGCTGCGCTTGAAATAAAAATCGCAGTTTTCAAGCAGATCCTTTATCATATACGGACCGATATAACCGTCCATAAGATCGTATATTATTACCTTGCCCTTATACAAAACGCGCAAAATCGACATATCGGTATACTTGCGCTGCGCTTCTTCGGAAACGTCTTCAAAAACGACCTTAAATTCACCGCTTTTATTTAGCTCATTGAAGCCGCAAAGAATCTGGCATACGTGCGGAATATGGCAGTATAGCTGTACCTTTATGGTTTCCATATCGTAGTCCTTTCTATCCGAATACCTCGCAGGCGGCGATCAGCGGAAAACGGTCAAAATCAATGTCGCTTCTTCCGTAAGCGTCAAAAAATATGTCCTTGTACCTATCTGTTTTAAGGTTAAATTGAAGCGTCCAAGCTCCCCAGAAAATGTCAATGTGACGGTCGCCTATTCCGCCGTTACCAACATCGATAAAGCCGGATAAGGAGTCGCCGTTAAACATTATGTTAGGCAGACAGTAGTCGCCGTGAAGAAGCGTATTGCACTCAAGCTCGCAAGCCCTTTTTTCAATAACACTCCACGCACTTTCGGGCGAAGTATATCCCCAGTTGTCGGGGAAAAGGGTATCGTCGTAACGCTTGTTTTTGTAGCCGTATTCAGCACTTTTCAGATAGCTTTCGGTTCTGTTTACGGGACAGCCGTCCGTTGGAAGAGAATGAAGCATTTTAAGCGTAGTTCCAAGCTTTTCGGCAAGAAGCTCGGGGCGCGAAAGATATTTTTCATGCGTAAGATCCTCGCCCTTGACCTCGCTCGTCAAAAGCCAGTCGCTTTCATCTGAAGTATAGGAGATAACCTTCGCACCTAGCCCTATCGAACCGAAATAATCGGTCAAGACCGCCTCGGTCTCAAGCGTTCCGAGAGGGGCTTTTTTGAGAAACAGATGCTTGTCCGCGATATAGTAGACACGTGCCTCGGGGGAGCAGCTGCTGTCAAAAACCTTCCCCGTGAGAAGCGAATGAAATTCAGACGGAAATTCTCTTAAATCGGGCGTAATAAGCGTTTTTTTCATAAGAGATGTGTTCCTATTATTCGATCATCATAATGAGATGTGGGAAATGAATAATGAATAATGAATAGTGAATAATGAATAATTTTGGTTGATTTTCGCCACGGCGAAAATCCTCATTTATTTTTCATTATTCATCAGCGAAGCGACTTCATTTTTCATTCTTCATTTGCTTCTATATTATCAGCATCGCGTCGCCGAACGAGAAGAAGCGATAACCCTTTTCGATCGCTTCGTTATAGGTCTCAAGCATCATTTCACGCGATGTGAGAGCCGAGACGAGCATAAGAAGCGTGCTTTCGGGAAGATGGAAGTTGGTAATAAGCGCATCGGTCACCTTGAAACGGTAGCCGGGGTAAATAAATATACCCGTGTCGTCGGTTATCGGATGAACTATACCACTTTCGTCAGATGCACTTTCAAGAACTCGGCAGGAGGTCGTTCCTACCGCAAAAAGACGGCCTTTTCGGTTGTTTATAATGTCTGCCGATTCCTTTGAAACAGAGATGAACTCTGCGTGCATCTCGTGATCTGTGATCTTGTCTTCCTTTACGGGACGGAAGGTGCCGAGTCCGACGTGAAGCATAACGGGCGCGATCTGAACTCCCTTTGCCTTGATTCTTTCAAGAAGCTCCGACGTAAAATGAAGTCCCGCTGTAGGCGCGGCTGCTGAGCCCTCGTCCTTTGCGTAGACAGTCTGATAACGGCTCTTATCCTTCAGCTTTTCGGTTATGTACGGCGGAAGCGGCATATTGCCGACTTTGTCGAGGATCGAGAAGATATTGTCTCCCTCATATTCGAATTTTATAAGTCGGTTTCCGCCTTCAACGGTCTCAAGCACCTCGGCACGAAGAATGCCGTCTCCGAATATAATTTTAGTACCCGGCTTGCATCTTCTTCCGGGACGCACGAGCGTTTCCCAGGTATCAAGACCGCGCGAACGGAGAAGAACGACCTCAATTTCAATTCCGCTGTCTTCCTTTATTCCGTAAAGACGCGCAGGAATGACCTTACTGTCGTTTATGACGAGAACGTCACCTTCGTTAAGATAATCGATTATATCGGAAAAGACCTTGTGCTCACGCTCTCCGCTTTCCTTGTGAAGAACGAGCAAACGCGACGAATCGCGCGGCTCGGCGGGAGTCTGAGCGATAAGCTCGGTCGGAAGATCGTAGAAGAAATCACTCTTTTTGAGGTCGGTAGGGGATAGATTATTTTTTATCATAGCTAAAAATCTTTCAAATAGGTATTATACATTTAATTATATAACAAATCCATCGAAATTTCAACCGTTTTCGAGAAATAAATGTAAAAGGAGAAATATAGTGAAAAAACCGCTGTTCAAGGGCGCGGCAACCGCGCTTGTAACGCCGTTTTCGGGCGGCAAAATAGATATTGAAGCATTAAAAAAGCTAACGGAATTTCAAATAAGCGAGGGCATCGACGCACTCGTCGTCTGCGGAACGACGGGCGAAGCGCCGACGCTGAGCAAAAAAGAAAAAATAGAAATAACGGCGACAGTTGCCGAGGTGGCAAACGGCAGAGTTCCGATAATAGCAGGAACGACCTGCAACGATACTGCCTCTTCGGTCGAGCTGTCAAAAGAAGCCGTCCGCGTAGGTGCAGACGGAATACTCGCCGTTACGCCGTATTATAACCGACCCGGCGCATCGGGACTTCTGCGCCATTTCCTTACGATAGCCGAGGGGGCAGGAGTTCCTACTATTCTGTATAACATACCGTCACGTACGGGAACCGATATACCCGAAAGCGTCTACGACGGCTTCGCCTCTCACCCAATGGCGGCAGGGGTCAAGGAAGCGTCGGGAAGTATATCGAAATGCGCCTATATCGCAAGTAAATACGGCGCTGATCTGCCATTATATAGCGGAAACGATGATATGACTCTCCCCGTCCTCGCAATCGGCGGATACGGCGTAATATCGGTCGTATCAAATATGTTTCCGCGTCAGATGGCAGAGCTTTGTAAGCTCTATGAAGCCGATAGGGAAGAGTGCAAAAAGCTCTACCACCGCTTCATTCCACTTATGCGCTCGCTCTTTACCGAGACCAACCCAATGCCGATAAAAAGCGGAATGGAAAAGCTCGGTCTTTGCCGTCACGAGCTTCGCCTTCCCCTCACCCGCGCAAGCGCAAAATGCGAGGAAACGCTGTTCGCAGAAATCGAGCGATTTTTGATGTTGTGAACAGAGTGAACGCGGGAGCAACGGTGCGCCGAGGACGTCGCACCCTACAACAACGTGGGAGCAACGATTTAATGTGGCGAAGCTTCCCAAAACCGAAAGGGGATTCCAAAGGGGAAAACGTACAAAATTTTGCGTAGGCAAAATTTTGTCGGTTGTCCCCTTGGCGTGTTTTCTTTTGGAACTTTTCTTTGCACGAGCAAAGAAAAGTGGTAGAATATCAAAGAAAAGTGGTAAAATATCACCTTGACAACCTTTCTTTTTTGTTATATAATGATATGAAATTATGAAATTATCTGCGAAAAGAAAGGAAAAACTATGGCACAGGACAAAAAGCTCGTCGAAGCTATCACATCTATGGACGAAGACTTCGCACAGTGGTACACAGACGTCGTTAAAAAAGCAGATCTTATAGATTATTCAAGCGTAAAGGGCTGTATGATATACCGCCCCTACGGCTATGCAATTTGGGAAAATATACAGAAGATCCTCGATACCCGTTTCAAGGAAACAGGACACGAGAACGTGTATATGCCGATGTTCATTCCCGAGACGCTTCTCAATAAGGAAAAGGATCACGTTGAGGGCTTCGCCCCCGAGGTTGCGTGGGTAACTCTCGGCGGAAGCGAAAAGCTTGCCGAAAAGCTCTGCGTGCGCCCTACCTCCGAAACGCTCTTCTGCGAGCATTACGCAAACGTGATCAAGTCATACCGCGACCTCCCGAAGCTCTATAATCAGTGGTGCTCGGTAGTAAGATGGGAAAAGAATACGCGTCCGTTCCTCCGTACAAGAGAATTCCTCTGGCAGGAAGGACATACGATGCACGCAACTGCGGAAGAGGCACAGGAAGAAACGATCCGCATGCTCAATATCTACGCCGACTTCTGCGAGCACGACCTCGCAATGCCCGTAATCAAGGGACCGAAGACCGAAAGCGATAAGTTCGCAGGCGCAGAAGCTACCTATGCTATCGAGGCACTTATGCACGACGGTAAGGCACTTCAGGCAGGAACCTCTCACTACTTCGGCGACGGCTTTGCTAAGGCGTTCGATATCCAGTATACAGATAAGAATAACCAGCTTCAGTATCCGCATCAGACCTCCTGGGGCGTTACTACCCGTCTTATCGGAGCTATCATAATGACTCACGGTGATAATAACGGTCTCGTTCTCCCCCCTGCGGTCGCACCTATTCAGGTCGTTATTATTCCCGTTGCACAGCATAAGGAAGGCGTGCTCGAAAAGGCAAACGAGCTTAAGGACCGCCTCACAAAAGCGGGCTTCAGAGTAAAGCTTGACGACTCCGACAACTCCGCCGGCTGGAAGTATTCCGAATACGAAATGAAGGGCGTGCCTGTACGCCTTGAGATCGGTCCCCGTGATATTGAGGGAAATCAGTGCGTGCTCGTAGCGCGTCACGACAGAAGCAAGGACTTCGTCTCGCTCGATAATCTCGAAGACGAGGTCGCAAATAAGCTCGAGGCAGTAAGAGCAGGCATTTATGCTAAGGCGCTCGAAAACAGAGCAAGCAAAATGACCGAGTGCGAAAACACCGACGAGATCATCAAGACCCTGAACGAAAAGGGCGACGGCTTCATCTCGGCTCTCTGGTGCGAAAGCGAGGAGTGCGAGGATAAGGTCAAGGAGCTGACGGGCGTCGGCTCGCGCTGCATACCTTTCGATATGCAGGGTAAGGAAGGCAAGTGCGTCTGCTGCGGTAAGCCCGCAAAGACGACTGTCCTCTGGGCAAAAGCGTATTAATAATGAAAATCCACCCGAACGGGTGGATTTTTCTATTGTTGACAAATACCGAGTTGTCAGGTACAATATAAACAATGAATTATTGGAGAAAACAAAATGACCGACAAGAAAAACGCAAAAAAATATTTCATATTCGGAGCAATATCGTTCGTTTTATTTGCAATTTTGACCCTGCTCGTCAAGACCGTTGACGTAAAGCCGATCGGACCGTTAGGCAGCGAAATAGGTCTTTCGGGAATAAACATCTACTTCCGTGACCTTATCGGCGTTAATATGACGCTCTACGACGTGACGGAGCTTCTCGGCTATCTCGCAATAGCGGTCGCGGCTTACTTTGCCGGACTTGGAGTAGGTCAGCTTGCAAAAAGAAAGAGCATTAAGGCAGTAGACAGAAATTTGATGGTTCTCGGCGGATTTTTCGTCGCTGTGGCTTGCGCGTACGTTCTTTTTGAAATAGTAGTGATCAACTATCGCCCGATAATCACCGACGGAGAGCTTGAAGCGTCGTTCCCCTCGTCGCATACGATGCTTTCCTTCTGCGTTTTCGGTGCCGCGATACATCAGTTTTTTAACAGAATAAGCAATAAAGCTTTGCGCGTTACATTGGTTTCCGTTTGCACCGTTCTGATCGCCGCAACAGTCATTGGGCGACTCCTTTCGGGAGTTCATTGGTTTACCGACATAATCGCGGGAATCCTCATCAGCGTTTCATTGCTACTGTTTTACGTTGGAGCATGCAGAGTTTTTGAAAGAAAGAAAAATTAATTTTTAAGGTTCACGGGAAGAGAACATACATCTTGATCTGCGGAGGCGAAGACTTGAAAAAACAAAAATATATAATCCTTTCGATCGTCGTCTTTGCCTGTCTGTGTATGGGGCTCGTCGATGCGGTGATCCAACCCGGATATATAGCGAAATCTGCAATTAAAATCGTGCTTTTCTTGCTTTTGCCCGTGCTTTATTCACTGTACGACAAAAGTTGCAAATTAAAACGCCTTTTTTCCTTCAAAGCCAAGGGCTTTTGGATAGCACTTGCGCTTGGCGCGGCGGTGTACGCATTCATTCTGTGCGCGTATCTGCTTTTTAAGAACGTGTTCGACTTTTCTTCGCTGACCGAAAGCTTGACCTCGCAGACGGGCGTAAGCAAGGATAATTTCATATTCGTAGCACTTTATATATCCTTTGTAAACTCCCTGCTCGAGGAGTTTTTCTTCCGCGGCTTTGCCTTTTTGACGCTGAAAAGACTTTCAACGAGAAGATTTGCGTACGTTTTCAGCGCGGCTCTGTTCGCACTTTACCATATAGCTATGATGATCGGATGGTTCGCTCTGCCCGTGTTGCTTCTTACCCTGCTCGGACTTTTTGTCGGAGGCGTGATATTCAACTATTTCAACGAAAAATACGACAACGTCTATATGTCGTGGCTGATACATATGTTTGCGAATTTCGCGATAAATACCATTGGCTTTATGCTTTTTACACATTAAATTAAGGTCGGGACTCAAAAAATAAATATAAAAATTTAAAGGTCGCATTTCCGTGTGACCTTTTGATTATTTATCGTATTGACAACACGCCGTCGGAATGATAAACTTTACTAAAGATTAAAAACGTGGCTGTTAATGGGGAAATTAAAATGTCAAACCTTATAACCTTTATTACCGATTCGCAAACAAAAATATTTCACGATTCCCGATTCACCTGAGCAAATGACCTCCTTCCGCGAGGAGGTAAACCGCGAGATAGCAAAGCGTTTATAATAATCCTAATAACAAAAAAGAGAATGCGATCCATTCTCTTTTTTTGTTTGATATTTTTCGACTTTTATTGACTTTATTCACATTTTAGTGTATATTATTAACAGTATCTTAATTTATTGCTCTTTGAGCAAAGGAGGAAACAAATGAAAAAATTCGCAAAGCTTTTGGGATACGATCCCGTAAAGAAGCAAACGAACGTCAGAACAGAGATAATTGCAGGTATAGTTACATTCCTTGCGATGTCGTATATTCTGACAGTCAACCCTAATCAGATCTTCGGTAGTACCGCAAGCCCCTATTGGGCGTCTGCGTTTATTGCAACGGCGCTCGGTGCAGTCATAGGAACTCTGCTTATGGCATTCCTTGCAAAGATGCCGCTTGCACAGGCGTCGGGCATGGGACTGAACTCCATGGCAGGTGGACTTATAGGCGGATGGGCAGGATATGCCGCTAAGTTTACCCCCGGACAGGCGTTCTTCCTCGTCCTTATTTCGGGTATTCTTTTCCTCCTTCTCTCCCTTATCAAGATCAAGGGAAAGACCTTCCGCGAGCTTGCATTTGACGGAATGCCGCTTCCGGTAAGAAGCGCTATCTCGGTCGGTATCGGTCTCTTTATCGCATACATTGGTTTCCAGAATGCAGGAATAATAGTCCAGAACGACTTTACGCAGGTCGGCTTTGTCGACTTCACGAATTGGGGTAAGCAGGTCGTTAACGACGGAAATCCCGAATCGTATGCGGCGAAAACCGCGGCGGTTGCGTTGATCGGACTTTTTATCATCGCAATTCTCGATAAGCTCAAGGTCAAGGGATCGGTCATTATCGGTCTGCTTGGTGCAACCGTCGTCGGCATCCCGTTTGGTGTAACCGACCTCGGAATCCTTAAGGGTACGACCCCCGGTATCTCCTGGAAATTCTGGGAAAACTTTGAGAACTTCTTCACGGGCGATAACACTGTATTCGGCTCGTTTACGAGCGTGTTCAAGGATGGCGTTATTCCCGAGGGAATCTCGGTATTTACCATAATAATGATAATCATCACCATGTGTATGATCGATATGTTCGATACTATGGGCACGATCGTTGGCTGCTGCGGCGGAAACAGAGTTCTTTCCGACGAAAATAATAAGCCGCATAACTACGGAAAAATAATGATGTCTGACGCGATCGCGACCTGCTCGGGCGCAATGATCGGTACGTCTACCGTTACTACCTTCGTTGAATCCGGCTCGGGTGTATCGGCAGGCGGAAGAACAGGTCTTACGGCATTTACGACCGCTTGTATGTTCTTCATCGCGATGTTCGCGCTTCCTCTTTTCGCAGTCATCCCCTCGGCTGCTGCCGCATCGGCGCTTATCTACGTCGGCGTTCTTATGATGAAGAACAACGCTAAGTCTATAGATTTCAGCAACGCAATAGGTGCAACCTCGGCATTCCTTACCATCTCGGTAATGGTTCTTTCCTACTCGATAACAAAGGGTATCGGCGTAGGTCTCGTTTCCTATACCGCTATGTCTATAATCTCTTATGTGATCGATCTGATAAAGAGCGCGGTAAAGAAGACCGAGAAGCCGAAGAGAGATTTCTCTGTCGTAGCTATCGTTGTTTCGATCCTGTTCCTTATATACTTCTTCGTTCCGACAAAGTAAATATAAAACCGAAAACGGACCCGATCACGGGTCCGTTTTTTGCTTATCCCAATAGTAAAAAAACGGCGCTGAATTTTGTGCATTCTGATGAAAATTAATAAGCGTTTTTTGAAAAGTATTGACATTTCAGCTTAAACATGCTAAAATTAATCGGTAGGCGAAGTAAGCTCACCGCAATATTTGGTATATGCCTGCGATATGGGCAGGCGTTTCTACGATCCACCGATAATGGTCGACTACCGGTTACCGATAGTCGGCTATTTTTTATGCATTAGGAGAGAATAATAATGATATATCTTGAAATCTTCGGTTATATAGGGACAGCGCTCGTGCTCTTATCAATGATGATGACGAAGCTGTCAATGCTTCGCATTTTTAATATATGCGGCTCGGTCATCAGTGCGGCGTATTCGTATTTGTCCGATGCGATGCCTGTAGTGCTGCTGAATCTGGGGCTGATCGTGATAAACCTTATACATCTCGTAATGGAAGGAATAAAAAAGAAGCAGTTTAACGTTATTTCCAAGGATGTAAATGACGAAGTCATTAACGCCTTTTTGGAAAAAAACTGCGAGGATATAAAAAAACGCTTTCCCGATCTTGTTTTGAATATTGGGAACGGGTCAAAAATATATATGGTATATTCCGGAAAAGAGCCGGTAGGGATATTTGTCGGCGGTGAAGAGAATGGGGATCTCCGAATAAGCTTCGGATACTCTGCTCCCGGATATAAATACGGCGAGGTCGTAATGCGCTTCATGACCGAGCTTAAGAATAACGGCGGCATTTCAGAGGGAAGCGAAATACTCATGCCGTACAAAATAAGCATTTAACGATTGGAGAATTGATCATGAAATTATACATTGAAGGACGAGAAGTAGAAGTAATGCCTGACGAGTCGCTGCTTAACATAGTAAAGCGCCTCGGCTTAATGAACGGAAAGCTTTCAAACGATCCTATCGCTGCGAAGATCGCAGGTGAGGTATTCACGCTGAATTACGTGCCCTTGCGTAGCAAGGACATCGGTCAGATAGGCGAGACCAAGCGCAAGGCGATGGAAGCATCGGGCGGAAAAATTAAGCTTTTACGCTATACCGATCCTGCCGGCTACGACGTGTATTTCCGCACTGCGCAGTTCGTTATTTTCCTTGCGCTTCGTCAGCTTTGGCCGAAAGCAAAGGCGAGAATGCACTGCACGGTCGGCGACGGACTGTATATCGAGATACTGAACGCGCCCGAATTTGATGCCGACGTGCTCGAAAAGAGAGTTCACGAAATAGTCGATATGGATATTCCGCTTCGACGCCGCCGTATAAGCACGGCGGATGCTATCAGGCACTATGCGGAGGAAGGTCAGGACGATAAAGCCCGTCTCTTTTCTTACCGTCCCGTCCCGACTCTTGACGTATATGAATACGAGGACTTTTCCGATTACTATTACGGCGAAATGGCGCCCTCGACGGGCTTTTTGCGCGTATGGGATATAATCCCGGCCCCCGACGGCTTCGTCTTTATCTTCCCGGGCAGAAAAAGTGCTGACGAGGTCGCGGAATACCGTGAAATGCCTAACTCCTTTAACGTCTACATCGAGGGCAAAAAATGGGGCGAGCTGATGGAATGTGAGACTGTTGCCGACCTTAATGAGTTGGTTGATTCGGGCAAGATCAGAGAGCTTATCAGAGTAAACGAAGCATTGCACGAAAAACGCTTTTCGGCAATTGCGGATATGATATGTACGAGAGGAAGCAAGGCGGTAATGCTTGCAGGCCCGTCCTCGTCGGGAAAGACGACGTCCGCTAATCGTCTGGCTACACAGCTTCGCGTTCACGGCAGAAAGCCGATACTGATGAGTTTGGACGACTACTATATTGACCGCGACAAGATCCCCACAGGTCCTAACGGCGAGGTCGACCTTGAGCACATAAACACTATCGACACAAAGCTCTTCGGTGAGCATCTTTCCGCACTCCTGCGAGGAGAGGAAGTCGAAATACCGACCTTCAACTTCAAGACGGGAAAAAGAGAATATAACGGACATTTTATGAAGCTGGGCGATACCTCGGTAATAATAGTCGAGGGACTTCACGCGCTCAATCCCGCAATGCTTCCCGAGGGACTCCCCGAGGAAGCTGTCTTCAAGCTTTTCGTTTGCCCGTTCTTGCCGCTTAACCTCGACGACCATAACAGAATCGCAAGCAGCTATCTGCGTCTGCTCCGCAGAATAGTACGCGACTACGAAACGCGCGGCTCGTCGGTAAGTAAAACTCTTTCGATGTGGCAGTCGGTAAGGCGCGGGGAAGAGAAGTGGATATTCCCGTTCCAGGAAAAGGCGGACGTCATATTCAACAGCTCGACGCTATATGAGCTTGCTGTCCTTTGCAAGCATATTTTCCCGCTTCTTATTTCGATCGGACCCGAGGACGAATACTATGACGAGGTAAGATCGATAGTAAAGGTGCTAAACTTCGTTCACCCGGCATCGGTGGACGATGAAATACCGCCTACAAGTCTGGTTCGTGAGTTTATCGGCGGCAACGCGTTCTACAGAAAATGATATTTAAAAATATTTTTCCCCAAAAATCGATAATTTTGTCAAAAAACTGTTGATTATTAGGTCTTACCTGTGTTATAATACATAGGTAAATCAACGTGATAGTTATGCCCAAATGAGATGAAGGAGGAAAAATATGCTCGATCTGCAAAGAGCGAATATGTTAAAACGTATTTCGGCTGCCATATTCGACTTCATTCTTCTCGTAACGCTCGCAGTCGGACTCATGTGGGGAGCTTCGGCGGCTCTCGATTATGACAGTTACGAAAAAAAGCTTAACGACCGACGCGAGTATTACTACGAAAAGTACGGCTTCGACGAATCAACTCAGTTTGACAAGCTGACAGATGAGGAAAAGGAACAATACAAGGCCGCGAAGGATGAGTACAACAAGGATAAAGAAGTGATGCGCGCCGTTCAGATGATGTTTAATCTTTCGCTTATAATCGTAACGTTCCCGACGCTTCTTGCGTTTCTTATACTCGAGTTCTTCGTTCCGCTTCTCTTCAAGAACGGTCAGACGCTCGGCAAAAAGATATTCGGAATTGCCGTAATGCGCGTGGACGGAGTGAGGGTGAACGGCGTTTTGATGTTCGCGCGTTCGATCCTCGGAAAATTCACCGTTGAAACGATGCTTCCGGTTCTTGCTGTCATAATGCTCTTCTTCGGAATATTGGGCTTGGCGGGAATCGTGATCGTAGTCGGTATTATCTTCGCTCAGATCGTTTTGGTGCTGTTCACAAAAGCGCATACGCCGATACACGATAAGCTCGCTCAGACGGTAACGGTCGATATGGCGAGTCAGATGATATTCGATACACACGAGGAGCTTGTTGCATATAAAAATAAGCTTCAGGCGGAAAATGCGGATAAAGCCGCGTATTAAATCGGTTCAAAAAAATAAGAATATAAAAAGAAGAAAGGCGAAACGGTATGAAAATTGTTTTGCAAAATCTGACCAAGATCTTCCCCAGCAGAAACAAGAAGGTCAAGGACGAGGTAGTTGCTGTAAGCGACTTCACATTTGAGATCCCCGACGGAAAGCTTATTGGACTTCTCGGACCGTCCGGCTGCGGTAAGAGTACCACTCTTTACATGATCAGCGGACTTCAGAAGCCGTCCGGCGGTAAGATCTTCTTTGGAGACGACGACGTAACCGGACTTTCGGCAGAAAACCGCGGTGTCGGCCTCGTGTTCCAGAACTACGCACTTTATCCCCATATGACTGTTAAGCAGAATATCCTCTTCCCCCTTCAGAACCTGAAGGGCAAGGACAAGCTTCCCAAGGATGTTATGATCGAGCGTGCCTACACGGCAGCAAAGCTCGTTCAGATCGACAATCTTATGGACCGTAAGCCGAGCGAGCTTTCGGGCGGTCAGCAGCAGAGAGTTGCTATCGCGCGTGCGCTCGTAAAGATGCCTAAGGTTCTTCTTCTCGACGAGCCGCTTTCAAACCTTGACGCGCGCCTCCGTCTTCAGACCCGTGAAGAGATCCGCCGTATCCAGAAGGAGACCGGTATTACTACGATCTTCGTAACGCACGACCAGGAAGAGGCAATGTCCATTTCCGACCTTATCGTAGTTATGAAGCTCGGCGTTGTTCAGCAGATCGGCGCACCTCAGGACGTTTATGACGATCCTACAAACCTCTTCGTTGCAAAGTTCCTCGGAACTCCTCCGATCAACGTATTCGACGGTAGAGTAGAAGGCGAAAAGCTTTATATAGGTGATGCGGCAGTGCTTGACGTTCCCGGCGTCAGCGACCAGCCCGTTACCGTCGGTATCCGTCCCGAGGGCTTTAATATCGACCCGAACGGAACCTTCGTATGTAACCTTCAGAACGTTGAGATTATGGGACGTGACGTTTCCGTCGTTTCGACGAACGAAGCATCGCTCAATCCCGTTATCCGTTCTATCGTAAATTCCGATAACAAGATCGAAATGGGCGAGACCGTTACCTTCTCCCTCAAGAGCCATAAGGTATTCCTCTTCTCCAAAGAAGACGAGAGCCGTATCTACTTCTGAGGTGACGTGATATGGTAGAAAGTAAACATAGGTGGAAAGCGTGGCTGTATCTTGCCCCCGCTATCATACTTCTTCTGATATTTACCGTCTGGCCGATCATAAACACACTTCATATGTCGGTCCAGGAGGGATACAATCAGTCTCTTGCCGTTGCCGGTCACGAGTTTGAATACGGCTTCGGTAACTTCGAAAGAGTAATCGAATACGACAACTTTATAACCTGTCTTAAGAATACGATGATTCTTTGTGTTCTGACGGTGCCGCTGTCGACGATCCTCGCGCTCGTTATCGCGGTTTGTCTTAACTCGATCAAGCCCCTTTCGAGATTCCTTCAGACAATATACTTCCTTCCTTACGTAACAAACTCTATCGCTATCGGTATGGTTTTCGCGGCTATGTTCAATATAGTCGGAAACAACATCGGTAACGAAAACGAGCTGATCACAACGGCAGGAATAATCAACAACGTTATTGAGTTCTTCGGCGGAGATCCCGTAAACTGGATAAACGCCGGATCGTCATACTGGGCAAACATCACGGTTATGACGATATATATCGTATGGAACGCTCTCCCCTTTAAGATACTCATTCTTCTCGGCGGACTTCAGAGCGTAAACAAGCAGTATTACGATGCCGCAAAGGTTGACGGCACGAGCCGCTTCCGTGTGTTCACAAAGATCACCGTTCCGCTTCTTTCCCCGATGATAGCGTACGTCGTTATTACGGGCTTTATCGGCGGATTCAAGGAATATTCGAGCATCGTCGGTATATTCGGCGAAAAAATGGGACCGACGGGTGCTGACGGAAGCTTGAATACGATGGTCGGATTTATTTACAATGCTATTGAAAGCCAGCAGGGAACTGCAAGTGCCGCGGCACTTATTCTATTCGGAATTATCTTCATTGTTACGATGATTAACCTCTACGTAAGCAAGAAGAAGACGCATTATTAAGGAGGTAACGAAAATGGCAGATAATATGAACGTTACCCTTCAGGAAAAAGACCTGAAAAAGGTCGGTGTGGCACAAAGGATCTCAGGCGTATTCGCAAAAATACTTTGCTACGCATTCCTTTTCCTCATCGCTATAATAGTGCTTTTCCCCTTCTACTGGATGATAATCTCGTCGCTTAAGACGCTTGCCGAGTACAAGCTTCCCGTTCCTACGCTTTTCCCTAAGGAGATCGTATGGCATAACTACGTCGAAGCTTTTGATGCGGCAAACCTCGGTACTCTTTTCAAAAACACCGTAATAGTCGGTATCGTATCTACGATCCTCTCGCTTATCATAACCGTCCTCTCGGCGTTCGCATTTGCACGTCTTGAGTTCAAGGGTAAAAACGCACTCTTCGCTGCACTTCTTGCAACGATGATGATCCCCGGTGAGCTTTTCACCATCACTAACTATCAGACGGTAAGTATGTTCAACTGGAAGGATACCTATACCGTACTTATCGTCCCCTTCCTCGTAAGCGTATTCTATATCTACCTCCTCCGTCAGAACTTCTTGCAGATACCGAATGAGCTGTATCTTGCGGCAAAGGTCGACGGTACGAGCGATATAAAATATCTTTGGAAGGTCATGATCCCCCTCGCACTTCCTACTCTTATCTCTATCACGATACTAAAGATGATGGGTGCATGGAACTCCTATATGTGGCCTAAGCTCGTTACTTCCAATCCGAACATGGAGCTTATCACGAACGGTCTGCGTAACGCGTATTCCGACGTATCGGGAGAGACTAACTTCCCCGTACAGATGGCAGCGGTTGCGATCGTATCTGCGCCTCTCTTCCTCGTATTCCTCTTCCTGCGCAAGTACATCATGAAGGGTGTATCGCGCAGCGGTATCAAGGGTTGATAATTCGGGAAACCGATGTCATAAAACATTAATATTAGAAAGGAATTTTTACCGTGAAATTCAGAAAAATTCTCGTCTCGGTGCTCCTCGTAGTTGCAATGCTCACGAGCATGCTTTCGCTCTTCTCGTGCGGCGGCAATAAGGTAGCTCCCGAATTCAAAATGCCTGAAAATGGCTTCGATATCTCTAAAAAGGTAACGATCACCTTCTATCACACGATGGGTGCAAACCTTCGTGAGGTTCTTGATGCTTACATCGTAGAGTTCAATAAGCTCTATCCTAACATCAAGATCGAGCACAAGCAGGTAGGCGGCTACGACGACGTTCGTAAGACCATCTCTACCGAGATCACCGTTGGTGACCAGCCTAACATCGCTTACTGCTACCCCGACCACGTTGCTCTTTACAACATGTCGAAGGCAGTACAGACCCTCGACGTTCTTATGAATTCCGATAAGACCGTAAAGGACGCTCTCGGAAACGAGACCATCATCGGTCTTACCCAGGAACAGAAGGACGACTTCATCAAGGGTTACTATGAAGAAGGTATGCAGTACGGCGACGGCAAGATGTATACTCTTCCTCTCTCGAAGTCTACCGAGGTTCTTTACTACAACAAGACCTTCTTTGACGAGCATAATCTTCAGGTTCCCAAGACCTGGGACGAGCTTGAAGCTCTCTGCGCAAAGATCAAGGAGATCGACCCCGACTGTATCCCTCTCGGCTACGACTCTGAGGCAAACTGGTTTATCACCATGTGTGAGCAGCTCGGCTCCGATTACACCACCGCTAACGGCGACAACAACTTCATCTTTAATAACGAGACCAACAGAAACTTCGTTAAGAGATTCAGAGAATGGTACAAGCTCGGTTACGTAACCACTCAGGAGATCCACGGTGCGTACACCTCTTCTCTCTTCACCATGGCAGCTACCGAAAAGGGTAACAGCTATATGTCTATCGGTTCCTCCGCAGGTGCTACTCACCAGCGTCCCGCAAAGGTTAACGGCGCATATCCCTTCGAGGTAGGTATCGCAACCGTTCCTCAGATGGATGCAAACAATCCTAAGGTTATTTCTCAGGGTCCTTCTCTCTGCATCTTCAAGAAGTCGAATCCTCAGGAAGTACTTGCTTCTTGGCTCTTCGTTAAGTACCTCACCACTAAGGTTGAGTTCCAGGCAGAGTTCTCTATGGCGTCCGGTTACATTCCGGTCATCAAGAGCGTAAAGGAAAACCCCATATACGCTGACTACCTCAACAAGGCAGACGGCGGCGACTTCATCACCACTCTTTCCGTTAAGGTTGGTCTTGAGCAGGAGAACGCATACTACACCTCTCCCGCATTCAACGGCTCGTCCGTTGCACGTGACCAGGTTGGATACCTTATCCAGCGTTGCTTCGTTGCTACCTGGAAGGATTCTGAGGTTGACGCAAAGATCAAGGCAGAGTTCGATAAGGCAGTCAAAGAGTGTAAATACCAGATAGGTAAGTAATCTCTATGAAGTCAGCTTTTGTAAGAAGATTTACTAAATTAACGGCACTTGTGCTCGCTCTTCTTACCGTAATCCTCGCTTGCGCGTCCTGCGCAGGTGGGGAAGACGGCAAGACGACAGAAAAGCACGTAGACTATGCCGCATCCGTAAAGCTTGATATGTCAAGCAATACGCTTAAGCAGGAAGTTACCGTCCACGCATATATTGACGGTGATACGACTCACTTCAACGTTCCTACGTCGGTTCTTCCGGGCGGAATTCTCAAGGCAAGATACCTTGCAATAAACACCCCCGAATCTACCGGTAAAATCGAGCCGTGGGGTAAGACCGCAGCTCAGTTCACGAAGGAAAAACTTAAAAACGCCACCTCTATCATCATCGAAAGTGATGACGACAAGTGGAACGCAGACTCGACGGGCGGTAGATACCTCGTTTGGGTATGGTACAAGACCGCAGACAGCGACACATACCGTAACCTCAATATCGAGATCCTTCAGCTCGGACTTGCGATCGCATCCAATTCCGCTAATAACCGTTACGGCGAGACGTGCATGGCGGCTATCGCGCAGGCAACTCGCGAGGAGCTTCATGCTCATTCGAGCGAAAAGGATCCCCTTTTCCCGTACGGTGAAGCTAAGGAAGTTACTCTCAAGGAGCTTCGTGTAAACGTAACCGATTACGATAACTCGAAGGTTGCCTTCGAGGGCGTTATCACGATGAACAGCTCCGAAACCGTTTACATCGAGGATTATGACGAGGAGACCGGTCTCTATTACGGAATCTCGGTCTACTACGGATATAACCTTAACGGCGACGGTCTTCAGATAATGAGCGTAGGCAACAGAGTGCGTATCGTTGGTACCGTAACCTATTATGAGACCGGCGGTTACTACCAGGTATCGGGAATTCAGTATTCTCCGATGAGACCTACCGACCCGAACAATATCAAGCTCGTAAGCACCGGTCACTCCGCCTCCTATAAGGAGATAGACGGCGAGACCTATAAGTCCGATATTACAGTAGAGATCGAGGATGCTGCGCCTAAAACAGTCAAGTACGCGGCACTCGCTCTTGATACCTCCGTCGAGATGAAGGGACTTCTTGTTACCGATTGCTATACGACAACGAAAGAGGATAGCTCCTCCAAGGGTGCTATTACTCTTACCTGTACTACCCCCGACGGTAAAACTGTTCAGGTTCGCACTATCGTTCTTTACAATGAGAACAACGAACTCGTAACCGAGGATTACTTTATGGGCAAAACTATCGATGTTAAGGGCATTATTACCTTCTTTGCAGACGATTATCAGATAAAGCTCTTCTCGATAAACGACGTCGTAGTACACTGATTCATTGATTCCAAAAAATATTAATATATAAGGAGAAATCACAATGAAAAAGCTTCTCGCACTTATCCTGGCAGTTATCTGCTGCCTCGGCATGGTCGCTTGTGGCGGTGAGGATCATAGCAAGACTCTTGACGATGCTATTTCTATGCTCAACATGAACTACAAGGACATGAACAGAACCCCTGCTGACTATCAGCTCGTTGGCAGTATCCCGGTTAGCGGCAAGACCGTTAAGGTTACTTGGACCGTTAGCAACAGCGCGATCAAGGTAGTAAAGGACGGCAAGTTCTATACTATCGACGTTCCGGACGTAAATGACACTGAGGCGGCTTACGTTCTTAAGGCAACCGTTTCGATTGGCGGACAGAAGAAGACTAAGGAATTCAACCTTACTCTCCCCGTAATCATCTTCGATCCTTACGAGTCTGAACCCGCAGAAAACACTGCGTTCAAGCTTATGCTTACTCAGGGTACCCTCGGCGGAAAGAACCTTTTCGCTACTCATACCATCAGCGGTGGCAAGTACTATGCTTCTACCGATGATGTAAATGCAGCTCCCGACTTCTTCGCTGAAAAGGTAGAAGGCGGCTACAAGTTCTACACTATGATCGACGGTGCCAAGTCCTACGTTCTCGCTTACCTCGAAGGCACCTCCAAGCGTCTTAAGTACGATGCAGCAGAGGGCACCGTTTGGTACTACAAAGAAGACTGCAAGGCATGGTTCACCATGATCACCGGCGGCGAATACTGCTTCGGAACCTACAGCTCCTACGACACATTCTGTATCTCTGACGGCTCCTACATGAAGCCCGAGACCTCCGGAACTACTCAGTTCCCCGCAAACCTCATCACCAAGGAAAACGTTGCAAAGCTTCAGCCCGCTGACGAAGTAGTTATCTACGATACTATCGCAGAGATCTACGACGAAGCTGCTAAGCTCGCTGATAACGCGCTCCTCTCCGGCGGACACAAGTACACTCTTACCGGTACTATCACCTCTATCGATACTCCTTACGATGATGGCTACGGAAACGTAACCGTTACCATCGATGTTGAGGGCAAGGCATTCCAGTGCTTCCGTCTTAAGGGCGACGGTGCTGACACCATCAAGGTTGGCGACACCATCACTGTTGAAGGTCCTGTTTCCGCATACAAGGGCAAGGTACAGGTTAACCAGGGCGATCTTAAGAGCGTAACCGCTGCTTAATTAATTCACGGTAAAATTGAAAAGACTCCCTCGGGAGTCTTTTCTTTTATCATGCCTCGCCCTTTGGGAGAGGTGTCGGCGCAGCCGACGGAGAGGGTATATTAAAAAAGCACCGATCGCTCGGTGCTTTTCATTTTGTTATATGTTTTTAATATTTTCAAAAACCGCAAGGTCGGTCTTACAAGCAGTTATCGGCGTTATAGAAACATAACCGTTTCTTACGGCGTCAATATCAACCGTAAGATCGTTAAACTCACGCTCAACGGGTACGCCCGTCTGAAGAACCGTTCCGTCACCGCAGTCGATGAACTCGTCGGTGTAGAATTCACCGCCTTGCTTCGTTATCTTGAAGCCCTTGATCTCGTGCGGAATATTAATGTTGTAAAGATCACCCTTTGAAAGCAGGTCCTTCTCGAGAACGTAATCGAAGATGCGGTCAAGCTCCTCTACGGCAGTAACAAATCTGTCGTGACCGGCGGAAAGGGCAATGCCCTTGATTCCGAGACGCGAGCCCTCAAGAATCGCGCCGACAGTACCCGAATATGCAATATCGTCGCCGAGATTATAGCCCTTATTGATTCCCGAAATTACGAGATCGTAGGTGGTTTTAAGTCCCGTTACGCCGAAACGTACACAGTCGGCGGGCGTAGAATCGAGAGCATAGACCTCAATATCGTCGGCAATAAACTCCTTCGAAAGCGCAACCGGCTTTACGAATTCGAGAGACTGGCTCATTCCGCTTTGCTCAACTTTTGGAACAACTACGGTTACCTCGCCGCGGGTTCTCGCCCAGCGAATAAGATGGGGAAGTACAGGGGACGACATGCTGTCGTCGTTTACTATAAGTATCTTCATAACCAGCCCTCGTTATTTTCCTTGTAATCGCGCAGACGCGCGTCCGCGTCGCGTAGAAGTGCCGCAATTTCCTCATCATTATAAACAGTCGCACCGCTTGCACAGTCGTGACCGCCGCCGCGGTAGTTTTCCGCGATCTCGTTTACGGTGACGAAGCGCGAACGAAGACGAACTCTGATCTCGCCGTCGTCGGCATCAATAAACGCGATCCAGATGAGCGAATTCTTGATCGAATCCATATAGGAAACGCAAGCGCTCGCTTCCTCGTAGGTAAGCGAGAATTCCTTGCGCGTGTCGGCAGTGATTCTGACGTAAGCCACGCCGTTTTCGGTCATCTTGATGTTGTCAAGAACGTAGCCGTGGAACTTGAATTCGTGAAATTCCTTCATATAAAGGTTCGCGTAAAGATGGTCGGTATCAACGCCGAGATCAAGAAGCATACCTGCATATCTCATCGTATCGCCCGAAACCGAGCGGAAACGGAATCTGCCCGAGTCGGTAACCATTCCGGCGTAAATATAGGTAGCCGCTTCGGTATCGATCTTAAGCTCGTCGCGGAAAGCATAGTAAAACTCCGCGATCATCTCGCAGGACGAGGACTTTTCCTCAACGACCCAAAAAGGATCTCCGTAATTATCAACGCTGATATGATGGTCGATCTTGATAAGCTCGGTGCAGAGGGTAAAACGCTTATCGGAAATTCTCTCGGTCGTCGCAGTATCAATAACGATGCCGAGCGACTTTTTAAGAACTTCATCCGAAATAACGCCATCCTCTTCGCCAAGGAAGCTCACGTAATCGGAATAATCGGCGTTAGAGAGCAGAACCGTCTTTTCAGGGAAGGAGAGACGCAAAACTCTCTGAAGTCCCTTTGTCGAGCCGACCGCGTCACCGTCGGGACGCTTGTGGCGGAATATTACTATAGAGTCATATTCCTTTATTTTGTTAAGTATAGCCGTCATATTTTCAAGCTTCATTGTTGTCCTCCGAAAGGGAAATGAGGTCAGAAAGCAACGCCATTGCCTCGTTTTTATCCTTGAGCGTGGCACCGCTTGCCTTTTTGTGACCTCCGCCGCCGTACTTTACGGCAATGGGATTTATGTTCATTTTTGACGAACGGATCTCGCAAAGCACGCCGTTATCGGTCTCGGTGAAATTGACCCAACGGTCAATCCCCTTGATCTCCGACATAGTGTTTACCATTCCGCGAGAGATGGTGAAATTATCAACGCCGTAGCTTTTCGCTTCGTCAAGAGTCGTGTATATGTAAGCAACACCGTTTTCGGCAATATTTATTTTAAGAGTAAAGGATGCTCGAAGCTGAATTGACGAAAGCTCGTCCGAGTAGAGATTTCTGAATATCTCGTTCGTATCGAACTTTCTTTCCATAAGGAAAGAAGCCATCTGGAAGGTCTGCGAGGTCGTCGAATCGTAACGGAAGCGTCCCGAATCGGTGACCATACCTGTATATAGCGCCTTTGCGGCAGTCTCCGAAACGGTGAGACCGCATTCCTTTGCAAAGGAAGCGATTAGACCGCAACAGCTTTCGAAGCTCGTGTCAACGTGCTCCTCGGAACAGATCTCTTCAACGAAGAGATGATGGTCAAAACGAGCATTTTCAGGCGCGAGAGTGTATCTTTCGTCGCTTATAAGCGCTTTTGCCGAGGTGTCAAGAACGATAGCGAGCGCACCTCTGTAAATGTCGTCTGCGATCTCGTCCATCGGCTCGTCGACCATAAAAGCGTATCTTTGCGTCATATCACCGACAGCATAGACAGTCTTCTCGGGGAAGCTGTCGCGTATAATATGCTTAAGACCGATCTGGCTACCAAGCGCGTCACCGTCGGGATTCTTGTGACGGTGAATTACGATAACGGGGTATTTCTTAATTAAATCGAGTATCTTATCAAACATTATTCTTTTCCTCTCTTGCGCGAAGCTCCTCGTCAAAGTAGCCCGCATATTCGACCTTCAGATCGCTTTCGGGGAAAAGGTAATTGTGAAGCTCGATAAAATAGTTGTCGGTCATGCTTGCAATGTAGTCGACTACGATCTGGTTCGGCTCGCTGTTCTCATACGGAACCTTGCGCTTCTTGTAGTAGACCGCATTGACGTAGTCAATATGATGAGTGAAAATCGGTGAGGTCTTGACGCCGTTTTTAAGGTCATCAAGCATCTGTCCGTATATTTCAGCCATCATCGGCTTGACCGTCGTATCAAGATGAGCAAGCGCCGCCGCGCGGTTGTAAATGCGGGCATAGTTGTCCATCTTCGACTTGCTCAACGCCTTGAAGTGCTTTGCGTCAAGACTGATATAGGGCTTGCCGTAGCTGCTTTCAATGACGTTTACGACTAGGTTGTTTATTATCTCGGAATTGATAGAACCGATCTCCTCGTTCATAAACATACTCTCGTCAGCAAGCTTTGCGCGGATTATCGCGTCCTGACGGTCCTTGCCGAGATAAGCGATAATGTCGGCAAGACGAACGACGCTGCCCTCAAGAGTGCAGGGCATAAGCTCTGCCGCCGCCGCGGGATCACAGTAGCAACGCTCGATCATTTTGTCGAATTCCTCAAAAGAGGAAAGCGGAACGGGATGATACTCCTCAACCTCAATTTCTCCGTTGTGCGCGGCAATGCCGTTAAGCGTCTGAAGACTTATATTATAAGGGAATATTCCGTCGAGAACTCGAACAGAGTGAATGTTGTGGTAGAAGTGTCTGCCCGTATAAGCGTTATAAAGCCCATCAAGATAATGCTCACCCGTGTGACCGAAGGGCGTGTGACCTATATCGTGACCGAGAGAAATTGCTTCTATCAGGTCAAGATTAAGGTGAAGCGCCGCGCCTATGGTACGGGAAATGCGCGATACGAGCTGAACGTGCAGAGCGCGTCTTGTAATATCGTCGTTTTTTGTCAGAGAAAATACCTGCGTCTTATCGGAATAGCGGTTGTAGTAAGGGCAGTGCATTATCTTATCAACGTCGTGAACGAAGGTCGGACGCCAAACGCTTCCGCGGTCACGAGCAACGTCACGGCGGCGGATCGCTCCCGAATCGGGGAACGCCGTGCCGGGATAGCAGTGCTCTCTTTTAGCTCTTTCGATCTGATCGGCTATTTCTTTTTTTACTTCTTCGTATTTAGGCATAAATTACCCCTAAAAATCAGTTTTCGGAAGCCGCGATATTGAGTGCAATAGTCATCATATCGGTAAAGGTGTTCTGTCGCGCGTCAGCGTCGAGTGCCTCACCTCTTATGATGTGGTCGGAAACGGTGCAGATAGCGAGTGCCTTTTTGCCCGAATAAGCCGCGTTCATATAAAGAGCCGCCGCTTCCATCTCAACGCCGAGAACGCCCATACGGTGCCAGCCGTCGTTGAAGGACGGATTCGCATTGTAGAAGACGTCGGAGGAGAGCAGGTTACCGACCTGGTAGCGTACACCAAGTGCTTCCGCCTCGTTTACTGCCTTGCGGAGAAGTCCGAAATCGGCAATGGGAGCGAAGTTTCCGCCGAGGTTATACTGCTCCTGATAGGAGGAGTTGGTGCAGGCACCCATACCGATGATAACGTCGCGGAGCTGTACGTTTTCAGCAAGTCCGCCTGCAGAGCCGATACGGATAATATTTTCAACGCCGAAGAAATTGTAAAGCTCATATGAGTAGATACCGATAGACGGCATACCCATACCGCTTGCCATAACGCTTACGGGAACACCCTTGTAGGTACCCGTGTAGCCCTGAATACCGCGCACGTTATTGACGAGAACAGGATTTTCAAGGAAGGTCTCGGCAACGAACTTCGAACGAAGCGGGTCGCCTGGCATAAGGACGGTTTTTGCAAAGTCTGCCGGGGTAGCTTTAATATGAGGTGTGTGTTTATCTGACATTTTTTTATTCTCCTTGATCAATATCCGCTGTGCTGTTCATTCTTTGCAATCTTTACGATACGGCTTGTACCGAGACGGTCTGCACCGAGGTTGATGAAATCCTCAGCGTCCTTAAGGGAAGCAATACCGCCAGCCGCCTTGATCTTCACGTTTTTACCTACGTTAGCAGCAAAAAGCGCAACGTCCTCACGGGTAGCACCGCCCGTCGAGAAGCCGGTAGAGGTCTTGATGTAGTCAGCGCCCGATTCGGTTACGATCTGACACATCTTGATCTTTTCCTCGTCGGTAAGAAGGCAGGTCTCGATAATGACCTTGAGTATCTTCTCTCCGCAAGCTTCCTTAAGTGCCTTGAGCTCGTTTAGTATCTCATCGTAACGGCAATCCTTGAGATCGCCGATGTTGATAACGGTGTCGATCTCGTCAGCGCCGTTAGAAAGCGCGTCCTTGCACTCAAAAACCTTTGTAGCGGTAGTCGAGTAACCGTTCGGGAAGCCGATAACGGTGCAGATAGCGAGCTTGTCGCCTACGTATTCCTTTGCGCGCTTAACGTAGGAAGCGGGAATACAGACAGACGCAGTACCGAATTTGATACCGTCGTCGCAAATTGCCTTGATCTCATTCCAGGTAGCACCCTGAGAGAGAAGAGTATGATCGCATTTAGAAAGAATTTTTGAAAGTTCCATTGTTTTTTTACCTCGCTTATATGTTACTTATTTTGATTTCTGATCTTTTCCTGCCAGCACTTGTGGCACATAGCTATGTAGCGGTCGTTACCGCCGAGAAGGACCTGCGCACCCTCGGTCACGACGTTCATGTTCTCGTCAAGACGTGCGTTTACGGTAGCTTTAGCACCGCAAGAGCAGATCGTCTTTATTTCGGATATCGAATCCGCAAGCTCAAAAAGACGCTTGCTTCCCGTAAAGAGCTTACACATAAAGTCGGCACGAAGCCCGAAGCACATAACGGGAATATTAAGCTCGTCAACTATCCTGCGAAGCTGATCGACGTGCTCTGACGTGAAGAACTGACATTCGTCGGCGATGATAACGTCGCAGTCGGAATGATTCGATACGAAAATATCGTAGATATTCTCGCCGTCGAAGATTATCTCGCAGGTAGCTTGTAGACCTATTCTCGAACGGATAATTCTTTCACCGTCGCGGTTGTCGATCGCGGGCTTGATAAGCCAAACCTTCATCGAGCGCTCCTCGTAATTAAATTTGGTAATAAGGGCCTGTGCTGTTTTTGACGAGCCCATTGCGCCGTACTTAAAATAGAGTTTAGCCATACCGTCCTCCGAAATTCTTTTTAGTATTATATTATATCATAAATATATAAAAAAATAAATAGGTTTTGAAAAAAAGCCGATAAAGTTTTTTTCGGAATATCCCAAAAAACGATGAAACGGCTCAATAATTTTCAAAACAAGAGTAAAAACCGCCGTTTTTTGTCCTTTAACGCCTCTAATTGACTCAAAAAAGCGTACATTGCCATTGAAAAACGGAGAAATACTTGATATAATATAATAAACGGTTAACCGAAATAAATCCGAAAAGGAGAAAACAATATGGGACTTATTAAAGCAGGCATTGGCGCGCTCGGCGGTACACTTGCCGATCAGTGGAAGGAATTTTTCTACTGTGATGCGCTCGAAAACGACGTTCTCGTCGTAAAGGGACAGAAAAGAACAAGCAAGCGCTCCTCTAATAAAAGCGGACACGATAACGTGATCTCCAATGGCTCGGGAATCGCGGTAGCTGACGGACAGTGCATGATGATCGTCGAGCAGGGAAAGGTCGTTGAGGTCTGCGCTGAGCCGGGTGAGTACACCTACGACACGTCAAGCGAGCCGAGTATCTTTACCGGTAAGCTCGGTGACACGCTTCTTGACACCTTCGATACGATAGGAAAGCGTTTCACCTATGGCGGTGACACGGGCAAGGATCAGAGAGTATACTATTTCAATACCAAGGAGCTTTACGACAATAAGTTCGGTACGCCTAATCCCGTTCCGTTCAGAGTTGTAGATAATAAGATCGGTCTTGATATTGACGTATCAGTCCGTTGCTCGGGTATTTATTCCTATACTATCTCAAACCCGCTTCTTTTCTATAAGAACGTTTGCGGAAACGTAGAACGCGAATTCCGCCGCGACGAGCTTGATGCTCAGCTTAAGACAGAATTCATCAGCGCGCTTGCTCCTGCGCTTGCAAAGCTTTCGACCTTCGGCATACGTCCGAATCAGATAATTGCATATACCTCGGAGCTTGAAAACGCAGTAAACGAAGCGCTTTCCGCTAAATGGGCAGACCTGCGCGGTCTTAAGGTAAAGAGCATCGCGCTCAACCCGATCACGCTTCCCGAGGACGAGGAAAAGCTTATCCAGGACGCACAGCGCGTTGCTATTATGCGCGATCCGACTATGGCGGCGGCAACTCTCGTCGGCGCACAGGCGGATGCTATGAAGGCAGCCGCAAATAACGACGGCGGCGCAATGAACGGCTTTGTCGGTATGGGAATGGCGATGAACGCAGGCGGAAATAACGCTGGGAATCTCTTCGCTATGGGTCAGGCACAGCAGCAGGCAGCTCCGCAGGCAGCGTCTGCAAATACCTGGAAATGCGCATGCGGTCAGGAAAACAGCGGCAA
Source organism: Clostridia bacterium (assembly GCA_017621655.1). Taxonomy (GTDB): domain Bacteria; phylum Bacillota; class Clostridia; order Oscillospirales; family CAG-272; genus Colimorpha_A. The sequence continues at coordinate 120,330 of JAGASS010000033.1, read as the reverse complement.
ATTCTGCGAAAACTGCGGTACTAAAAAGCCCGAAAGCGGTTGGAAATGTACCTGCGGACAGGTAAATCAGGGCAACTTCTGCTCAAACTGCGGCGCCAAGAAGCCGATTGCGGCATCCTACCGTTGCAATAAGTGCGGCTGGGAGCCGGAGGATAAATCGAATCCCCCCAAGTTCTGCCCTGAGTGCGGAGACCCCTTCAACTCATCTGATATGATCTGACAACGCGGAGTAACAAGTGGATAACGAAATTCTCGAATATAAATGTCCGTCCTGCGGCGGAAAACTAGAGTTCAATACAAAGGGGCAGAATATGAAATGCCCCTACTGCGATACCGAGTTTGACGTCGAAAGCGTCAAAAACCTTGCCGAGGACCGCAGTAACGATAAAGAAGACGAGTTCGAGTGGAAAAACGAAAGTGAGAATAAATGGAGCGAGGACGACGGAATGGCAGTCTATTCCTGCAAGTCCTGCGGCGGCGAGATAGTCTGCGAGGACGTTACCGCCGCGACGTCCTGCCCATACTGCGGAAACCCTGTTGTTTTCGTCGGAAACCTCAGCGGCGACTTGATGCCCGACCTCGTCATTCCCTTCAAGCTAGATAAAAAGGCGGCTATAGAAGGTCTTAAGGGACATTTGAAGGGTAAAAAACTGCTTCCTAAGGTCTTCAAAAATGAAAACCGAATAAACGAGGTCAAGGGAATCTATGCGCCGTTCTGGCTCTTCGATACCGATGCAGACGCAAAGATCCGCTATCACGCTACGCGTACACGCTTCTGGTGCGACAGCAATTATAACTACACCGAGACGATCCATTATGCGCTTATCAGAGAGGGAAATCTCTCCTTTGATAACGTGCCTGTTGATGGCTCTGAAAAGCTCGACGATACGCTGATGGAATCTATCGAGCCGTATAATTTCGATGAAGCTGTCGATTTCAAGACCGCATACCTATCCGGCTTCCTTGCGGATAAGTACGACGTGACGTCTGAGCAAAGCCAGCCGCGAGCAAACGAGCGTATAAAAAGAAGCACCGAAAACGCCTTTATGTCGACGACTATCGGCTACGCAACGGTAATTCCCGAGCGCACCTACGTAAAGACGACGTCGGGCAGAGTGCGCTATGCGCTTCTTCCCGTGTGGCTTTTGACGACAGAGTGGAAGGGTAAAAAGTATACCTTTGCAATGAACGGACAGACGGGAAAATTCGTCGGTGACCTGCCGATGGATAAAAAATCGTTCTTCATGCACCTCGGTCTTTGGTTTACCGGTATAACTGCCGCCGCTATGGGGCTTTTATACCTACTGTGGCTGATGTAAGGCGGTGACGGATATGAAGAAGACACTGATAATAACGGTACTTGCGATAATCCTGTCGCTAATTATGCCGATCATTTCCTTTGCTTCACCCGATATGCCACCTTATCCCGTCGTCGATGAAGCGGACGTGATGTCCGATTATGAGGAAGACCGCCTCGTAAATAAGCTTATCCACCTTATCAAAGAGCATAGGATGGACTTTGCCATCGTAATAATCAACGACCTCGGTACTGAAACACCGTATTCATACGCCGACAGCTATTATCATAATAACGGTCGTGGCTTCGGCAAGGATAAAAGCGGCGTGCTTCTCCTGCTCGCGCTAAACACGAGAGATTATTACATATACACCTACGGCGAAGCCGAGGATGAGTTTGGAGACAGCGAGCTGACTGAGCTTGAAGACGCAATGCTTCCTCACTTAAGAAAAGACGAGTTTTATAAGGGCTTTATGGCATATGCCGACGCGTGCGACAGTGTGCTTTCCTTTGACGTTATTTGGAGCTTGCTTATCGCGGCAATTATTGGCGCGGTAATATCTCTTATTATCGTTTTTTCGATGAAGAGCAAGCTCAAGAGCGTGCGCCCTCAAAAGACAGCGTCAAATTACGTACGAAGCGGAAGCTTTGTTTTGACAAAGGACCTCGACCTTTATCTCTACCGTACGATCGTTCGTACCAGACGCGCAGATACTAATTCCGGCTCCCGTGGCTCGGGAGGCGGCTCGCGCGGCGGAGGACGCGGAGGAAAATTCTGATTTTGAGAAATATAAGCGCCTTCCACTTGGAAGGCGCTTATTTTTTATTCTTTTTGTCTATTATCTCGTAGCTCATATCGAGCATGAATTTCACTTGTTCAATATCGATATTGCCGTCAAGTGAGACCGTTATCCAGTTACTGTTCTTTGTCATGTGATAAGGCGGGAAATATCCGTCACGGGATAGGAACGTGCCGAGTAGAAACGTATCGCATTTGACGTTCATTACGTCGATAAGCCCGTTGCCCTTAAGCCCGAGCTTGCTCTCACGTATGTCCATTATGACGCAGTACCATTTGCCGTTTTCGTGACGAAGCACCGCATATCCGGGAGCACTTTCCCAGGGGTATTCCGCCCTCGTGCCGTAAGATGCCTCGGCGTAGTCAATAATAAGCTTTCGTAAGGATGTCATGGTTAGTTCTTCTTGGATCTTTTTGAGCCGAAAAGTCCCGTTACGTGGCTGATATAGCCGAGCGTACCGAAGACGAGCGAAAGTCCGAGAGATATCAGCATCTCGGGCTGTTTTTTGATTACGTCAAAGCTGTGCGGCAAAAACTCGCCAAGCGTAGTCGTGCTTCTTAAGCCGTCAGGCATCCCGCTTGCCTTTGCGTTGATCTGATCAACGGCGGTAAGACAGAAGCAGAAATACCAAGAAACTATGATAACGACGGCGGCAATAACGAGCGAAATGATAACGCCCCTTTTGCTTTCCTTTTTGGCAAAGATGGCATAGCCGTTGATCGCGCAAAATACGGTAATAAATCCGCTTAACGACTCAATAAGACCTATTGCGTTAAGAAGAAAAAACGTTGCCGCGCCGATGAGCGAAAACAAAAATGCGCCTAATGCACCGAGCCATATATTTTCTTTCTTATGATGACTGTGATGTTTTTCGGAATGTCCCATAGTAATCACCTTGGAAAATAGAGTAATGATATTATAAAACAAAATAACGCACTCTCTTGCCCCATGCAGTGTGGAGCATTTATTGTGGATTCTATAATCATCCCTAAAATTCCCCTTTATTTACTCCGCAGAGGAGCGGGATTGAGGGGCGGCTAGTATTTCATTTGTCGGAAGAATCTTTTAGTTGTTGATACGTCTCTATGGCAAAGAGGAGATTATTTTTAGAGCTGTTGCCGAAAAAATTATTAAATGTATCAAGTGAAAGGTGGGAGAAGGCATTAAAGTCGCGCTTGGCAACATACATTTTTGCGTTAGCGCAGAATATAGTGAAAGCATAGATGTAGTTTATTGCGTCGCAACTTTTTGCTTTTTCTGCTTTTGAAGGTTCGAGCTTGTCGAGCATCGCATTCATATAAGGAAGTGTGCTTCCGCCCATATCAATTTCAAGATAGTCGCAAATGCGGCTATTAAATTCGTCTCTCTCGTCAGTCGGAATGTTGAATTTAGCTATGTAGGTGTCAGTGTTGATTTCCGAATACGTATCTTCACGAGTCACCAAGTGATGCAAGAAGGATAAAAAACACTTACATTCAAATTCTACGCGCTTTCTCTGTTTTGACATGTATTCACCAAACGCTTCAGCGGTGGTCTGCGGACAAATCTCGTCTAGCAAGGGCTTGAGCGCGGAGTGATATGCAGACAAATCAAATGCTTGTCCAGATTGATTGTCTGAAATATATGTATCTTCTCTTACGATAACATTAGACGGAAAATACTTTTTGTTTTCATCTCCGCAAAAAGAGCAGCGTGGTGCGGAGATATAATAAGCGCCGCATTTATCACAGCGAACCATCTTAGGCGTGGCTGCGGTTGTTTCCTTTTGGGAATTCACGACTGCTCCGCAATGTTCGCAGAACTTATCTCCCGTTTTGATTTTTTTGCCGCACATATTGCAAACAGTGGAAGGAAAAATGTCGTTTGAAGAAGAAACGGATGTAAGGGTGGACACGGACTGCGGCGTTTTGCTTTGCGGTGTATTAATGACATGTGTATTGACGAATTCACGTCTGAATAAACCAAACAATAATATCCATATATTAGGTATTCTCCATATTGATGGTGTATCGCTTAGCGCATAAATAAAAAACGAAACAAAAATTGATACCAAAAATGCAGATCCGCCGTATATTAACACCCATCTCCAGCGCCAAACCATATGCCTAAAGGCGATATTTAACAAAATCCCAATAGCGCATGCGATAACACTTCCAAAGAGAGAACCTAAAAATGCGCTGACTAATAAGTTGTTCTTTTCAGTTTGGCTTAAATCTTCGAGCAGGGGAGAGCTGTTGTATGCCGCGATGTCTGCGTTGGCAGCAACTAACGAAACAAGAGCAATCCCTATGGCGACAAGGGAGAATATCAACCAATACTTTTTGGTCGGCAGAGCGTCATTAACGGGGATGTATTTTTTTTGTTGGTTGTTCATAGTGAGTTTCCTTTAATTTTTTTTTAAATCTAGCTCTTTGTACTTTCAACATATTAGTATAAGTACCAATAGTATATCACAATAATTTTAGATAGTCAATAAAAAAGGAGAACACCTTCTGAATATGAGACGAGGGTCTAATCCCCAAGCGACTATTCGAGAAGATGTTCTCAAGAAGAATATAGCAGATTTTTGGGCAAATGTCAAGATAAAATGATCAAAAATAAAACCCCGCACTATTGTGCGGGGCTGGAGCTGCTAATCAGAGTCGAACTGATGACCTCATCCTTACCAAGGATGTGCTCTACCAACTGAGCCATAGCAGCGTCAACGGTTGATATTATAGCAGATTAAAAACGATTTGTCAAGTGTTTTTTGCAAAATATTTTAATAACCTGCGGAAAAATCCGCAGGTTATTTTTTATAGCTCGGATAAGCCGTCAAGAAGCTCGTAAAGCTCCATCAGTTTTTCTTCACATTCGCTCAGCTCAGTCGAAAGGGAAGCGAGCTTGACGTGGTCAAACGCGGCGTCGCCCGACATTTCCTCGTTAATTTCCTCAATGCGTTTTTCGAGCTTTTCAATATCTTCCTTTGCCTTATTTATCTTGCGCTCCTGCTTTCTTTTGTCGGCTAGGTCGCGCTTGGCGTTCAGATACTGCTCCTTAGATGCAGTCATTACCTCGACCTTGGCGGTTTTTCCGTCGCCTGCCTGAAGTGACTTCTTGTAATCGAGGAACGACTGATAATTACCCTCATAGACGTAGACGCTGCCGCTTTCAAAGGTTCCGAAATCGGCGATTCGCGTCGCAAGCTTGTTAACGAAATAACGGTCGTGCGAAACGGCAATTACCGTTCCCTCAAACTCAGCTATCGCCTTTTCAAGACGCTCACGCGAAACGATATCAAGATGGTTCGTTGGCTCGTCAAGGATGAGCAGGTTCATTTTCGAGAGCATAAGCTTTGCAAGCGTGAGACGCGCCTTTTCGCCGCCGCTGAGAAGCGACACGCGTTTGTAAACGTCGTCGCCTTTGAATAGAAACAAAGCAAGCGTGTTGCGCAAAAGTGTCTCCGTCATTGTCGGATAAGTGTCCCAAAGCTCGTCAAGAACAGTGCTTGACGGATGAAGATCCTGATTTTCCTGATCGTAGTAACCGATCTTTACGTTCGAGCCAAGAAGCACAGATCCGAAATCGGCGCCAAGCCGTCCGGCAAGGATCTTTATAAGCGTCGATTTTCCGCAACCGTTTTCGCCGGTGATAAACAGACGGTCGTGCTTTTTGACCTGAAAGGTCACGTTATCAAAGAGCAATTTCGCGGGATACGCCTTGCGTAGGCGGTTAACGGACATAACGTCGTTTCCGCTTTCGCCCGAAAGCTCAAAGCGCATACGGACGGTATCGGGAAGCGCCTCGGGCTTGTCTAACTTCTCCATCTTGTCAAGCTGCTTCTGACGGCTCTCCGCGGCAATGATGTTTCGCTCGCGGTTCCAACGTCTCTGCTGCTCAATATACGCTTCGATTCGCTTTATTTCCTTCTGCTGATTGCGGTAGTGACGCTCCTCGAGCTCTCGGTCGACCTCTTTTTGCTTTACGTAATCGGTGTAATTACCTTTATAAAGTTTGCCCTTGCAGTTTTCGATTTCAAGCACCGAGTCAACGATGCTGTCAAGAAAATAACGGTCGTGCGAAACTATAAGAACCGTCTTTTTGCTTGCCTTAAGATAATTCTCGAGCCAAAACAGAGCCGAAACGTCAAGATGGTTTGTCGGCTCGTCAAGCATCAGAATATCTGGGTCGGAAAGAAGCAAGCAGGTAAGCGACAGACGAGTCTTTTGCCCACCGCTGAGAGAGGAAACGGGCTTGTCCCAGAATACCTCGGGAAGCCCGAGGTTTTTAAGGATCCCCTTGCAGCGCGAGCGAAACTCGTACCCGCCGCGCTGTGTGAAGCTTTCCTGCAAAGAAGAAAAACGCCTTGCGTCCTCCTCGCTGCCGCTTTTCTGCGCCTGAGCACGAAGCTCCTCAAGACGCTTTTCGTCCTCGATCAGCTCGGAAAACGCTGAATATGCTTCTTCAAGGATCGTCCTTGAGCTTTCATAAGCGATATTCTGCTCAAGCATGCCGACAGTATGATTTTTTGCAATATAGTAAGCGCCGCCACTCGGCTCGCGCTTGCCGGAAATTATCGAAAAGAGCGACGATTTTCCTGCGCCGTTCACGCCGATAATGCCGAGCTTTTCACCCTCCTGAACGGCAAAAGAAACGTCCTTTAAGACGTCGTCCGTGCCGAAGGAAAGGGAAACGCTCTCACAGTTGAGTGCTATCATTATTTTTTAACGCCTTTCGCCGCATTTCGGGCAGTAACGGCAGTCCTTTTTCATTCTTGTTCCGCAGGTCGGGCATGAAACGAAGCACATAAGATCGTAAAGCTCCGTTTCCGATTCCGCGATCTGCAGATTAAGCTCGTCGACCTTATCGAATAGCTCGGTATAGGTCTCAGCTGAAACGACGTCTCCGTTCTTTTCGGAATAACGGAGCTTGCCTATTTCGGTGTATGTATCGGTCAATTTCGTGTTGAGAGACGAGATCTTATATTTAAGCTTTGCCATATCGGTCAGCTTTTCGGCACCCTTTGCGGTGCTTTCCGCTGCGCTAGAAACCGTCTTTGAAAATTCCTTCCAAAAATCCATTTCGTTACTCCCTGTCCTTAATAAATTCTTTGTCAATGCAAATTACAGTCAGATATTTTTCGTCGATCACCTTGACGAGCCGCGCCATTTCCGTTTTGATGTCGTCATCGTCTCGTTTAAGAGAGAAGGGGACCGACATATCGAATATAAGATTGGTATGACTGTCACCGACGACCATTCGGAAATCGTGAATCGTTATCTGCGGATGGATCGCTTTCGCAAGCTCGCCGACGCGTTTTCTTACCTCGTTTACCTTTTCGTCATCTGTTGCGATCGGGTCAAGATGTATAACGGCGCTGCACTTCAGCTCACGGCTTAATTTTTGCTCTGCGTTGTCAATTATATCGTGAGCAAGCAGAATATCTATCGACTGCGACACCTCTGCGTGTAAGCTGAGCATCACGCGCCCCGGTCCGTAATTGTGTACAACGAGATCGTGAATGCCGACTATTTCGGGGTAGGAAAGAACGATCTTTTCCACGTTGTCAACAAAGTCGCTTTCTGGCGGAGTTCCGAGAAGCGGATCTATAGTTTCCTTTGCCGCCTTGATGCCCGAGAAGATGATGAACGCCGATATGATAAGTCCGCACCAGCCGTCGAAATTAAAATCGACGAAAAGCGAAAGAACGGTAGCGAGAAGAACTGCAAAGGTCGAGATACAGTCGGTAAGCGAATCGACGGCAGTCGCCTTCATCGCCTGCGAATTGATCTTCTTTCCGATGCTTCTGTTGTAGAGAAAAATATAAAGCTTAATTAAAACCGAAAGCCCGAGCACGATGATCGCAACGTAGCTGAAAACAGGGCTTCCGCCGTCAATGATCTTCGAGACCGAAGTTTTTCCAAGCTCGAAGCCCATAAGCATTATAAGCATGGAAACGACGAGCGCAGAAAGATATTCCATTCTTCCGTGCCCAAACGGATGTCCCTCGTCGGGCTTCTGATCTGCGAGCTTGAAGCCGATCAGCGTAATTACTGACGAGCCGGCGTCACCGAGGTTGTTAAAGGCATCGGCGCTTATCGCGACCGAGCCGGTGATGACCGACACCGCAAGCTTTGCACAGCAAAGCAGAATATTGAGAATTATTCCGACGATCCCGCATAGAACACCGTATTTTGAACGGACGGAATTGTCTGAATAATCCTTATTTTTGATAAAAATCTTCGCTAAAAGCTTTATCATTGTCTGAACCTTTCGTAATAGAAAAGATACTGCTGAACGAGTCCCGCGGTATTGGGAAGCGCAGTATGATCAAATCCGTCGGGATAATACTTTTCAAGCACGCGCTTTACCCAAACGTCGATAGGGAAGCAGTCAAGCCGTCCGTATGCGAAAAGAGCAACGCAGGATGCGACCTTTAGCCCGACTCCCTTTATGCTCATAAGTGTACTCAAAAGCTCATCGGTCGGAAGCTTATCAAGGGCATCAAGATCAATTTCGCCCGACGCGACCTTTGTAGCGGCATCGTGTATGTATGGCGCACGGAAGCCGACCTTAAGGGCACGGAGCTTATCAATTCCGATCTCTGCAACCCTTTCAGCAGACGGGAACGAGTAAAATTCCCCAACGCTGTACGATTCTATTTTGTTGCCGTATTCGCGTGAGAGCGACTCAACGAGAGAACGAATACGCGGAATATTGTTGTTCTGCGAGATTATGAAGGAGCAAAGAGTTTCCCATTTTTCTTGGCGAAGCAGGCGTATACCGGAGCCGAATTCCATCGCGGTTTTCAGGATCTCGTCATCGGGGCGTGAGGAAACGATCTCGTCTCTTAAAGCCGAATAGTCAATGTCGAGAGCGAGATAGCTTTTCCAAATGCTTTCAAAATCGAATTCATCCGCACCGACTATCGTTATCTTGTCATCGTCCTGTATAAAATCAACGGCTTTTCCGAATGCAATCCCTGAATAAGAGCAGTCACTGCTTTTTACGAAGCGGAACGACTGACCGCAGTCAAATATGAGATCGAGATCAAAATGCTCGGGTCTATTAAAGCTTACGCTGTTTGCCATCTCAATTCTCCATTCTAATAATATTCATAATATTATATCATATATTCTTCCTAATTCCAACAGAAAACGCGAAAATTCTTCAATATATTTTTGAATCAAATTTTTTTGTATATATCTTGACCGTATGAGAGCTTTGGTGTATAATATATTTGTATAATTATATGTTTTAACGGAATATTATCCCGAAAGGTGTAGAAATATGAAGAACAGAATAGTAACACTCGCGATAGTCGTGGCAATAATCATAATGCCGACAGTAATAGCGCTGTCGTCTTATATATACTCAAAAGCGAATCCCGTAACCGAGGGCTCGGTATCCAAGATCGAGCTGACGATGCCTAACGGCGAAAGCGAAACTTATCTTAAATCGGATAAGGGCAGCAGCTCTCTTTACAGCACCCTTATCGGAATGCACAAAAACGCAAAGAAGGTCTCCTCGCTTCCCTCGGGAGCTTCGAGCTTCTCTGTATATAAGGTCTCCTATTCAAGCTATAACAAGGTTTATGATTATACCTATTACCTCAGCTCTGATTCTTCAAAGTGCTTCTTCCGTGACGGTAGCGGCAAGCTTTACAAGGTCGAGAAGAAAAACGCAGTTGCCTTCCTTAAGACCGAATTTGCAACCGACGTTTTCCCGAATGCCTCTCAGCCGACCCTTAACGTCGGAAGAACCGATAACGTGCTTCCAAGCTCTATAAATTGGAAATATATCGGTATTAACGGCACCTATGCCGACGGCGAGACAAATAAGGCAAACGGTAACCAGACCTGCGTCGTCTCGGGCGGACTTCAGCTTGATTTCGATATTGCTCCCGACTATATCTACGCTGTGATCAAGGATCAGAATGGCAACGTCGTTTTTGATAATGAGTATGAAAATATCGATCCTAACCTTTTTGCCGACAATACCGTTTATGACGTAAAGGTCATCGCAAAATGGTATAAGACCGAAAACAGAAGCAATTACGGTGAGGCGGAATATCTCTTCACCGCAAACGTTCAGTCGCCCCCTGTATTCTATCTGAGCGAGCACGCCTCGCTTAAATACGGCGATTTTGTGATCGTATCGGCAAAGAATATCGTAGATCCCTCGCTCATTACCTTCTCGTCTGAGCCGGCGATAGAGGCGAAGCCGGTATTCTATGAATACGGCGGATATTATCACGCGATAATCCCGTTCTCGCTCAAGGACGAAGCGGCTAATAAGGGTGCGCTTGATTATACCTTCACCCTCGGCTACGGAGATACTACAAGAGAGCTTTCCGTTACTCTTGTAAAGAGAAGCATAGGTAAGGACTATCAGAGTATCGAAAAGACGACCATCGAAGAGCTTAGAAACAAGACCACGATAGCAGAGTTCAATGAGACCGTTGCTCCTTATCTGGGAGCGAAAGAGGACAAGCTCTACTGGATGAACGATAATAAGATAATGGATCCGACGACAAGAAAGATCCGTAGCGGATTCGGTATTAACATTATACTCGAAAAAGCAGGAATAACCTACTCGCATGAGGGCGTAAACTATTACGTCAAGGAAGGGGATTCCGTAAAGGCGTGCCTGCCGGGTAAGGTCGTTTACGTCGGTGAAACGACGCTTTCGGGACGAACTGTAATAATCGAGCACGGCGGCGGACTTAAGTCGCTCTACGCACATATGAGTAGTACGAACGTGACCGTCGGTCAGGAGATCGGCAAGGGAACTGTTCTCGGAATCGTTGGAAGTACCGGCTTCTGCACCGGAACGACGCTTCACTTCGGACTTTACGTATACGACACCCCCGTTCGTTATTACAATTACGAGACAGAAGGTGTCTCGGTACACAGCACAGTTGCCGAGGCGATCGGATTAAAGTAACAAAAAGGTCGGCTCAAAGCCGACCTTTTTCTGTACTTGGAGAGGTGGAATGACTTTGAAAAGATCTGTTTGTATATTAAGCTTCGCGCTCGCTGTTCTGAGCGTAATTACTGCATTTGGCTGCGGAGGAAAAGAAAAAGTGAAAAAGATAGAACCAATTGAGACACCGGCTTTCGAAAACAAGTATAAGCACGACGAGACCTTTACAGATCATATCTGGGGCAAAAAGAATATTGACGAAATACTTGCGTCAGAGTACCAAAGGGGCATGCCTCTTGGCTATAACGACCTCGTTTTCTCGTTCTATCAGCCGGGCTGGGGCTTTAATAACTCTTCAATACACGCAAACACGACGTTGACGGCGATGAGCTATGATGATTCGAAGCTCATAAATACGGGCTGGGGAATGCCGATACAGGTCAAGATCAACGATAGATCCGTTTCGGTCAAGGACGCATTCTATACGCCGAGCGTAGTCACCTCGCATTATGAAAGCTCAAAGGGTGTCGTTGTTACGGGCTATAAATACGTTTCGACCGAGAATATGATAGCGGTCATGATCGAGGTCAAAAACGGCTCCGACGAGAAGGTAAAAGCAACCGTCAAAGCGAATCTGAACGGTAACGTCTATGAGACCTCTGTCAACGGTAACGCGCTTAACGCGACGTTCAGACGCGATAACAAGGACGTGCTCGATATAGTGGCAACGGGCGATGGCTTTAAGGCAAAAGATAAAGAGCTTACCGCATCTGTAGAGATAGCTCCCGGGGAAGCTCATACCTTTAAGCTTGGCGCTGCATTCGACCGCAAAAACGCCGATAAGAATATTCTTCAAGCGTTTTTTAAGGATAAAGATCCTATTAAGACTCAAAGAACAAGCTTCAACGCGTGGTTTGAATACAATATCCCGTATATCGATCTACCCGATGAAAGCATGGAGCAGATATACTATTACCGCTGGCATACCTACCGAAGTCAGATCCGTCTTACGACTTCGAATACATACGTCATTACAGAATTTCTCCCGAACGTCGCGTGGGCGCGTAACGATAACGCGATAGTCTGCGCGGCAGGACATCATATATATGAGGGAAGATGGCTTCGCGACCAAAAATACATTGATGATTATATGCAGTATTGGTTTGTGCGGGGCTCGAGCGCGATCTATCTCTATACAAGCTGGCTGCCTGAGGCGTTCTATCAGAGGTATCTTACCTCAGGCGACGAAAGCATATCGAGGTATTATAAGTCTCTTGAGGGATTCTATAACCGATTCACGTCAACTCACTATGATGATAGCTTTGGTCTGTATAAGATCAACGGCGGCTCGGAGGGAATGGAGACATCGGTAAGTGATCCGAGTAATAAATACCGAACCTACCGTCCGACCTTCAATAGCTATATGTACGCAAACGCCCTCGCTATAGCGGAATTTGCAAAAATGCAGGGCGATAATGAAACGTACGAAAAGTTCATATTAAGGGCATCGGAGATCAAAACGGCAATGGAAAAGCTGTGGGACGGCTCGTTCTACCGCGGTTGGCACGACGGCGAGGACACATACTGTGACGTTCGCGAGCTGATTGGCTATGCCCCATGGATGTTCAATATGCCGAACGATGATGCCGAGCATGCAGAGATATGGAAGTATCTTATGGATCCCGATTATTTCTACGCGGAATACGGTCCTCTTACCGCCGAGAGGGAAAAGGCGATCCTCGAGCTGTACGATAGACACTGCAAATGGAACGGTCCGTCATGGCCCTTTGCAACGACGCAAACACTTATCGCAATGGCGAACGTGATCAGAAATTACGAAAACCAAAGCTACGTTGATGCCGACGATTACTTCACGCTTCTTAGAAATTATGCGCTGACGCACTATAACGACGTAGACGGCGACGGAGTAAGAGAGACGCCGTGGATAGGCGAAAGTCTGCTTCCCGATAGCGGCGAATGGATACAGATAACGGAAAGAAGCTCGTATTATAATCATTCGCAGTATACGAATCTTTTGATCACGGGACTTCTCGGAATAACACCTGACAGCGGTGACGAGCTGAAAATATCACCGCTCGTTCCGAAGGATTGGGAATACTTCTGCCTTGAAAATCTGCCGTATCACGGTAAGAACGTGACTATTATCTACGATAAGGACGGCTCACGTTACGGTGAGGGAGCAGGACTCAAGGTATACGTTGACGGCGTGCTGGCCGAGGTCAGTGAGACTCTTTGCGAAATTACCGTTTCGCTATCAAAATAAAACGGAGGATAAAATGATGAAAAACAATATGATTTGGGCGTATATGCTGATGCTTTCGGACCATCAGTGGGAGGACGAAAGCTCACCGCTTCGCGGATGGAATCTCGTTCCGCAGTATACGGACGAAATTGAGTTCAGCGAAAACGCATGGGATAAGACCCTTTCCTTTATCGCAGAAAGGGGCTTCAACGCAGTGCTTGTTGACGTCGGAGACGGAATCAAGTACGAAAGCCATCCCGAGATATCCGCACCGAACGCGTGGGATAAGGACTACGCAAAGAAAAAGCTTGACGAAATGCGCGCACTTGGGATAACGCCCATTCCGAAGCTCAATTTCTCGACCTGCCACGATACTTGGCTCAAGGAATACAGAAGAATGATCTCGACACAGACCTACTATAAGGTCGCATCCGACGTTATCTCGGAGGTCTGCGAGCTTTTCGGTAACCCGGAGCTGTTCCACCTCGGCTTCGACGAGGAGGAAGCACACATGCAGAAGCACTACGAAATGACGATAGTTCGTAACGGCGACCTCTGGTGGCACGACCTCTATTATCTCGCTGACGAATGCGGAAAGCACGGCGCACGCCCGTGGGTGTGGTCCGACTATATGTGGAATCACGAGGAAAAGTTCTTAAACAAGATGCCGAAGTCGATCCTTCAGTCAAACTGGTTCTACGGACATCTTCGCGATTACCCGACCGATTCTTATAGCTACAAAATGCTTCGTGCCTATGATGTGCTTGATAAGCACGGCTTCGATCAGATCCCGACCTGCTCGACCTGGGAAAATAATCAAAATACGATCGGTACGATAGCGTACTGCAAGGAAAACCTTGACCCCAATCACCTGAAGGGAATAATGACTGCAGCATGGCACGCAACGACCGACCGTATGCTCTATTCTCTCTATAACGACGCTCATCAGTTCTACCTCGGCAGAAAGAAATTCTACCCCGATTCGTTCTAAAATAAAAGCAAAAGGACAGAGATTTACGTCTCTGTCCCTTTTTTATCAAAGCGTAATATTGAGAATTCCCTGTGCCTTCTTGTACTCGACGAAATCGTCGTAGTTGCCCTGACGGTCAACGTAGGTGCCGTCGCTCTTGATCTCAATGATCCTGTTAGCAACGGTGTTTACGATCTCGTAGTCGTGCGAGGTGAAGAGAACGTTGCCCTTGAAGTTGTCAAGACCGTGGTTGACCGCGGTGATGGATTCAAGGTCGAGATGGTCGGTCGGCTGATCGAGAAGAAGTACGTTCGAGCCGAAAAGCATCATGCGTGAGAACATACATCTGACCTTTTCACCGCCCGAAAGAACGTTTACCTCCTTGAAAACGCTCTCGTTTGAGAAGAGCATTCTGCCGAGGAATCCGCGTAGGTACGTTTCAGTCTGATCCTTCGAGTAACGGCGCATCCAATCGAGGATCGAATCGTGACAGCCGTTAAAATACTCGCTGTTGTCGTGAGGGAAGTAGGACTTCGTGATGCTGATGCCCCACTTGAAGGAGCCGCTGTCCGGCTCGGTCTCTTCCATAAGAACACGGAAAAGGGAAGTGATTGCCTGCTCGTTACCGACGAAAGCGATCTTATCGCCCTTGTTTACGGTGAAGGTCAGATCCTTGAACATGATCTCGCCGTTTTCGGTCTTGGTAAGATCGTTAACGAAAAGAATATCCTTGCCCGCCTCGCGGTCCATATCGAAGCCGATAAACGGATAGCGTCTGCTCGACGCGGGTATCTCTTCAAGGGCGATCTTGTCAAGAAGCTTTCTTCTTGCCGTCGCCTGGCGGGACTTACTCTTGTTTGCAGAGAAGCGCGAAATGAACGCCTGAAGCTCGCGGATCTTGTCCTCGTTCTTCTTGTTCTGCTGCTTAATAAGGCGCTGCATAAGCTGGCTGGATTCATACCAGAACTCGTAGTTACCGACGTACATCTTTATAGAGCCGTAGTCGATATCGACGATATTGGTACAAACGTTATTAAGGAAGTGACGGTCGTGAGAAACGACGAGAACAGTACCGAAATAGTCGGCAAGAAAGTCCTCAAGCCATCTGACTGCGTCAATATCGAGACCGTTCGTCGGTTCGTCGAGAAGAATAATATCGGGATTTCCGAAAAGCGCCTGCGCAAGAAGCACCTTGACCTTTTCGCTCTCCTTGAGAGTCGACATAAGATCGTAAAGAATGGAGTCGGATAGTCCGAGACCCTGAAGAAGCTTCGACGCGTCGGACTCCGCCTCCCAACCGTTAAGCTCGGCGAATTCGCCCTCAAGCTCAGAGGCGCGAATGCCGTCCTCGTCGGTGAAATCCTCTTTTGCGTATATAGCGTCCTTTTCCTTCATAATGTCGTAAAGACGCTTGTTACCCTGAATTACGGTGTCAAGAACGGTAAAATCGTCAAAAGCAAAGTGGTCCTGACGTAATACCGACATTCTGACCGTGTCAGGAATAGTGACAGCGCCCTTCGTCGGATCAAGCTCGCCGCAAAGGATCTTAAGAAAGGTCGACTTGCCTGCGCCATTAGCGCCGATTATACCGTAACAGTTGCCGGGGGTAAACTTGAGGTCAACGTCCTTAAAGAGAAGCTGTCCGCCAAACTGAAAGCTGAGATCTGAAACTGTAATCATTATAATTCCTCATTTCGTTTTTTACACACTTGGCTATTGTAACATAATACGCAAATAAAGTCAACCCTAACACGTTGTATCTATTCGGTATATTGCGACTATTTGCCACGTCGTAGGGCGGGGGTTTACTCCCGACGTTTCATAAGAAATGTTACTTTTCCCGCAGGTCGGAAACGACCTGCGGGCGGCGGGAGCAAGCCCCCGCCCTACAAAAAACCTCTCTGTCAATTAAAACAGAGAGGTTTATAAGAATCAAAATTAGGTGTTTTTCATTTCGTATACTTATCGCTTTTATAGTACGCAACCGCAAGATCAACTACCATTCCGTAGCTTTGCGATCCTGCCGCCTGTCCCTGCGACTGCAGATAGCTGTCGTTTATAGTTCCGCTGACGTTGGCAACGACGTTGTTACGGTACTTGTCGAAGAACTCGTTATACGCAACTATCTCGCCGATGAGAGCGTTCCCCATCTCGTTCACGATAGTGTAGTACGCCTTGCTGTCCGCCTCGTAAAGTGCCGAAAGAACGTACTCAAAGAGATTCATATATCCGCTGTATCTGATATAGACGTCATCACTTTCCATACAAACGAGAAAAGCAACGAAATTCGCCTCATCCTCGCGTGCAATACCGCGTTGATGCGCAAGCTCGTGTGCGGCGGTGAAAGGAAGGGTGTAATCGGGGAAATTAGTGTTTATATTGCTCTCGCCCGTAAAGAACGTGTATATACCCGAAATATGAGTGTGTGTCATCGGCTCGCTCAGAATTATCGGCTTGACACTGCTTCTGAAATCGGGCAGAAAGTCGTATTTCTTTGCCGCCTTTTTGTAGGCATCTTGAAGCTTGCTGTTCATCTCGAACACCGAATGCGGCATTGCCGAGCTTCCGCTTGGAGCGTATTTCAGCTTAGAAGTCAGCTCCTTAAGCTCGCTCATAAGAGCCCTGGCGGTAGCATCAAGGTCAGACGCGCTGACCGCGGTTCGTTCAAGCCCAAGCTTCTTATCAAGCGTCGTTCCGCGGTAGCCCGATGCGAAAAGAACGGTAAAGCTCGTAAAGAATAAAGCAAGCACCGCAACCATCGATATAAACGCCCGAAACGTGTCGCGCAGCCTTCCCCTCGCCGCTTTTACGATCTTCACCGTAACGGCAATCAGTATAATCGGCAAAAGCATAATTATAGTCTCGGCGATAGAAAAGGGAAATACACCCGATATAAAAGCAAGGAGTGCGCGCAAAAATGCCGCGGGATAACGGTTAAAGAAATCCGCAAACGCCGGAGATATAACGAAAACAGAATACAGAACGAGCGAAAAAAGCCCAAGGCAGATGGAGATCTTTGCCCAGCGTGGAATGATCTGTATTGCTTTTTTCAGATTAGTCTTGATCCTGTTCATAAACACCTATTGACGCCATATCGCTTGGAAGCGGCGCGGTTACAGTAATTGTTTCGTTATTTGATGGAAGCGAAAATGTGAGCGAATACGCGTGTAGCGCCTGACGGCTTATAAGCTCGCTTCCGTTTTCGTTACCGTAAAGAGTATCGCCGAGAATCGGGTGACCTATGTAAGACGTGTGTACGCGTATTTGATGTGTCCGACCCGTTTTCGGACTGACAAGCAGGGCGGAAAGCCCGTTTTTAACACCTAAGACCTCGTATTCGGTAAGAGCGTATTGACCGTCGGGGAAAACGCCGCGACGCATCTTTCCGTCTTCTATACGGCGTATATTGCCCCCTATCTTGCCTGATGATAGCACCTCGCCGTCAACTATAGCAATATATTTTTTCGTAACCTTGAATTCTGCGATCTGCTTAGCGAGAACGAATGCGGAATTTTTATTTTTTGCAACGAGAACGACACCGCTTGTATCTCGGTCGAGTCGGTTGACCGCACGGAAAACGAAAGGTATCCCCTTGCTTTCAAAATAGTAAGCGAGCGCGTTCGCAAGGGTATCCGACTGATGCTCGTGTGAGGGATGAGTCGGCATAAACGGCGGCTTGTTAAGCGCTATAACGTCGTCGTCCTCGTAAAGAATGTCAAGAGGAAGCGGAACGGGCTTAACACCCTCACTTGACGCAATATCGTCACGCGAAAGAACAAGCTCGTCTCCCTCCTTTAAGAGCGCACGAACTGTCACACGCACGCCGTTCAGCAAAATACCGTCATCGCGTTTTTTCAGCTCTGTAAGCTCAGCGCGTGATAAGCGAAGCACATTGCGCAAATACTCGCGTAAGATCATACCGTCGTATTCACTTGAAATAACAGTTAACATACGCGCCCCCGTCATATCGTTTGTGCCTTTCGCATATTGATATTATAAGTTAAAAACCGAAAACATACAAGTGTATTTTGTAAACACTTGAAAATTTCTTTGTCGGAGGCAGAAAATGAATAAGATAATAAAACTCATAGCCGCGCTGGCACTTGCCGCTTGCTTCGTCATAATGCTTTCGCCGCAAATATCGGCAAAAAGCAAAAAGCCGCTTTCGCCTGCTTTCAATGTGATCGCCGCACAGGATCCGATGATAGTATCGGCACAAAGCGGCGAAAAGATAAGCTTTACGGCATCTGATTTCAAAGAGGCGCTCGGCGTAAAGAAGCTGAATAGCATAGTGATCACTTCGCTTCCGAGCGCAAGCTCGGGTGAGCTTATGCTTGGCTCACTTTCGGTCACGAAGGGGCAGTGTATTACACCTTCAAGCATTTCGTCGCTCACCTTTACGCCGAACAGAGGAACCGAAAAGGCGGAGTTTACCTTTACGGTCGGCGGAGAATACACCTACAAGGCAGTTATGTATTTCCCCGATGGGAGAAATTATTCACCGACCTCTCTCGGTATCGACGATAGCTTTTTTACTGTTAAGACCTATAAGAATATAGCCGTCAGCGGAAATATGAGATGTATTGACCCCGATGGCGACAGCGTCAAATACGAGGTCGTTTCATATCCGGAAAAAGGACTTCTCACCGTCAAGGATAAGACAGACGGCGAATATACCTATACCCCGATGAAAAACTACGTCGGACGCGACAGCTTCTCGTACGTCGGTGTTGACAAATACGGTAACCGTTCGGAAAAAATAACTGTCACAGTATCAGTCGGCAGAAGCGGAGGCGTCGCGGTCTTTAAGGATATGATCTACGATTCGGGACATTACGGTGCGCTGCTTCTTGATTCGATGGGTGTAATGGAGGGAAGCAAGGACGGAAAAGAAAACGTCTTCATGCCCGATAAGGAGATGACTTACGGCGACTTTCTGAAGGCGGCGATGACCGCATCAAAAACACCGCTTAAGACCGTCATTCCAAACGATATTGGCGAGCTGATAATGTCACAGCCGGATGAATACAGGGCATATCTCGTTACCGCATACGACCTCTCGCTTATAAACGCGGACGGCTTGCGCGAGCTTGACTGCGGCAGAAGCTTAACTAAAGCAGAAGCGTGTGTTATCGTCGACACCTTGATCGGCGCAGAGGATGCTAAAACCGTTCCCGTATTTGACGATATGGACAGCGTGCCCTCATACGCGCTCGATTCGGTATGCGCGCTTATCGAGATAGGTGTAGTAAGGACTGAAAACGGTGTTATCTTGCCGACGGAAGCTCTTACCCGTGCCGACTGTGCGGAAATGCTTGCAGCTGTTGTAGACCGCAGATAAAGATAAGCACCTCGGTTCTTTTTGAACCGAGGTGCTTTTTGTTACTTATGCTTCTTTGCGTATCTTATTACGAAGATGCCGATAATTACCGACAAGCTCGTGATAGCACTTATTATAACGACCGTAGTAACGGTATCGTAAAGCTTCTGCATTTCACGCTCCTGAGAGGCGTTACCGTTACCCTGCGTTGTTATATTACCCGTGTTGTTGGGTTTTTCAGTTGTATCACTCGAGGTATCCGTCACCGTAGTATCCGGTTTTTCCGTCGTGCTTGATACGGGAGGGTCGGTCTCCTTTTGCGTGCTCGTTTCGGGCGGCTTAGTTGTACTGCTCGGTGTCGTGCCGTTCGGGTCGCTGACCGTTTCGGTAGTGCTATCCTGCGGCTTTTCCGTTGTGATTACCGGTGGCTTGGTGCTTTCATCGGGCGTCGTTGTTTCTGACGGAGTCGTATTTCCCGCCGTTGTAGTATCTGCTTCCGTTGTATCCTTGACCGTTGTTGTATCGGCAACGGTCGTGTCCTTTACAGTCGTCGTTTCCTCCGGAGTAGAGGAGGACTGATTAGTCGACGACAAAGGATCGTCAGTAGTATCGGGAACGGGAGTTTTATCCGGATTTGAGGGCATATTATTACGAAGCGCCTCGAGCATCTTGTCGTAAATTTCCTTCTGAATATCGTCAAGAGCGTTATAGTGGAAGCGCTCACCGCCGTATGTATATTCCGTTCTGCCGTTTTCCTTGTCGTAAGCTATGCTTGAAACCGTCGGATATTCAAGATCCGTGATCGTTTTTCCGTTTCCGCCGATATTAATGAAATCATAGCTTGCAAAGTGGCTTTCGGTGAATTTTTTGCCTCGGATAACGGTATCCGTTCCAACAAGGAAATAGTTATAGTTTCCCGCAATATCGCCTGCATCGTCCCAGGTAACGTCGACCGCATACCATTCGCCGTCGTCCATACGAACGAGATTCCACATGTGTCCTTCCATAGTATTCGAATTACTCGGAAGCGACATTCCCGTGACAAGGATACACTCGATCTCCGCTTTGTCGCAAAGGAGCTTGAACGCCTCGGCGTAGCCCTCGCATACCGACTTATGGTTAACGAGAGATCCGTAAGCCGAATAACAGTAAAGACCGCCCTCGCTCTCTTTGACGTATGTGTTTATCTCGCAAATGAAATCGTGAATGTCGAGAAGCTTATCGTACATAGTGCTTCCCGACGGGGTAAAGCTGTTAACAACGTCATTCAGCTGATCAAGCATTCCTTTCGGGTCGCCGTAATTCGGGTTGCCGTTAAAGGTATATTCAATGTCGGTTAAGGTGTATGTTTTTTTCGTTCCTGACGTAACTATCGAATAGGAGCTTCTTGTGCTGAAGCCCGTTGTCCACATTGTAAGTTCGGGATAATCTCGTGTCAAAGCGAAGAAGGGTGCACTGACTGCGTCGGAGATCTTTTCGCTTAATTGCGCTTCGCTGCTTTCCGAGATCTTGTTTTTATCGGAAATGTTGACATTAAACTTCAGGTATGGCCATTCTGCCGATTGGCTTGAATTATTTTCCGCAAAGACAACAAGCGCCGACATAAAAATGGCGGCGGAAAGAAGGAATATCGAAATTTTACTTAAAAGCTTCATAATGATCCTCAAAAAACGTTGTCTAACATTATGATATAATATCGAAGGGAAAATGTCAATAAACAATATGTGGGAATTTGTAAATTTTTAAGAAAAAATCCCCGCCATAGCGGGGATCAGATCAATTCTTTTTCTTTTTGCTCTGTGCCTCTTCTGCGTCGCGCTTTGCAATAGCTTCCTTTGCCTTCTTCTTATTGTGAAGAACGGGAAGAACGACCGCGCAAGCGACAAGCGCTATACCGAGCACCATAACTATCGTATCGACGTATCTCGGAACGTCGTCACCGAAGAACAAGCTCTTCTTCTGTCCGTCGTAATTGGAGATCGTCTTAACAGATTTCTGCCCGTTATAGGAGTCGGTCTTGAGGTCAATTACGGAAAGAGCGTTTGAAGAATCGCCCGCCTTAAGCGTAATTCCGGAGAAAACGACCGGCTTGTCGGAAATAAGCGCCGCATTCTTTGCGTTTACCGTGACGGAGGAGGATTCGATCTGAAGCTTATCCTGACCTACTATAGAGGCGTTCGCCTTTATAACGGTCTTTGCACCCGTCGTAACGGTCCGTGCTTTTATGGCGACGTCACCTGCGGTGTTAACGGTGACCTTGCAGCTTGAAAACGACACTCTGTGGAATTCTGAAACGATACCGATTACGCTGCTCGTTATCTTGTAATTACCGCCGATTATCGAGAGGGAATCGGTCTTGTCGGAGGAGCTGCAGAATATGCCCGTTTCGGAAACGAGAGTGAGAGTACCGCTTCCCTTGAAAACGACCTTTGCCTCAATATAGATAGCGGCCTTCTTCGCCTCAATATAGTTATCACCCTTTAGAACGACCGTCGAGCCGTCTTGAATCTTCAAGCCGTAATCATCGGTAGTCTTGATGTTAAGACCGTCTAGAGTAAGGACGTTATGATAGTTATCCCAATTGTATCCCGAGCCGGACTGATTTCTGTTTATGCCTATAAAATTGATCGTGCTCTTATGGACCGATTTTGCCGATACGGGAAGGGCAATGGTGAAGAGAGAGGTGACCGTAATAAGCGCAATAATTATCGATAAAACTCTTTTCATTTATAAACTCCTAAAAGATACTGAATATATCATACCACCGATAAATGAACAAATCAAGAATAATATCTCATTTTATCGCACGGCAAACAAAATAAGCGCGTTCGTCGGTGTCTTTGAGGGGCGAACCTTCAAAATCCGATATGATCTTTATGATCTCAAAACCGTTTTTGATGAGTAAATCAGTTACAGTCTTGATGCTGTAACAGCGTTCCGTCTGCGTTTCGTCAAGACGCGTGTAGCTTCCGTCGCCGTTTTCATAGAAGAAGGAAAGCTCAAAATCGCAAAGACCCGATTTCTTGTCAAAATAGTTTTGCCAACCGCAGTATATTCCGTCATCCTCGAGAATGTAGTGATTATTGCCGTAAATATGCTCGAATTTGTACGGCGTATTGACGTCGAAAATGAATATACCGTTCGGGTCAAGATAGTTGTGAACGAGAGAAAAGCACTTGCTGAGCCCATTTCGGGACGTCAGGTAATTTATACTGTCAAGACAGCATACAACAGCCCCAACTGTACCGTAAAGCTCAAAGGAGCGCATATCCTGGCAAAGCCAAAGGACCTTGTCGCCGCCCTTTTTGTTTCTTGCGATATTCAGCATATCGCCCGAAAGGTCAACACCGATCATATCGTAGCCGCACTTTAGCAGGGGAAGAGTAATATTACCCGTTCCGCATGCGAGGTCAAGAACAATAGAGCCGTCGGAAATACCGCCGGCTCTTATTTCTCTATTCAGAAAGGAAGCAAATGCCTCGTAGTCAACATGGGAATTGAGCGCGTCGTAGCACTCAGCGATTGCCGAATAACTCATCTGCGCTTTTCGATGCGCGGAATTACTGCGGCATATCCGTCGCTTCCGTATTTAAGACAACGGTTTACACGGCTGATGGTTGCGGTGCTGAGTCCCGTTTTCTCCGCAATGTCGGAATAAATATAGTTTTTGTTGAGCATTCTTGCGGCGGTAAGACGCTTCGCCATTTCACGTATCTCCGAAACGGTACATAGATCCTCGAAAAACGCGTAGCACTCGTCAAGGTCGCTAAGCGAGAGAATCGCCTTGAACAGAAAATCAGTCTGTTCATCTCTGATCTTGTCAGACATAATGTCCTCCTGTTTTATTTGTATTAACGAATGTTTTTATTCGGCGCAACGGTAAACGACCTCGTTCGCGCCTGTCCTTAACATATTGTATCACCCTTTATTGGCTTTGTCAACATAAAATTTCACAAAGCAAGTTGGTTATTTGTATATTATGTGATATAGGAGCATTCCGAACGGACAACATCGTAAAGTGATGTTTACCATATACGGTAAGTGATGCACCTTTCGAGCTTTTTTGAATGTCAGAATTATAAATTATAATTATTATCAAAACATTCGTTGACTTTTTTTATTTTGTATGATAATATGGAATCAACATGCGAAAGGAGCATCAATATGATTAAAACCTGCATCAGCAAAAACTGGAAGTTCACGGAAATACCGATAAATAACGGATATCAAGACGTTGACCTTCCTCACGATTACTCCGTTCTTAAAGAAAGAGATGAAAACGGTGATCCAAACAACGGTTATTTCCGTCTTGGTTGCGGAAAGTATGCAAAGTTTTTGACCTTTGAAGAAAACAAGCACTACATTCTTCACGTCGACGGTGCATACAGCATTTCCGAGACAAGCTTGAACGAGAATGTTCTTAAAATTCATCCGCACGGCTACACTCCGTATCTCGTTGACCTGACGGATAGCATCGTTTACGGCATAAATAACAAGCTTGTGATCACAACAAATCCCCTTGATCGCTCTACCCGTTGGTACAGCGGAGCCGGACTTTATCGCGATGTATTTTTGTATGAGGGCGGTGCTGTAAGAATCGAGCCGTGGGACATGTTTGTTTCAACTGCTCAGGTTAAGGACGATACGGCGGAGATCAAGCTCTCCTATACAGTAAGCTCGGACGAGGATGTTACTGCTAAGATCGCCTTTACGGTAAGCGAGAAAAACGGCAATGATGTTTTGACGGATACAATAGAAGTAGATCTTAAAAAGGGCAAAAACGAGCTTGAAACAAGACTTACTCTTTCGAATCCGAAGATTTGGGACGTCGACACTCCAAATCTTTACACGCTGAAAACAGAGATTTTCACAAACAACAATTTGACCGACACGACCGTAGAGAATTTTGGTATTAAGACTATCGAGGTTTCTGTCGAAAACGGTCTTGTTGTAAACGGCAAGAGTATCAAGCTCAGAGGCGGATGTATTCATCACGACCACGGTGCATTGGGCGCAAAGGCATACGCGGAAAGCGAAAGAAGAAAGATCCGACTTTTGAAGGAAGCGGGCTTTAATGCGGTAAGAATTGCACATAACCCGCCGTCTCTTGCGCTTCTTAACGCCTGCGATGAGCTTGGAATGTTTTTGATGGACGAGGCGTTTGACGTTTGGAGAAAGAGAAAATTCGTTACACACGATTATCACATTTTCTTTACTGACAAATGGCGTGAAGATCTCGCCCTTATGGTAAGACGCGACCGAAACCACGCCTGCGTTCTCTCCTATTCCATAGGAAACGAGATATACGAGATCGACGGTACCTCGGGCGGAGCCGAGCTTTCGAAGGAAATGGTTGCTGAGGTGAAAAAGTACGATGATACGAAGCTTGTAACCGCCGCAATTCAAAAGATTTCCTTGGCTGAATATCACTCAGAGGACATCGACACGGAAGATTATAAGGAGTATATGGCATCTCGTACCGGAAACGGAGATGTCGATAAGATCATCGAGATCACAAAGCCGATCGAGGCGCCGCTTGATATCATCGGATGCAACTATTATCATTCGA
Organism: Clostridia bacterium; assembly: GCA_017621655.1. Taxonomy (GTDB): domain Bacteria; phylum Bacillota; class Clostridia; order Oscillospirales; family CAG-272; genus Colimorpha_A. The sequence continues at coordinate 95,207 of JAGASS010000033.1, read as the reverse complement.
AATATGAGCAGTTCCACAAAGCAAATCCCGACAAGGTTATCTGGGGTTCGGAAAACTGGAATATCGGCTCGACTTCAAATATTTACGACTATTGGAACAACGTTATAAATAATTCTTATAACATTGGCGACTTCACCTGGACAGCTATCGACAATCTCGGAGAGGTTGGAATGGGCATTTCCTATTGGGAAGACGAGGTTTCTAAGGTTCACCCCATAAAGTATCCGTGGAAGAGCTGTTTCCAAGGTGACCTTGACCTTTGCGGTATGCGTAGACCTCAGTCCTATTACCGTGAGGCAGTTTGGTTTGACGATACCCCTATAAGACTTTTTGTAACCCATCCGAAGAATTACGGAAAGCAGCATTACGGCACTCGCTGGCATTGGCATGACGTTGAAGAGACCTGGACTTTTGAAGACGAATACGAGGGCAAGCCGTTTGTTGCCGAGGCATATACCAAAGCCGACTCGGTAAAATGGTACATAAACGATAAGCTCGTAGCCGAAACCAAGCCCGTCAAAGCAATTGCTACCCTTGATGCTGCAGTATATGAAAAGGGAACAATAACCGCAGTTGCCATAAAGGACGGTAAGGAACAGTCAAGAGCAACGCTTTATACCTGCTCAAAGCCGTCAAACCTCGTTCTGAACGTGGAGAACAACGGCTGCACTTGGGAAGACAGACGCCTTATCTACGTTGATATTACGGTAACTGACTGTGACGGAAATATCATAAGAGATTATGATGAGACGCTTTCTGCCGAAGTTGTCGGCGGCTCTCTTGAAGCAATTTTCTGCGCGCGTCCCTGCTGTGATGACGATTATACCGCGTCAACCTGCCACACCTTCAGAGGTCAGGCACTTGCGGTTATAAAGACGACTGCCGGATCAGACGTTACTCTTAAAGTTACCTCGGGCGAGCTTGAAAACTCAGTAAATATTATAGCCGAATAAAAAAGCAAAACAGTGCCGACGCAATTCAGCTTGCGTCGGCACTCATTTTTTCTTAAAAAACTACCGTGGTTGACAATCGGGCGTTAATATGTTATACTTTACTCTGTATAAATATATAAAGAAACGGATCAAACTGTGGACGTAAAAATCAAGATCAAATCAACGGTAACAGACCTGGCTCTTGCCGAAAAGTACACCTCAACCTTAAAGGACGGATATTTCCGAGCGGATAACGGCGAGCGCCTTCCTTACGAAATGATGAATGAGGAATGCGACGAGGTGATAGAATACACCGTGCGCGGCGAATACCGCGAGGAAAACGGGAAAGCGTATATATCGTACAAGGAACCCGACGAGATCGGGCTTGATTGCGTTACGACGCTTATATTTGAAATTAAAAATAAAGAGACCGTTACTATGACGAGAAGCGGAGAGCTCAGCGCCGCATTCTGCTTCGACCCTGTAAATAAGCGCCAGAGATGCAGTTACGAAACGCCGTATATGCCTGTCGAATTTACGGTCAATACGAGGAAGGTCGGAAATACCGTCACCGAAAAGGGCGGCGCGATCCTTCTCGATTACTGCATCGAGATAAGAGGCGTAAACACCGAAAGAAATAAGCTGTTTATCAAGGTGACACCGATATGACGCCGAACGAATTTCGCACAGAGCTGAAGAAGCTCAAGGGCGGCTACCTCTTCTGCGGAGAAGAGGACTACCTGAAAAGACACTACCTGTCAACGCTTCGCAAAACGGCAGTTGACGAGGGTGACGTCTTTAACTATATAGTGTTCTCGGGCGAAAATTATTCCCCCGAGCGCCTTTTTGCCGCGATAGAAGCGCTGCCTATGATGGCTGAAAGAAAGCTTATCGAGGTAAATTCCATATATATTTCGTCAATGTCGGAAAGCGACCTTGAGGCGCTTGCTTCGGTCTTGCGCCGCCTTCCCGAATACGAATATAATATCCTGGTTATTTATACCGAGCCGGACGAATTTGAGATAGGCACAAAAAAAGCGCCGTCAAAGGAATTCAAGCTATTAAGCGAGCTGCTTACTCCCGTCGTGTTTGAAAAGGAAACACCAGCGCGTCTGGCTGCGTGGGTCGCAAAGCATTTCGCTTCGGAGCTGATAATTGCGCCGCCCGATACCGTAACCTTGCTTATCGACAGATGCGGATGCGATATGTACGCACTTTCAAACGAGATAGATAAGCTCTCCTGCTACCTCAAAACGCATGGCAGAGAAAAGCTGACGCTTGAGGACGTATTGACGGTCTGCGGTGAAAGAAAAGAGATAGCCGCCTTTGATTTCGCAAACGCAATTCTTGACCTAGACGCTCAAAAGGCGTTCTCGGTCCTCGGCGAAATGAAAAAGCAGAAGGAAAAGCCCGAGATAATACTCGGAAGCATATCGAGAGTTATATGCGACCTTGAGATAATCAAGTATTCTACCGAAAACGCAATACCGCTGTCCGAGATCGCAAAGAAGCTCAAGTTCCACGAATATAAGGCGTCTCTTTACGCAAAGAGCGCGTCGCGCACGACGGTAAAGCGCCTTCGTGAGCTTACCGAAAAGTGCTACGAGGCGGATCTGATGATAAAATCCTCAAAGCTTGATAATTACGTTGTTCTCGAACGGCTCGTTGTTGAAACGACGAGAAGATAAGGAGAGATAGCCCCATGAATAAAAAACAAAGAGATAAGGAAATTCAGCGTATAGAACGCTTTGACCGCGCGCTGAAGGATAATCTGATAACGGCGGTCATGATCGCGCCGTCACTTTCAATCATGATATTGTCAGTCATATATCAGTCACTCAGTACAACCGATATTGCTTACAGCAGAGCGCCCGGAGTTGTCCTCGGATGGATGACGCTGATAGTTGTTGCTGCTACTATCGTTCTTGCGGCAATGTATAACAAGACATTCGTAACGCTTGCCTTTTCGCTTCTCTTCGGACTTGCGTCGGTCAGCTACGGAATAGTTATAGCAAGCGGAACGACAAGCGTGCTTGAGGACGGATTTTTCGATATGCTCATATCGGTATTTATTCTGCCGATCGTGTCGTTTATTTCCGCAACGGGCGTCGGAAGTGGCACCCCGCACGCTGTTCCGCTTATTATATCGGTAGTGATAACGGGAGCGTCGATAGGCGCAACGGTCTATATAGTCAAAAAACTCAAAAAGGAAGAAGAGGAACGTGAACGCAAAGCTGAAGCTCGTAAGTCCGGTGATCGTCGAAGGAAAGTACGATAAAATAAAGCTTTCGTCAATTATTGAAAGCGAAATAATCTGTCTTAACGGCTTCGGTATCTTCAAGGACGAAAAGAAGCGCGAAATGCTGAAAAATATCGCAAAGGAGCGCGGACTCATCGTTCTTACCGATAGCGACGGCGGAGGTCTTGTAATAAGGAATCACCTTCGCTCGCTCATACCGTCAGATCAGCTTACGCATCTTTATATCCCGAAGATAGAGGGCAAGGAGAAGCGTAAGGATGAAGCGTCAAAGGAAGGACTTCTTGGGGTCGAGGGAATGGATACGACGCTTTTGCGTTCGCTTTTCGAGCCGTTTTTGGTACAAAAAACGCAGAAAAACGCCCGTAAAGTGACCAAAACGGACCTGTTTTGCGACGGTCTTCTTGGAAACGAGGGAAGCTCTGAAAAAAGAAGAAAGCTATGTAAAAAATGCTCGCTTCCCGATAACATATCGACTAATTCGCTTCTCGAAGCGATCAATATGCTGTATGACTACGATCGCTACAAGGAAATAATAAACGAGATAGATAAATGATAAGCATCTTAAATAAGTATAAAACGCAGATTAAATATCTGATATTCGGTGTGATGACTACGGTCGTTGACTTTGTAATATCGTTTGTGTTATACAAGGTCACAAATCACCATATTGCAAATATCGCCGCGTGGTGCGGCGCAGTAGTATTTGCCTACGCCGTTAATAAAATATTCGTGTTTGAAAGCAAGCGAAGCGGTGTAATGGCGGTCTTGGCGGAATTCTTCGCATTCGTTTTCAGCCGACTGCTGTCGCTGTTTATGCAGGAGGGCATATTCATTCTTGCCGTTGATATAATGTCGCTTGATAAGACTGTTACGAAGATCGCGGCGTCGGTTATCGTAGTAATAACCAACTACTTCCTCGGGAAGCTGATATTTTCAAAAAAAGAAAAGGCGGATAAACTATGAAGCTGAATTACAAGCGCACGCTTCTGTGCGGATTTGCATTTTTTCTGATTACGGCATTCTGGCAGGCATACGATGCAACGATCCCCGTAATACTGACAAATAAATTCGGTATGTCGCAGACGTGGTCGGGTGTCATAATGGCTCTTGATAACGTCGTCGCGGTGCTGCTCCTTCCGATCTTCGGAGCAATATCGGATAAGCATAAGGGCAAGCGCGGTAAGAGAACGCCGTTCATACTCGTCGGCACGATTTTGGCGGCCGTTCTTCTTATGGGACTTTCGATGGTCGATAACGCTCAGCTCAAAAACATATCCGAGGTATCGAAGATAGACGATCCCGCGGCACTCAGCGTGATCTACGATTCGCAGTCCGATAGACAGCTTCGCACGCCTGACGGTAAGGAATTCGTGCTTTCCGAGGTCTTTGAAAGCAAGGAAGCATTTATGGCGGTAAGGAGCGACGATGCCGAAAAGGATGGTAGTAAGGAAAACCTTTATACGCAGTACGTAGCGCCCGCAAGACGTGCCTACGTTGCCGAAAAGACAGCCGAAAACTCGACTGAGCTTATATTGTTTATAGTTCTTTTGCTTGCGCTTCTTGTTTCAATGTCGATATTCCGTTCACCTGCGGTAGCGCTTATGCCCGATGTGACAATAAAGCCGCTGAGAAGTAAAGCCAACGCGATAATTAACCTGATGGGTAACGCGGGCGGTATAATCGTGCTCCTCCTCGGCATAGTGCTTGCGACGTCAAGCGTAAAGAATCAGCTTATGAGCTATACCGTTTACTATGGCGTTATAGCGGCGGTTATGATAGTTTCCCTCATCATTTTTCTTCTTACTGTCAAGGAGAAAAAATGGGCAGAGGAAATGCGTAACGACAGTATAAAATATCATATTGAGGAAGAGACGGAGCGTGAATCCGAAAAACGAAAGATGACAAAGTCGGAGAAGACCTCGCTTATCTTCATTTTGCTTTCTGTTGCTCTTTGGTATTTCGGATATAACGCCGTTACCTCGAAATACGCCGTATATGCGACGAATATTTTGAATAAGGACTATAACCTTACGATGATGATTGCACAGGCGGCGGCTATCGCATCGTATCTGCCTGCAGGTCTTATTGCCTCTAAGATCGGAAGAAAGAAGACGATCATAGGCGGTGTCGTAATGCTGACAGGCGCCTTTACCGCCGCATCCTTTATGGACGCATCTTCGCCTGCAATACTGATGAACGTAATGTTCGTGCTTGCAGGAATAGGATGGGCAACGATAAACGTCAACTCCTTCCCGATGGCAGTCGAGATGTGCTCCGGCTCCGACATCGGTAAGTATACGGGTTACTACTATACGGCATCTATGGCGGCGCAGATGATAACGCCGTTCTTCTCGGGAATCCTGATGGACAGTATAGCAGAGACCGTACTGTTCCCGTATGCCGCTGTATTCTCGGGTCTTGCAATTGTCACGATGCTCTTCGTTAAGCACGGTGACAGCAAATTCGAATCGAAAAAATCAATTCTTGAAAATCTTAGCGTGGATGACTGATCATGATAGCACTTTATATTACTCTTGCCGTTATCGGCTTACTCGTATTTTTATATTTCTTCGCGATCTGCCCTGCGAACGGACGCAAAGCGGCGGCGTTTGACGGAAAGTATATCGCTCACCGCGGCTTTCACGGCGGTGAGATTAAGGAAAATACGCTTTCTGCCTTCGAAAAGGCAGTTGAGCTTGGATACGGAATCGAGCTTGATATTCAGCTTTCGAGCGACAAGGTCGCCGTTATTAACCACGACTACACACTCAAAAGAGTGTTCGGGGTCGATAAAAAGGTGTCGGAGCTTACCGCCGCAGAGCTGAAAGCGATCGGTGTTCCGACCTTCAAGGAGGTACTCGGAATCATCGGAGGAAAGGTCCCTCTCGTTGCAGAGATAAAGGGCGAAAGCTCGGATGTTGAGGTCTGCGAAAAAGCCGCAGAGCTTCTTGACGATTACGACGGTATCTACTGTATCGAGTCCTTTAACCCTTTGTACGTTCGCTGGTTCAAAAAGCACCGTCCGAAGGTGATCCGCGGTCAGCTTTCGACCGCATTCGGAAAGCGCGACAATAAAAAGGGACTTCTTTATAAGCTGCTGCGCCATCTGCTTCTCAACTTTTTGTCCCGTCCGCATTTTATCGCTTATGAACATAATTATAAGAACCTCTCACTTCGCCTCTGTGCGCTTCTCGGCGCACATATGGTCTGCTGGACGATCAAAAGCGAGAGCGATCTGAACAATTCAAAGAAGCATTACAGAACCTATATTTTCGAAAGCTTTGAGCCATAAATAGAAGGACAGAGAAATTTCTCTGTCCTTTTGAAGTTTACGGAACTATTAGTAGGGGCGACCATTGGTCGCCCGTGTAATAACAATGTAACCTAACGGGCGACCAATGGTCGCCCCTACAAGAAACTTCTATTGTTTATCCGCCTCGATACAACATTGTTGAGCATCATTTCAAGCCGTTGACATTCACATATGTAGTAAAATCCCGCAAGCCGGAATGCGACTTGCGGGATCATCTTATTTCTTTTTCTCGACTTTGACCTTTGTTCCGTCGGGATACTGTATATAGGTATTATCGAGTATACCGCGCATACCTGCGCGAAATTCGAGAATATACTCCTCGCGGAGTTTTTTCTGCTCGGATTTTTCCTCGGGTGTAAGCTCCTCGGTCTTTGACTTTCTTGCCAGCTCGTTTATTCTGTCGATCTTACTTTGTTCCATATCAGCTTATCTCCGCAATATCAATATCGCCGAAAAATTCGGGCTTATGGAATGCCGGCTCGCTTGACTCGATAACGCTCCACATACCAAAGTGGGGAAGAGGAGTTTCATCGCCGCACTTATAGAAGTTTCCGCGCAGGCTTTCGATTTTCTCGATTCCGAAAAGCGCCTTTACCTTTGCCATATCGAGCGTTATCTCAACGTACCACATATCGTCGAGTACAGTCGGCTTGGGCTTGCCGTCCTCGGTGAAAACGTCGACGATAAGACAGTTATCCATACCTGTACGGTAGGCGGAATAATATCCGCCTATCGAGTTTGTCTCGAGATTGATGTAGTACGGGCTTCCGTTAAAGGAAAGGAAGCATTCAAGACAGCTGTCCCAATAAACGTGAGCGTCTGGACCGTACGCGAAGCGCGCACAGGGATCCTTTTCGCAGGCGGTAAGCTTGATATAAAGCTTATCGCCCATCAGCTGAAGCTCTGCCCACGCCTTCGGCTCGTAGCCGTTATCGGACCACAGATAGTTGTTTATCTCAAAGCGCTTCATAATTACCTCGGAAGAGCGTTAAGGGCAGAGATTATACCGTCAAGAGTTTCGCGGTATTTTGCCATCTTTGCCTTTTCGCCTTCAACGACTGCGGCAGGTGCCTTCGAAACGAAGCCCTCGTTCGACAGCTTCTTTTCAATTCTTTCGATCTCGCCCTCGACCTTGGTCTTTTCGCCCTCAAGGCGCGCTCTCTCCTTTTCAAAGTCGATAATATCGGAAAGGGGAAGGAAGATAGAAGCCGAGTCGGTTACGATCTGAACTGCGTTATCAGCGCTTATGTCGTTTTCGCTGAATGCTTCCGCAACAACGACAGAGGAAGCAGACGCAAGACGGATGAAGAACGGCTCGCTGTTTGCTCCGAAGATGTCGTCATACTTAGTTGCGATGTAAACGGTCGCCTTCTTGGAGGGCGGAACGTTCATTTCGCTGCGGCGCGCTCTTATTGCCTTGATCGCGTCGATGATCTTGTTCATCTTCTCGGCGTCGGTCGGGAAGCTGAGAGCTTCATCGTACTTCGGATATGCCGAGATCATAATGCTGTCACATTCGTGAGGAAGCGATGCGTAGATCTCCTCGGTGATGAAGGGCATGAAGGGATGGAGAAGCTTGAGAGTTCCGTAGAGAACGAAAGCGATCACGTTCTGGCAGGTGAGGTTTGCCTCGGTATCCTTTTCGTTAAGGCGAGACTTTGCGATCTCGATATACCAGTCGCAGAAGATGTCCCATGTAAAGGAATAAATAGCACCGAGGGCAACGCCTATCTCGAACTTGTCGAGGTTGTAAACCACGTTGTTTACGAGGTTATTGTACTCGTTTAGTATCCACTTGTCTTCAAGTGAAAGCTTGTCAATGCTCGGAAGCTCGATCTTGTCGATCGTAAGGTTCATACGAACGAAACGCGAAGCGTTCCAAAGCTTGTTTGCGAAGTTTCTTGCACTTTCGATCTTCTCGTCGGAGAAACGCATATCGTTTCCGGGAGAGTTACCCGTTGCAAGCGCGAATCGGAGCGCGTCTGCACCGTACTTCTCGATAATTTCAAGGGGATCTATACCGTTTCCAAGAGACTTCGACATCTTTCTGCCCTGCGCGTCACGGACGAGACCGTGAATGAATACGGTAGAGAAGGGCTTTTCATTCATGTGCTCAAGACCGGAGAATATCATTCTCGATACCCAGAACGTGATTATGTCGTAGCCGGTGACGAGAACGTCAGTCGGATAGTATCTCTTTAGGTCCTCGGTTATTTCAGGCCAACCGAGGGTAGAGAAGGGCCAAAGAGCGCTTGAGAACCAGGTGTCGAGAACGTCCTCGTCCTGACGCACCTTTGCTCCGCACTTCGGACAGGTTTCAATATCGGTCTTAGATACCGTCATCTCGCCGCACTCGTCACAGTAGAACGCGGGAATTCGGTGTCCCCACCAAAGCTGACGGGAGATGCACCAGTCAAGGATGTTGTTCATCCAATTGAAGTAGTTTTTAGAGAAGCGCTCGGGAACGAAATTGATGCTTCCGTCCTCGACTGCCTTGATAGCCGGCTCAGCGAGGGGCTTCATTTTAACGAACCACTGATCGCTCGTCATCGGCTCAACGGTCGTTCCGCAACGGTAGCAAACACCGACGTTGTGGTCGTGCGGCTCGGTCTTGACGAGGTAGCCCTCTGCTTCAAGATCGGCTACAAGCGCCTTACGGCAAGCGTAACGGTCCATTCCCTCGTATTTTCCTGCGTAAGCATTCATAGTTGCGTCGTCGTTCATGACCTTGATCTGCTCAAGGTTATGACGCTGACCGACAAGGAAGTCGTTCGGATCGTGTGCAGGAGTGATCTTAACGCATCCTGTACCGAAACCGATCTCAACGTAATCGTCAGCGATAACGGGGATCTCGCGGTTTACGATAGGAAGAAGTACCTTCTTACCGATAAGATGCTTGGTGTTTTCGTCCTCGGGGTTAACTGCTATAGCAGTATCACCGAACATCGTCTCGGGACGGGTAGTAGCAACCTCAACGTAGCCGTCTTCACCGATTATCGGGTACTTGATGTGCCAGAAGAAGCCGGGCTGATCCTTATACTCGACCTCTGCGTCGGAGAGGGCGGTAAGGCAACGGGGACACCAGTTTATAATACGGTATCCGCGGTAGATAAGTCCCTTTTCATAGAGGTTTACGAATACCTCGCGGACGCTCTTCGAGCAGCCCTCATCCATCGTGAAGCGCTGATGCGACCAGTCGCAGGATGCGCCGAGCTTGCGGAGCTGGCTCGTGATACGGTTTTCGTACATATCCTTCCAGCCCCAAACGCGCTCAAGGAACTTTTCACGTCCGAGATCGTATCTGGTAAGATTCTCGTCAACGCGGAGACGCTCCTCGACCTTTATCTGAGTTGCGATTCCCGCATGGTCGGTTCCGGGTACCCAAAGGGTATCGAAGCCCTGCATTCTCTTGTAGCGGACAAGAATGTCCTGAAGGGTCTCGTCAAGTGCGTGACCCATGTGAAGCTGACCCGTTACGTTCGGAGGGGGAATAACCATCGAGAACGTCGGTGCGCTCTTATCACCCGAGGGGCGGAAGTAGCCGTTTTCTTCCCAAAACTTGTAAAGACGGTCTTCAAATTCCGCAGGGTTATAATTCTTCGGAAGTTCGTTTGTCATAACATTTCTCCTTAATAGTTTTCGTTTTAGTCGGAACAAAAAATAAAACGCCCCGTAAAAACAGGACGCCGTAAGCGCGGTACCACCTGAATTCGTGCAAAAAGCACGCACTCTTTTATCCTTTACGCAGATTCACGGCGGAGTCTACTTGCCTTAGCTTTCTTTCCGCTGCTACGGTGCGACCTTCTCCGTCCTTTCGCTGCCGCATTTTCAGCTTCCTGCGGCTCTCTGTGAGCTATTCTACGGGTACTCTTCACCATTATCGCATTTACAGGGTTATTATAACCTTATTTTCTTCATTTGTCAAGAATTAGTTTATAAATTAAAAAAAGTAACAGAAAATTTGCCGAAATTGTGAAATTCCTGTTTACAAATCAGTGAAAAGGTGGTAAAATTACTATGTGATTTTATGCGTATCTCGTATTATCGGGCGGAGGGCATAAAAGCTGACAAATTTATGCCTTCGGGCGAGGAGGTTTTATGGAGACAACGACACGGTATAAGAGGGTGCTTATCAAGCTTTCGGGCGAGGCGCTTGCCGCAGGGCAGAAGGACGGTATTCTCAATTATAATTTCGTGAGAGAAATTTGCCTTGCTATCAAGGAATGTAACGAGCTTGGTGTTGAGGTTGCGCTTGTCGTCGGTGCAGGTAATATCTGGCGTGGTCGTCAGGGCGGCGATATGGACAGAACGCGCGCAGATCACATGGGTATGATCGCAACCGTTATTAACGCTCTCGCTATCCAGGACGCATTCGTTCAGCTCGGCGTTGACTGCCGTGTTATGACTGCCATTGCAATGCACGAGGTCGCTGAGCCGTATATAAGAAATAAGGCGGTGCATCACCTCGAAAAGGGTAAGATCGTCATCTTCGGATGCGGTACGGGATGCCCCTTCTTCTCAACCGATACGACCGCTATGCTCCGCGCGGCGGAGATAAACGCAGACGTCGTTATGATGGCAAAGAATATTGACGGTGTATATACTGCCGACCCTCGTCTTGATCCTACGGCTGTAAAGCTTGACGAGATCAGCTATATGGATATCCTCAGTCACGATATGAAGGTAATCGACGCAACTGCCGCTTCCTTCGGTAAGGAAAACAAGATACCGCTTCACATTTTCGGTCTCGACGATCCGCAGAACATCATTCGCGCGATCAAGGGCGAAAAGATCGGTACGATAGTAAAGTAATTAAAACAGAGAAAGGTTATTAGATATGAAACTTGATACTAAAGCATACGAAGAAAAAATGAAGAAGAGCATCGCGTCTTACCAGACCGAGCTTGAGTCTGTCCGTGTTGGCAGAGCGAACGCAAACGTTCTTAACAAGATCACCGTTGAATATTACGGTACTCCTACTCAGATAAGCGCTGTTGCGCAGATCACGACGCCCGATGCGCGTACCCTTGCTATTCAGCCCTGGGATGCTACGACTCTTAAGGCAATCGAAAAGGCAATTCTCGCATCCGACCTCGGAATCAATCCCCAGAACGACGGTAAGGTTATCCGCCTTTCGTTCCCGGCTCTTACCGAGGATCGCCGTAAGGAGCTTACCAAGCAGGTAGCTAAGATGGGCGAGGATGCAAAGGTTGCTATCCGTAACATCCGCCGCGATGCTATCGACAAGTGCAAGGATATGAAGAAGAAGACCGAAATGACCGAGGATGAGCAGAAGGCATCCGAAAAGAGCGTCCAGGACCTTACCGATAAGTACATCAAGGAAGTCGACAACGTTACCGCGAAGAAGTCTTCCGAGATAATGGCTATCTGATCAAAATTATAAGACACACGGGCTGGCGCAAAAACGCCAGCCCCATTGTGCAGAAATAGGACAAATTATGTTTGGAAAAAACAAGATCCCGAAGGCGGTCGAGACGAATAAAGAAAAACGCCTTCAGCATATTGCGTTCATCATGGACGGCAACGGCAGATGGGCGAAAAAGCGCGGAATGCCGCGTACATACGGTCATTCCGTTGGCGCAAAGGTCTTTAAGAAGATAATCGAATATTGCGGAGATTCGGGCATTAAGGCAGTAACGGTTTATGCGTTTTCTACCGAAAACTGGAAGCGTCCGAAGGAAGAGGTCGATACCATTCTTTCGCTTTTTGTCGACTACCTTACCGATGCCGAGCAAAGCTGGAAGGAAAGAAATATTCAGGTTCATTTCCTTGGCGACAAGAGCGTTTTCCCGCCGGAGATCGCTGAGCGAATGGTAAAGCTCGAAGAGGATTCCTTTGACCGCGAAAAGATACTTAATATCGCAGTGAATTACGGCGGACGGGACGACATCGTTCACGCGGTCAACGCGCTCATAAAAGAGGGCAAGACCGAGATAACCGAGGACGATATAACGTCGCATCTTTATACGAAAGACAGCCCCGCCCCCGACCTTATCGTAAGAACGGGCGCGGAAACACGTCTATCAAACTTCCTTCTTTGGGATTCCGCTTATTCCGAATTGTACTTCACGTCGACGCTTTGGCCCGATTTTGACGAAAAGAGTGTTGACGAATGTGTTTTTGAATTTTACAAAAGAAAGCGCCGTTACGGCGGTGTATGACGGAGATCAGTATGAAAACAAGAGTTATAACAGCAGTAGTTATGGTAGCGCTTATGGTGCCGTTCTTTATATGGTCGGATACCGTCGCGTTCCCGATCCTGATGGCATTTTTCGGCGCTCTCGGTGCTTATGAAATGCAGAGCTGTATAGGAAGCAAGAAGCAGTGGTTTTCCTCCATTGTCGCAATTCTAATCGGCGCTGGACTTCCGTTCTTCGTTCGTTACTACGACGGATTTAATCTTTACGGATACCTTTTCCTTATTTCCTTCGCGGTAATAACCTATATGCTTATCGTATCGGTATTCTCGGGTGAGAGGTTTACAGTAGACCGTGCGGTACTGTCCGGCGCAACGACTGTTTATATTGCATTCGGCTTTGCTTCCATGGTCCTCCTTCGTGATATGCCGTTCGGACAGTACATATATTTCCTGCCGTTCATCATTTCCTGGATGACCGATACCTTTGCCTACTTTACGGGAATGCTACTCGGTAAGCACAAGCTTATCCCGGCTGTCAGCCCGAAGAAGACCGTTGAGGGTGCCGTCGGCGGAACGCTTTTCGCTATCGGATTTACCGTTCTTTACGGCTTCGTAGTAGGAAAGATCAGCGGCGCTGTTCCGAACTATCTTGCGCTTATTATCGTTTCGCTTCTCGTCAGCATTCTTTCGCAGTGCGGCGACCTTATCATGTCGCTCATTAAGCGTAAGTTTGAAATAAAGGACTACGGCAAGCTTTTCCCCGGTCACGGCGGCGTTCTCGACCGTTTTGACAGTATTATAGTGACCTCTGCTTGCATCTATTTCCTGACGAATTTCGTTTCGTCCTTTACACTTTTTAATTGAGGAATATTATGACAAAAGACCTCGTTATCCTTGGCTCAACCGGCTCCGTCGGTAAGCAGGCGCTCGACGTCTCTACCCATCTCGGCATTCGCGTCGTTGGAATCTCGGGCAGAAGGAATATTTCTGCTCTTGAAGAACAAATTAGAAAATATAAACCGATATACTGTGCAGTTGCGGACGAGAAATCGGCAAACGAGCTTAAGATCGCTGTACGTGATACCAATACTAAGATTATCTCAGGCGAAAAAGCATCTGAAACGCTTTGTGAGATAGCAGAATGTGACACCGTTCTTAACTCGCTTTCGGGTATCGCAGGACTTCGCCCTACGGTTGCAACGGTTCTTAGTGGCAAGAAGCTCGCACTTGCGAATAAAGAATCGCTCGTTACATACGGCACGTTCGTGATGCGTGAGGCGAAGAAGCGCGGAGTCGATATTCTCCCCGTTGACAGCGAGCATTCGGCAATCTTCCAGTGCCTGACGGGTCAGAAGGTCAAGAAGCTCATTCTCACCGCATCAGGCGGACCGTTTTACGGAAAAAGCAGGGAAGAGCTTGAAAGAATCACCCCTGCCGACGCGCTTGCGCACCCGACTTGGGATATGGGTAACAGAATAACGATAGATTCCTCGACTATGATGAATAAGGGCTTTGAGGTTATCGAAGCCGCGCATCTTTTCGGCGTTGATATTGACGACGTTGAGGTTACCGTTCACCGTGAAAGTATAATACATTCGATGGTCGAATATATTGACAATGCGATAATTGCCGAAATGGGCGTGCCTGATATGCGCCTTTGCGTGCAGTACGCGCTGACTTACCCCGAGCGCTTTGACAGCCCCGTTAAAGAGCTTGATTTTAAGACACTGCGTTCGCTTACCTTCGGCGTACCGGACGACGAGAATTTTCCGCTTCTCCCCCTCGCAAGACGGGCGTTTACACGTGGCGGAATCGTTCCTGCCGTTATGAACGGCGCCGACGAAATGGCAGTAGAGCTGTTTTTGCGCGGTAAGCTTACTTATCTCGGTCTTTCCGATGCGGTCATACGCGTAACGGAGGAGGCGGAGAATATTGCTTCGCCCACGCTTTCAGATATTGAGGAAGCGGACAGATGGGCGAGGATCAGAATCAAAGAAATTGCGGAGGCATAATTTTGAGTATAGTAATAGCGATACTGATTTTTGGATTCCTTATTTTGATACACGAATTCGGTCATTATATAATGGCGCGTACCTTTAAGGTAGGAATTAAGGAATTTGCTATCGGAATGGGTCCGAAGCTTATATCGAAAACCTCGAAAAAGACGGGAATTGCATATTCACTTCGTGCAATACCGATCGGCGGATTCGTCAGCATGGACGGCGAGGACGAGGAAAACGAGTCGGAAAATTCCCTTAATAAAAAGCCGATTTGGCAGAGATTTTTCATAATGGTCGCAGGCTCGGTTATGAACCTGCTTTGCGGCTTCATTCTTGTCGGAATACTCGTCGGAATGATGGCAAACTCGCTCGGAAATACGACAGTATCGAAGCTTTCGGAAAACTATGAAGCTGTCGAAGGCGGACTTCAGGTCGGGGATAAGATAATATCCATAAACGGCGAAAATGTCCATACCGCGTATGACCTCAGCTATACGATGTTCCGTGACGGCAAAAAGTCGAACACAGTCGTAGTTGAGCGTAATGGAAAGAAAATTACTCTTAAGGGCGTTGAGTTTTACGAAACTCTGAAAGACGAGGAGGGTAAAGAGTATCAATCCCTTACCTTCTACGTTGAAAAAGAGAAGTTCGGCGTTGGCGTATTCTTCAAGCATACCTTTAACCGTTCCTTTACAACGGTTGAGATGATATGGGAATCGGTGATAGACCTTGTTTCGGGCAAATACGGACTTGATCAGATGTCGGGTCCTGTCGGAATAACGAGTGAGATAGGCAAGGCGGCAAAGTCGGGTGACGGCGGAGTCAGCTTGATAAATCTGACTGCTGTGATAGCCCTTAACCTCGGAGTTATGAACCTGCTTCCGCTTCCTGCCCTTGACGGAGGACGAATCCTCTTCCTTATTATCGAGGCGATTCGCCGTAAGCCTCTTAAGCGCGAGGTCGAGGGATATATCCATTTTGCCGGAATGATCCTACTGCTTCTGCTTATGGTCATAATCAGCTGTAAGGATATTATAAAACTGTTTTAAATTTTCTGTCCCATTTTGGGGACATAATGTATGGTAATATCATTATGAACTACAACGAATTCAGAAGAAAAAGCAAGAAAATAAAGGTCGGTGATCTTTATATCGGCGGAGACGCGCCGATTTCGGTGCAGTCGATGACGAACGTATCGAGCAGTGACTATGATGCGCTTTACAGTCAGATGAAGCGCCTTCAGGACGCGGGATGCGATATTATCAGAATGACCGTTCCCGATGATGATGCAGTAAAGATGCTTCATCGTCTTAAGAACTCTGATATTACGATGCCGATCGTTGCCGATATTCATTTTAGTCACCGTCTAGCTATCGAAAGTGCGGCGGCAGGCGCTGATAAGATCAGAATAAACCCCGGTAATATAGGAGACGAAAGCAGAGTAAAAGAGGTCGTTACCGCTTGCAGAAATGCAGGAGTTCCGATAAGGATCGGCGTAAATGGCGGCTCGCTCGAGAAGGAGCTGCTCAAGAAATACGGCTCGCCTACGCCAGAGGCACTTGCCGAAAGCGCGAGAACGCATATTTCGCTTCTCGAAAAATATGATTTTAACGATATTATCGTTGCGGTAAAATCGTCTGACGTAAGAACGATGCAAAAGGCGATGCGCATTATCGCGTCGGAATGCGATTATCCGCTTCACCTTGGCGTTACCGAGGCGGGAACCGAGAAATACGGCACCGTAAAAAGTGCGGCAGGAATCGGCGGACTTCTTCTTGACGGTATAGGCGACACGCTTCGCGTGTCTCTTACCGACGATCCTGTGACCGAGGTAAAGCAGGGCAAGGCGATCCTTCACGCGCTCGGTCTGCAAAACAGTAACGCTATAAACATAGTTTCCTGCCCGACTTGCGGCAGAACGAAGATCGACCTTATATCTCTTGCTAAAGAGCTTGAAGAGAAGGTCGCAAATATAAAGGTAAATAAGCCGCTTACGGTCGCGGTTATGGGTTGCGCCGTTAACGGTCCCGGCGAGGCACGTGAGGCAGATGTCGGAATTGCCGGCGGAGTTGGAGAAGCACTTCTTTTCCGCCGCGGCGAGATAATCAGAAAGATAAAAGAGGACGAGGTCATTCCTACTCTTATTGAGGAGATAATGACACTCGGAAACTGAAAGGATAAATAAATGGAGACGAAGGTCGCTTTTCTGACAAAATTTAATAAGTATTTTCCGGGAAACGAGAATAGATATATTCTCGAAAAAGCGACTGTCAGCCGTTTCCGTGCCGATAAGGAGAAGCGTCTGCTTGAGGTTTTCGTCGATTTTCCGTCGATAGTTGAAAAGGATATCCTTTACGGTATCGAAAGAGAGATAGCTGAGGCGTATCAGCTTAACGGAATGATTATTTATCCTCAGTATCCGTCGGAGCTTTTTACCGAAAAGTATTTGCCTGAGGCGATAAAGGAGCTTCAAAGAACGGGTGCCGTTTCGCGCGGCTTTTTCAAGGATTACCGTGCGTATATAGAGGACAGTAAAATTTCCGTTGAGATCGCATTCGGCAACGGCGGAATTGAGATTCTTTATCACGCAGATACGCCGAAGATCCTCTCCGATATTATCCGTTCCGAGTTTTCGCTTACGTACGAAGTTGAGATAAAGCAGCAGGACGACTACGTATTCGACTACGATAGCTACGAAAAAGAGAAGAACGCCGCGCTTATCACTATGGCGGCAGAGGAGTTTGAAAAGAACCGCGATACAACGGTAGATATAGTCGAGCCGGAGCGCAAAAAAGTCGTTTCTCTCTATTCCGACGGTATTTCTACGCCCGAGAAGAGCGAGGACGGTACTGTCAAGGTCGGAAATATGACCTTTGATATTTCAAGCCCCGAGCTGATGTACGGAAGCGTATTTGAGATCGACCCTGCGCCGCTTCGCAATATAACGACGCCGATACGTAACGTAACCGTTCTCGGTGTCGCATATTCGATAGACTCAAAGGAAACGCGCAAAGGCGGAAAGATGATCGTCAATTTTGCGCTGACCGACGACGATGCGTCGATATACTGTAAGAGTATACTGCCGACAGAGGAAGCAAATTCGCTTCTATCCTCCCTTAAGGACGGCACTCCTATCGCGGTAAACGGTTACGTTAAGACCGATAATTTTGATAACGAGCTTGCGCTTACACCGAGCGCAATAATGAAAATAAAGAAGCTTGAGCGTATGGATAATGCGACTGAAAAGCGCGTCGAGCTTCATCTGCATACCCAAATGTCCGCGATGGACGCTCTTATTCCGCCCGACGTTGCGGTCAAGACCGCGCACCGCTGGGGACATAAGGCAGTCGCGATTACAGACCACGGAAACGTTCAGGGCTATCAGGAGGCAATGCTCGCATCCGAAAAGCTCGGACAGAAGGTCATTTACGGTATGGAGGCGTACTTCGTCGACGATACCGCGCGTGCCGTTTACGGTAAAGGTGATGCTACCTTCGAATCCGATGAATTTATCGTTTTTGATATTGAGACGACGGGTCTGTCCTTCCGTAATGATGGAATTATCGAGATCGGTGCAGTGCGCGTAAAAAACGGCGAAGTGCTTGACGTTTTTAGTACCTTCGTAAATCCCGAAAAACCGATTCCCGAGGAGGTAGTACGTCTTACGGGGATCTCCGACGATATGGTAAAGGACGCGCCTACTCAAAAGGAAGCAGTCGAGGATTTTTTGCGCTTCACGGGTAACCGCGTGCTTATCGCTCATAACGCTGGCTTTGATATTTCCTTCATACGCCGCGTATGTGACGATAACGGAATGCCCTTTGAGAACACCTATCTTGATACAGTTGCGCTCTCGCGCTACGTAAACCCCGATCTTAACAAGCATAAGCTTGATACGCTTGCTAACTATTTCGGACTCGGCGAGTTCAATCATCACCGTGCATCGGACGACGCGGAAATGCTCGCGCTCATCTTCTTTAAGATGGCTGAAAAGCTTCAGGAGGAGGGAATAAAGACACTTTCCTCAATGACCGCCGCGATGTCGGATAAGGTAGACTGTCTGAAGCTTCGCACGAACCACATGATAATTCTCGTCAAGAACAAGACGGGACTTAAAAACCTCTATAAGCTCGTTTCGTACAGCTATCTTGATTACTATAAGCGTCACCCGAGAATACCCAAAACGGTGCTTGACGAGCACAGAGAGGGACTTATAATCGGCTCTGCCTGCTCGGAGGGACAGCTCTTTGAAGCGATGCTTGAAAACCGTCCGCGTGCAGACCTGCTTGAAATTGCGTCGTACTATGACTATATAGAGATACAGCCGATATGCAATAACCGTTATATGATCGATAAGGGTCAGGCGGCAGACGATGAGGCGCTACGCGATTTCAACCGCAAGCTTATATCTATTGCGGACGAGCTTGGAAAGCCCGTCGTTGCGACCTGCGACGCTCACTTCCTTGAAAAACACGACGAAATTTACCGTAAAATACTCCTTGCCGGAATGAAGTTCTCAGATGCCGATAAGGATACGGGAATTTATTACCGTACGACAGACGAGATGCTTAAGGAATTTGAGTATCTCGGAGAGGACCGCGCAAGGGAAGTCGTTATTACCAATACGAATAAGATCGCTGATATGATCGAAAGCGACATCCGCCCGTTCCCGAAGGGAACCTTTACTCCGAATATGGAGGGCGCGGAGGAGGATCTTCAGCGTATCTGCTACGAAAACGCGAAGAAAAAGTATGGCGACCCCATTCCCGAGATCGTCAAGACTCGTCTTGATAAGGAGCTTACCTCGATCATAAAGAACGGCTTTGCGGTGCTTTATATGATCGCGCAGAAGCTTGTTCAGTACAGCGAGGAACAGGGTTATCTCGTCGGCTCGCGTGGCTCTGTCGGCTCGTCGTTCGTTGCATCAATGGCAGGAATTTCGGAGGTCAATCCGCTTCCGCCGCACTATTACTGCCCTAACTGTCAGTATAGCGATTTTTCCAATCCCGATAAGGTCGGCTCGGGCTTTGACTTGCCCGACGCTATCTGCCCTAAATGCGGAACGAAGCTCGTTGGTGACGGTCACGATATACCGTTTGAGACCTTCCTCGGCTTCCACGGCGAAAAGTCGCCCGATATTGATCTTAACTTCTCGGGAGAAGTTCAAGGTAAGGTTCATAAGTACACAGAAGAGCTTTTCGGCGCCGAAAACGTCTTCCGCGCAGGTACTATCGGAGGTCTTGCCGATAAGACCGTCTTTGGTTACGTTATGAAATATCTTGAAGAGCGCGGAATCACCGTCAATAAGGCGGAGGTCGAGCGTCTTGTCAAGCATTGCGTCGGCGTAAAGAGAACGACGGGTCAGCATCCCGGTGGTATCGTTGTTGTTCCGCGTGAATACGAGATATACGATTTCTGCCCCGTACAGCATCCTGCCGACGATCCCAATTCCGATATTGTAACTACGCATTTCACCTTCTCGTATCTGCACGATACGCTCCTTAAGCTCGACGAGCTTGGACACGATATTCCGACCAAATATAAGTGGCTTGAAAAGTACAGTAATACGAGCGTTATGGACGTTCCGATGAACGATCCGTCGGTATACGAGCTTTTCGCTTCAACTAAATCGCTCGGGGTAACTCCCGATCAGATCGATGCAAATCTCGGTACCTTCGGTCTGCCCGAATTCGGAACGAAATTCGTTATGAAGATGGTCGAGGAGGCGAAGCCGAAGAACTTTGCGGACCTACTTCAGATCTCGGGTCTGTCGCACGGAACCGACGTTTGGACCGGTAACGCACAGGAGCTTATCAAGCAGGATATATGCGATATTTCGCACGTTATCGGATGTCGAGACAACATAATGAACGACCTTATCCGATTTGGCGTCGACAGTGCTTTGTCGTTCCAGATAATGGAGAGCGTACGTAAGGGTAAGGGACTAAAGCCAGAATGGGAGCAGACGATGATCGAGACGGGCGTTCCCGATTGGTACATCGGCTCGTGTAAGAAGATCAAATACATGTTCCCGAAGGCGCACGCAGCAGCGTACGTTATGTCGGCTATACGTCTCGGATGGTATAAGGTACATATGCCGCTTACATTCTACGCCGCATTCTTTACCGCCGCACCGGGCGGATTTGACGCCGCGATCGCTATGAAGGGAAAGAGCGGAGTAGTTGCCGAGATGAAGAGGATACAGGACCCGAATTACGAGGCGTCTCAAAAGGAGCTTTCCTCGCTTTCGACATTGAACCTCATAAACGAGTGCTACGCAAGAGGTATTCGCTTCCTGCCGGTTAACTACTTTAAGAGTGACGCATTCGCATACGTTCCCGAGGACGGCAAGATACGTCTGCCGTTCAACTCTCTCGGAGGTCTCGGTGAAAACGCCGCGAAGGCAATAGCCGAGGCGCGAGACAGCGGAGAGATATTCTCGGTCCAGGAGCTTCGCGTAAAAGCAAAGCTGACGAAATCCGTCATCGAAGTGCTTCGAGAAAACGGAGCGCTTGAGGGACTTCCCGAAACAAATCAGATAACGTTTTTCTGATATAAAAAACAGCCACCGTCGGTGGCTGTTTTTACTTTGTAATATACTTTTTGAAGAATCCTACGGTCGTGTAGTTTGTTTCATATCCAATATTGGTTTCATTATCTGATATAAGCACCTCGCCATCGAAATCAAGCGGGATCAGCGGCTCTTTGATAAGCGGACCGTGCGCGCCGAGGAAAAGAACGTCGGTGTCTTCAAGGAGCGAAAGCGCCTTTTCATTAAGCTCGCTTTCAAACACCGCGCTTCCTATATAAAGGAAATCACGCTTTCCGTCTATTTTCATAAGGTGAAGCGGCTGAGTTGAGCGTTCGATATACGCCTTTTTATAGAGCGTTATTTTTATACCCGCAAAATCAAAGGTGACGTAGCGGTCGCTGTTGTAGGTAATGACATCAATACCGCGGCTTTCTGCGGCATCCCGTATTGCCTCTGCAAAAATATTCTCATCATTATTTTGCGGTGACGGAATATAGAGCTGTTTGATCCTGCCGTTGTCGGAGAGCCGACTTATCATATCGATGTGCTTGCGGTGCAGATGGGTTAGAAGGATGGTATCGACTGACGTATCGTGTAGCTTTGGCTGAATAAGCTCTGTCACGCTTCGCGCGGACGAATAACTGCCGTTTGAAAAGTCGCAAAGCAGAGTTTTGTTATCGGTATTAACGATAACGTAATCGTTTCCGTTTACGCTCGAATATATGACGTTTTCCTCGCCCTTGTGCAGATGATCATAATAAGTAAAGCATCCAAAATAAGTAAGCACAAAAGCAGTAAGCGAAATAACGAGCGCGAGTGCGCGCTTTTTCTTAATCAGTAAAACTGCAAGAGTTATAATCGCGATGCTTACGGCAACAACTGCGAATGGATAAGAAAGATCTATCGGCGGCGGAAGTATCTTCATCAAGCCATAAGACATATCCGTCATAAGCTTTGACATTGAAGACGTAATTCCCGATAGCGACGGCGCAAGAGGCGTTCTGTAAAGGATCAAAAACAGTACAGACAGATACATAAGCACCGTGATAAGCGGTATAAAGAGAATATTTGAAAGAAGCGAAACAGACGAGGTCTCGCCGAAGAAATACCATATTGCAGGAAGCGTGAATACCGTTGCCGACGCGGTTATTGAAAGAACAGTAAGCAGCCGCGTAAATATCTTAAGCCAAAAGCCCTTGCGGTCACTTATGTGGTATAGCCACCTCGTTATCGGCGCACCGAGCAGTACGATTCCTGCAGTCGCGCTGACCGAGAGAATGAATCCCGCGTCGTAGATCGCAGTCGGAGAAAAGAGGACGATCACGAAAGCCGCTATAGCGAGTGCCGTTATCGGATCGTAATCGCGCCCGAGAGCATCTGCCGATAGAAGCAGTATCAGCATGACCCCCGAACGTATGACAGAGGGACGTGCGCCCGTTAAGAGAATGAAGAATATTATAAAGCCAACTGTCATCAGATAACGAACGCTTCTGCGGACGGTCAGCGCTTTCAAGAACATGATAAGCGTGCCTGCAAGAATCGTAAGATGCAGACCGCTGACGGATAATACGTGTGAAATACCCAGATAGCGGAAGGAGGTCGATACCGAATCGGGAATATCGCTTTTTCTGCCGATAAGAAGACCTGAGACGAATCCGCCGTGATCGCGTCCAAGTGAGGTCTTGAGCTTAACCGATATGCCGTGTGACAGATTTCTGAAAAACGACGGTATCGAACGGTCAAAGCCGATCACCTTCGCATTTTCATCGGTCGATTCCGCCAAAATGTAAATACCGCGAGACGAATAGTATTCGCGAAGCGAAAAGCCGTAGCTTTCCTTTTTGGGCAGATAGAAGCGTGCTTTCAGGCGAATTACGTCGTTTTCCTTGGCGCCTATATCGTATGGAATAGAAAGGGCGCAGGAAAAACCGACATTTTCGTCTTCGATCCTTACGACACGCACCTTGTACGCGGTGAAATATTCCTCGCTGAAGGAAACCTCTTCAACGACGGCAACGATCTCTTTTTCATTTCCGCTGAGTGACGTTATCTCGTTTTTCGGCTTCTCGATGGCAAAATACTGATAGTACGTGCCGAAAATGATCCCAAGAAGAAGCGGAATCGTGACAGCAATATTTCTCATTTTGCCGATAAGCGGACGGGGCTGGGATGCAGTCACGAGAATGACGGTCAAAAGTAAAACCGTCAATACCGCTTTAGCAGTGAAGGGCAGTAACGGCGATATAACCATTCCAAAGAAAAAGGAGAGGACGAAAAACAGTAGCGGTCTGTCTTTTATCATATTTAACATGTCGTCTCTCCTTTCGAGCTTATTCGACTAATTCTATCATATTTATATCTATATTGCAAGGCATAAATAAAGCTCTGCGTGTCGATAATCAACGTGAGGTGATAATATGGAATTTGTCAGATACCTGAATGGAGTTACAGTCAGCGAAAAGGAGCTGACTTCAGTCAAAATAATAACTCCCGAAATAACGGACGCGGTAAACGAGGTGCGCAGACGTGCGTCTGAAAGCGGAAAAAATGATGCTGTGATGACTCAGAAGCTCGATGGATAATAAAAAAGCCGCGCTGTATATAAGAGTATCAACCGACGCACAAAGAGAAGAGGGCTATTCTATCGAGGCGCAGGAGGAGATGCTTGTCGCCTACTGCGTCAGCCGCGGTATCAAGAAATACGAGGTCTATACCGACGGCGGCTTCAGCGGAAGCAATATAAACCGTCCGCGTTTAAGCGAGCTGATAACCGATATTGAAGAAGGCAAGATAAGCCACGTTATCGTTTATAAGCTCGACCGACTGTCAAGAAGTCAGAAGGATACGTTGTATCTTATCGAGGACGTTCTTATTCCGAACGGCGTCAGTTTCGTGTCGCTAAATGAAAACATGGACACTTCAACGCCGATAGGTCGCGCAATGCTCGGAATAATGTCGGCGTTTGCACAGCTTGAACGCGAGACCATAAAGGAAAGAACGCGAATGGGAATGAAGGAGCGCGTTAAAAGCGGACTGTGGCGCGGCGGCGGAAAGATTCCGTTCGGCTACGACTACGACAGTGAAAAGGGAATACTCGTTCCGAATTCCGATGCCGATACGGTTCGTCTGATGTATCAGCTTTATCTTGACGGTCATTCAATGATGTCGGTTGCGCGCTCTGTCGGGCTGAAATACGAAAGAATGGCGGAGCAGATACTGCGCCGTAAGACGAATTGCGGATATATCGTTTATAACGGCAACGAGTATAAAGGTCAGCACGAGGCGATAGTGTCGGAGGAGACGTACAACCGTGCGATAAAAATGATGGAGGAGCGCTCACGGGCGCGTTACGGCGACAAATGTCTGCTCGCAGGTCTTATATACTGCGGAGTCTGCGGCTCAAAAATGCGCTATCAGAAATGGGGCAAGTCGGGATATAAAATATATTGTTATTCGCAGGACAAAGGCAAGCCGCACCTAAGTCACGGCGACAAATGCGATAACCAAAAAATATGGGCGTTCGAGCTTGAGGATGTCGTGAAAAAAGACCTGTTCACGATCGCCGACAAGGAGATTTCTGATGATAAGCAGGAAAGAAAGGACGCGACCGATCTTATTGACGGACAAATTGCGCGCCTAAACAAACGCCTGAAAAACTTATATAACCTCTATTCCGATTCGGGTGACGATACGCTTAAAGAAGCCATTGACGAGATAAAAAAAGAGCTCGACGGCGCAAAAAAGCGTAAAGCCGAGCTTGAAAGGGAAAAGGCGGAATTATCGGATCTGATCGAAATGCGTTCTGGGCTGAAGAGCGTGCGCGACGCTTGGGATCTTATGACTCTTAAAGAAAAGCAGAACGTCTTACGCAGTCTTATCGAAAAGATAATCGTAACCTATAATAAAACGGATATTTACTATAAGCTTCCGATCGAATAAGCTTTACTTTCGGGAGCTTTTTCTGTATTCACCGGGCGACATTCCGACATTTGATGCGAACTGACGCATAAAGTGCGTTACGTTATTGTAGCCAAGCTCGTCGGAAATGCTTTTGACGGAGAGGTTACTAAAGGTCAATTTGTTTTTTGCCGCGTCAATACGTGCGCTGATGAGATCGTTCATCGGCGAATTACCGAACACCGAACGGTATGTGCTGTAAAAGCGCGATGCGCTTAATCCTACGCGCTTCGCCATTTCGGGTACGGTCCAGGGATAAGAAAGATCGGAGAAAATGTCAGAGCGAAGCTCGCGGAAGCGCTCCTCTGTATCGAGCGATACGCCATAGGGTATCTCACCCGATACCGCGCGCGAAAGCTTGATAAACAGCTCCTCGCACTTTGCCGACATAAGCGCTTTTCCCATGTCCTTATCGGAAAAGAATTCGTGCTCAAGCTCCTTGACGATTGGAGTTATAAACTCGGAGTGCGTGGGCGTGAGCAGAACGTCGGTGGGGAGCGAAATTTTTTCGAAATAGTCGGGATCGTCAACGGTAAAATGAAACCAGTCGTGGACCATCGGACCGCTGTACTGGTATAGCTGCGGAGTTTTCGGAGAATAGATGAGGCACGTGTGCGGCTTCGTAATAAAGGAGCGCCCGTCGATCGTGACCTCAACGGCGTTTATGAAGTGGAGAAAAGTATATACGGGAAGTCCCTGCGGGCGGTCGATAAGTATGTGTTTTTCGGGCCACATATGGCGTATTTCGGTCAAAACTATCATTTTTTGCCTCCGTTAGCGTTTGAGATCATATTATCATAAACAGTAGAATATGTCAATAAAATTGTACATTTTGTTATTGAATGAGAGGAGTTAACGGCTTATAATTAAATTAAAGATAAACCAAATAAGTTTTTATTGGGAGAAAAGAATATGATATACCGCTTAGAGCATCCGAAACCTCAATTCGAAAGAGAAAGCTGGACGAACCTTAACGGCATCTGGCAGTTTGAAATCGACCGCGAATGTACAGGTCTTGACCGTCAGCTTTATGAAAACGGAAAGACGCTTTCCGCGTCTATCAACGTTCCGTTCTGCCCGCAGAGCAAGCTTTCGGGCATTGGCGACACCGACTTCATGAAGTCGGTTTGGTATAAGAGAACGGTAAATGTAACGGCAGATCAGCTTAAGGGAAGAGTATTCATTCACTTCGGTGCAGTTGACTACGAGGCAACCGTTTACGTAAACGGAAAGAAGTGCGGCTACCATAAGGGCGGCTACGTTTCCTTCAAGTGTGAAGCGACAGATTACCTTACAGTTGGCGAGAACGAAATCTGCGTTCACGCGACCGATAACGAAAAGAGCGGACTTATCCCCTCGGGTAAGCAGTGCTATAAGCAGGATTCCTTCGGTTGCTTCTATACGAGAACGACGGGTATCTGGCAGACTGTATGGCTCGAATTCGTACCGAAGAACTATATAGAAAAGGTTAAGTATTATCCGAACGTAGACGAGGGATCACTCACCGTTATGGCGTGGGTAAAGGGCGACGGCAAGCTTACGGCAAGCGCTTCCTTTGAAGGAAAAGCGTGCGGCGAAGCAGCAGCTGATATTACCTGCGGATATACGACGTTTACCGTTAAACTCACCGAAAAGCACCTTTGGGAAGTCGGCAAGGGCGGTCTATATGACCTTATCCTCACCTTTGGTGACGATACCGTAAAGAGCTATTTCGGACTTCGCTCGGTTGAACTCCGCGGCAAGAAGTTCATGCTTAACGGCAAGAGCGTCTTCCAGCGTCTTGTTCTCGATCAGGGCTTCTATCCTGACGGTCTTTATACCGCGCCGAGTGATAAGGATCTTGAAAACGATATAGACCTCGCAATTTCGATGGGCTTCAACGGCGCTCGTCCTCATGAAAAGGTGTTTGAGGAAAGGTTTTTCTACCACGCTGACCGCAAGGGCTACCTCCTTTGGGGTGAATACGCTGACTGGGGACTTGATCACACCCGTCCCGAGGCGATATACAGCATTCTCCCCGAATGGCTTGAGGAGATCGACCGCGATTTCAACCATCCGTCGATAATCGGCTGGTGTCCCGAAAACGAGACTGAAAACCTCAAAGGTCACAGACCCGATTATAACGAGCTTTACCGTCAGCGCGACGAGCTTATCTCGACTCTTTACGATGCAACGAAGGCGGTTGACCCGACCCGTCCCTGCATTGATACGAGCGGTTATTATCACGTTAAGACCGATATTTACGACGTTCACGATTACGAGCAGGTAGTCGAGAAATTCGCTCAGACCTTCTCTGATCCTAAAACTCTCGGCTATGCTTCTTCCCCTCACCTTGAGCAGGGAAGACAGAGCTATGACGGCAACCTTCCGTTCTTCGTAAGTGAGTACGGCGGATTTGTTTGGGCGGCACATGGCAATGGCTGGGGCTACGGTAAGGGCCCCGAGACCGAGGAAGAATTTATGTCTCGCCTTAAGGGCCTGACCGACGTTCTGCTTGATAACCCCAATATCTTCGGATATTGCTATACCCAGCTTTACGATATAGAGCAGGAGCAGAACGGTCTCTGCACCTACGAAAGAAAGCCGAAATTCCCGCCCGAAATGATCTGCCCGATCCTTTCGAAGAAAGCGGCAATAGAAGACTGAAAAGAGAACCCCGACGGAAACCCGTCGGGGTTTTGTCATTAACTGTTAAGACAGAGATCAATAAGATCGTTTACGTCAGCTGTTGCAAGACATTCGACCGTGTCTGCGGCACCGTAATATATCTTGACCTCGCCGTTGTCCTCAAGTATCATACCGCCTGGGAAAATAACGTCGGTGCGGAAGCCGACGTCTGTCTCGTGCGGAAGCTCGGGGGTAATAAGCGGCTCCTTAGAATAACCGATAACCTTTGACGGATCATTAAGGTCGAGGAGCATAATGCCTGCGTAGTACATCTTCGTCCATTTATCTTCCCAACCGTGCTTGCCTCGGCTCTCGTCGATCTCGACAGCGTGGAAGGTAGTAAGCCAACCGCGGTCTGTTTTTACAGGGGGGGCGGCAGGACCTATCTTGTCGTTTGCAAAAGGCACGTGCTCAACGCCAAGCACAAGCTCGGTATCACCCCAATAACGAAGATCAGGCGAGCGTGAACACCAAATGTCGAATGTGTCCTTATCGCGATTACGGGAATATATCGGCATCGGGCGTTCAAGACGCACGTACATACCGTTTATCTTTTCGGGGAAAAGTACCATATTGCGATTGTCGGGTGCGCTCAAGCTGTGAATGGTCATCGACTTGAAATCGTCTGTTGTTGCAATACCACCGCGCAGACCGTGTACTGTGTCCTGCGCAAAGCAGATGTGCATTTTGCCGTCAATTACAGTAAGGCGCGGATCGTAAATTCGTAGTACCTCGTCGTCTTTCATGGCGAGCGCTGGCTCGGGATCGGCAACCCAGTGAATACCGTCGTCACTTCTTGCAACACCGAGATTCGTGCCTTTCAGAATCTGATTTTCATAATCACCGTAGTCGTTTCGGAATAGCATAACGTACTTTCCGTCAACCTTTGCAACGCCTGCGTTAAATATCAGCGCGGCGTTGTATGGGATGTCCTTGTATGTAAGGACGGGTTTTTCAAGCTTTTTGATTACGGGGCTTGACTTTCTCATCTGTTTTCTCCTTCAAAGTATTTTATTATTTCGGTTATATCTGCATCAAGTATACAGTAATAGAACTTACATTTCGGTTCCGTTCCGCTCGGACGGATAGCAACGAAGCTTCCGTTCTCAAAACGGTAAATTATCAGATCGGTAAGCGGAAAACCGATCTGCGGCTTTTTGAAGTCGAGGATCTCGCTCACTTGAAGTCCTGCGATCTCGTTTACCGCGTGCTCACGTAAACGTGTCATTATCTCTATTATTTTCCTGTTACCGTCTTCGCCTTTGAGTGTTATCGAATGAAGCAGATCGTTATAGCGTCCGTACTTTTCATATATTTCGTCAAGGACCTGAATAAGCGTTTTGCCTTGCTTCTTATAGTAGTTAGCCGCTTCGCACATCATAAGAGATGCTTGAACGCCGTCCTTGTCGCGTACAAAATCACCGATTAGACAGCCGTTGCTTTCCTCGTAGCCGAAGATGAATGACTTGTCATTTGCTTCCTCATGAACCCGTATCTTTTCCCCTATGAACTTAAATCCTGTAAGAGTTTTTTCGACGTCAACGCCGAAATCCTCAGCAATTTTGTCACCTAATACTGACGTCACGACCGTCGAAAAAATAACGGCATTATCGGGTAGGGTGCCTTGCTCTTTGTGCCTACTCAAAATATAGTAGAGAAGAATTGCACCTGACTGATTTCCTGTCAAAAGTATCGGAGTACCACTGTTGTTTACGACAACACCGAGTCTGTCGCAGTCAGGGTCTGTAGCTATTGCAAGATCGGCATTCTCGCTTTTCATAAGCTTAATAGCTTCTTCGTACGCCTCAGCCATTTCGGGGTTTGGGTTTTTAGTACACGAAAAATTTGGATCGGGAGGGCACTGACTTTCTACCGAAATGACGTCAAGTCCTGCAACTCCGAGAATATGATGAACAGGGATATTTCCCGTACCGTGCTCTGGAGAATAAACGATCTTGACGTCCTTTTTCTTGCACTTGTCAAACTGCAAGGAAAGGACATTTTCGTAATATTTCTCGTCTATTTCTTTGCCTATGATCGTAACAAGCTCGCCTGCTTCGCTTATAGCCATAATCGGTATCGAAAGCTCGTCTTCGATTTTGCTCATTTCTTCAAGTATGGGCTTGATCTCAGACGGCACAAGTTGACCGCCGCTTTCGTTATAAATCTTGTAGCCGTTATATTCGGGCGGATTATGCGAAGCGGTTATTACGATCCCGCCGAATGCGTTAAGCTCGCGAACCGAAAAAGATAATTCCGGCGTCGTTCTTATATCCTCAAAAAGATAGCTTTTAATTCCCTCAGATGCAAGCACACCTGCCGTTACCTCGGCAAAGTATCGGCTACATCTGCGGTTGTCGTATGCGATAACGATACCGCGCTCTTCGCCGTTTTTGCTTTTAATGAATCTCGCATATCCGAGCGTCGTTTTCGCAACGGTGTATCTGTTTATTCTATTTGTTCCTGTACCTATGATTCCTCGCATACCGCCGGTGCCGAACTCGACTTCCTTGTAAAAACGGTCGTATAGCTCGTCGCTATTCAGCCCTTTTAGCTCCTTAGCAGTCTCACTGTCCGAACAGTCGAGCCATCGCTTTATTTTGTTTTCCATATTATCCCCCCTTTTATTATTTTACAAAAAAAGCAAAGCCGCTGCTTTGCAAAATTACACTATTTATTTGCATAAATTGACATTTATCATAATTTATGATATAATAAATCCATGAAAACAAGAATGGTAGCATCCCGTTTAACTGAGGGAAATCAATTTACAAAGAAATACAAAAAACACGACGAAACAATGTCGGATATCACCCTTCATTGGCACGACTGCTTTGAATTCGATATAATTCAAAGCGGAAGCGGTACGCATATCTGTAACGGTGTTGAATGTGAGGTCAGACGAGGCATGGTCTCATTCGTTTCACCTATGGATTTTCATGAATACCGTGGATGTAAAGGAACTGACATTATCAATATCCAGTTCAAGGAAAACGGTATCAGCCCCGAGCTGCTGAATAGGTTTATGATGCAGGGCACGCATACCGTTTATATTGATGGAAATGAGTTTGAAAACATCGAGGCACTTTGCTGCTTGCTCGGCTCAATCGGCGAGAGCGAAAATGCTTCGGAGTTTGATAAAAACATTCTTGAATGTTTGATTATTTCGTTTCTTAACGGTTGCAAGCCGTCGACGGTTTATAATGGAGTCGGCGAAAATATGCGTCATGCGCTAATGTATCTTAACTCTCATTTCAGAGAAAACCCGTCTATGACTGACGTTGCAAGACAATTCTCGTACGACCCAAATTACTTTTGCCGACTGTTTCGAAACAGTGTCGGCGTCGGATTCAAGGAATACGTACGAACGCTCAAGCTAAATTACGGAATGCGCCTCATACGTTTTACCGACCTGCCTATAACAGAGATAGCGTTTAACAGCGGGTATGAATCACAGGCACACTTTAACCGCGAATTTAAGGCGTATTATAAAGCGCCTCCGTCAGATTTCAGAAAGAAATAAAAAAGTCGCACCTAACGAGGTGCGACTTTTTAATATCAGAATTCGATCTTCTTTTCGATGTAAGCACGAAGCTCTGTGATCGGGATACGGACCTGCTCCATAGTGTCGCGGTCGCGGACGGTAACGCAGTTATCGCCTTCCTTTTCCGCATCGCCTACCGTTTCAAAGTCAACGGTAATACAGAGAGGAGTTCCGATCTCGTCCTCGCGGCGGTATCTCTTACCGATAGAGCCGGCGTCGTCGTAATCGACGCTGAAGTACTTGGAAAGTTCCTCGTAGATCTCAGTCGCCTTCTCGGAGAGCTTCTTCGAGAGGGGAAGAACCGCCGCCTTGAAGGGCGCAAGGAACGGATGGAGACGGAGAACGGTTCTTACGTCGTTCTTTTCAGCGTCAACGACTTCCTCGTCGTAAGCGTCGCAGAGAACCGAAAGAACGGTTCTTTCAACGCCGAGAGACGGCTCGACAACGTAAGGAATATAATGCTCGTTAGTTTCCTGATCGAAATAGGTAAGGTCCTTACCCGATACGTTCTGATGCTGTGTAAGGTCGTAATCGGTACGGTCAGCAACGCCCCAAAGCTCGCCCCATCCGAACGGGAAGAGGAACTCGAAGTCGGTCGTTGCCTTAGAGTAGAAGCAAAGCTCCTCGGGATCGTGGTCACGAAGACGAATATTCTCGTCCTTAAGACCGATAGCAAGAAGCCAATTGTGGCAGAAGCTTCTCCAGTAGTTGAACCATTCAAGGTCGGTTCCGGGCTTGCAGAAGAACTCAAGCTCCATCTGCTCGAACTCACGAACGCGGAAAATGAAGTTTCCGGGGGTGATCTCGTTACGGAAGGACTTACCGATCTGTCCGATACCGAAGGGGAGCTTCTTTCTCGTCGTTCTCTGAACGTTTACAAAGTTTGTGAAGATACCCTGTGCGGTCTCGGGACGGAGATAAACGGTGTTTTTAGCGTCCTCGGTTACGCCCTGGAAGGTCTTGAACATAAGGTTGAACTGACGGATGTCGGTAAAGTTATGCTTGCCGCAGGTGGGGTAGGGGATATTGTTATCCTCAACGAAGTTCTTCATTTCCTCCTGCGAGAAAGCGTCGATGGGCTTCGGAAGAGTATAGTTATTCTCAGCGCACCAATCCTCGATAAGCTTGTCAGCGCGGAAGCGCTCCTTACATTCCTTACAGTCCATAAGGGGATCGGAAAATCCCGCAAGGTGTCCCGATGCTACCCAAGTCTGGGGGTTCATAAGAATAGCGGCGTCAAGACCGACGTTATACTTGTTCTCCTGAACGAACTTTTTCCACCAAGCGCGCTTTACGTTATTCTTAAGCTCGACTCCGAGAGGGCCGTAGTCCCATGTATTCGCAAGACCGCCATAGATTTCGGATCCGGCGAAAATGAAACCTCTGCCCTTACAAAGAGCTACTATTTTGTCCATTGTTTTTTCTGTGTTAAGCATTTTTTGTGTCCTTTCTGTGCTAATGTATCTTAACCCTTGAATTTATATGCGTCAAAGAATTCCGTTGCCTTCGAGACGTTCGGGGTGAATACCGCGTCAAGACCCTTGCCGGTCGTCGTTCCCGGGTAGGTGTAATCTCTCACCGTCAGCTTCGGATAAGCGAATATGAGGTCTGCGTTTTCATTCAGCGCATTGATCGTGAGATCCGTGCTTATGTATTCCTGATACTTGAAGAACGCGCTTGCCGCATCGTTCATCGGAATGTCCGTCATGACCTTTTTGATTATCGCCTTAAGGAAGTTACAACCGACTCGGCGTCGGCTTACGTCCTCGTCGCTGTATGACCAATAGCGAAGCATATCGGTTGCATTCTTACCGTCGAGGACCTGAGTTCCCGATTTCAGATCAATTTCGATCTGCTGCTCAAGGTCAACGTAATTCATGTCCTGCGGAACGTGGAACTCAATGCCGCCGAGATCGTCGATAATGTATGAAAGACCGTCGATAGTGACTATCGCGTGGTAATCTATCGGCAATCCCGTGAGCGCCGTTACCTGCTCGCGCAATGCCGAGATGCCTTTTTGATAATAAAGCTTTTCAAGTGTCGTTGAGTGACCGTTGATAGTTATTTGCGTGATGGCGGGGATCGGGCAGAAGATCGCCTCGCCCGTTTCCTTGTTTATTCTGGCAAGAATAATAGTGTCCGTCTCGATCTCTCTTAGCTCACCGTCGAAGCCGTCGGGACGCTGACCTACGTATTCATAATCATAATAAACGTCGGGGAGATAGTCTGTGCCGATAAACAGGACCGTCATACTCTTTCCCTTTATTGCATCAAAGCCGTCGGGAGGGGGAGGAAGGTCGGGCTCGGTGGTCGTAACATTTCCGCCGTTACCGTTTCCGCCGTTACTTGAATTTCCGCCGCGCCCGAATAATGCGCCGTCGGCAAACTGAAGTATCCCGAACGCCACAAGGCCGAATATCAAAAGCGATATAAGGAGCGTTATTACAAAGTTTCTTACTGCGCTCAATATCATTACTACCTTTCAAAATTTCTTTCGGTTATCTGAACAAAAATAACCATATTACATTATACTACATCCAAAAATATTTTTCAAGTGGGAAAACGAAGAAAATGTTAAATATAAACGCATTTTGAAATTAAAAAACGACATTGACATACTCTTCCCATATGATATAATCAAGTTGAAGACCCGACAAACGGAGGACAAAATGAAAAACGCAAAGTTTATTACGAAAAAAGGTCATTCTGCTTCTTTTACCGAACGTATCAACGGTAAAAATAACTGTGCGCTTACGCTTGAACCGGGAGACGGCATTCTGAATATTAAAAAAGAGTTTTCTCTAAATGATGATGTTGACCGCGTAATTCTGCGCACGACGGCACTCGGTGTCTACTGCCTGTATATAAACGGCGAGCGCGTCGGTAACGACGAGATGCTCCCCGGCTGGACTGATTACAGATGCAGAGTTTTCGAATCGGAATACGATATAACCGAAATGTGCCGCGAGAACAATACTTTCGTTTGTGATATTGCCTCCGGATGGTGGAACGGACGCATAAGCTCCGGCGTGTACGAATTTAAGCCAAACGCATTCGCAGGTGAGATAGAGATACTTTACCGCGACGGAAGAAGCGTGCTTATTTCCTCTGACGAAAGCTGGCAGACGATGGTCGGCGGACAGATACGCCGCGCCGATATATGGGATGGACAGTATACCGATATGACGCTTCCTCATCCGTCAGTCGATCCCGATTATTACACTTGGGAAAATGCTGTTCTTTTCGACGGCTTTGAAGGAGAGATCGTACCGTTTGAAGGTGATGACGTTCGCGTAAGAGACGAGCTTTCGCTTTCAGCGGTATGCGGATATATTTATGACGGCACCGTCGATAACGGAAGCGATATGGGCGAAGTCAAAAAGGTGTCCGAATACAAAAACTTCTCTAAGGACATATTTATCAAGGCGGGAGAACATCTCGTTATAGACTTCGGACAGAATATGGTAGGTTGGCCAAAATATGAGATTACCGCCGAGCGCGGAACGAGGGTTGAGACGCTGTTTGCCGAGATGCTCAATGACAGCGGTGACCGCAGTCGCGGTAACGACGGTCCGAAGGGAAGCTTGTATATCGAAAACTACCGTTCCGCATTGGCTCGTTATATCGTTGTTTCGTCGGGAAACGAGAGGGAAATATGCGCTCCCACTCACGTTTTCTACGGGTTTAGATACATTGAGATCTTTGCCGATCGCGATATTACGCTTCACAGCGTAAAAGGCGAGGTCGTCGGCTCCGATATTGCCGAAACGGGAACGTTTGAATGCGATAACGACGAGGTAAACCGCCTATATTCAAACGCCGTTTGGGGAATGAGAGGCAATTACCTGTCTATTCCGACCGACTGCCCTCAGCGCGACGAGCGCCTCGGTTGGACGGGCGATACGCAGATATTCTGCGGTGCGGCATCTTACATGGCAGACATAGAAAGGTTTATGCGCAAGTGGCTCGGCGACGCAAGAGATTCGCAGACGACGATAGACGGCGCGTATTCTTGCGTTATACCGTTCCTCGGTTGGCCTGAATGTGCAGATGCGGCGTGGGGGGATGCGGCAATCATAGTGCCTTACCGACTCTATTTGATGTATGGCGATAAGTCGATAATTTCCGAGCATTACGATTCAATGGAATACTATATGAAGCACCTCGAAAGATACGGTCTTGACGGTCCTAAGCCGACCTTCGGAGACTGGCTCAATTATGACGTGACTGACGCAAAATATATAAGCGTTTGCTACTATGCCTACGACGCGCTTCTTATGAGCCGTTTTTCAAGGATAATCGGTAAAAACGACCGCGCGGAGCATTATGATGACCTGCGTGAACGCATTATTGCTTACTGGAAAGAAAAGTATGTAAAAGACGGCGCGTTGACCGTCAGAACGCAGACCTCGCATCTTCTTCCGCTTGCCTTCGATATGGTCGACGGTGAAATGAAGGAATCGTTTATATCCGAGCTTCGCAAGCTTATCACAGATAACGATTATACATTAAGCACCGGCTTTGTAGGAACGGGTATACTTAATCAGACTCTTTCAAAGGTCGGTCTGCACGATCTTTGCTATTCGCTGTTGCTTCAGACAAAGGACCCGAGTTGGCTCTATTCGGTAAGACAGGGCGCGACAACGATATGGGAAAGATGGAATTCCTACACTAAGGAAAAGGGATTTGGCGACGTTTCGATGAATTCCTTTAATCACTACTCATACGGCGCGGTTGCGGAATGGTTCTACAGCGGCATCTGCGGTATCAATCCCGATCCCGACGATCCTGCATTTAACGCCTTTATTCTCGCGCCTAATCCCGATTTCCGCAAGACCCTGCCGTCAGGACAAAAGAGAATCAACTCTGCCCGTGCTACCTATAATTCCCGCGCAGGAAAAATAGAAAGCGGTTGGAAAAACGAAAACGGAAGCTTTGTATACGATTTCGTTATTCCCGACGGTGTATGTGCAAAAGTGAGTATCGTGTCGGAAAAGGACGTGCTGTATTTCGGCGACCTTGAGATGACGAAGGACGATCTTAAGGCAATACGTAACGGCGAAAGACTTGAGTTTAAGCTAAATGGCGGAAGATACTCCGTAAAGGTTCCGAATTAAAATTCAAAACTGCCGAAAAGCATCGCTTTTCGGCAGTTTTTTATCATCTGTTTCCATAAAATAATTAAATTTTTACTTGTATAATTTACGATGATGTGATATAATGAAGGATATAGTATCACCAAAGAAGGCGAAAACATGAAATATCTCGTACTTATCCCTGACGGCGCGGCAGATTATCCTATTGCCGAGCTTGATAATAAAACTCCGTTCGAATGTGCAGATAAGCCGACGCTTGATGCGCTTGCAAAGGTGTCGACAGTCGGTACGGTGTCTAACGTCCCGTCGCACATGGTGCCCGAGAGCGATACCGCGAATCTTGCAATTCTCTCGTATGACCCTGCGATATATTCAAAGGGACGTTCGCCGCTTGAAGCAATGTCGATGCGTCTTACGATGAACGAGGGAGACATCGCCTTTCGCTGTAACGTGGTTACAGTTTCCGAGGACGGGGAGAGCTATGACGATAAAATAATGCTTGACCATTCTGCCGACGAGATAACGACGGAAGAGGCAGCAGAACTTATTAAAACGCTTCACGAGAAATTCAAGACCGATAAGAGAGCTTTCTATCCGGGCGTCAGCTACCGTCACTGTATGATATGGAACGATCCGCCCGAATACAAAGAGTTTGAGCGTCCTCACGATCATCTCGGTCACGGGGTCAGGGACATAATGCCGCCCGAGCCGTACGCAACTCTTATACGCGATAGCTACGAGGTCCTGAAGGATCATCCCGTAAATCTTGCGCGTAAGGCGCGCGGACTCAAGCCGGCAAACTCTATTTGGCTATGGAGTCCCGGTGAGAAGCCGGCGCTGTCCTCGTTTAAGGAAAAATGGGGGCTTAACGCAACGGTCATTTCGGCAGTTGACCTCATAAAGGGAATCGGCATCTGCGCCGAAATGGAATCGGTTGACGTCGAGGGCGCAACGGGTAACTATAAAACCAATTACGAGGGCAAGGCGAACGCCGCCATCGACGCATTTAAGCGCGGAAAGGACCTCGTTTACGTTCACGTTGAAGGTCCCGACGAATGCGGACACCGCGCAGAGACCGAGAATAAGATAGCAAGCATCGGTCATATAAGCGAAAGAATACTTAAGCCGATATACGAATATCTTAAGACCTGCGGTGAGGACTATGCTATAATGATCCTCCCCGATCATCCTACTCCGATCGCAAAGAGAACGCATACACTTGATCCCGTTCCCTTTATGATATACCGTTCAAACGAGGAAGCAGACGGTGTTGAATGCTTCTGCGAAAAGAGCGCGGCTGAAAAGAATTACTATATCCCTCGCGGACATGATCTTATGTCTATGCTTGTAAAATAAATTTAAGGCGGAAGATAACTTGATTAATTTTGATCATAACAAAGAAATTGAAATCGAACCGAAGAAACCGTCGCAGACGATATTCGAATGGCTGGAAATATTTATTGTTTCGGTAGCAGCTGTATTTATACTTTTCTCGTTCGTAGCGCGTATCGCGGTTGTGGACGGAAACTCAATGTACCCTACGCTTTCGCATAGCGATAAGCTTTTGGTACGTCAGATATTCTATGAGCCGAAGCAGGGCGATATTATCGTCTGTCAGTCAGAAGCGTACGGTCTTGATAAGCCGCTCGTAAAGCGTATTATCGCAACGGAGGGACAGAAGGTCCGTCTCGACCGTGAAAACTGGAAGATATACGTAGACGGCTTTCCTCTTGAAGAGCCGTATATTGTCGTCGGAAGCGATCTGATGCACAATTGGGATTATGGGGAGGACGAGATCACCGTTCCGGAAGGACACGTGTTCGTTATGGGTGATAACCGTAATAATTCGCTTGACAGCCGTTTTTACGACGTAGGTTATATTGACGAGAGATATATAATCGGTCAGGTCATATACAGATTCCTGCCGTTTGACGGTTTTGGACCTGTAAAATAACGGAGAGATAAAATGCCATCAGAGCTGATACAATGGTTTCCCGGGCATATGGCGAAAACGCGCCGAATGATGAAGGAGATGCTGCCTCAGGTAGATGCGGTCATCGAGATTCTCGACGCGCGTATTCCCGTTAGCTCAAAGAATCCCGAGTTACATAAAATAGTCGGTAATAAGCCCGTTCTTACGCTATTCAGTAAATCGTCGCTCGCCGATCCCGAGTCGATAAGCAGATGGAAGCGCTACTATGAAAAAGAGGGAAAATCCTGCCTCTTTATAGACAGCGCAAGCGGTGCGGGAATTAATGAAATACCAGATAAGATCCGAGGTCTGCTTTCAGAAAAGCTTGCACGATACGAAAACAAGGGAATGACGGGCAAGACCCTACGTGTCATGATCGCAGGAATACCGAACGTCGGTAAATCCTCGCTCATAAACCGTCTGGCAGGCGGAAGGCGCGCAAAGGTCGAGGACCGTCCCGGTGTAACACGCGACAAGCAGTGGATAACGACGAAGTACGGAATCGAGCTTCTCGATACACCCGGCGTGCTTTGGCCGAAGTTTGAGGATCAGACGGTCGGTGAAAACCTTGCCGTGACAGGCGCGATAAGAGATGAAATTCTTGACCAGGAAAGAATGGCTATCATTCTTTGCGGACGCCTGCGCAAAAAATATCCCGAGCTTCTTTCGGCTAGGTATAAGCTTGGCGATATGTCGCAGTACGAGGATATGATAGACTACGATCTGTTTGAAACGATCGGAAGAAAACGCGGATTTCTTATCAGCGGTGGTGAGGTAAACACTGAAAGAACTGCCGTTATGCTTCTTGACGAATTCAGAGGCGGTAAGATCGGCAGAATGACACTTGAAGAACCATAAGGCGTAAAGCCGACCCTAATGAGAGAGGAGTACGGGGAATGAAGTTTTGTTCCCCGTATTTTATATTATGGATTACTTTTTTGAAAACGAAGCCGTCGAGCAGGGATATGCAGTAGTCTGCGGAACAGACGAGGCAGGGCGCGGACCGCTTGTGGGAAGCGTATATGCGGCGGCAGTCATCTTACCGCAGGGACTCGTTATCGATGGGCTGAACGATTCGAAGAAGCTCACCGAGAAGAAGAGAGAAGTCCTTTACGATAAGATCAAGGAGGAAGCGATAAGCTACGGTATCGCATACGCAACGGCGGCAGAAATAGACGAAATGAATATACTCAACGCCGCACTGCTTGCAATGCGCCGTGCGATCGAAATGCTTGATCCGAAGCCCGATTTCGTCCTCGTCGACGGAAACCAGACGCGCGGATTTACGATACCTGCTAAGGCGATAGTTAAGGGAGACGCTAAAAGCCCGTCTATTGCGGCAGCATCGATCCTTGCAAAGGTAGAGCGTGACCGCTCCTGCCTTGAGCTTGATAAAAAGTACCCCGAATACGGTTTTGCAAAGCATAAGGGCTATCCAACAAAGGAACACTACGAGGCAATTAAAAAATACGGAATAACACCCGAGCACAGACGCTCGTTCAGATTGGAGTAAAATTATGAAAAACACACTTAAAAACAAAAAGCTTTTCGTCTTCGACCAGGACGGAACGATCTACCTCGGTGCAAAGGTCTTTGATTACGCTATCGAGTTCATTAAGAACCTCCGTAAGAACGGATATAAGGTGCTTTTCTTCACGAATAACGCATCTCATAACCCCGATTTTTACTATGAAAAGCTTACGCGTATGGGCTTTGAGCCGAGCAGAAACGAGATACTTACCGCAGGGGACGTAACGATTCAGTTTTTGAAGAGAAACCGCGCAGGGAAGAGCTGTTACCTCGTCGGCACTCCCGAGCTTGAAACTCAGTTTGTAAACTCGGGAATCGAGCTTTCGGAGGAAGCACCTATAGTCGTAACGAGCTTTGATACGACCCTTACCTACGCAAAGCTCGATACCGCTTGCCGCCTCGTGCGCAACGGCGCGGAGTATATCTCTACTCACCCCGACTTTAACTGTCCGACGGAGGACGGATTCATTCCCGACAGCGGCGCGATCTCCGCATTCGTTACCGCATCGACGGGCGTAACTCCTACATACTTCGGAAAGCCCTATAAATCGGCTCTTGATATGATGTGTCAGATAACCGAGACAGCACCCGAGGATATGGTCATCTTCGGCGACCGCCTCTATACCGACATCGCGCTCGGTAAGCGTAACGGCGTAACAAGCGTCCTCGTCCTTTCGGGCGAAACAAAGCAGTCGGACGTCGATAATGCAGACGACTGCGACAAGCCCGATTTTGTCGCCCCCTCGCTTCTCGAAGTGAACGAAACAATGTTTGGATAATAAAAAAACTCCGAGCTTTGCTCGGAGTTTTCATTTTACTTATCAGTCGCAGCAAGGGTCCGTCTTCGGCTTTTTGGGTTCCTCGGGCGCGGGATCTGTAACGTCTCCGAGACCGGAGGTTTCGGAGAACATTACGTTTGATTTTGTCATATTTACTACGTCAGTAGGAACGATGATCTTGGATGCGCGACCGTTCGACATAGCAATAAGCGCCTCAAACTTCTTAAGCTCAATAACGGCACTGTCAGCACCTGCCTCTTTAAGTGCGGCAAGACCGTCTGCCTCTGCCTTTTTAGCAAGGAAAATTGCTTTCGCTTCGCCCTCTGCTCTTGCGATGCGTGCGTCTCTTTCACCTTCTGCGGCAAGGATCATTGCCTGCTTGTCACCCTCTGCGCGAGTGATAACGGCTGCCTTGTGTCCTTCTGCTTCAAGAAGCGTCTCACGGCGGTCACGCTCTGCCTTCATCTGCTTTTCCATCGCGTTCTGAATTTCAGCAGGCGGAATGATATTCTTAAGCTCAACGCGGTGAACCTTGATGCCCCACTTATCGGTAGCTTCGTCGAGGATCTCCGTCATCTTTCCGTTGATGGTATCACGGGAGGTGAGAGTATCGTCAAGCTCAAGCTCACCGACGAGGTTACGAAGAGTAGTTGCCGCAAGGTTTCCAAGCGCGGAAATGGGGTTGACCGCACCGTAGCAGTAAAGCTTCGAATCGTAGATAGCGTAGAAAATAACGGTATCTATCTGCATAGTAACGTTATCCTTGGTGATAACGGGCTGAGGAGGCGAGTCAAGCACCTGCTCCTTGAGCGTTACCTTTTTGGCAACGACCTGAATGATCGGCCATTTCCAGTGAATACCTGCTGACCAGGTCTTCTGATATTTACCGAGAAATTCTATTACGTACTCGGTTGCCTGAGGAACGATCTTGATACAGGCGATAAGAAGAATAACCACTATAACTGCTGCTATAATTAACGGAATCATAAAAAACACTCCTTTTCTGTGATATAAATATTATACCACATTAAAGTAACGTTGTAAAGTATTTTTGTATCAAGAACGCAATTTTTTCATGATCGACTTTCTTTTAGCCGCGCCGCTTTTTTCTCTTTCTCTGCTCAAAAGCGAACCGATAAATGAGCCGAGAGTGATGATCAGGGTGCTGATAAGCACGTAGTAAAGCTCGAATCCCGAATTAATAAGCGCACCAACCGCTATTATGACACTATAGATCAGTCCGCTGAATATCCCCGAAAGAAAGCTTTTGTCTTTAGAGAACTTGCCCGCAAAAAAACCGCCGATAATCGCAGAGATTACCTGAAAGACCTTAGGCAGTACCGAGGTCATAAGCTCGAGACTTTTGCTTTCGGTAAGAAAAAATGTCGAAACGAAAAGAGCAAACAGTGAAACAAGAAGCGATATTGCCGCGCCCTTGAGTGCCGGGATCAATGGAGATGCGTTTACAGTTTTAATCATTTTCTTCTCCTTCGGGGAAAATAAAAACCCCTTCAAAAATATCCTTTATCAAAGA
This sequence comes from Clostridia bacterium, assembly GCA_017621655.1. GTDB lineage: Bacteria > Bacillota > Clostridia > Oscillospirales > CAG-272 > Colimorpha_A. The sequence goes on along the minus strand of JAGASS010000033.1, from coordinate 52,931 downwards.
ATATTCTTAAAGGGGAAATTTTATTCCGAAAAATTACTGCGGCTTCTCGCCGGAATCGGTAGTCGGCTCATCGTCGTGAAGAACGGTTCTTACCGCGCTCTTGAGAATGGTGAGCTTTGTGCGGTCGTTACCGGTTTCGATCATCATCTTATCGTCCTTGACGATAATGACAGTTCCGATTATACCGCCTATCGTAATTATCTCATCACCTACTTCAATGCTGTTACGCATTGCTGCCGTTTCTTTTTCCTGCTTCTTCTGCGGACGGATAGCGAAGAAATAGAAAACAACCACCGTAAGCACGAGCATTAATATAGTTCCTAACATTTATATTTCCTCCAAATTTTAACATACAAGGTAATTATACCTTATTTTTCGGGAGAATACAATAGAAAAAGCAAATTTAATTAATCGTTAACAATTACAAGCTCAATATCGTGTCCGCGAAGGGAAGCGCTTATCTTGTCGGGAATTTGCTTGCCCGAGACGAAATACGCGCTGATTCTGCCTGTGTCCGTCGTGTAGTTTTCAACGCTGTATTTGATACCGCCGCTTTTTATAACCGAAGCGTCGGTATAGTTTTTATCAGTAACGGAAAACAGATGACGAATAAGTAACAGACCGTTATCCGACGAATAGCCGCCGTCGTTTACGGGAAAGGTGATGCCCGATACGTGGAGAAAAGCTTCTCCGTTCTTCATTTCGAGAACGGTGTTCTTTAAGCTTTCGGGGGCGCAAAACGTGATCTTAATATCCTCATCGCCCGTTACGGTAACATCCGCCTCGTAGCTTCTGCCGTCGAATTTTATATACGCATGTATATCAAAAGGGTAGCTTATATCCAACCTTTTCGTCGCCCTGCCGCCACCGCATGAGACGAATAAAACAAGAATAACGGCACACAGTGCCGTAAATGCCAATGCTCTTTTCAAAAAATCACCCCCGCAGATAATTGTTATGCTGCGAGGGTGATTATTATTCATTTGGGTAATCTATTATTGCTCGGCGGTTATAAAGCTTGATAAGCTTCAACATTTTTTCCGATGCGTTAAAAAGATACAGGGTCCTTGTGTTGTTATCCTCATCGTATTCGACGGCGTAAAAAACGTAAGGATCATTGGGTGAGGACGAAAAATCATATACCTTATCGTACTCGGCGGCCTCCGCTTCATCGGCGTATTTTCCGGCGTAGGGAGCGATCTTTTCAAGCCGTATCAGATCAATTGAGCCAAGCTCCTTGCGCTTTTTACGGTTATATACGATTGAAAAGAACAGCTCGCTTCCGACTATACGGTAATCGTAATCGATCCGGCGGAAATAATTTAATGAAATAACAACTAACACAATGGAAAGAAAAATGATAAAAAATGGGTATGGCGGGAATCCGTACGCAAGAAGCATATAAATTGAATACAGGATCGGTACAACGCCTACTATTATTGGCGTTAGCACCTTCGCCACGTAAAATAGCTTACTTCTTGTTTTTTGAACCGAATACTCGGCTATGTTTGAAAATTCGTTCATCGTGTTCTCCCCAAAATTACTGAGTTAATTATATCATTACAGCTACATGCTGTCAAGGGGATTGATTTTTGGCGGTAAATGTGATACAATATCAGTATGATACTTATTATAGCCGAAAAGCCGAGCTTGGCGCGTAATATCTGCGCAGGCATCGGTCAAATGCAAAAGAAAAACGGATATTTTGAGGGGTGCGGATACCTGGTAAGCTGGGCATTCGGACACCTTTTCGGGCTTTGTGATATTGAGAGCTATAGACCTCTTCCCGAGGGGCAGAAGTATTGGTGCATGGACAATCTTCCTTGCTTCCCAAGCGAATTCAGATATGAATTACGCAAGGGTGATAACGGTGACCGCGACGACGGAGTTATAAGGCAGTTCAAGATAATCGAGGACCTCTGTAACCGCCCCGACGTTGAAAAGATAGTAAACGCGGGGGACGCTGACCGAGAGGGAGAAATAATAGTCCGCACCTGTGTAAATAAGGCACTTAAAAGTCCGAAGCCGCTTCTTCGTCTCTGGCTTCCCGACCAGACACCCGAAACGGTTGCCGCGGCGCTTAGCGATATGAAGAGCGAGGACGAATACGATAACCTTGCAAACGAGGGCTACGCAAGAACATTTATCGACTGGCTATACGGCGTGAACCTTACGCGCTACGCTACCCTTAAGAGCGGCAAGCTTCTGCGAGTCGGACGCGTCATAGTACCTATAGTGCTTGCGATATACGAGCGCGATATGGCGATAAGAAACTTCGTGCCCGACGTGTATTACGCACTTGTAAGCAAAGCGGAAACTAACGGCGAGATAATCGAACTCCAGTCGAAAACGAAGTTCGATAAGACAGAGTTTGTCAAGGCGAAAAACCTCTGCGATCAGTATAACGCCGTCGGTGCGACTGTAACTGAGGTGAAAAAGAAAAAAGACACGCTTTCCCCCGGAAAGCTTTACTCACTTTCAAAGCTTCAGAACGTGCTCGGTAAGAAATATAAGATGTCAATGGCGGAAAGTCTTGAGATCGTGCAGAAGCTTTATGAGGAGGGTTATCTTACATATCCGCGTACAAACTCCGAGTATCTTGCAACGGCCGAAAAGGATAAGATAAGAAAGATAATCGAAAACTGTAAAAAGCTCGGTTATCCGCTTGCCTTCAAGGATAAAAAGACGATCTTTGATGATAGTAAGATCGAATCACACTCGGCTCTGACACCAACGTATAAGATCCCCGATAAATCGCGCCTGAGTGAAAAGGAAATGCAGGTGTATTCGACGGTGTTCCGTCGATTCGTCGCAGTGTTCTGCGCCGAGGACTGCGTTGTAAATAAGAGCGAAATTAAGATAGCAGTCGGTGACCTTGAGGAATTTGCACTCAAGGGAACTGTCATCGTTGAGCGCGGCTGGACAAAGTACGACGATTACAGCGGAAAGGACAAGGTCCTGCCTCAGCTAAATAAGGGCGACGCGGTGAATATCAACTTCGAGCCGGTCGAAAAGGAGACCAATCCACCTAAGCACTACACGATAGAAACGCTCAACAATTACTTGAAAAATCCCTTCAAGGCGGAAAAGGCACAGGAAAATTCAGATCCCGAAAAGGCAGACGATACCGAGGAATATAAGGCAATATTTGAAGGACTCGAGCTTGGCACCGAGGCAACTAGAACGGGAATTATCGATAACGCCCGAAAGAGCGGCTACATAAAGCTTAATAAGGACGTTTATACGATCCTGCCCGACGGAGAATACCTTATAGAGTCGCTTAAAGCGATGCAGATAAGCATGGATAAGTATAAGACTGCCGAGCTTGGTAAATCGCTCAAGCGCGTGTTCAGAGGCGAATGCAGTGTCGGTGACAGCGTTGAGCTTGCTAAAGCGGAAATATCCGAGGTCTTTGACCGTAAGGGAGATAGCTTTGCAAACGATACCGATATTGGCTTCTTTATGCAGACGGTCGGTAAATGCCCGCTTTGCGGCGGCGAGGTCAGACGAACGAACTTCGGCTACGGCTGCGGCTCGTACCGCGAAAACGGCTGTAAATTTGCCGTCAGTATGCGTATCTGCGGTAGAGTAATTCCGATTTCAGCCGTAAAACAGCTTCTGACAAACGGCAGGACCGAAAAGCTTTCGGGCTTCGTTTCAAAGAAATCGGGTAAGAGCTTCGACGCTTGCCTTAAGCTTGAAGAAGGACGCGCGGTGTTTGATTTTTATTAAGTTTCATTACAGTAGGGCGGGGGCTTGCTCCCGCCGTACTACGTTTATGTATTTACAACGCAATACTCTATTATCCACTGTACACGAATATATCATTCCTATTGTAATGTAATAGTGAACGAACTACGAATGTGTGGCAGAGATTTGTAAAATGGCGAACGAAGTGAGCGTGAGTGGGGCGGTGCGTCGAGGACGTCGCACCCTACAAAGAGCGTGGCAAAAAGTTCGGTTTTCTTGCAGTGGTCGACTTCCCTGACCGTCCGTTATAAAAGAATGTAATTAAAAAAGAGAGCCAATGGCTCTCTTTTTTAATTCATTTTATTTTCTGTCGAATACTTCTCAAGGACCGACGTGCGGATCGATGTATAGAGAATCGACGCGCAAATCGCGATCACAACGCCCAAAGCCAGAGCTAAGGTGTTAAATATCGGCTTATCGTATAGATGACTGTAGGTGTAGGTATTAAATACCGACAGTAAACAGCAAGCTACGGTCAAAAGAATTGAAAGACGCTGACGGCGCAGCTTTTCGTTTGCCGCTTTTGAGTTGTGCGTCACGTATGCGGTTTCCCAGAAAAGTCCCGTATGCTGCCTTATTACTCTGTAAAGCGCGATTCCGACGCAAAGAGACGAGAGTATAAGGAAGACGGTGTAGATGACGTTCAAGCAAAGCGGGAACATGAAGTAGAACTTAACGTCTCTGAATGCAAACGAAGCCGTCTCGTGATATGCGGTGGCAAAAACCTCGTAAAACAGCTGAAGCGGAAATGCCAGTACCACCGCGACTATCGAAAACGCACGCGTTACCTTCTTGTCAATTATCCTGCGGAGGCACGATATGACCGCGATATGGAGGATAGGCGTAAAGTACGGTGGAATTACCGCCTTGCCGTCGATATAATACCCGATAGCGCAGAAGCAGGCGATTATGAAGCAGGTAACTGCGGGTCGCAGAGCCGACATTATACGCTTTTTCTCGCTTCTGACAAAGGAAGTAATATCGGAGATTATTCCTTGATTGAATACCGCTTTTTTACGCAGGGAAGAGAAGTATATTGCAACCGCGACGTACCAGGCGACGGAGATAAGAAGAACTATTATCGCACAGAGGAACATTACGCCGAGACGGTATGGTGCCAGAGGATATATGTCCTCAATGCCTGCGGTCATTCCCGAATCGTTGACCTTGAAATAAACTATTTCGGGAAAGGCGGAAAGAACGGCGTGAACGATAATATATACCTGCATCACTGTCCTTACGACCTTCATTTTCGCTACCGAAACGGTATGTCCCTTTTCCGCGTGTCTGTCAGCGAAATATGCAAAGCCGTTAAACAGCTCGTGAAGCGCGGGAACAAGGAAAATGATGCGCAGAATGTTGAAGCAGAAAGAGAATACCATATTGAACGTCGGATCGGAATTAACGATCGATATCATCGGTATCGTAAGACCAAGCTGGGCAATTGAAAGCGCGGCGGCTTTTTTGAAGCCCTTTGACGCCGCTTCCATAGACGGCGATATTTCTGTCATCGGCTTTATCGCCTTTGCCATGATAAGCAGACCGATAAAGTCGGGCAGAATATCAAATACCCAGAAATACGGATTTATAAGGAAGAAAAGACCAAACAGAAATAAACGGTATTTCATTATTTATTCGTCGTCTCCTTCAGTTCTTCCGCAGCACTTCTTATATTTCTTGCCGCTTCCGCAGGGGCAGGGATCGTTACGTCCGACCTTTTCGCTCTTCTTGTGAACGACGGGCTTTTTCTTAAGTGGCTCACCCGATCCGACGAAGCCCTCGTTTTTGACCTTTGCGACCTCAACACGCTTTATTTCACGTCTCGGCTGAACGGAAAGGATCATTCTGACGGTGTCCTCCTTGATCTCGGAGTTCATCATGTCGAACATATCGGCACTCTGGATACGGTATTCGTTTATCGGATTTCTCTGAGCGTAGGCGTTAAGACCGATACTGCCCTTGAGATCGTCCATAGCGTCAAGATGCTCCATCCACTTTCTGTCGACGTTCTGAAGGAGTATTACGCGCTCGATCTCACGCATGTCGGAGCCGAACATTTCTTCCTTTTCGGCATAAAGCTTTTCGGAACGGCTGAGAAGAAGCTCCTCAATGTCTGCTGTAGAAACGCTTTCAAGCTCACTATCGCTGAATCTGAAGTCGTCGTTTGAGGTAAGAGTACCGAGGAAGTAGGAACGGAGAGCGTCGAAATTCCATTCGGCGGGATTCTCGGGATTGACGAATTCATCAACCTTGCTGACGATGACCTCTTCGATCATAGCAAGGATCTTTTCCTTCATATCTGCCCCGTCAAGTACCTCGCGGCGCTGATTGTAGATTATCGTTCTCTGCTGATTCATTACGTCGTCGTAGCTGAGTACGTGCTTACGGCGTGCAAAGTTGTTTGCCTCAAGACGCTTCTGCGCGTCCTCGATGGAATGAGAAAGAATGCCTGCAGATATTGGCTGAGTTTCCTCAAGGCCCAGACGCTCGACCATGCCGAGAATTCTCTCGCTTCCAAATAGACGCATAAGATCGTCTTCAAGGGAAAGGAAGAAGCGCGATTCACCGGGGTCACCCTGACGGCCTGAACGTCCGCGGAGCTGGTTATCGATGCGTCGGCTTTCATGACGCTCGGTACCGATTATATAGAGACCGCCTGCCGCCTTGATCTTTTCTGCCTCCGGCTCGATCTCCTTCTTGTATTTTTCAAACAGCTCACGGTATACCTTGCGTGCTTCAAGCACCTCGTCGGATACCGAGAGGGAAGAGCCGATTGCAAGACCGACAACGTCCTCGTCATATCCGTTCTTGATCATCTCCTGCTTGGAAAGGAATTCGGGGTTACCGCCGAGCATGATGTCGGTACCACGACCTGCCATGTTAGTCGAGATCGTAACAGTACCGAATTTACCTGCGTTAGCAACTATTTCTGCTTCCTTCTCATGATACTTAGCGTTAAGGACGGTATGCTTGATTCCTTCACGCTTGAGGAGCTTGGAAAGCTCTTCCGACTTTTCGATCGAAACAGTACCGACAAGGACCGGCTGACCCTTTTCGTGACACTTGATCACCTGCTCGACAATGGCACGGTATTTTCCGCGCGTGTTCTTGTATACGACGTCGGGATGGTCCTTTCTTATCATCGGCTTGTTGGTCGGAACTTCAACGACGTCAAGATAGTATATCTCTCTGAATTCTGCATCCTCTGTAAGCGCAGTACCTGTCATACCCGAGAGCTTTTTGTACATACGGAAGTAGTTCTGGAAGGTAATGGTCGCCAAGGTCTTGTTTTCCTTTTCGATCTTTACCTTTTCCTTTGCCTCTATTGCCTGATGAAGACCGTCGGAATAACGGCGTCCCGGCATAAGACGACCGGTAAAGGTGTCGACGATGATTATCTGTCCGTCCTTGTTGACGTAGTCAACGTCGCGGACCATCGTTCCGTGTGCCTTGATCGCCTGGTTGATATGATGAGAAAGCGTCGTGTTTTCCGGATCGGAAAGGTTTTCGATATTGAAAAACTTTTCTGCCTTGAGAACACCGCTTTCGGTGAGTGTTGCGGTTTTCGCCTTTTCGTCGACGATGTAGTCGGCGTTGATCGTGTCGGTCGAGACCTTATCGTCCATTTCCTTGATTTTGTACTGTTTAAGGGTACGAACGAAAGCGTCTGCACGATCGTAAAGGTCGGTAGACTTATCGCCCTCGCCCGAAATGATAAGAGGAGTTCTCGCTTCATCGATAAGTATAGAGTCGACCTCGTCGACAATAGCAAATGCGTGTCCGCGCTGGCAGAGACGGTCACGGTAGATGACCATGTTGTCGCGCAGATAGTCGAAGCCGAACTCATTGTTCGTTCCGTAGGTTATGTCAGCGTCGTAAGCTGCCTTCTTTTCGTCCTTGGTCTGATCGCGGATGATAAGTCCGGTGGTAAGTCCTAGGAAGCCGTATACACGTCCCATTTCCTCAGCTCCGAGAGCTGCAAGGTATTCGTTTACCGTTACGATATGAACGCCGTTACCCGTGAGCGCATTAAGATAAGCGGGGAGGGTAGCAACAAGGGTCTTACCTTCACCCGTTTTCATCTCGGCGATTCTACCCTGATGGAGTATGATACCGCCCATGAGCTGAACGCGGAAGGGACGCTTGCCGAGAACTCGGTCGTCCGCCTCGCGAATGACCGCAAATGCGTCGGGGAGAATATCGTCAAGAGTCTCACCGTTATTGAGTCGTCCCTTGAGAACGTCGGTCATAGAGCGAAGCTCTGCGTCGGTCATTGCCTTGTATTTGTCGGCAAGTGCCTCGATCTTATTAACGGTCGGAGTTATCTTCTTTATCTGTCTTTGAGAGTAAGTGCCGAAGATAGAATTGAAAAGTCCCATATTTATGTCCTTTCGAGAGGAAATTCAAATATAATTACAATCATTGTAACATATTTTTTTCAATATTAAAAGGGGTAATTGTAAATATTTATTAATACTTGAAATATAAATAAAAATATAGTATAATCTAACTATCAAAATTGGAGAAACCGAAATGAAATTACATATTTGTCTTATTGAGCCGGAGATTCCGCAGAATACCGGCAATATAGCGCGTACCTGCGCCGTTACGGGCGCGTCACTTCATCTGGTTCGCCCGTTCGGGTTTGAGATAACGAGCGCAAAGCTGAAAAGAGCAGGGCTTGATTATTGGGACAAGCTCGATATCACCTATTACGATTCCTTTGATGAATTTCTAACTAAGCACGAAAACGACAACCTCTTTTTCTATTCTCAAAAGGGCAAAAAATGCTATACCGACATTAAGTATCCCGAGGAAGCGTACCTCGTTTTCGGAAAGGAATCCTGCGGACTTCCCGAGGATTATTTAAAGACGCGTCCCGACGATACTGTACGCATTCCGATGAGGGCGTCGCTTCGCTCTCTCAACCTTGGAAACTGCGTTGCGATAGCGGCGTACGAGGTACTGCGACAGGATAACTTCGAAACGCTGAAAACGGCAGGAATTCTCTCTGAAATCTGAAATTTTTTGCCGAATTTTTTGTTTATTTACAAGGACGGGTAAAAAAATCAACAAAGAGGACACGAAAAGTTTATAATTTACTGATATTATATGATTAGAAAATAAACTTATAGGGGAATCTTTGTGACTTCTGAAAATCAAAAGCACGAAAGCGTTTCGTCTGATTCGTCCTACGGCGGCTCGACCTACCGTCTTTCTTATGACCACAAAGAAATTAAAAAAAGCAGAGCGAAAAGATCGTTCGGGGTGCTCGCAATCGTTGCGATCGTGATCTCAGTCGTGCTTCTTGTCGTTTCTGCGTATTTTGCGCTACGCCATTACAATAAGGCGATCCAAAAGCTTTACGCGTCGGAAACAGTATCCGACGACGGAAGATATGCCGCAGATTTTAAGTCAAGCGTAACTGTCGTAAAGGATTAAACCGAGCATTCAGCTCGGCTTTTGTTTTTGAATAAAACAAGGACCGCATCTTTCGATGCGGTCCATTTTTTTGTTATCAGCCGAGTCTCTTCTCAAGAGCTGCAAGCTCCTCGTACATAGTAGCGGGAACGTGGTCTCCAATGAGAGCGTAGAACTCCTTGATGTTCTCAACGTCTTCCTTCCAGGAAGCGGTATCAACGGAGAGAAGCTCCTTGATGGTGTCGAGAGTAACGTCGGAAAGACCCTCGATATTGATGTCTTCTGCGTTCGGGACGTAACCGATAGCAGTCTCAACAGCATCAACCTTGCCCTCACAACGGTCGAGGATCCAGAGGAGAACGCGGAGGTTGTCACCGAATCCGGGCCAAATGAAGTGACCCTCGTCATCGGTGCGGAACCAGTTAACGTGGAAGATCGCAGGAGGATTCGGGATGTTCTTGCCCATATCAAGCCAGTGCTGGAAATAGTCACCCATGTTGTAACCAACGAAGGGACGCATAGCCATCGGGTCGCGGCGAACTACGCCGACAGCGCCGGAAGCAGCTGCGGTAGTCTCGGATGCCATGATTGAGCCGACGAAGGCGCCGTGCTGCCAGTTAAAGGACTGATATACAAGGGGCGCAGTCTTTGCGCGTCTGCCGCCGAATACGATAGCGGAAACGGGAACACCCTTGAGGGAGTTGAACTCGCTCGAAATGCAGGGGCAGTTCTTAGCAAGCGCGGTGAAGCGGGAGTTAGGATGAGCGCCGCAGGTCGACTTATCCTTCTTGTCGTACTTGGTGCAGTCCCAAGGATTGCCCTTCCAGTCGATAGCATTACCGGGCTTGGGAGGATTGTTATCAAGACCTTCCCACCAAACGGTATTGTTCTCGGTGTTGTGAACGACGTTAGTGAAGATGGTGTCGCGCATACAGGTGTGAAGCGCGTTGGGGTTAGACTTTTCGTTAGTACCGGGAGCAACGCCGAAGAAGCCGTTCTCGGGGTTAACTGCATAAAGCTTGCCGTCTTCCTTATTGACTCGGAGCCAAGCGATATCGTCTCCTACGCACCATACCTTATAGCCCTTGTCTGCGAGCATCTTGGGGGGAATGAGCATTGCAAGGTTTGTCTTACCGCAAGCAGAGGGGAAAGCAGCGGTAACGTACTTGATGTCGCCGTTAGGATACTCAACGCCGAGGATGAGCATATGCTCAGCCATCCAGCCCTCTTTACGTCCGAGGTAGGAAGCGATACGGAGTGCAAAGCACTTCTTTCCGAGAAGAACGTTTCCGCCGTATCCGGAGTTAACGGACATGATGGTGTTGTCCTGAGGGAAGTGAGTGATGTAACGGTTTTCCTCGTCGATATCAGCTCTTGCATGAAGACCCTTGATATAGTCAGCGCTGTCGCCGAGTGCCTCGAGAACGTTAACGCCAACGCGAGTCATAATAAGCATATTGAGAACAACGTAGATAGAGTCGGTAAGCTCGATGCCGTATTTTGCGAAATCGGAGCCGACAACTCCCATAGAGTAGGGAATAACGTACATAGTACGACCCTTCATGGAGCCGGTGTAAAGCTTCTTGAGCTTTGCATACATTTCGGAGGGTTCCATCCAGTTGTTGATATTACCTGCCTCTTCCTTTGTGGGAGTGCAGATGTAGGTGCGTCCCTCAACGCGTGCAACGTCGTTTACTGCGGTGCGGTGGAGGTAGCAGTTAGGGAGAAGCTCGGGGTTAAGCTTGGTAAGCTCGCCTGTCGAGCATGCCTCTGCGCGGAGCGCCTCTGCCTGCTCCTCGGTACCGTCGATCCAGACGATCTTGTCCGGCTGAGTCATAGCCGCCATCTCGTCGATCCAACTTAATACGTGAACGTTCTTTGTCATTTTAGTTGTCTCCTTTATAGTATTGAATAATTGTTTTCTATATGATTGTCGTTTGTGGAGTGATGGATTTTCCAATCATCCCCATCATAATTATACACGCTTTTAAGCCAAAATGGTTAATGAATTGTTAATTTAATGAAATTAATGAAATTAATTTATTAAAAAGCGTCATTTCCTTTGACATCCAACGGAATTGATGATATAATATAGTCACGTTTTAACGGAGGTTTTTATGCTTAGAAAGATATTTTCAGTATTACTGATATCGCTTTTGATAATATCGGCTGTTCCTAATTCTGCAATTGCTGCTGAAGCAAGCGCAACTGCGCCGGGCGGGACGGTAACTACGCCGGAGGAGCTCGTTTCGGCGCTCGGAACTGACGGAGTAGTTTATAAAAACGGTGTTATAAAGATCATCAAGGACGTTGTCCTATCCAAGAGCATAAACATTACGTCGGGAAGCTACGTTATTATCGGCGAAGGCGCAAGCATCAAGGGAAGCTTTGACGGCAATATGTTCGTTTTGAGTGGAGAGGGAACCGGTCTTACTCTAGGCGATCAAATTGCAGAGGAAAACAAGTCAGACCTTGTTTTCGACGGCGATAATGCCGTTCGAAGTGGCTCTGTTTTCAGAGTCGAGAAGGGCGCGAAGCTCGAAATGTGCGCTTCCGTTGTTATAAAAAACGCTATGACGTCGCTCTCTGGTGCTGCAGTTTATAACGAAGGCGAGTTTACTATGTTCGGCGGCGTGATAGAAAACTGCCGCGCTTCGTCATCGGGCGGCGCTATATATAACGCCGGAACGCTTACTCTGGCATCGGGTAATATTGAAAACTGTTCTGCAAACGACGGAGGAGCCGTATTTAATGAGGGCAAGGCAACGTTTGTTGCAGTAACTGTCTCGAAGTGCAATGCGCCGAACGGCGGCGCTCTCTATAACTTCGGCGAAATGCAGTATTTGTCTGCATCGATAACCGAATGCTCTGCGTCTACTAAGGGCGGCGCGGTCTATAATAGCGGAAAAGCCGTCATAAAGGGCGGAAAGATAAATAAAAACGTATGCGAAAATGGAGAGGGCGGAGGAATCTATAATACCTCCGAGCTTGAGCTTTCCGGCTCGGTTTTAAGTGAAAATACCGCCCAAAACGGCGGAAACGTCTATAACAGCGGTAACGCGGTAACGGGAGAGGGCTTCTTCCTTACAAGCGGAGTCGCATCCGAAAAGGGCGGAAATATATATAATTCCGAGCTCGGTATCTTTACGCAGAGCACAGGCGTAATTAACCTCGGTAAAGCCGTATACGGTGGCGGAGTCTATAACGTCGGAACCTATAATCTCGGCGGCGGTGTATATTCAAACAGAGCCGAGGTCGGTGAGGGCGTGCTCAATCACGGAAAGCTTGTTCTCGTGGATAAGGGTTACGTCGAAAACGGAGACGACATCTTCGTCGTGCTTACCCCTGAAAATAAGCACACGGTAGTTGTTGCCGAGAGCTGGACTTATAATAAGAAGCCCGTCGCTCTTTCTTGCGGCACCTATAGCGACGGCAGCTATGAATACTCGTATTCGGTAGGAAATAAGCTTCTCGATATTAAGGGCAATATCAACGCGGACAAGCGCTTTAAGCTTTACGCAAACGGTACGAAGCTCGTCATTTCCGATAACGGTACGCTCGTTAAAGCGACTGCGCCTTTTTCAAAAACGCTTGCAACGATCGTTTGCATAGTATTTGCGTATCCTCTTGTGACCGCAGTAATAGTTTTTACTGTTCGTCATTTTGACAAAAAGAAGCTTGCATAAGCAAGCTTCATAGCGCGGTATTCGTAATCTCCGTATTCTTATTGTAGAGCTTGAAAAGGCGCACGGTCTTTGATATGCCCTCAACGAACACAAGCGTATCATTTACCGATATCGCGTATATATCGGAAGCAGACATGCTAGATACCGCTTCTATTCTTGTTTTCGGCGCAAGGCGATCTATTTTCTCCTTGTATTCGTCGACGTATGGGACTATCATATCGGCATCAGACAGCTTGAAGCGAAGGATCTCCTTTTTGTACCTTTCGCTGTTGATCCTGTTAAGAATGAATGTGCCGCCTGCAATACAGTAATTATATTCTGTGTTGAAGTAACGGTCGTAAACGATCTTTTTAGCAAGAAACATCGCTGTCGGCGAAAGCGGAACGTACCAGATTACTGCGCCTGCCCCGATGATAAGAAGCATTATAATGAGAACAAGAACGAAGAACGCAATAAATCCGATTATTGCGAGTATTCTGTTACGCCTATATTTCCCCTCGCGTTTTTTAGTTACCGTGTACTCGGCAAAATGCACTGTATCGTTCATTGTCTGACCTCATTAATTTTTTAATTATTATAGCATCGTAAAACGTAACTGTCAAGGCGGAGATCAAATGAAGAAGGAATATTCAAGATTCGTAGGAAGCAATATATTTGAGGGAATAGTATCCCTGCGAACGCTCATTTCGGTGCGCGAAAAGGCAGGGAATAACGATAGAAAAATAAAGACCGTCTACTATTCTGCCGACCGCGCGAAAAAGGAGAAAAAGGAGCTATCCTGGCTTACGCATCGCGCAGAGGAGCAGGGCTTTGAAATAAAGCTTACAGAGCCCGAAGCAATCGACGAAATGGCAACGGGCAATACACACGGCGGAATAATTGCCGAATGTACCGACCGCACACTTCTTAACACCGCCTCGGCTAACATAAAGGATAACGGATTTTACGTTATGATAGAGGGCATTGAGGATCCGTATAACTTCGGTTACGCGCTTCGCTCGCTTTACGCAGCGGGGGCAGACGGCGTTATCCTCGGCAAGCGGAATTGGATGAGCGCGTCGGGAGTAGTATGCCGTGCATCGGCAGGTGCATCGGAGCTTATCGACGTCTATTCCGACGAGACCTTTGAAAATGCCGTTGAAGTCTTCAAAGACAAGGGATACAAGGTAGTCTGCGCCGATATTGAGGATTCGGTTCCGATATACGAGGCGGACCTTACCCGCCCGATACTTCTCGTCATCGGCGGAGAAAAGCGCGGAATATCACGCTCGATCCTCGAAAAAGCAGATAGCATAGTCCGTATCGAGTACGGACGGGATTTTGACGCGTCGCTTTCAGCTGCTTCTGCGGCAACTGTGATAGGTTTTGAAGTTTTACGTCAGAAAAACTATTGATTTTTTACTCGAAAAAGAGTATTATATATGTATTAAAAATTCGGAGGAAACTATGAAAGCAGTAATTTCGGTAACAGGACGCGACAGTATGGGCATTATCGCAAAGGTAAGTGCCGCTTGCGCTGAGTATAAGGCGAATATCGTTGATATTTCGCAGTCGGTTTTGAGCGAGTATTTCGCTATGATAATGGTGGTCGATATAAGCACGCTGACGATTCCGTTCTCGTCGTTTATCGACACGATGACGGCACTCGGTGAAGAAAACGGGCTCGTAATACATACGATGCACGAGGACATTTTCAACTCAATGCACAGTATCTGAGGTGGCTCAATGATAGATATGAAAAATATCCTCGAAACGATCAATATGATCCGCGAGGAAAACCTTGATATAAGAACGGTAACGATGGGAATCTCGCTCTACGATTGCGTAAGCGAGGATGAAGACAAGCTTTGCGCAAAGGTCTACGATAAGATCACGAAGACCGCGGAAAAGCTTGTTCCTACTGCTTGCGACATCGAAAAGCAGTACGGTATCCCGATCATAAACAAGCGTATTTCGATCACGCCTATATCTCTTGTCGGTGGAAACATATCGGAGGACGGCTACCTCAACCTTGCAAAAACGCTTGACCGCGCCGCATCCGATCTCGGCGTAAACTTTATAGGCGGTTATTCGGCACTTGTACAGAAGGGAATGACAAATGGCGCAGATAAGCTCCTTAACGTTATCCCCTATGCGCTTAATGAAACGGAAAGAGTCTGCTCGTCGGTGAACGTAGCATCCACCAAAGCGGGCATCAATATGGACGCAGTCGCGCGAATGGGTCATCTAATCAAAAAGACCGCATCGCTCACTGCTGACAGAGAATCCATTGGTTGCGCTAAATTCGTGGTATTCGCAAATGCTCCCGAGGATAACCCCTTCATGGCTGGCGCGTTCCACGGTGTAGGCGAGCCGGAGACCGTTATTAACGTCGGTGTCTCAGGCCCCGGTGTTGTTTCAAGCGCTATAAAGCGCGCAGGCGATTGCTCCTTCTCGGAGCTTGCCGACCTGATCAAAAAGACGGCGTTCAAGATCACTAGAATGGGTCAGCTCGTCGCTTGTGAGGCGTCAAACCGCCTCGGTGTTCCTTTCGGAATCGTTGACCTGTCGCTTGCACCGACGCCCGCTATCGGCGACTCGGTCGCGCACATTCTCGAGGGAATGGGACTCGAAAGCGTAGGTGCTCCCGGTACGACCGCCGCGCTCGCGCTTCTTAACGACGCAGTCAAAAAGGGCGGCGTAATGGCATCGAGCTTCGTCGGCGGACTTTCGGGCGCATTTATTCCCGTTTCCGAGGACGCAGGAATGATCGAAGCCGTTGCAAAGGGCGCGCTCACTATCGAAAAGCTCGAAGCAATGACGGCAGTATGCTCGGTCGGACTTGATATGATCGCGGTATCGGGCGATACGACGGCAGATACCATCAGCGGTATCATCGCTGACGAGATCTCGATAGGCGTTGCAAACACCAAGACTACGGCTGTACGTATAATCCCGGTAGAGGGTAAGGGAATCGGTGAAACTGTCAACTTCGGCGGTCTGCTCGGCTATGCACCGATCATCAACGTCAACCCCTATTCCTGCGAAAAATTCATCGCACGCGGCGGCAGAATCCCCGCGCCGATACATAGCTTGAAGAACTGACAAATTATTCCTAAAGCGCAATAACTGCATAATGAAAACTCCTCCGCGTCAATACTTAAAACAGTATTTTGCGGAGGGGTTTTATGTATTACAGTAAGGTTGAAATTTGCGGAGTGAATACGGCAAAGCTGCCGACACTTAACGACGAAGAGAAAAGGGAACTGCTCTTAAAAACTAAGGCGGGAGACACTGACGCGCGCCGACAGCTTATCGACGGAAATCTGCGCCTTGTCCTCAGCATAGTCCAACGCTTCACAAACAGAAAAGAAAACGTAGACGATCTCTTTCAGGTCGGATGCGTCGGACTGATCAAAGCGGTCGACAATTTTAATACCGATCTCGACGTCAAATTTTCCACCTACGCCGTGCCGATGAATGTACCGAGGGGAAAATAGTGCCATTAGCTCCTACGGAAGCGTTTGATGCTTTCGCGGTAGGGGCTGGCGCCCACGACAGCCCGAAAATTATTCATCATTCATCATTCACTATTCATTAAAAAACCACCTGCCGAAGCAGGTGGTTTTCCATTTTGTTATTACTCGCCGAAGGGGTTGAAGCCCGGGAACGCA
The DNA here is from genome assembly GCA_017621655.1 of Clostridia bacterium. Taxonomy (GTDB): domain Bacteria; phylum Bacillota; class Clostridia; order Oscillospirales; family CAG-272; genus Colimorpha_A. The sequence goes on along the minus strand of JAGASS010000033.1, from coordinate 36,421 downwards.
AACGAACCAAGAGCAAAGTCAAGACCGGAGGTAGTAATAACGTCTTCATTCTCAAAAACTACTACGTTGATAGTAGGCATTTCAAATTTCTTTTCCATTATTATTTACTCCTTTCTTACTGATAGTCGTAGTTGAATACGCGGAGCTTGTAGAAACGTCCCTGGTTGGAGTGGATCTGAGTGATCTCGCCGGTAGCGCGATCAATGCGGTTGATCCAAGTGGAGTTCCAAGTCTCATAGAGATCATCGGGATAGATGTAAACGATGTCGCCGTCCGGAAGAACGCCGATACCCTTAACACTGTGTCCCTCGTAGTAGAGCTCAGTGAGAGTCTTTGTCTTCTTATTGTAGAGCATAACAGTCGAACCGGTAACAAGGAGGTAATCCTTATTTCCGTAGAAGGGCTGGAGGTCGTGACCGTGGTCCATATCCATCTCATAGCTGAGTGTCTCGTTCTTAACAACCGCGACAGTGCCGTCTTCGTTAATAGTTACATCGAGTGCCCAGAGGTGGGTACGACCGAGTGCCCAAAGCACGTTGTACTCGGGATCCCAAAGAACGCCGTGAGCATCGGTAAGAGCGAAGATCGTGGGCTCCTGATCTTCACTAAGAGCAGTGTTGAAGAGATGAACTGCGTTTCCTGCGGAGGATGCAGTTGCAAGCACGCCGTTAGGAAGAAGCTCGATAGAGTGAGCGTTCTGAGCTGCCTTGTGAGTTATCCAAAGGGTCTCGCCGGTCTCCATAGAAATGATCTCGCCGTCGTAAGCGCCCGCGATAAGGAGAACCTCACCGAACGTAGCGGAGTTACGGAACTTGAAGCCGGAGATCGCACCTGCGGTAACACTGTAGCTCTTATACGGAGTGTTCATGTTGCCCGCGGTGATATCGTAAATGTCGATCCAGTTTTTGGAAGGTCTAGCGGGAGTTCCCATATCGCCTCTCTGGTTAGCCAGAGCAACGTAAACGGGAGTGGTCGCCGGAGTCTTCTTAGCATCCTCGTTAGCATCGTAGAGTGCCTTGAGGTAGTTCTTCTGGTTAGCATTAAGCTCGTCAGAAGCAAGTGCCTTTCTGATGTAGGTGTAAAGCGATACTTCGTAAGTAACGGTACCGTTTACAGAGATCTTATCAGCAACGTCGTACTTGCCAACTACGGGAGTAGTATCGAAGTACCAGATATTGGTGCCTTCAACGTTAGTAAGAGTTACTGCCTTACCGTTAAGGGTGATAGCATAGCTGTCAGCAGTGATGATGAAGTGGTGACGGAGAGTTACCTTGCCGTCAACGTGATGAATGTTGAAGTGTGCGTACTGAACGCCCTCAACGTCGGTTCCCGTAACCTTAGTTACGTAGTCGAGGAGAGAATCGTTCGGACCGGTAACGTTAACGTCGTTGTTTCCGCCGTTAAATGCGTTATCAAATGCGTCTTCAACGTCGCTGTGAACTGCGCTTTCGTATCCGCACTTGTCACATACGTTGTCAGCGCCGAATACACACTTCTCATCTACAGCAAGCTCTGCCTTACAGCATACGGTAACCTTCTTATGAGTACCGTTGCCGTTTGAGTAGTAAGCGACTTCCGAATCGCCAAGAACGTGGTTATTCGAGTCGGTGGGCTTAACTGCGGAATTACATATAGAGCAGACACCGGGGAATATACAGTTAGGAGTGCTGATCACGCCGCCGTCTTCCTCGTGCTTACAAGCGTAACCGCAATCGGTACACTTGCCGTCGTAGCCGAAGCTGTGTGCTTCCTTGTCCATGACAAGACCGCATCCTCCTGCGCAGAGATTCCAGTGATGGGTAGCATCGTTCTCGTACTTATCGGAAGCGATGTGACCGGTACCGGGAATTACGGTAGCACCGAGAAGCTCGGTAGTAGCGTTAGCATCAGCGTAGTTGATGCCGCAAGGACATGCCCAGTATTCGATGTTACCGTCAGCACAGCTTGCAGAAGCAGCAGGATGGTAGGTGACGGTATCAGCCGAACAGTTGTGGTCAAGAGCGATGATCGAAAGGGTAATGCTACCCTCGCAGGAAAGGTTAATGTTAGCATTGTCGGGGTTGTCTATAGTCTCACGGATGAAGTAAATTTTTTCTCCCTTTGTGAGTTCAACAGTTGCCTCAACAACTCTGGGGACAAGTCTGTCAGAACTGGTAGCATCCTCGTTCGTTACCTCATCGAGAATGTTGCCTTCTGCATCCTTGAGCATATACTTAGCGTAGCTCAAGCGAGAGGTGAACCAGCCGGCAGTACAACCTACGGAGATCTTAAACTCACCGGTGTACGGAGCAGTAAACTCGAAAGCGGAACCTTCAATTCTCTGAACCGTAGAGTTGTTGTAATGACCGCCTATTCCGGTCAGATTACCGTCTACGGTACCGGTCCATACTGCTGTCCAGTCGCCGGATGCAGGACGACGGATATCGGTATCCCAAGCGACAAATCTTCCGTCATCAAGAACCTCGAACTTAATAGTATCGTCATAGATACCAACGCCGGTTCTGTATCCGTGAAGCTCGAGCATACCGAACTTATCGGTATGAGTGTAAGCAACGTTCTTATCGAAGATGATGGGAAGCTCTACGTCAGTTGCGTAATCTTCCGGAATACCACCGATCTTCTCTACCGTTGCACCCGTCATATGCAGGAAGTCCTGGTGATTCACTACAGCAGCAGAAGTAGTCAGATCGAAGGTGAATACAAGCTTCTGACCTGCTTTGAGCACAACAGTGCCTTCAAGCGAACCGTTGAGACTGCCCTCTTTAACTGTGCAGGAATCGAGCTGATTGTCAAGCACGGTAGCGGTAGCAAGAACCTCAATAGCAACGCTGTTAGCGTCTACCATTTTGCCTTCTACGCCGTTAAACAGTGCGCTGAATTCATACTCACCGTTTGACGGAGCTGTAAATACGATCGAAGGATTGTAGGACGCAGAAGGAATAACAAGGAAATACTCGCCTTCTACGCCGGAATTAAAGATCGTCGTTCCACCCCAACGGTTTTCAGGGTTGATGTACCAGCTTGTTCTTGTAACGTTTTTGCCGCCTTCGAACCAAGGTCTCGGAACAGTGGTGGGTGCACTTCCGGTAGTCCAATCAGAGCGAAGACTCGTAGAAGGAGTACCGTCAAGGTTGTTCGAATGAGTAAGGAACCATTCGCCCTGTCTGGTAGTAGACCAGCCGTTAGCATCGGTATCGGTACTGTTAAGCCAGTTCATGGGGAGTTCATAAGTGGGGTAAGTGGTAAGATCGCCGATTCTCTTTACGACGGTCGTACCAAGGTTAAACTGAACGGGCGTCTTATCTGCTGCACCGTATGCAACAAAGTTATTTACGTCCTGAGAGAATACGAAGGCAAGCTCTTCGTTCTTCTTGAGTTCAACCGTTCCGGTAAGTGTCTTAGACGCGTTATCGGAGGTGGGGGAGAAGGTAGCGATGACCTCGCCGTTCTTTCTAACTGTTGCAGTCAGGGTTGCAGCATCGCCGTTTGTACCGGTAAAGGTTACTCCGGTAACAAGCTCGCTGAAGGAATAAGTACCGTCCTGAGGAGCGATAAATACTACTGCAGGAGTATAGGACTTATTGTAGTGGGTGAACTTCATGTAAGTGGAGTTATCACCCTTTGCAATAGAAGGATCCTGCCAACGTCCCGTAGAACATACGTACCAGTTTGTGTAATTCGTTGTTCCAACAAATATCCATCTGTTGTTTAAGGTTTCGATGAACGGTGCCGGACCCTTTCCTTTTCCGCTTACAGCCGGGTTGGTTGTAATCGTATCTGCAGCAACGGTGGATTCAGCAACGTAAGCCGTGCCTGCATCTACGTCAGTGTAGAAGGCAAACTTCCAGGGTTTATCTGCCATCTCTGCATAGTTGAATCCCATATCGTGGGTGTAAAGATCTGCGCTGGGATTCTGGCTCTTAAGTCCCGTAGACCAGTCCATAGGAAGCGTCCACTGGTTAACGTCTTCATAGTACTCAACCGCGTGTACGTCTACAACGGGACGAGAGATTATGAAGGTGGACACTACCATGAAACACGCTAAGAGAAGAGATAATGCGCGTTTTTTCATAAAAATTTTTTCTCCTTTCAAATATTTTTTAATTTTTCATGAAAAATTCTATATTCATCCTCGCCCGAAAATCGGGGTCCCCAATCCCTTTTTTCGCGCTCGGAAGATTATAGCAAACACGACAAGACGGGTTTTGCCCGTCTATTTTAAGAAATTGATCAAATGTCAACGATATTATCGCATATTTTGTACAAAATGTCAAGAGAATTCTTTTAAATTTATAGATAATTATTAATAATATATTGCAAATGTTTCAAAATTTTTACAGCACCGCTTCTTGTTTTGAGGGAAAATAAAAAACAGCCGCGATCGCGGCTGTTTTAGTTTGGATTATTCTTCGGAGGGAGCTTTGTTTTCTTCAGCTGTAGCTTCGATCACGTTATCGTTCTTTTCGTCCTTCTTGCCCTTGACCGCGCCAACTATCATGTCGGCAAGGTCGATAGCTGCTTCAACGATGAGCGCTACGCCGATGAATATCCATACGATCGCCTCAACGACCTTGAATATTACAAGCGCTGCAATAACGATAGTGATAAGCGCGCTGACAAGAGAAACGAGGAAGAACTGCTTCTTTCTGATCTTTTCAACTGCGTTTTCAAGCTTCTGGTATCCCATATAAAGGATAGCAGCACCGATGATGAGCGTTACATAGTGAACAAGCTCGTGTATGAAGCTGTTACATACTATAAGGAAAATACCGATCGAAAGGGAAACGAGCGCGCCTGTAAGACTGCCTCTTTTTGCTTCATCGGGCTTCGCGATAAAGTACTTTATAAGTGAAACTACGCCCGAAACTGCGAGTATCGCACCTGCGATTATCATGAAATAGGAAATAACTGCGTTGTGATTGATAAGCAGAAGCACACCGACGATGATCTCTATTAGACTGATTATGCCGCTGTTTGAATTCTTGAGAAACTTTTTCATTTTGTTTCCTCCTGTATTTTGGTGCTTTTATTATACAATAAAATTATTCGGTTTTCAATGCTTTTCTTCGATTTTCGATAATTTTATATCCGAAAAGGAAAATTATATATGAAATTGACAGGTAAACGACGGTGTTTCCAATATAAGAGTATACCGTTCTTTCCGAATAAGTGTTGACGTTTGCCGTTACGTATCCCGTTTTAAGAGGACCGAGAAGCGAGATGATCTTGCCCTTATCGGTTATAACAGAGGAAACGCCTGTGTTTGCGGAACGGACAACGTAACGTCCGCTTTCGATTGCGCGAAGGACCGCGTGTCCGTTGTGCTGATAAACAGCGGCGGAATCCTTATACCAGGAGTCGTTTGTGCCGAGTATTATGATCTCCGCGCCCTCGCGTACTGTAGAAAGCGTAAGCGATTCGTAGATCGAGTCGAAGCAGATGAGAGTTCCTATATCTCCCAGCTCAGTCTTAAAGATCATAGGACCCTTTCCCGCTGTCAGAGGATCGCTCAGCATATTGATGTCGGTAAGATGGGGAAGAAGTGCATTCATGACCTTCGGCATCGGCAGATACTCTCCGAACGGAACGAGGTGACACTTTGAATATACCGTATTAAGAAGCCGACCGTCAGGCGTGAAGAGATACATTGAATTATACGTTTTGTCGCCCTCTGAATAAAACGCGCCGACCGCGATATAAGCGTTGACCTCGCGCGAAAGCTCCTTCAGACGCATAATAAGTGACGATTCGTACGTCAGGTCGCAGATAAGCACCGTTTCGGGGAGAACGACGAGCTTTGCGCCGTTTTTCTTGACCGCTTCGCGCGTCAGCTTTTCGCAGACCGAAAGGGAATTGTAGACCGAGTCGTCAGCCCATTTATCAGTTGAACCGATGTTGCTTTGAATGGCGGCAGCGTGGAAGCTGTTTTTCGGCTCGTTTTTGATATTCAGAAGCACTGTTCCGAGAAGAAGATTACATACGAATATGAGCGACGCGACGAGCGCGTAAACGCGAACGCGTTTTATCTTCTCTTTGTTCAAGATCGCAAGCGCAATAAATCCGCTTATAAGCACGATAATAAAGCTGACACCGAGCGCACCGATAAGGGAAGCACTCTGCACGATTGGAAGCATCTTATGCTGACCGACGGCAAGCCGCGCCCACGGAACACCGAACCAGAAAAAATTCTGTCCCCATTCGGCTATGACCCAAAGCGATGCCGCCGCAAACGGCGCAAAAAGCGGGTGTCTGTTCTTGACCGCATATCGGAATATCATCGGCACAAAAGCCGTTCCGACGCCCTGCAGAAGAGACATTCCGACGACTGCCGTTATGATCACCGCAACACTTCCGACGGCGTTCAGCCCCGCGAAATCCATTGGGTAAAGGTAGCAGAACCAGTGATAAACGACACCGAAATATCCGAGCGAAAATACAAGCCCGTGACGGTACGCGCTCTTCTTTTTCAGCGCAATTATAAATAGCGGTGCGAGCGTGAAATACGGCAGAAAAAAGAGAAAATCGAATATATACGGCATTGCGGTAAGAACGCCGCAGATGAGCATTATAAGATAACTCATTTTTTACCCCCGAAAATCGGGAGCTTGACACCGTCGAAGAGGGAAAGGAAATAAACGCTTTCCTTTTTGACGGTGAAGGCACGTCCGTTAAGATACGAGAAGAATCCGTCTGTATCAAATTCGAGATAGTAGGAGCAAAGCGCCTGATATTTGTATCCGCCGCGCTTTGCATCGCGGTTGACGCCGTATTTTCCGTCGCCGACAAGAGGGTGACCTATCGAGGAAAGATGTGCTCTTATCTGATGAGTTCTACCCGTCAGAAGCTCGACCTCAAGAAGCGAGACACCGTCCTTTGACGCAAGCACCTTATAGCGCGTGACGATCTCCTTTGCGCCTTTGCGGTAGGTTGAAAAGACGTTGACGGTATTGGTGTTTGAGTTTTTGATAAGATAGCCCTTGAGCGTTTCGTTTTTTCTTTCGGGGATTCCGTTTACGGCGCAAAGATACTTTTTTATAAGCTTGCGCTCCTTGATGACCGCGTTCATTTCGCGCAGTGCCTCGGCATTCTTCGCAGCAATAACGATTCCTGCGGTATTGCGGTCGATTCGGTTGCAGAGCGCAGGGGCAAACGACTGCTCGGACGATGGATCGTATTCTCCTTTTTTATATAGATACGCCTGAACTTGAGTAATCAGATTGTTTGTATCGTTGTCTTCGTCGGAGTGGACCGAAAGCCCGGATGGCTTGTCGCAAAGGATGATGTTGTCATCCTCGTAAACTATGCCGAAGATAGGCGTAATATGAGAAAGTGTGCTTTCAATATTACTTTCGGTATTGAACAGCTCGTCCGGCAGAAAAAGCTGAACGGTGTCGCCCTCGTTCAGCATCTGACTTATCTCGGCGCGCTTGCGGTTTACCTTGATCTTTTTCGTTCTTATCGATTTGTACATAAGCGATGGCGGCATGTTTTTTACCGCCTTGCTTAAAAACTTGTCAAGGCGCTGACCTGCGTCGTTTTTTCCGATTTCGAGAATTTTCATATAAATCTCCAAATGCCGTATCGCAAAAAGGCGATACGGCATTATTTTAACCTCTGTCTTTGAATATCGGCTCGGGAAGCTCCTTTTCCTCGTCATCGCCGTCTTCTGTGCGTTCCTTAGCGCCTACGTCATCACTGACGTAATAAGGATCGATCATAACTTCCTTTATCTTCGGATAAGCGGCGTATATTCCCATAAACGTCGTAAGAGATACCAAGAATATTACAGGAAGAACAAGACCTATGGGGAACATGACCGTCATTATCAAATAGTCAAGCACCCAAACGAGCGCACCGCCGAGGAAAGCGACGATGTTTCGCTTGAAGCCGAGAAGCGCAAATATAAAGGAATTCTTGAGTATTTTTCTGATCGGCAGGTCAAACGTGACAAGAAGAATATACATATAGTTTCTCATCATGATATAGAGCATCGCGACGATAAGCATCATGCCAAACAGGAAGCTTGCAACTATGCCCGAGCCGCTAAGGAAGAAGAACATAACGTCGTAGGCGATGACCGCGATCATAACGATATCGATAATACCGAGAAGAAGCGCCTGCTTCCAGTTGCGCTTAATGCAGTATTTGATGTCGGAAATGAGCGTCGTGGAATCACCCTTAACGATGTTTCTCATAACGTATGCAATACAAGCGTTTACTATTCCAAAAGTGAAGACCGCAAGAAGAGTAAGGGCGAAGAACACCTTTGTTAGAGGAGTCATCATCGAGACCTGCGTCTGTACGCCGTGAACACCCATAAGCGCGGCTGAAACGGGATTATTTACCTCACCTGCGGTTATCGCACCGTATATCGGGGCAAAAAGGGAAGAAGAAGGCGCAGTCGTGTTTATGTTCAAGTTTCCCGTCAAGGCGAAAAGCCCGAAGAGAATAGGGAAGTTGCCGAGAAAAACAAATATGTTCAGGGCAAACATCATATTGAAATTAGTCGAGAAATAGCGGAAAAATCTGCCGATAGTCTTCGGCTTTGCCGCTTCTTCCTTCGTTATTCCCTTGCCGTTGCCGCGAGGGTTGAACATATTGTAAAGAATATGCTTTTTCTTTTTGTTCGAGTTATTAAGTGCCACTTTTTTGACGTCCTTTGAGGTTTATATTTTGAAGTACAGTAATAGCAGATATGTACCGACGGAAACCGCGATAGAAGTAAGCGCAGTCGATAAATAGGTCTTGAACATATTGACGCAAGAAGGATTCTTGACCATTTTTTGAGGGTCGGGCGAGACCGTCCTCATAGCACCGCGTAATAACGTTGCTTCCTTTGAGATTATAACGAAGACAGCGCCGACAAAGAGCGTAATGATAAGTGCCGCACCGTGCGTAAATGCGACGTGCTCCGACATGCAGTAGCGTATAGTCATACGCCCGAATATCGCACCGACGTAGAGCGTCGTTATGCTGCTGACTGCACAGGCATAGAGCGTGTATGCCGAAAGAAAGAGAAGCGTCAGCGGCTTAAGGATCGCCGAGGCAAGTCCGACAAGCTCGGAAAAAGAAAACTTCTCCGAAACGCTCATCTGCTTGCAAGGAAAAAGCTCCGCTTCGTATGCAAAAAACAATCCTGCCGAGATAGACGCGCCGATCAAAAAAATTCCGGCGTAAAAGAGATAATATTTTACGTTTGCTTTCATTTTCATCACCGCTAACAGTATATGATGCGCGATGATGCAAAATTACAGTATAATTTTAGCATATTATTTCCGATAAATCAATATAATAATGAAATTTTACATTTTGTCACAATTATCTTCCGATCATATACTGTATCGAAACCAAAGGAGGATAATATGATAATACACACAGTAAAAAAAGACGACACACTATATAACCTGTCGCGTAGGTACAACGTGCCGATAAGCCGTATAGAAGCCGATAACGGCATTAAAAAGGGAAGGTATCTCGTTATCGGCGAGGATCTTGTGATAAACAATAGCGGCAGGGCATACACGGTAAAGGAGGGCGATACTTTATATTCTATCGCAGAGGATAACGGCACGACGGTAAACGCGCTTTTTCGTAGCAATCCGTCGCTGAACGGAAATCCGCTGATATTCCCGGGGCAAACGCTATACATAGAAGAGCCGAGCGAAAACGAGATAGTGGTAAACGGCTACGCATACCCGTTTATAACAGAAAGCGAGCTAAGAAAAGCACTGCCGTTTTTAAGCTACCTGACGGTGTTTACCTACGGCTTCCGCGACGACGGTACTCTTATAGTACCTGAAGATGAACGGATCATCGAGGTAGCAAAAAGCTACGGAGTATCACCGATAATGCTCCTATCAACCCTGACCGACGAGGGCGTATTCAACAACACCCTTTCGGGAAATCTTTTCGACGATACAGACCTCCAGGACGTACTTATTGAGGAGCTTATAAATACCGCGCAGAATAAGGGCTTCGAGGGAATCGAAATTGACTTCGAGTTTATTCCGCGCGAGGACCGAGAGGGATACGTAAACTTCTTGACGCGACTCAAAGCCGCGATGAACGAGGTGGGTCTGCCGTTATTCGTCGCGCTCGCACCTAAAACCTCCGATACTCAACCCGGGCTTCTCTACGAAGGACACGATTATGCAGGAATCGGCGAGGTTGCCGATTACGTAATTCTTATGACCTACGAATGGGGCTATCAATTCGGACCGCCTCTTGCCGTCGCGCCGATAAGAAACGTAGAAGAGGTCGTTAGGTACGCCGTTAGTGTTATCCCACCCGAAAAAATACTGCTTGGAGTGCCGAATTACGGATACGATTGGCCGCTTCCCTACGTCAAAGGCGAGACCGAAGCAAAGGGACTCTCTACGACCGCCGCGTTTCAGCTTGCATACGATAAGGGCGCGACAATAATGTTCGACGAGGAGTCGCAAGCGCCGTATTTCAACTATTACGATGAAAACGGCGTCGAGCACGTCGTCTGGTTCGAGAACGCAAGAAGCGTTCGGGCACGGCTTGACCTCGTCGATAAATATTCTCTCGGCGGAATATCAGTATGGCAGATAATGCGCTATTTCCCACAGCTATATTCGCTCCTCGGCGCAGAGTACGAAAGCTTGTAAATCAAACTAAATACAGTTTTCACAAATGACAATACCCCAACAGATTATAATTTCTGTCGGGGTATTTTGTAAGATCATAGGAACCTGCCCTAAATACTATACAACTATTTCTTCGATCATTTTGAAGGTTCCTGCTTTGCCGCTTTCAGAGCAGCCGATAATAAACGATTCCGCTTTGAGCTCCTTTGGTACATTTATGTCTTTGGTCGCATCGAACGCAAGGCGTGCCTGATCTTCATTATTCATTATGCACACAGACGTGTGAAACAGAAAAGATTTATCAAACGGATGCTGCTCTATTCCGTGTTTTTCGTATAGCATATCGTCAAGATTTTTATGTATACAAGTAAGGTCAGTATTATCCTGCATTGTTATCCAAACGATCGTTCCCGACTGTTCAATTCCTTTTGTCAGTATCGTGAACGGCTTTAACGTTTTGAAATATCCACGCAAGTCAGAAACAACATTTTTGAACTTGTCATCTTGTATATAAAAGGAAATTTTGAGTGATATGTGGAACGGTAGAGCAAACGTTGGAGAGGATAATTCCCGTTCGTTTATATAGCTTTCTGCCTTGTTTCGGATCTCTCGCACCTGCTCATCTACGTTAACCGCTACCCATATATACATTTTATCACACCTTTCAACACTGTTTCCGTCAACTCATGATAGCATAAATCGGCAGAAGAAGCAATTTCTCTGCCGATGTTTGCTGAAGCTGTATTTGAGAAGATGAGATTACTGAATCTTAAATCCGTCCTTTAGGGTAACGGTTCTGATAAACGTTCCGGGATTCTTCGAATCGGGCGTAAAGTAACCGGTACGAACGAACTGGAAGCTTGTTCCCGGCTTTGCGTCCATAAGGCACGGCTCAACCTTTGCGCCCTCAACCTTAACCGCGGAATCGCGGTTGAGATAATCGTCGTAGGTCTTGTCCTCGGGAATGTCACCCGTGTTTGCGATCGTGAAGAGCTTGTCATAAAGCATAACGGTTGCGTCCGACGCATAGGAGGTCGAGAGCCAGTGAATAGTACCCTTGATCTTTCTGCCGTCGACAGGATTTCCGTTTCCGCTTTCAAGATCGGCGGTGCAGCGAAGCTCTACTACGTTACCGTTTTCGTCCTTAACGATCTCATTGAGCTTAATAATATAAGCGCCCATAAGACGAACCTCGCCGTCTGGCTTGAGACGGAAGAACTTGGGAGGCGGAACCTCGGCAAAGTCGCTTCTGTCAACGTAAAGCTCTCTTGTGAACGGAACTTTTCTCGTTCCCGCATTTTCGTCGTTCGGGTTGTTCGAGACTTCGAAATATTCGGTCTTGTCCTCGGGATAGTTCGTGATAACGACCTTGACGGGATCAAGAACTGCAATTCTTCTTTCAGCCGTTCTGTTAAGCTCGTCGCGGATGCAGTAGTCGAGAAGCTCAATATCAACTATGCTGTAAGATTTCGCAACGCCTGCGCGGCGAACGAAATCGAATATGGCAGACGGCGTGAATCCGCGTCTGCGCAGACCGCAGATAGTAGGCATACGGGGATCGTCCCAGCCGTCAACGAGCTTTTCCTCAACGAGCTTGCGGAGGTATCTCTTACTCATTACGGTGTATGTCACGTTAAGACGCGCAAACTCTCTCTGCTTGGGCTTGGGAGAAAAGACGTCTACGTTGTCAACGACCCACTCGTAAAGCGGACGGTGATTTTCGAACTCTATCGAGCAAAGGGAATAGGTAATTCCCTCAAGTGCATCCTGAATAGGATGAGCGAAGTCGTAAAGGGGATAGATGCACCACTTATCGCCCTGACGGTGATGGCTCGTATGAACGATACGGTAGATAGCAGGGTCGCGCATATTCATATTGGGCGACGCCATGTCTATCTTCGCACGGAGCGTGCGTGAGCCGTCGGGGAATTCGCCGTTCTTCATTCTTTCAAACAGCTCAAGGTTTTCTTCAACCGAACGGTCGCGGTAGGGGCTGTTTTTGCCCGGCTCGGTCAGAGTTCCGCGATATTCTCTCATCTCATCAGCGGAGAGGTCACAAACGTACGCCTTGCCGTCCTTGATGAGCTTAACTGCATACTCATAGCACTTGTCGAAGTAATCGGAGCCGTAGAAAACGCCGCCGTCGGGATTAGCACCGAGCCAGGTAAGATCCTCATAGATCGAGTCAACGTACTCGGTGTCCTCCTTTGCAGGGTTGGTGTCGTCGTAACGGAGGTTGAACTTGCCGCCGTACTTCTTTGCAGTCGAATAGTTGATGTATATCGCCTTTGCGGAGCCGATGTGAAGGTATCCGTTCGGCTCGGGCGGGAAACGCGTGTGAACTGTGTCGTTTACGCCTTCAGCGAGGTCGCTATCAATTATTTCGTGTATAAAATTGCCTTCTGTCTTGAAATTTTCGTCCATTTTACTTTCCTCTTTAGAGCTTGCTTATCATGCTGCTGATTCTGTCAAGGGTCTTTTCCTTGCCGATTATCTGCATTACGGTGTAAAGGTCGGGAGAGTTCATCTTGCCTGTGACCGCAACGCGGATGAACATACTGATGTCGGCAACGCTTCCCTTGAATGCGTCGGGATCTGCCTTGTACGCCTTCATATCTGACGCGTAACCGAGCGAATCAGCAATTTGCTTCACCTTATCAAACCATGTGTTCATATCGTCGGCATAATCGTATGTCTCGGAGAATTTGACGAGTGTGTTTTTGATGTCCGCTTTGTCAAAATTCTCGGGATATTCGTCGATAACGGTGAAATACTTATCATAGAAGAAGCCCATATACGGCTTAGCGTCGCGCCAGGTCGTAAGGTCCTTTCTCGGCTTCTTTCCGCCGCGACCGATAGCGAGAATGCTCTTCGACATCTCGGGAGCGCTCTTGAGCTCGTCTGCAAACTCGGAGTCAAACTTTTCTGCCCAATTAACTACTTTTTCGTAAACGTCATCTGCCGACATACGGGAGATTATGTTCTTCGAAACGTCGTTTAGCTTCTCAAAGTCGAAAAGGCAACCCGAGACCGACATCTTCTTGATATTGAAGGGAAAATCGGTATAGGGCTTATCGGGATTCTGCATGTGCCACTCCTCGTAGTTCGAGTTGAGAAGCGTCATAACGTACTCACAGACTGCCTCGGGACAGTAACCCATTTCGGTATAGTCATCCATATTCGCGCCCATATCGCGCTTAGAAAGCTTCTTCTTATTGCCGTTCTCGTCAAGACGCATTATCTGCGAGATGTGCATATATTTCGGAAGCTTGAAGGCGAGATAGTTGAAGAGCTGAATGTGCTTCGGTAGAGAGGGAAGCCACTCTTCACCGCGGATTATGTGCGTCGTTCCCATAAGATGGTCGTCGACAGCGTGAGCAAAGTGATAGGTCGGGATTCCGTCGCTCTTGAGAAGCACGAAATCCTCGTCGTTCTCGGGTACGTCGATAGCACCCTTAACGAGGTCGGTGAACTTCATTCTCTTATCGGGATCGCCATTTGCAAGTATTCTGATAACGAAGGGGTGATTTGCAGCAAGATGCTCCTTGACATCTTCGATAGTAAAATCACGGCGGGCGAGCATTTCAGCACGGCGGCTTTCCGCCTCTGCCTGCCAGTCGGTATTCTTGATCTCTTCCTTTTTGTTTACCGACTGAAGCTCGTCAAGCTCCTCCTCGGTAGTAAAGCAGGGGTACGCCTTGCCCTCGCTTACGAGCTTCTTTGCGAAAACTCTGTAAAGCGGGCCTCTTTGACTCTGCTTGTAAGGACCGTAGTTACCCTTGTCGGCGATCTTGCCGTTTTCATCAAGGATAGCTCCCTCATCAAAATGTACGCCGTAGGTTGCAAGAGTCTTTATAAGTCCCTCTGCCGCACCCTCGACCTCGCGCTTTGCGTCGGTATCCTCAATACGAAGATAGAAGACGCCGCCCGACTGATGAGCAAGACGCTCGGCAACGGTCGACGGGAAAAGTCCGCCGAAATGTACGAATCCCGTAGGGCTGGGCGCGAAACGCGTCACCTTAGCTCCCTCGGGAAGCTCACGGCGGGGATATTTTGCTTCAATATCCTCGGGCGTTTCGGTAATTTCGGGATAGAGAAGGTCTGCTAAAAGCTGATAATCCATCTATATTTTCCTTTCTCAAATCAAATAAGTGTTGTATGTAAGCTCGTGCTCAAGGGTCGTTGACATTCCGTGACCGGGATATATCTTACCCTTGACATCAAGCGCTTTTATCTTTGTAATGAATCCATTATCGTGTCAAAGTCACCGCCGGGGAAATCGTAACGTCCGATATTCTCACGGAATAAAGTGTCGCCGCTGATCAGGTCATCACCGACCGATAAGCAGATAGACCCGAGCGTATGACCCGGTGTGTGAATTATTCCGATCTCGCTGTCGCCGAGCTTGACCGTATCTCCGTCGGTCAAAAGACGGTCGGGGGAAGGGAAAGCCATGTCTCTTACTGAAAACCTTGAAAGAAGATTAAGGGAATTATCGGCAAGCATCGGCGCGTCGTCCTTATGGACAAGCAGGGAAGCACCCGTTTTTTCCTTTATCTTCGGAATCGCCAGAATATGATCGAAATGCGCGTGCGTCAAAATAATATAAGTAAGATGCGCGCCCTTTGATTCGAGTGCATTCAGAAGCTTGTCCGGCTCGTCTCCCGGGTCGACAAGCATTGCCTCCATCGTTTTTTCGTCGAGAATTATATAAGCGTTCGTGCCCAAAGCACCGACGGAATACTTAAATATCTTCATAGTATTTCCTCTTGGAATAATTAACTTAACCATTATATCACACAAAAGCGATTTTGTCCATAGATAAAAAAGATTTAACGAAAAATAAAATAAGTATAAACAAATCTTTAAGTTGAAAAATGTGCTTGACTATTCGGGGAAAGTATGGTAAAATAAACCTTGTCTGTCGGGATGACCCGACAAATGCGCAAAAGCGCATCGAAGTTTGTAACACGAAGGGATGCCCAATCCCCTCGGAGTCCAAGCGGATTTCGTTTCGTCTGAACCGACGATAAAAGGCGAAACGGGTGAAAAAATATTTTTGACGTCGGAGAACGGAGTTTAACAATGGGCAAGGGCAGCCGCGTAAGAGACGAGAGATCGCAGAACGTAAATGAAAACGGAACTGCAAGACTCTCAAAAAGACAGATCATCCAGCTTCAGGAAAAGAAAAAGCGTAAGAAGAAGCTTCTCACATGGGGAATAACAGCAGTTATTGCAATAGCACTTGTTGTTACGATTATTATCGGAAATCTTCCCACACCCGTACCGAATCTTGCAAAGTACGAAGTTGCTGAGAACGAGTATATCGAGGTAGACGGCGCAATGTACGCATACCTGGTTTACGATTCTCTCGGACAGTATTATTCGTATGTAGTAAGCAACTACGGCTACGACCCTACAGTATCGCTTCTCAACCAGAATCCTAAGACTACTATCGAGGGCAAGACCTTCTATAAGTTCTTCTGTGATCTTGCTGAGTCGAGACTTTCTCAGTATGTAGCACTCGCTTCCGCACAGCTTGCAGCACTTTCCGAAAAGGAAGGACATGCAGTAACGATCGACGAAGCGCTTACCGAAAAGGACCTTGAAGAGATCGAAAACTACATGAAGGAGCTTAAGAAGTACGCTCTTGAAAGCGGCGCAGGCAGTGTTAACGCTTACCTTAAGACTGCATATACCCCCGGTGTAAATCAGGCAGCTGTTGAAAGATACCTCAAGATCGAGTCTCTCGCAGCAGCATACGTTAAGGATTACGCTGAGAGCATCGAGGACAAGTTCATCAACGATGAAGATAAGCTTCTCGATTACCGCGATGAGAATCCCGATTCCTTCAAGAAGATAGACTACGTATACTACACCTTCACCGAGACCTATGCTAAGGACGCTACTGCCGAGCAGAAGGAAGCTGCTAAGGCAAAGGCACAGGCAGCCGCAAAGGAATTCAAGGATAAGCATACTACCTTAGAGTCCTTCAAGGACGGTATCTACGAGCTTGAAAAGGCAAAGAAGGATGCGGCTTCTTCCAGCGGCACAACCACCGGCGCTAAGGCAGTAGTTGATGCTGAAAAAGAAAAGAATGAGCTTATCGGTAAGTTCGTTTCCGAGGGCGTTCTCTATAACACTACCAAGGCGGAGGCAGCTGATACCAAGGAATACTATGCGTGGGCATACAGCGAAGACCGCGTTGCAGGCGATTCCTACGTTCTTGAAGTGAAGAATACTTCTTCGAGCAACCTTTCCTATTCTTACACTGTATATATGATCGAGAACGGTGTTTATATCGACGAGTACAACACTCAGACTGTACACCACATCCTGTTCCAGATCGAAGATGGACTTAAGGGTGCTGCTCTTGAAAAGGCATATAAGGCAGCTAAGGAAAAGGCAGACAAGGTACTTGAAGAGTATAACAAGGGCGATAAGACTCTTGACGCTTTCAAGAAGCTTGCTGAGGAGCATTCCGATGATACCGGTAGCGCAGAAGAAGGCGGACTCATTGAGAACACTCTCAAGGACGCTACTGTTGAAGAGTTCGACGCATGGATCTACGACGAAGCTCGTAAGGAAGGCGATGTTGAGCTTGTTAAGACCGAGTATGGCTACCACCTCATCTACTATGTAGGTGAAGGCGAGGTTGCTTGGAAGGTAACTGCTGATACAGCTCTGAGAAATGAGGAGTATCAGAATCACCTCGAGGATCTCGAGGAAAAGTACGCTCTCGAGTATGACCTCGAAGCGAAGTTCCTCGCTCTCGGCGGAAAAATGTAATAACGAAAGCTCCCGAGCATCTGCTCGGGAGCTTTAATATTCAAAAATAAAAACGGCTCGAACGAGCCGTTTTATTTTATACCTTAAGAGTTTCTTCGATGAAATCAGCAGCCGCTTCCATAGCGTCGCATTCCATAAGCTCAAGAGCACCCTTGTCGCAAAGGTTTGCAAGCGAGGGATCGATCGGTACCCTTGCAAGCACCTTAAGACCGTATTCGTTTGCAACGTCCTCAACGTGGCTCTCACCGAATAACTTGATCTGCTTTCCGCAGTCGGGGCAGGAGAGGTAGCTCATGTTCTCGACGATGCCGAGAACAGGAACGTTCATAAGCTTAGCCATTCTGACCGCCTTTGCAACGATCATCGAAACAAGCTCCTGAGGGCTTGTAACGATAACGATTCCGTCAAGGGGAAGCGACTGGAAAACGGTAAGCGGAACGTCACCAGTTCCGGGAGGCATATCGACGAACATATAGTCGACATCGTCCCAGAAAACGTCGGTCCAGAACTGCTTAACGGTTCCTGCGATAACGGGACCTCTCCAAACGACGGGAGTGGTATCCTCATCGAGAAGAAGATTTAAGCTCATAATTTTTGTTCCCATCTTGGAAACGACGGGGAAGATACCTCTGTCGTCGCCCTTAACGGGACCGTTTACGCCGAAGATCTTGGGGATCGACGGACCGGTAATATCCGCGTCAAGAATTCCCGTCATAAGCTCGCGGCGGTTCATTGTGATAGCGAGCATAGAGGTGACGAGCGATTTTCCGACACCGCCCTTGCCGCTGACGATTCCAATAACCCTTTTGATTTTACTGTGAGCATTTGCGGGCGCAAGCAAGCTTTCCTTCTGAGAAGAACAGCTGCCGTTGCTTGCACAAGTGCTGCAGTCGTGTGTACATTCTGACATTTTTTGCCTCCTGAAATGTTATATCTACAATATTATATTATACCCCTATTGTGGGTAAAAATCAATAGGAAAAGGCAAGAAAAAACAGAATGTAATTATTTTATTAATTTTAATAAAAATAATAAAAATTGCCGAAAAATATGATATAATTAAGTTGGAAAGAAAAGGAGGGAAAAAAGTGGATATTTTCGTAAATGCAAATCTTCTTCGTTATGCAAGGCGTTTTCTTGACAGATCCTCGCCGATGAAAGCGCATCTTGGCTATACTATGTCAAAGCCGCTGTGTCCTATCGGTACGAAGAACGTAAAACCGCTTGAGAGAGCCGTGCCCGAGCGCGTTGGCATTCCTTCCTCGGTTGTCTCTGCGTTTCTTGACGAGGCGGTAAACGAATGTGGACTTGATCTTCACGGAGTTACAATAGTCAAGGACGGCAAGATAATTTGCGAAGCAGAGCTTGGACCTTATCGACCGGAATACTATCACGTCTGTCATTCGCTCAGCAAATCTGTAACTGCAATGGCAATAGGAATGCTTATAGATGAAGGAAAGCTTTCTCTTGACAGCAAGGTGACGAAGCTTATCGAAAAGCGTGTACCGAAGCTCTCAATTCTCGGCTACAGATCGTTGACCGTGCGTCATCTTTTAACGATGACCTCAGGAGCATCCTTTGCGGAATCGGGTGTTGTTGTTGAAAAGAATTGGCTTAAAGCGTTTTTTGAATCGACCGCGGCGTCGTCACCCGGCAAAAAGTTTAATTATAACAGTCTTAATACTTACGTTCTTTCTTGTATCGTCAAGGAGGTCAGCGGCGAGGGACTTTGTAAATACTTAAAAAATCGCCTGTTCGCCCCGCTTGGAATAACCAAGTACCATTGGGAGCTTTCGCCTGAAGGCATCGAATGCGGCGGCTGGGGATTATATTTAACGCGCGAGGATATGGCGAAGCTCGGACTTCTTTATCTTAATAACGGCGTTTACGACGGTAAACGAATAATATCCGAAAGCTGGGTAAAGATGTCGACAATGCCATGGATAAAAACACCTGACGAGTACGGAATGTTTGAATACGGCTATCACGTTTGGGCGGACAAGGGCAGAAAAAGCTTCTTATTCAACGGAATGTTCTGTCAGGACGTCCTTGTGTTGAAGGAGCAGAAAATCGTTATTGCAACGAATGGCGGTCTGGAGCAGCTCTTCCAGCAAAGCTGTTATTATGATCTTATATTTAAGTATTTTGACACACCAAGCTTCAGCCCGATACCTAAAGCAACGGATCTTTCAAAGCTGCTGCGCGAGCTGAAAAACGGCGGCAACAAGCGCCGAATCCTTCCGCCAAAGCTTCCGCATGACATTAAAAAGAATATCGGCGTGATCTACAGCGCCGACGATTATTCCAAGAATCCACTGAAGGGCGTACAGAAGAAGGGAAATCCGCTTTCATGCGGAGTATTGCCGATCGCAGAGCAGTTACTCAGAAACACCTACGCGACGGGCATTCGTTCGATGACTTTGGTCAAGGATGGGAGCGCACTGCTTCTTGAGGTTGAAGAGACAGAGGCCATCAAGCGCATACCTGTGACCCTAGATAAATGGACGGATACCGTACTTCAGTTCGGCAGTACCTACTACCGCGCATCGGCTTTTTCGACAGTATCGAAAAACGAGGACGGTATCACGGTTTTGAAGATCAAGCTTGCTTTTCCCGAGGTCTCGAGTGCGAGAGTCATTAAGCTCCATTTCGGAAAAGACTCAGTTTATGTCACGATGTCCGAAAAACCCGGCATGGAGATAGTCAGGATATTTGCTGACGTGCTTGAGGAAACGCTCAAAAAGAAAAAGCTTCTTTCGGATGTTGTCTCATTGATCGACGCAGACGCGATCTTCTTAAAGCTCGAAAGACGTTTCGAACCGAAATTTACTCTGAACAGAAAAATATAAAAGAAAACCGCAGTCAGTACGATGTACCGACTGCGGTTGATTTATTGAAGATTCAGTTCCAATTTACGCCGTTTGAATCAAGCGTGAGCGAGGTATCAGACGCCGTCTTAAAGGACGGGGAAGTGTCACCGAGAACGACTACCATTGCCGAGAAAGACGCGGGCATTTTGATAGTAGCAGTATCGCCGTCAATGCCGACAACGAGGTAAGAGCCGCTGCTTACCGAAACGGTATCGTATTTTCCGACGCTCGAGAAGTTCTGGCAGTGCGTCGCTTCGCTTGACATTCCGCCGCGGGGCATGATGGCAACGACGTAACCGCCGCTGTACTTGTAGCCCTGCTCGCTGTCAATGGCGGAGTTGCCGCCCGAATTAGATATCACAACTGTTCTTCCGCCCGAGAAAACGATTCCCTGATAGGAGGTACGGCTGTTTGAATCGATGCCGTCGCCCGAGCAGTAAATATAAAGTGTACCGCCGCTTATCGAAACCGCAGTTCCCGACGTAGTCGTTGCGTTGATTCCGTCGTCCTTGGAAATAATCGAAACGTAGCCGCCCGAAATATCGACAGTCGTTCCTTCAATGCCTTCGTAGGCGTTTGTAACTGTCACAGTGCCGCCTTTAACAGTAAGAGCACCGTCTGCATGCAGACCGTCATCGTTTGAATAAACGGTGACAGAGCCGCCCTTGATGGTTACGTTTCCAAGCGCATCATTGCCGTTTTCAAGGGAAGTATCATTGTTTGCGTGAATCGCATCGTCATACGACTTAACGTTTACAGTACCGTTATTAATAACTATCTCGTTTGCCGCCTTGATGCCCTTGGTCGAATGATCGCCCTTGTCGGAGTTTCCGTCACCCATACCGCCGGGACCACCACCGGGTCTGCCGCCGCCAAAGCCGCCTTCCTGGATCTGAGTGGTATAATTCGTCCACTCATAGTAAAGCCCATCATAAGTCGGTGTCAGCGCAAATGTGTCAGCGCCGCTGTTTGGCGTGAGGTACTCGGACTTAACGAGACATTCCTCATCCTGACCGAGCTGATCGGCACTTTCGTAGATGAAGAACTGCTGCTTTGCATAGTCGTTCATCTTCGGGTATGAATAGTAATAATAGGTGTTTCTGCCGCCGGACACCTTGGAATGATATTCGGCGTTAACCCAAACGAAATCCGTATCGGAATTATAATACTTGACAGAGTAATAATAATCCTTACTCGTGAATCGGATATAGTTGGTATCAGAGGAGGTTGCCGTAACCTCTTTGGAATAGCTTGAATACTTATCGGTGTAAATATTAAGAACCGTCGTCTCGTCGTCAACGGTGACGTTGTAAGCTGCGTCAATACCGTCGCAAGCGGCATAAAGGGTGTGAATACCGCCGATGACAGAAACCGTACCGCGCTGATTCCCCTTATCGGAAACACCGCTGTTTGATGTCTTGATGCAGTCACCGCCCGACGCGATAAGCGTAGTATTTGCGCTTTCGATCTCAACGCTGTCGTTGCCCTTAAGCGAGTTGTCGATGCAGGCAACGAAAAGTGTAAGATTTTTGACCTGAAGATCGTCCTTTGTCTGAATGCCGTTGTTATTTTTGGAAACTACGGTAAGCTCGCCCTTGCCGCCGATCTCAAGATCGACAAAGGAATATATCGCCCCTGCGTAAAGCGCATCGTTATCGGGGTCGATGGCATCGCGCATATCGTAAATATAGTTTTTGGTGCTCTTCTTTGCCTTGATGGCAACCTCGTCACCGCTTTTTATCAAAATAGGATTCGTCGAATTACAAACGAGGGAAAGCCCGTTAAACTCAAGATCAAACTTGTAGTCGTCACCCGTATCAATAACGATATTTCCGTTGAACTTACCCGATATTGAATATACCGAGCGCTCGCTTACTGAAGTAAATGTCAGAGTATTACCTTCGAGCTTGTATGCGTTTTTCGTTCCCGAAATGCACTCGACCTCGATATTTGCAGATTCGCCCTCAAAATAGCCGTCGTAGGCACCAGTGTTTTCTATTTTCTCGCCAAAGGTCTTGTTATCGTCTCCAAGGTCGGCAACGCTTCCTTGCGTCTCAGATCCCGAATAACCGGGACCGCGCTTGCTTTCGTTTTTGTCGCACCCCGTAAAGATAAGAACGAGGCACAGTAGGATCGCAATAGACCTTAATTTCATAAAAATCTCCTTATTATCAAAGCTCCGCTATGCGGTTTTCCTGCTTTGAAACCATAATTTCAAGATTTCCGTTACGCTCGCGTATGCGGTCGATCATTTCCTTTTCCTTCGACGCATCGCGAAGAGTGATGTTGTATGTAAGACGGAACATGCTTCCCATGTTCGTGGTCTTTACCTTTACAAGCTCGTTTTTCTTTGTGTACTGTGCGAATATATCGTCAAAAGCACCGGTATAATCAAGGTCCTCGGGAATTGTAACGGTAATCATCTTATTAGCGGACATTCTGCGTGCATATCCGCAGGAAACAAGATTGTAGATAACGAACATCGCGCACATAATAATGGTAAAGAGTCCCGCAAATCCGAGGTATCCCATACCGGATATAAGACCTGTACCCATTGCAAGGAAGATAGCAACGATCTCCTTTGCGGATCCGGGCGCCGAACGGAAACGAACCAAGCTGAATGCACCCGCAACTGCAACGCCGGCACCGATATTTCCGTTTACCATCATGATAACTACACATACGACGGCAGGCAGAAGCGCAAGAGTTACTATAAAGCTGTTGGAATGCTCGTTTTTGATCATATATGCGACAGCCATAATAAGACCGAGAACAAGCGAAACTCCAATACAAAGAAGAAAATCCTTAACGTCGATAGTCTGTGTCAGTCCATTGTCAAAAATACCCTTAAATATTGCGCCCATTAGTAATTGTCTCCTTGTTATCTACAGAATTTTTTATGTAAATCTCGGGGAAGATCAGCGTCCCGTACGCAGTGCCGTACTTTGAAAAGGATGTCTTGTATATTTTCTCTCTTGAAAGGATCGCGACCATCCATAAGGGAATGGCTCCCGAGCATTTAAGCTCCATAAGCACCTTTCCGCTTTCAAGGATCTGCGTTCCATATGACGGAGAACAGAGTGAAAGGTCAGTTGTCCTTGCGAGAATGTTTTCATCAAAGGTTATTCGGAAATCGCCGCCGTCCTTGTCGAAGAACGCCTCACGCTCGTATGAGAGAAACACCTTCGGCTTAAGGTTTCCGTAAAAATCGATAAAGTAGTTTATTTCGCGCGAGATCTGAGTGTCGGGGATAGGAACTTCTTCGCGCCCGATCCATCTCATAGCATCAGTTTCAGGAAGAGCAAGCCGACGCTTGTATACGACCTTATCAAACTTTTTCTTCAGCTCGACGAACACCGTGCTGTCGGGGGAGGCAAGATCGTAACTGCGAATACGAAGCTTTTCCTTGTATGCAGGTCGCTCGATCGAGCGCCTGATAAGACGGTAGCTATCGTCGTCGTAGTATATATTGCGTATCGTACTGCGCCCGTATTTGTCAGGTGCCATGTACTGTGACATTGTATCAAGGAACATTTCCTTTTGCTCAAGAGTGAGCATATATTTCAGCTCGTACCGTTTGAATACAGTCTGAAACGCCATTGGTCGCCCTCCTTTCCGTTATCAGTCGAAAATAAGAAATTACTCTTTGCTGTACTTATTCTTCGGAGCAGGGAAGATACGGAATCCCTTAACACCTGCAATGTACGCTAAATAGCAGGTGATAAGAGATGGAAGTATGATCAATAGGTAAGCGAAAGGATTGAACTTGAAAACAACGTTAACGATTCCGATATACATTCCTTCGAGAACAGCGGCAGCACCGCTTCCTACTGCAAGAACACTGCCTGCGCCGGGAACGTATTTGCCGACTATGATGAGAATTGCGATTATGAAGTTCGGAATATTAGCGACCAGGGACATATAAAGACCCTTGAAGCGATTGTACTTCAGGCGCTTTGCGTCGATGCGTATCTTCTCTTCAAATCCAATATCCCAGGTCATCGTGTAGAGAAGGACCATGTAGAAGCAAGCAGCAAAAATGCTCGAAAGCAGGAAGAGCGTGTTTCCCGGCGTCGCAAAGGAGAGCGCGATACCGAATATGGTCATACCGATCTGGTTTATAAACATCTTGAAAATCGAGTAGGAATTGTCCTTGAAAAAGAACTTCATAAAGCTGACGTGATCCTTTCGGAGAGGTTTATATATTTATGACTATGAGTATACTATAATTTTGTGATAGATTTGTGAATAAGCAGGAAAATCGAAGAAAGTTTACACTTTGTCAATGAAAATGTAAATTATTAGCTATATCATATACTCATAATTGTACTAAATCAGGAGGACTTATGACACAGCTTCCCGAATTTGTAAGTGAATTTTCGCAGTATATGCTTGTTGTCCGTGGACGGCTTCCGAGAACGGTAGAGCAGTATGAAATCGATCTTATGCTGTTCTTTAAGTTTCTGCGCGCGAAGAGGGAAAAGCTTCCTCTTTCGGGCGAGGAATTTGACGATATGACGATCTTCGATCTCGACTACGACTTCGCCGCGTCGGTAAAGAAGAGCGAGGTAATGGAATTTTTGTCATTCGTTGCCATCGACCGTGATAACCACGCAAGAACGAGAGCGAGAAAGCTCTCGTCGCTAAAATCCTTTTACCGCTACTATTGCGGCGTCGCGATGCGCTTTAAGGATAATCCGACTACAAATATAGACACGCCGAAGATTCCGAAAACGCTTCCGAAGCACCTTACTGCCGACGAAAGCGTCGAGCTTTTGCGCGCTGTTAACAGCGACGACGAAAGCCGCTTTAAGGAAAGAAACTTCTGTATAATAACGCTGTTTCTCAACTGCGGAATGCGTTTATCGGAGCTTGTCGGACTCAACCTCGGCGACCTTGACCGCGACCTGCGCTCGCTCCGCGTAATGGGTAAGGGCGCAAAGGAGAGGGTGATATATCTAAACGACGCCTGCCGATCTGCGCTCGAAAATTACATAAAGGTAAGAGAAAAAAATCCGCAGGGAGGACACAGAAACGCCTTGTTCTTAAGCTCTCGCCGCACACGCATAAGTAAACAGATGGTGCAGACCGTCGTATATAAGTATCTTGACGCAGCGGGATTTGATAACAGAGGTCTTTCGGTGCATAAGCTTCGCCATACCGCCGCAACCCTTATGTACCAAACGGGAAAGGTCGATATACGCGTTCTTAAGGATATTCTCGGTCACGAGCAGCTTAATACGACGCAGATATATACTCACGTCTCAAACAGCGAAATGGAAAGAGCGATGAGCCAGAATCCGCTTGCTTCTCTTACCGAAAATACGGTCGGTAAAAACGAGAGTTGACATGAGCACGAATTTATGGTATCATATACTTTACGAAATAATGCCACGATTGGTTTAACGGAGGATAAAAATGACTGATTATCAGGGTAATGGAATCAACGGTGAGTTCCTTGTTTATAAGGATAAGCCGCTTGTAAGAAAAGATAATATGTACTGCTACGGCGACATGAAGGACGATTACGTGCTTTTCCTCATGGTCGTAACGACGAAGAAGACCGATGCGGGAATCGAGATCCCCGACCTCGTTATCGTTCAGGTAATGAGCACCGACGAGAGCAAGAGCCCCGCTGACCGTCTTGCAAAGCAGTTCGAGAAGAACGGCCTTTACGACGCTATAGACATCGGACTTATCTGGCTCGAGAAGCTTAACCGCAAATAATATGGGCAAGCTCGTTCGTTCAATCTCTGCAGACGGCACCGTCATAATGATGGCGTCGGATACGACAGATATAGTTGCGACTGCCGCGAGAATACACGGTACGTCGAAGGTATGCTCGGCGGCGCTTGGCAGACTCCTTACAGGTACGTCCTTTATGGGGCAGATGATGAAGGAGGAAAAGGGCACCGTTACGCTTCGTATTAACGGAGGAGGTCCCTGCGGCTCGATAATATGCGTTTCCGATTACCTCGGTAACGTAAAGGGATATGTAATGAATCCCGATGTTGACCTTCCTCTTAAGGAAAACGGCAAGCTCGACGTAGGCGGAGCCGTCGGTACTGACGGATACCTTTCGGTAATGAAGGACTTCGGTACGGGTGACCCATATACGGGACAGATACCGATAGCAACAGGAGAAATTGCCGAGGATATAACGTCCTATTATGCAATAAGCGAGCAGATACCGACGGTTTGCGCCCTCGGAGTACTCGTCAATCCCGATAATTCTATTGCTGTAGCAGGCGGATTTATAATCCAGCTTCTTCCGGCGGCAGGAGACGATACTATCGAAGCCGTCGAAAGATGCTTAAACGGACTAAAGCCGGTAACGACAATGCTCGCTAGAGGAATGCAGCCCGAGGACATTTGCGTAAACGTTCTTAACGAATTCCAGATGGAGATACTCGACGAGTTCGATATTTCCTTCAAGTGCGACTGCAGCAGAAGCAAGGTCGAAAAAGCGCTTATTTCCGCAGGTGTTAAGGAGCTTGAGGATATGGCGAAGGACGACGTTACGTCTGTCAGCTGTCAGTTCTGCCGTGAAAAGTACGATTTCACATCAGCCGACATCTCGCGTATACTGATAAAAGCATCAAAGTAAAAAACAAGGGAAAGGCAGACCGTCTTTCCCTTAATTTGTATAGGTACTTATGAAGAAAAAACCTAAGAAAAGTCCTAAGAATAAGCTTAAGAAGCTTCTGCGCATTTTTTTGGCACTTTTTATGTTGTTTGCCGTCTATTCTCACTTTGAAAATACGGTCATTGAGGTGACAAAATATACAGTCAGATCGAATCGCCTGCCGAGTAGCTTCGACGGATATAGAATAGTACAGGTGAGTGACCTTCACAGCGCTGATTTTGGAAACGGACATAACGGACTTATAAATAAAATTAAGGCGTGCAAGCCCGATATTATCGTCGTGACGGGCGACCTGTGCGCAAAAGATAATGATGACGAGATCGATTCATCGGTTTCGTTTATGAAAAAGGCGGTAAAGGTCGCGCCCGTTTATTACGTAACGGGAAATCACGAAGCGGTGCTCGATAAGTATATGATACTTATGGCGAGGATCGAGGCGCTCGGCGTTACTATACTGAATGACGATGAGGTTACACTTACAGTAGGCGGTGAAAGCATAAAGCTTCTTGGCGTTTGCGACCCAAGCTTCGAGGGGCTTCCAAAAGAAAAAAACAAGTCGGTAATGCGCGAGAAGCTCGATAAGCTTTCTCCTGTCGGAGACAGTTATACAGTGCTTCTATCGCACCGACCCGAATTGTTTTCTATATACTCAAATTATAACATAGACCTCGTTTTCTCGGGACACGCGCACGGCGGACAGATAAGGATACCGTTTATCGGCGGTCTGTACGCACCGAATCAGGGCGTTTTTCCGAAATATACGTCGGGTGTTCACATAATGAACGGCACTACGATGGTGATAAGCCGTGGAATTGGAAGCTCGTCTTTCCCGTTCAGAATAAACAATAATCCCGAGCTTATTTGTGTCACGCTCAAAAAAGCATAAAAGCCCGCAACTGCGGGCTTTTTTTATATTCTCATGCGGTTTTTGATATTTGCGTAGGCAAGATCGAGAAGTAATGAATCAGGGTCGGAAATAAGCGATAGCGCTTGATAGGATGCTTCTCGGCTTGATACAAGAGTCGCAACCGATACGGCGTCTGTAATACGGTTCTGATACTCAAGAGCAAGCCCTATCGGGAATACCTTTGCAAGCTCGTTCAAAGACTGACATACGGGAATTATTGAAGGAAGTCCGTATTCGTTGCGGCTTGAAAACTCAAGTGAGATATTAACGACATCCGTTGGGTCATTGGCCCTTATTAGCATGCTCGTCG
The DNA here is from genome assembly GCA_017621655.1 of Clostridia bacterium. Lineage (GTDB taxonomy): Bacteria > Bacillota > Clostridia > Oscillospirales > CAG-272 > Colimorpha_A. The sequence continues at coordinate 8,289 of JAGASS010000033.1, read as the reverse complement.
GAAGCTTTTTGTTGAGTCGGAGATAATCGAGCAGGAGGCGAAGCTCTCGCGCCTTGCAGTATAGATCCGTCAAAACATTGCAATTCAGGGTACAAAAAGTGCCGAAAAGTGACGTTAAAACGTAAGTTTTAAGCCCGTTTTGTGCCGAAATCGGCACCGTTTTTCCGCTTTTGAGCGAGGTGTATATCTCGTACACCTCGTGCTTGCGACTCATACGTTCAAACTCGTAATCATCGCCTAATCTGAAGAAAACGCTAAATGAGCCACTCTCCGCGCGTTCTGTAATTGCCGATGCGATTTTGCTTATAAAGCTTTCACAATCGTTTTCGGTGTTCTTATCAGCCGTAACGAGCGAGATAATATCCGAAAGGTCGCTTACCGAATAAAGGTCAATATCCACCGAGGATATATTGAAATCCTCAAACGGCGAAACACGGAGCGACAAGCTTTCAACTCCGAGCGAGGAAAGCAGGGAATTCGGGGTTAAGCCATTATCGTCGATATAGGTGTTTAATACCACCCAAAGCTCTTCGCAGTTAAATGGCGACAGTTGCTCGTATACGCCGAAAACATCCTCTAAAAGCCGTTTTACGCCGTTATAGACGTTATGTCCGACGAGATATTCCATCGACGAGCAGGTCGCGGTAAAGCATTCGTAATCTGACGCGTTTCCGTCCAGAATACGTTCTTCCGCGCCGCAAAGGCGTAGCGCGTCACGGACGCTTTTCATGCTCATAAGAAGCTGACCGATGTTGCGATACGGCTTGTTTTCACGTAGAATATCTATATTAAATTCGCTGTCGTATATCAAGGTAGACGGTAAAAAAATGTCCTGCATTGTTCTCTCCAAACGTTATTTTTATCATTCTACCATATATATCCCCCTTTTTCAATTATTTTTCACGGAAATTTCGTAAAAATACTGTTCAAATCAAAGGCGTTGTGATATAATGAATTAAATTATTCTAAAGCGAGGAATCTATTATGAACGAGATACTCACACTTCTTGAAAACGATTGCAGTCTTACACCCGAACAGATCGCAGGTATTTGTAAAAAGGACGTCGAGGAAGTAAAAGCAACGATTAGACAGCTTGAAAAGGACGGAGTTATCCTTGGATATAAGGCAATGATCGACTGGGACAAGACAGACCGCGAATACGTTAGCGCTGTAATTGAACTTAAAATCGCTCCCCAGCGTGACCGCGGATTTGACCGCTTTGCCGAGCGACTTATAAATTATCCCGAGGTACAGAGCGTTCATCTTATGTCGGGCGGCTTCGATATTATGCTTATTATCGAGGGCAAGACGATGAAGGAGGTCGCGTATTTCGTGGCTTATAAGCTTGCGCCCCTCGAATCCGTTGTTTCAACTGCAACGCACTTTGTTCTCAAAAAATACAAGGACAAGGGCGTAATTTATAAGTCCGACCATAAGGACGAAAGAGAGAATATCCTGTAATGAAAGATTACTCACAGCTATTATCAAGAAAGGCGCAGGAGCTAAAGCCGTCGGGAATACGTAAGTTCTTTGATATGCTCGACTCGATGACAGACGTCGTAGCGCTTACCGTCGGTCAGCCCGACTTCGTTACCCCCTGGCACATACGCGAGGCGGGAATAACGAGCTTGGAGCAGGGAAAGACGTATTATACCTCTAACGCAGGACTACTTGAGATGCGTAAAGAGATATGCTCGTACCTTGCGCGCCGATTTGATCTCAATTATAACGAAAACGAAATAATCGTTACCGTCGGCGGCTCGGAGGCAATAGACATCGCATTCCGTGCAATTCTTAACGACGGCGATGAGGTCATTATTCCGACCCCCTGCTTCGTCTGCTACGATCCGCTTGTAAAGATGGCAGGGGGAGTTCCCGTGCCTGTCGTTACCGAGGAAAAGGACAATTTCAAGCTCACTCCCGAAAAGCTTAAGGCGGCGATAACGCCTAAAACGAAGCTTCTCGTTATGCCGTTTCCGAATAATCCTACAGGCGCGATAATGACGGAAGATGAGCTATCCGAGATAGCCGATATACTGCGCGACACCGACATTATGGTGCTTTCCGACGAGATATATGCGGAGATGACCTACGGAGGTAAGAAGCACGTTTCTATCGCGTCACTTCCCGATATGAGAGAACGAACAGTGGTCGTCAACGGCTTCTCTAAGGCATACGCTATGACGGGCTGGAGAATGGGTTATACCGCCGCACCTCAGCCGATAACCAAGCAGATGCTTAAGCTTCATCAGTTCGCAATAATGTCCTCCCCGACAACGAGCCAGTTTGCCGCTATCGAGGCACTCAAAAACGGGGATCCCGACATAGAATATATGGTCGGCGAGTACGATATGAGAAGAAGATACCTCGTTGACGGACTTCGCGCACTGGGTATACCTTGCTTTGAGCCGGAGGGCGCGTTCTACGTCTTCCCGAACGTCGGCGTTTTTGGAATGTCGAGCGAGGAATTCTGCGAGCGTCTTCTTTACGAGGGTAAGGTAGCTATCGTTCCCGGTACTGCGTTCGGAGAATGCGGCGAGGGCTTTGCTAGAATTTCCTATGCTTACTCCCTTGCGCATATCAAAGAAGCCCTGGAAAGAATTGAGAGGTTCATTAAAACGCTATAATACATAAGGAGGATGAGTATGGATAGATTTGTAACTATTCCCGATGACGTAAGAAAATACGCACGCAAAAAACGTTTCATCAGATACGGAATCAGAATACTCGTCTTTCTTGCTCTTATGGCTTTTGCTGTTTGGCAGGTATTTATTGTCGGTGACGAGACGTTTGAACGAGTCAAGCCGTTAAGGAGAATAATTGCGTCGATCGTAATTCTGGCTGCACCGTTTTTAATTATGGGTATACCGTGGAAGCTTCGCGACAGATCCTATATCGGTATTGTTAAGACACCTATTGTAAAGACCTTTTGGGGACATTTAGGTAATACGAAGGAGCAAAACAAAGACTTCAATTCGCTGTATCTTGTAATTGATACGCCCTTCTCAAAAAAGGATAAGAAGAAAAAGATATCGACAGCCGAGGCGAAATACCTCCAGCATCTTGATGTTTACAACAAGGGCGACGTTATTTTTCGTCTTGACGGAGCAAACTATGCCTTCCGCTTTCCGACCGAGGAGGACGGCAGACGCGTTTGCGTTATCTGCGGCCTTCAGGGACACGAGGGCTGGAAATTCTGTAACGTTTGCGGGTATAATTACATTACAGGCAATGAAATTGAGGTCAAAAACAAGCTGATAGAATACGAATACGGTAAGGATGCCGATTCGGAGGATAACTGATGGAAGAAAATAAATCATATTTACCAGAGTTTAATTTCGGACCGGATGACATCTTGGCAAAATTAAGTTTGATATGCTTTTTTGCGCCTATTATGTACGCTCTGTTTTTCGGCTATCTGCCGCCGTTTTTGCATATTCCGATGATCCCTGGTTTTATTGCAGTTATAGCCGGGCTGTATTTTCTCGGACGCCTTTTGACTAGACTTGTAGCAAAGAACCGAATACCGCACGATCCCGAAAAGACGATGCGTGACTACGTTGTTTTGAAGAAGAGCTGGCTTGCTTTCCTTGGTTCCGTAGCTGTTGCGGTTGCATTTTTCTTCATTGCTTTGGCGATGAAGAATTGGTACTGGGCAAAATTTGACGATGGCACAGAGGCGCATTCGAAGGGCTGCGTTTACGAGCTGCTTTGCGCAGTTTACGCCTTCTTCGTTACCTTCTACTCGTCGATCACCTGGTTTTTCCATGACGGAACGTTTATGCCGACGGAGAATTATCTGACGTTTGGTATTGCCGCGCCGTTTACGGTATGGTTTATTCTGCCGATGTACTCAGGCCTCCCGAAGAAAGTCGCGGCTGTTTATACGGCGATTCTTCTTGTCTTGTTCTTAATCAGACATCTGAGGATAAGATCATACAAAAAGATGGTCGAAAAGATAGAAAAGAAGCAAAAGTATTCGGGCTACCGATCAAAATATGATGAATGAAAAACACCCGCTTGACGGCACGTCAAGCGGGTGTTAATTATTTTACTTCAATACCTTTTTGCACCAGGTACGTTTTCCGCATTCGGGACATTTGAGGTAACGTGTTGTGCCCATGTGCATCGCGTTAAGCGCCTGCGTGTAGGTAGGTACTATCTCGTGACCGCAGTTTTTGCACTTGTAGGCGCCTACGCTAACTTCGAGCTTGAGCGCATAGAAGCAGGGGATCATAAATATGACGGCTATCGCAAGAATAGCGACGACCTGCCAAGGCCCCTCGGGTATAAGATAGGCGCAAGCTGCCAAGCCACATAGAAGTGCAATTATACTTACGCTCATAATTACCCACATCGTAGTCCATATCGTTTTGTTCTTTTGTTCAACCTCTTTTGCCATATCAAGAAGAAGCTGTTCGTTTTTCTCATTGTTCTTTTCCATACTTATTTCCTCCCCGCTTAGCAGTTCGTTTACGCTGATCTCCAAAATGCCGCATAGCTCGAGCATGATAGAAACGTCGGGCATCGCCTTGCCGCGTTCCCATTTGGAAATCGCTTTGTCTGTGATGTTCAGCTTTTCAGAAAGCTGTGCTTGTGTTAAGTTTACCTTTTTTCTTCTTTCGGCGATAAACCTTCCGATCTTAATCTGGTCCATAAGCGACCTCCTTTCGAGAATAGTGTAGCAAATTATGCGTTAAAAGTACACCTACCGTTGGTTTAGTTGGGGAGTAGAGAGGGGATAGATATATTATAGCATAAAAATTGAAAATGTAAATGTTAAAACGAAAATAAAAAGAGCTTCGCTTTTGCGAAGCTCTTTTGAAGTTGATAAGAAATTATCTCTTGGAGAACTGGGTAGAGAAAAGAAAACAATTGATAATTGTTTTCTTGAAGCGAAACCGCCCAAAGCAAGGAGCCGAAGAAGCGAGTGTATCGAGCGACGCGCGGCGACTATGCGACGGTGGAGGGCAAGGCACGGCGAGCGTAGCGCGAGGAGTGCAGTGGACGAAAAAAGGCCTCACCGAGGTGAGACCTTTTGAAATAATGTAAATTATCTCTTCGAGAAATAAGAACGCTGTTTTATAGTGTTTTGTATCGTTTTGAAAAGTCCGATATTATAAGGCTTTTCCTTGATTATTGTATCATAACTTTTTGTAAATTGCAATAGCCTTTTGTATTTTCGGACATCAAAAGGACATCACGGACATCAATTTCCATTCAGTTTTAAGGAAATCAAATCAGCAACTTTTGCCTTTGAGCTTTTCAAAACATCTGCATATACATTCGCTGTGGTTGATACATCTGAATGACCGAGCAACTCACTAACGATTTTTAAGTCAATACCGCTGTTTATCAATAGCGTTGCGTTGCAATGGCGTAAACTATGCAGGGATATAAAATCAAAGTCCGTACCTTTTACAAATCGTCTGAATTGTGTGTTAAGTCCTGACCTGTCAACATAATTTCCGCTTTCAGATGTGAATACCATTTCAGGATATTTGTAGAGTTTGCCGAGATTTTTCTGCTTTTCGTCATTATGTTTCTTTTGCTCTATGAATATTTCAGCCAATATATCAGATAAAGCAATGTATCTGTTGCTTGTTGCTGTTTTCGGTGGTTGTAGCCAATGCTTACCGCCTACATCTGTCAAGGTATTTTCAATGTGTATTGTCCTGTTCTCAAAGTCTATATCTTGCCAACGGAGAGCTAAACACTCACCTGAACGCATACCTGTAAATAACAATACTTTTATAATGCGGTTGAACTGTGTGTTATCCTCAACCATTTTTAACAAGTCTTTTGCTTGATTTTCGTCAAGGAAAGGCTTTTTTTCTTTCGGTGTTTCTGCTTTCGGTAATATAACCGCCTTTGTGCAGGGCGTTTCTTTGATGAAGCCTTGCTCTACAGCACGAGCAAACACACTTTGCAAAATAACATATACTTTGCGACAGGTTGCAGGCTGATATGTGCGTGTTTTGAAAAAGGCTGTAATCTTTGCAGGGGTGAAATCCTTTAATTTCATATTTCCCAATTCAGGCAATAAGTGATTTTTTATTTGTCCCTCATAAGTATAAGCCGTAATCGGTTTTAACTTATTCTTTGCGTAGTTGTCTATGTACCATTCAGCCAATTCAGAGAAACGCATATTTTCGTTTAACGAGGACAGCCCTCTGCATTTACGCTCAAATTCAACAGCAAATTCCTGTGCGAGCTTTTCAGCCTTTTTCGGTGTGGTGTTTTCGGGCGGTTTATATGTGGTAGTTTTCCTGATCTTCTTTCCGTTCGTATCAAGTCCGAGCGATACCACAATTTGAAATGTGTTTCCACGTTTATTTATCGTTGCCATTTTTTAGCCACTCCCTCTCTTTTTCTACTCTTTCCAAAAAGGACATATAATCAGTTAAGTTTTTAACTGTGGGACATTCTTTGATTTTGTCTTTATATACTTCACATTGATTTTGAAAATCAATAATGAAATATGAGTATGTGCCTTTTTCTGCAAGCTGTATTTTTGTTTCAATACGGTTTTTAACTCTTGTACATTGCTGAATTATATTCCGTACAGCCTGTTCACAACTCAAATGTGAGTAATCAGAAACAGGGCTATTTCTTTTACAGTATTTTGTATTGCTGTCTTTTCTGTTGCTACTCTTAAAAAACCATTTTCCGCAATGTTGACATTGTGCAAATTTATATCCGTTTTCTAATGCAAAATGAACGCTTGAAAAGATAATATCTTCTATTGATTGACTTTCATACACATACCAAATATCTGTTATATCGCTGTCCACACTCAAACGCTGTCCGCTTTTTGTGGTAAGCGTTCTGTTAAAGTGTATTCCTTTACTGTTAGCGAAACGCTCCAAAAAATCAAGGCTGAAATTATTGTATGAAAGATATTCTATGTAATCGAGTTTTGCTTTGTGTAAATGACACGTTTTCAACTGATTTATTCCACTTTCGGTTAGACCGTGAAACAGATCTGAAATTAAGTCAAAAATCTTTTCAGTATCATCAAAAGATTTATCAGTATAGGCAAGAAAATCTCCAAAGAAAAAGCGGAAATCAGGGTGAATATCCCCTCTTTCGACATTCCAATCATCAGGAATAATTCTTCCTGTTTTTTCGTTATATCCGTAGAATGATCTTGTACTATCGCTCATTTCTTCGTATAGCTCATAGTCTATATCTAAAATGATATGAAATTCTGTTGTTTGCTTTGAATAGTGTGCACGAAATCTGTGTTGCATATATTATCACCTCAAAATGTTTCCTTTCATCATATATTATAGCACAACATTTTTACAATGTCAATAGTTATTGTTTTAGTTTATAATTAAGTTACAAAAGGAAGTGCACAGCCTTTGATTTTATGAAAGGAATTAAAAATATGTACAATTTAGATGTAAGAATGTTGATTAAGAAAAACCGCCTCTGTCATTATGAGGTTGCAAAGGAAATCGGCATATCTGAATTTACCTTTTGCAAGTGGTTAAGAGAAGAACTGTCAGAGGACAAGAAAAAACTTGTTTTCTCTGCTATTGATCGAATTGTGAGAGGTGAAGCCAATGCTTGATACTACCCCTCAATTCTTGACTATACGTGAAACGGCAAAAACAGGAATACTCTCCGAGCACGCTTTGAGGTTGCTCCAAAAACAAGGAAAAATCCCTCATATAATGTGCGGAAACAAATGCTTGATTAACTATCCCCTTTTGGTTGAACAGCTCACAGAGGAAAGCAAAAAGGCGGTGAGAAATGTTTGACTGACTTAAAATCTCAAAGTGTGTGGATATGTTGGCAATATGAAACCGACAAAGACGGCAGACCGACAAAGATACCATACAATGCCAAAACAGGCGGTAAGGCTATGAGCAATAATCGGCAGAGTTGGAGCGATTATCAAACGGCATTTTCAGCCTGTAAAAAGTATGACGGTATGGGCTTTATGTTTGCGGACGGTATCTGTGGAATTGACATTGACGGAGCGGACGGACACACAAAGTCAAACCCTCTCCAAAATGAGATACTGCAACTCTTTGAGGGGACATATATCGAACGATCACCGAGCGGAAGCGGTTTTCATATCCTGTTCAGGTGCGATATGTCAAGAATACCAAAGACCACAGACAAAGACGGCAAAATCAAACTTGACACACGGTATTATCAAAAAAACAAAAGTAATGAGCTTGAATGTTATTTCAGCGGATTGACAAATAGATACTTCACATATACAGGTGATCGAGTATCTGACACCGAGAATATAACGGACAAGACAGAGGAAGT